>JBBQUU010000016.1:0-75711 GCA_038212175.1 Opitutales bacterium | reverse complement strand
CGTGCCGTCGGGCTGTTTGCCTGCACGGCCGACGAGTTCAGCGCGGTCCATCGGCACCCCGGTGCCGTCGACCTCGACATAGAGAACGGGGACCGGATCGGATTGCGCGTCCCGCGGGAGCCTGACGTGCTCACGCTTCCCGGCGACCAAGGGTGCGGCGAGATTGACCAGGCGCTGGATCTGGCGGCCGTCGAGGTGCACGGTGGCCATGGCGGCCAGGTCTGAGCTGGCGGCGGCGAAGCCCGTTCTCGCCGCCGCCCGGTTGGCCAAACGCACCACGCTGGGCGAATAGCCGTTCACCAGCCCCAAGGCCTCGTCCAGGGGCGCCCGGCCTTCGTCGCTCGACTCGTGGTAGAAGTATTTTCGGCGCAGGGTAATCGTGCCGAAGAGGGTCTCGACGTCCTTGGCTCGTTGCAGATGGCATTTTTCTCCGGGCCGGCCGGCGTGGTTGGGCATCGTCAGATCGGGGTCCTGATATAACCTCTCCAGGATCCGGCGCGCGTCCTTCATGATCGCTTCCCGCAAGCCCATTTCCACGCTCTCCATATTGCGCACGCCCTTTTTGGACGAAGTCCGTGCGGATCACCTTCAGGAAACTTTCGGTCTCCCGGTAGCGCTCGTCGGCTATTTCCTGCGTCTGGAGTTTTTTTTACTCTCGGGCTGATCGTGCAATCGGGTCATCTCGTCGGTGAGCGTGACGAAGCGTTCGGCCAGCGCCTGGAAGCGCTGATAGTTTTCCACCTGCTGCGCCACCTGGCCGGCCTTTTCGGCCGGAATGCGTTCCGCGAACTTTTTCCCACGCAAAAAACCCTGAAGCAGGAAATACGGCCCCCGGAGCAGGGTCTTGCCGGCCTGTTGGTACTTGAAGAACTGCTCGCTCAAGGAGCCCCGGCGCAAGGTGTCGAGAGAGCGCATCTGTTCCAGGACGTGATCGCGCTGTTGCTGCAGAGTGGAAGTTGATGAAGGCATGACTAATTTGTTTCGATTGTGATACAAATTACAAGCCCAAAACACCTCTTTGCCCCTCGTTGCTCATAATCAGGTTACTTTCCGGTCTCACACCCCGTTCATGGAACCGATAGGCGTTGCCCTCGGCTTCCCAACGGGGATTTGTCCAAGTCGCGCGCGCGTGCGGCGGCACCTCCCAAATGCCGGCGCGCCAGGCGTAGCGGCCGTTTTGCCACGTCCAGTAACCGGCGATCCAGACGTGCTGCGAACTGGGTTGGGTCGGGACGGCTTCGGGCGCGGCCACTGGCGGCGCCGGAATCACGACGTAGCTGTTGGGAGAACCTAGCTGGGTGACGATGGCGACCTGTTGAGCCTGCGCGACGGGCGGGTTCTAAGTAACCATCACCACCGAGGGAGACGTAGGCGCGGGCGGAGGTGGCGCGGAGACAACCCGGGAGGCGGGCACGGAGGCACAGCCGACAAGCAGCGCCAGGGGAATTGCCAGGGCAAAGCCCAGCGATGGAATGCGAACGTTCATGAAGATTTATGTTACGGAGCGTGAATCGACGCGTAACGGGGAAAGCGTCGAACGACACCTTACGCCGAAGGCGCAGCTTTCACCATTGGGCCTTTCCCTACGTCAGTCACCGATGCCCGAAGCCCTGCTCCATCCCTGCGGGCGGCTACACCAGACCTTGCGCCTCGACGGCGATCTGGCGGCACCCCTTCAGGTCAAGTTTGCCCGTCCCGAGCACGGGGATGGACTCGACCCGGTGCACGAGGCGCGGAATCCACAAATTGGCCAGGCCCGCGGCCGCCAGTTTCTCGCGAACCTCCTCCGCGGTCAGCGGCAGGGTCGTGAGCAGCACGAGTGCCTCGCCTTTCTGGGCATCGGGCACGCCGAGCACGACCACCACGTAACCATTCGATTGATCAAGATCGAAAGCCTCGACGAGCCGTTGCTCGATCGTGCCGTGCGGGACCATCTCGCCGCCGATTTTGGAGAAACGCGAGAGGCGGCCCTCGATCCAAAGGAATCCGTCCTCATCGATCCGCCCGAGATCTCCCGTCACAAACCAACCTTCGTGGAAGGCGTCGCGCGTCTTCTCCTCGTCGCTGAGGTAGCCGCCGAACACGTTGGCGCCGCGAAGGACGACCATGCCCCGGGTCCCGGGATCCTGCTCGATCATTGTATCGGGATTAAGGATACGGGAAGTCATTCCCGGGAGCATGCGGCCGACCGACCCGAGCCGCTTCCCCTCCTGCGGATCGGCGGTCGCCGTGACGACCGGCGGGTCGGGTTGATTCACACAGGAGACCGGCGTGGTCTCGGTGAGGCCATAGCCCTGCATGATCTCGAGGTGGAACTTCTCGCGAAAACCCTCGTAGAGATCCAGGGGCATTTTCTCGGCGCCGGATACGACCAGATCGAGGGTGCGCAGTTCGCCCGATTCCGCTTTCTTGAGCACGGGGCGAAGGAACGTGGGCGCCCCGACCATCACAGAGCAGGCCTCGTCGCGCACCGCATCGATCATCTTGCGCGTGTCGAGAGGGCTCGGCACTGTGACGACGCGGCAGCCCCGAATCATCGGATACCACAACGTGACGGTGAAGCCGAAGCTGTGGAAGATGGGCAGGCAGGCCAGCATGGTTGCCGTGTCGGGCAGAATGGAAAGCGACGAAATCTGCCAGCAGTTCGCGAGGATGTTGCGATGCGTGAGCACAACCCCTTTGGGTTCGCCCGAACTTCCACTCGTGAACAACAGCCCGGCCTCCTCGCGATCCCCCCGGTGAGGCAGACCGAGCAGCGAGGCGAAGAGTTGGTTGGGCAGCAACCACGCCGCCGCGAGCCAGGGCACGATGGCACGTTTGCCGCCCATCGCCTGAATCTCTTTGCGCAAATCCAGGGTGCCCTCGGGCCAGGGGAAGTTGGGCACCTTCGCCCGCACGGCATCGGCCGAGATCACCGTCTTGATCTCACCCAGACGAAGACTGGCTTCGATCGCGGAGCGGCCGGCGGTGAAGTTGAGGTTGACGGGAATCTTGCCCGCGCAAATCACCGCAAGGTTCGCGATGGTCGCACCCGCCCCGGGAGGGAGTACAATGCCGACGCGCCGTTCGGCCACGTGCTTGCGCAGGTGACGGGAGAAAGCCGCCGCTGCGGCGATGAGCGCCCCCGCCTTGAGTTCACGCCGCTCGGCGGTACGGTCGATGAGCTCCACGCGCCACGGCCGCCGCGCAAGGCCACGAACAATCTCCCGACCGAGATGGCGCTTGAGTTGCGGACGCTCCTCAAACGCTTCGCACCCGAGGTCGAGCAACGCCCGGCGGACGGCCGGCGCCGTGGCCGCTTCGGCATGCAGAGGTTTGCCCCACGCGACAAAGACGTGAGTGCGCATCAGGCGCGGCGACTTGAAAAGATACTTGTTTCCGGAAAAGGAGAAGACGGAGCCCCAAAGTCCATCATGGGCGACGGGAATGACCGGCACTCCGGCCTTTCTCGCCATCACCTCGAAGCCGCGCTGGATGCGCAGCAATTGTCCGGTGCGCGAGATCGAGCCTTCCGGAAATAGGCAGACGAGTTCTCCCGCCTTCAGCGCCGCGACCACGCGCCGGGTGGTCGCGAGCGCGTTCGTCGACGAGACGGGAATCGTGCCGCTGATCCGGTACAGCCAGCGGAAGAGCGGGTTGACGTTGAGGAAACCTTGAAAGCCCACGAAGCGCAGGGGGCGTGGACACGCCAGTTGAAGAGGAACGGGGTCGATATACGAAAGATGATTCGCCAGGATCAACGCCCCCCCCGTTGCCGGGATTTGTTCGAAGCCGCGGGTTTTTACCCGGTAGAGACAGCGCGCAACGGCGGCAGCGATCTTTTCAATCAACCAAGGAACCGTGGAACGGCGAAACGGCAGGGGGGCGGACATGGTGTAATGGGGCTACGTAAGAAAGGGAAGCGATGGACCAGGCAGCAAGCGCGACCGGCAGTTTAGGGAAAGATCTCTCCATCGAGCCAGGCCCGCGTGATAAAGAGCCGACCGGACGGGCTCACGGCGGCTTCCACCTCCATGCGGTCGAAACGAGGGGTCCCACGTCCCTCGGGAACGAAGAACTCTTCGATGCCATAGCGAAGCTGCAACGCTGTCTCGTCCGGCGACCGATGAAGCGGAAACGCCGTGGCCGAGACCCAGATTCGCCCGTCGCCAGAAGGGCGGTCAGTCTGCCAAAGGATCTGATCGATCACGTGCCACTGATCTTGGACCCGCAAGGCAACCCAGACCCTTCCCTGCCTCTCGGCGTCCTTCGAAAAAACCGTGGTGCGGCTGATCTCGAAATTTAGCACCATAAAATCGCCGCGAAACGGGTCCCGCGGATCGACGGGCAGCACCTTCAACCGTATCGTCGGCGCCGTGCGCTGAAGATGCTCATGATAACCCGCCCAGGCGATCAGGAAAGCCATCTGCACGGCTACGACGCACAGCAGACTGCGACGCGCCCTCATGAGGTTTCCCGGGTTGAATGCAGACGAAGGAGCAGGGAGCGCCGTTTGCGTTCGAGATAAAAAACGACCGCGAGCATCAGGACGCCTGTGACCACGAAGAACACGCCGCCCTCCATCATCGTTCCGAAGAGATCGAAGTAGCGCGTGAAGAGGTTGAGAGCGATCCACGGCAGTGCGACGTTGACCCACCCTGCCCTTCCGGAGGCGAGCCCGATGTTCACCATCGCGACATTGAGCGCGAAGAGCGAAACCCACGACAGCCCGCTCCACAACCAACCGCCGTCCTGAAGGTTCAAGCCGGCAAGCACGCCGGCCACGGGAACACCCGCCAGGGCAAACCACGGCAATAACGAGACGGTGTCCTTTCTCGCGCGTCGCCACGCAAACACCGCGGCCGCTGCAAACACCACCAGCACGAACGCGATCGGTGCGAACGAACATGCGGCTAAGCCCGACTCGAAACGCCAGTCGTGACGGACAAATCCCAATCCATAGAGACTGAAACAGGCGAGCATCGCCCCTGCATGTTCGTGCCACGAAGCAAAGCCCCGAAACGCCGTTCCCCGCAACCCGAGGCCGCTGAGCCAGATCGCAAAGGAGACGGGTACGCCAAGTGCCATGAGCAACCAGAGCTCCCGGCCGGAACGCAAACCGTCGCCCAGCGCCAGCCATGACCCCTGCGTCGTCGTCTCCAGACAGAACCAGAATAATCCCGTGGCGAGACTCAGCACGTGAGCGGTTCGCGAGCGCACGATCCACGGTACGGCCACAATGCCCAGCCAGCCAACGAACACATAACCGGCCGGGCGGGCATTGAGGTGATAGATCTGCGAGACCAAGGCGATGCCTGCCAAAAAGAATCCGCAGCCGAGGCCAAAGAACACGTCGCCCAGACGGGGGAAGCGACCCGGCGAATACGCCATCCTCCAACCGGCTCCGTAGGCAGCCGCCATCAGCACCAGTACGCCCGCGATTTTCCATCCGTCATTTAGCTTTTGCCAATTCGCGCTGATGACGAGGCAGATGCCCGCAAGCACCAGAGCGCCACCGATGGCGGCAAGAATACCCAGCAAACGCCCCGGCCCCGCCGATTCGGGGTGCCGGGCGAGAAGCGCCGCCCGTTGGGCAGGGCTGACGAGCCCGGACTCGACCCAGTGCAACGATTCCTTTCGCAGTCGCGTGCCGAATTCGCTCATGAGGGCTCCTCCCTTGTATCCACGATTAAATGACGAAATCGGTGATAGGAAAAGCCCACCCACAGGAGCACCACCCCAAGAACCACGAAGGCAATGATCCGATGAAACGCCGATTGCAGGTCCACGAAGAAGACCCGCGGGATGCAAACGAGCAGGCCGACGAGCCCGATCAGACGGTACGGACGCAACCGCGAAAACAGGCCGGCGGCAAACAGGACGATGGCTCCCGCGCCCCAGCTCACGGTGGCGTAGGGCGCCAGCACACCCCTTTGCACGGAAGACCAGAGAAACACGAGAGCGAGCGCCGCGCCGCCGGTTATCCAGCTCAAGCGCCTGCGTTCCGTTGCCGCGTCAGTTTGAGCGTTTGCACCCACCCACCACGGGAGAGCCGCCAGCGCGGTGGCTGTCAGTACCACCGCGCCCGCACCGCTACTAAAGCCGTCGGCGGCACCGCTGCGCGAAAGCGTTACCGCTTGCGCCCAGGTCCATCCGCACAGCACGACGGCGCCGACACGAGCCGCCGGCACACGAACAAACCGATGGATGCCCACCGCCAGCAGGGCCGAGGCCAGCAACGCGACGAGGTGACCGGCGCCGTCCCAACCCACATCGCATAGAAGCAGCGAAAGTAACACGGCGATAACCGATTGAATCGTCGCACCGTGTCGCTGCCAGACTGGCAGCTCGGATTCGTCGTTAGAACGACGGGCAAGATGAAGCACCGGCAGCCAGGCAAGTACGAGCGCACCTCCCAACCCGAGACGGAGGGACCATGTAAGCGTCGGTCCCATGAGTTCCAAGGACGCCAATCCCACCATGGCCCACACCACCCACGACGATAAAAGAGCGGAGGGAATTCCCGGCTTCGTCTGCAAGAACGCGACAACCAGCGCGGCGAGAGCAAAAAACGCGACGCGATACTCCGGAGCGAAGACCCAGGGTAGCGTACATACCGTGACAAAGGTCGCAGCTGCAACCAGCAGAGGTTCAATCACGTGTCCCTGCGATTCGTTGCTGCACGCAGCTCGATGCCGCGTAGATGCCCGCATTACAACCGGCAAAGCCCAGGCGACCACGATCAGAGCAAGCAAGGTCTCGGTCGAAGCGTCCACTGCGCCTCGTCCCACCCAGCAGGCCAGACCCACCGCGACCGCCAACACCGCGAGCCACGGCATGCGGCGATCCTTGAGGTAGGGACTTGAAACGCCCATGCCGAGCGCCAGTACGAAAACCGCGAGGACGTTGGTCAACGGCTCGCCCGCGTTGAACATGACGAGAACCACTCCGACGGTGGCCATGGCCCAGAGCCCGGTCGCAAGGGTTCGCGCCAGTCGAGATGCCAGTTCCCCGGTCCACCGGGCGAACCCACCGGGCGCCCATGCGCCGAGCGCGATCATCACCGGCACGACCACGCCCGTGTTCTGCCACAGATGGGAAGCATTCGGCGTCGCGATCGCCGCTTTCCATATTGCCAGGTTCGCTCCGATCAACAGCAGTCCGGCCGCTCCCATTGGCGACCATGCCCGGCGCACCGCGCCCGCTGCTCCCAACGCCACGGCCATCGCCAGCGCCCACGAGGCGAGCCAGGCGGAGGGCTGCCATTGCACGACACTCAGCCAACCCGCTGCAAACGCGAGAAGCGCCCCCACCCCTTCGACCAATCGACGTTCCACCGAGGCGGTCAGGCGGGCGACGGACTCGGACACCAGCAAGGCAAACCCCACGACAAACCCCACATCACCCGCTGCTTTGAGCGAAGCGAAGGACGACGACATGAGCGCATCGGCGACAAAGAATGCGTAGGCGATCCCCGCCACGAGGGCGGTGGCCACGGTCATCAGGGTTGACCGCAAGAACCGTGCGGTAAACAGGAGTACCCACGCCTGGACCAGGAGTGCGATCGCCGTCGTGCGTGCGTCCGTAATCTCGATCACGCCCAAAGTCAGCGCACCCGTCGCTTTTGCCAACAGCACCGCCGCGACGCCGTCGTTTTCCACCTGCCTCCGTCTCGCAGTCGCCATCAGCGCGAGGATGGCTGCCGCGCCAAAGTAGAACCAGGCGAGGTAGGGCCGATAGAGCGTCAACGCCAGGGTAACGCCCAAGAGCAGCGCGAGTCCGGCGTTGAGGCCTTGAAACCATCGTTCACCTGCGGAGGTGCGCCCTATGTCGCCGGTCGCACGCCAATCGCGGGCAAAAAACAGAAGCGCGAATCCGATAAGGAAGCCCCACGCCCAAAGGCTATCCGCCGCTCCCGCACCGATCCACGCGCCCTGAAGCACAAACGCGTACACCACGTAGCTGCCGGGCAAGGCGAGCACCGACGGAGCCTCCCAGCGCAAGAGTCGGTGAAAGCCCACCGACGCGACCGCCAGCAGGGCGGCGGTGCACAAGGCGAACTCGTTCATTCCGCCCGACCGGGAGAAGATTGCCGTCACGTAGCCAAATCCGACCGCCATCGTGGCAATGGTCGGCGAACGACGGAGCACCGCCGCGGAGACCAGCAAGGCCACGGCGGCCAGCTGCCAAACCGAGGCCGCGGCGACGGTCCCGATGACTTTTACCGGCGGCACCGCATAGCCGGCAAACGCACAAAAGTAGAGCAGCGCGAGGCCGGCCGCAAAGACCACCGCCCCGAAGCGGGGAATCTTGCGCTCCAGCCAAAGACCGACGCCGGCGACGGCCGCCGAGATGGAGAGCAGTTCGGCAAATTTCACCCAAGCGGGTGTATTCACCGAAACGTACACCCCGAAGAGCACCACGCCGATCACGGCAAGGAAGGCGCCCAGACGTGTCGCCCACCATGCACCGAGGCGCACCTCGGCGTCACCTTCGCCCGCCGGCGGCCAAAGCTGCAAACGCGTGAGCCAGTCCCGCCATGGCGACGGTTCCTCGATCGGCGTTTCTGCGGGAACGAATTCCTTCGCCTGCCTGGGTGGTAGCGGAAACGAAGGTGGTGCCGTCACCGCATGGGTGGGTGGCGTCGCCGGCAAAGGTGGGGGCAGCGGTGGCGGTTCGACATAGGCAACGGTCGACGGAACCGCCGCGGCCAGCAGAGGAGCCGCCCTTGTCGCCGGTGCGGCGGAGGGTAGGCGCTGTTCAAAGCCGGCAATCTGCTGCCGGGTATGGGCCAGGTCCTCCTCGATGCGACGGACATGCTGCTTGATCAAGGCGAGTTCGTCCGAGGGCGTCATGGGGAAAGGTCGAGCGGATCAACTTCCGGGCAGCCGCCATTTACGGGCTCCCGTCTGCAAATGCGTGAGCAGGCCAAGCGCCTGCGCGACGGCCTTCTCTTCAAGACCACCCACCACCTGGGCGACCACCGCGTCGTAACGCGGCCCCACTTGACGCCAAAGCCGCCGTCCAGCCGGCGTCAAGGTCACGCGATAGATTCGCCGATCCACCGGGTCATCGGATCTTCGCACCCAGCCGGCCTTCTCCAACCGATCGAGCAGACCCGTGACGTTGGAACGGTCCACCACGAGGCGGTCGCTCAACTCGCGCTGGCTGATGCCACCGTCCGAACGCCCGAGAACGTTGAGCACGTTAAACTGGGCGGCGCTCAATCCATGGGGGCGCAACAGACGATGACTTTCGCGCAGGAACACATCGGCCGTGGCAAGCACTTCGCGGATCAAACGGGCGCCCGGGGTTTCCTGCATGGAATTCGTTGTGAATTCAACCGTTTATATGTCAACGAATAACTTGCGGCCATTCCCGAAGATCACGGGAAAGCGCAGCGAAGCCCGGGTGGTCGAATTCCAGCCGGCGAAGATTTCGTTCGAGACGACGGGCCTCCCGCAGGGCACACGTTGTCGCATGGGGAAGACTTGGACGGTCCGTGCCGTAGACCCGGACCTTGAGCTCCGCGCGGCTGTAAGGTGCGCGTCCGCTCCCCTGCCCCGCTACCCAGGCCGCCTCGGTCACCGACTCGTCGCGTCCGCAAAGATACCACGCCTCGATCGCCGGAACTGACACGCCAATCGCGCGCAGCACCCGCTCGCGACCCCGGGCTGGCGGGAGGCGCTTGGTGGTCTGGCGGTAGGTTGCGTTCAGCTGACACATCCGGCAGCGCGGGTGGAAGCCTCCGCCGTTCTCGTGACCGGCATGGTGCACGACCGAGTCGTCCGAATCCACCGCCACCACCAGCGCATCCGCATCGGTTTCAAAATGCAGATGCCGCAAGATCGCCGGCATCACCTGCATGACGTTGGGCCAGCCTCGTGCCCGCAACGCCGGTTGCACCCGCGTCACCTTCCGTCTCAACACCGCTTCAACCAAAACGAGCAGGGCAGCCTCGTCTGCGGGCGATTCGCTGAGCAGCGCGAGCTTCATTCGGTCAATGGAACCCCGCCCAATATCCCGGCATACCACATGTCCCCGAGCGTTCCCTCTTCGAGCAGGGTGGCGAGATCCTTCCGGTCAGAAAGCCGGGAGAAACCTGCCTCGCAGCCTTTCTTCGCGGCGATGACGACCTCATCGGGATGGTCACGGAACAGATCGAGCAGATACGGGGAATGCGTGGTCGCGATCACCTGCACCGGAGGACGCGAGACGGCATACGCTTCGGGATGACTGAGTCGGTAAAGGCAATCGCGCACCTCGCGCAGGAGCCGGGGATGAATCCCACGATCCAACTCCTCGATGCACACCATCGCCGGCGGATTCGGATCGTAGGCGAGAAGCAGGAGGGCAAGGAGATAGAGCGTGCCTTGGGAAACATCGTCGGCCGTGACGCGAGCGCCCCCGGCCAGGATCAGGACGAGGCGGATCCTGCCATCCGCCGCAGGCTCCGTCTCGATTGCACGGAACTCCGGCAGAATGCGGGTGAACTCCGCACTCAACGCTGCAAACGCTTCCGGCTCGCGCTCGCGATGCGTGGCCACGACGGCGGCGAGATTGCCGCCGTTGAGCGAGAGCTCACTGCCGTCCCTGGCCATCGCAGGCATCTCCATCGCATGGTGGTCGAGCACGTAGCCGCGAATGCGGAGAACCCACGTGCGCAGTCCAGCCCAGTCATCCGCCCCCTCGCCGACGCTGCGCGGAACCACCTGCAGTTGGTCGCAATGCGGATCGGAAACACCGCTGATGACCACCTCAAGGGCGTCATGCGGCCGCTCGAACTGAAAGGTCACTTCAGGACACGACGGAAGCTGTTCGGCCTCCGCCTCGGGTGGATGCAACGGCAATTTTGCGAGCGCTCGCAGGCGTAGAACCGCTTGAATCAGGCTGGTCTTGCCCGAACCGTTGGGGCCGATGAGCAGATTAAAACGGCCCAAGGAAAGCCGGGCGTGACGCAGCGCCTTGAAATTCCGGAAGGCGACCGAAGCAATCATGCCGGCAGCGTGTCGGCCGGCCGCGACCAAGGCAATCGGCGAGTCACTCTTGGGCCGGGAAGACGCGCACTGTGGTCGTTGAAGCGTGGTTTCCGCAGTCTCACTTCATCGCGGGAACGTCAAACGTGCCTGACGATCACGTTCCGTTGAGGGCCCTCAACAACAATTCTCGCAAACGGGTCGTTCCGATGTTTTCGAGAGATCCGTCCAGCACGAGATTCTCCGTCAACGGCGCATAGCCGAGTGCATCGGTCTCGTCGGCGAGCAGTTTCAAGGTGCGCAGGTTGCCGGCGAGGGCATCCCGCGCGCCCAATTGCAGCCGGAGTGAAAGGGGTTGCGACCAGACGCTGACACCGGGCTGGTGCTCGATGATGCCGTTGCCGAGGAGGCGAACGGTCGGCGAGATGATGGCGAGATCCTTGATGATGTAGTGGTTCTCCGGGGTGCGTTCCACCTGGACGGTCAGCTGATCGAAGTTCACCGACGCAAGCCCTGAGGTCAGTTCGCTTGCCGCGCGCAACCGCTCGGAGTATTTCAGCACCCGTTCGTCTCCCGTGGCGAGGCCGATCAAACCCGCCACGCTTGCGAGGCGGGTGCCGGCGCGGGCGAACTCGCTGATATCGACCGACAAGGCGCGAAGGGTGCCGCCGCGGCTGTTGAGGTTGAGGCCGCCGGAGGCGGAATCGGCGAGTCCGCCCAGATCACGCGCACGGCCGCTGAGCCGCGTGGTCAGGTCGAATTTGCCCTCGAGCGGGGGTGCGGTCGTGGGATTGAGGGCGCGAAGCAACGGTCCCGGATCATAACCATTGATCGCCACATCGGCGGTCAAGGCATAGGGATCAGCGTGAAAGGAGTCGAAGGATATCTGACCGCCCAGTTTGAACAATCCACCGTCGCCCAGGCTGGAGCTGATATCCTCGACGACGAGGGCGGAAGGTCCGAGTCGGATCGAACCGACGATGTTGTGAGCGATTGCGTTGGGCGCGTAATAGACACGCTTGAGATCGAGCATCATGCGGCCGGTGTAGCCCGACCAAACCGGCACCGGTGCCCCACCCGGCCCGCCCGCAGGCGCAGCCGAAGGATTGGACAATGCGCCGAGTGCAGCGAGCACCTGAACGTCCTCAAGATACATAACACTGCTGGACAATTGGGCAGTGATCTCGCGGCCATCGGCCACCGGCTTGAGGGCCGCGACAAGTTCGAGGTGGGACTCGCGGCCCGCCCGTTCGATTTTCAGCGGGATCCGTGCATCGATCCGCCCATCGGCCTGCACATCGGCCCGAAGTTCACCTTGGATATCCGGGAGTACCTGATCTTCGTGAACGAGGTTGGCCACGCGAAACTCTACTCCGATCTCATCGCGCTCGCTGAGCCGGAGATTGAACTCGATCCGAGCCTGGCCGGTTGCGAGTTGCGGATAGGTGGTCGCCCATGGTTGAGCCAGCAATCCGGCGAGATCGGCCTCCACGGTGCCGGTTGCCTTGATCGGCTGATCGCGGCCGAGCGACTGACCGACAAGGGTGCGGAGGGAAAGGAGTTCGTTCGCGCCTCGGCGTGCGGTGACATTCGACAGCTCGGCCTGCCAGCCTTGCGTCGTGTATTCGGCCGACGCAGCGGCACTGAGATCAAGTTCGCGGAGGAGGGGGCCACCGTTTCGCAGCAGCGAAAATCCTTGCGCGACGAGAGGCGTGGCCGTCCGAAGGGTGAACCGGCCGCCACGTGCGAGGGCGAGCAATTCCCCGTGAAGCGGAAGGCCGGAAAAGGAATAGCCCGGAGCAAAAGGTTGCACCCATTGCCAAGGCAGGCCTTCGAGCGTGATCCGCACGAGCTCACGATCGGGCTCGGCGACGTGCAATTCGCCCGTTTTTCTGTTCCACTCAAAGCCCTGCAGTGCGTCCAGCCGGGCCACAGGCGCAGCCCCGGCCAACGCCAAGCCCAGCCGCTGGATGTGTAAAGTCTGGCCATGCCCCTCCAGATCGAAATCCGCCTTCAAGTTGATGGCGCCGATGGACGCCAGCTCCGGTCGAATCACCTCGAGACGCTCCGCCGCGGCGTCGAGTGTGCCATCAGCCTGCAGCGACGAAAGCGCGCGGTCCGCCCGGTAGGTGCCCCGGCCGGAGATCGCAAACGTCGGTAACGGACGACCGAGCGCGAAGGGTGCCAAATCGGCGGCGCGTGTATCTAGTATCCAAGTACCCGTCAGCGCGGGAGCATCCGCCGGCAGCGCTCCCTTGAACTCCGCCAACGTCCGCACGGCCGAACGCAGGGCGAGTCCGTACTCCTCCGCCTGACCCTCCCGGCGCGCCGCGAGGTCGAAGGTCAGGCGCGCACCGTTTGGTGCCTGCGGTCCGCTGGCCGTGGCCACCACCGTCGCGGTGATGCGGTCGAATGTTCGCGGCGAGTCCATGCGCGCCACGAGTTCGCTGCGCGAATCCAATTGGTTGACGCGCGCGGCAGGATCGTCGACCGCAACGGCCGCCACGAGCGTGAACCGCGCTTCCTCGCCCATGCGGAGATTTCCTCCAGTGAGCATTACCCGGGCGCGCGCCGGCGCCTGGCCTGGGGCGACCGGGAAGATTACCTCGCCTTCCAACTCGGCCGAATCGATCACGATGTCAGCGGGCAGGCTGAGATGGTCGAATATCCCGTGAAAGCCGGGAGGGAGCGTCACCCCTTGCGCGCGTGTGGTGGGTGCGGATGCCGCCAGCAACGCGAAATAGCCCGCAAGCGCGGCGTCTGGGCGCCGTTCGGCCGACACAAATCGCCGGGGCGCCCCAGTGAGGTCGAGGGTCCAGCCTTTGGCCACCAGCCGCTTGATCGCAATCGTCTGCTGGCGCAGGGCCGGAATGACCGGCATATCCACCTGCATCGAGGGCAGCACGAGACGGTAACCGTTGCCATGGATTCGCAGGTTCTCGACCGACACGCGATTGAACCCCACGGAGACCGAGCCGAGTTCCCCCTGAATACCCGCCTGCGCATGGAGCGCACGGCGCGCTGCCCACGTCTGAACGGGCGAGGTAAACGCCAGCAAGAGTGTAAGCAAAAGCACGGTCGCGACGATCGCGAGACCGAGAAGGAGGGGACGGAGGGACGTCATTCGCACCAAAGACACGCTAAGAATTCCGTAGGTCGCGAAAAGTTGTCCCGAATCTCCACGAACGCGAGCGCTGTCGTTCGGCTACGACTCAGGGGGCGAGCAGCGCGTCTGTCTCGCCGACGGAGCGCCGCAGGGTCGCGAGTGCAACGTTGTAGCGATAATTTGCCTCAATTTGATTCGTGCGTGCTTCCGTCAAGGCCACGCGCGTTTCCAGCACATCGAGCTGAGTGGCCGATCCTGCAGCGTAGCGCGCATCGGCAAGGCGCAGAGCCTCCTCGGCCTGTCCGACCACCTTCGTCGCGGCGTCCGCCAGCTCGGCACCCTCCTGAAGCGACGATAGGGCCCGACGAACCTCGACCTCCACCGCAAGAGTCTGCTCCGCGGTGGTGAGACGGGCCTGTTCGAGTTGCGAGCGCGCCTGCGCGACTCGTCCCCGGGTGGCGCGTCCGTCAAAAATCGCCCAGTTCGACTGCAGACCGATGGTCCATCCGTCGTCTGAATCGTTGAACCGGTTCGAGTCGCCTGCCTTGCGCATTTGATAACCGCCCACCACCGCCAGATCGGGACGGTAACCTGACTGTTGCGCGGTCACCCCTACTGCCCTCGCCTCCTCAATTTTGGCGAGACGCTGGAGTTCGGGTCGGGTGGAGAGCGCGGTCCGAATCGAATTTTCCAGATCGTAGCTCACCGGGATAAAGCCGAGGGTGCCGACGAACTCCGGCACTTTCGTCACGTTGCCTGCCGTCGGGTTGATGAAACCCAACGTGCGGCGCAACTCGTCGATGGCGAGGCGGTATTGATTGCGCGCACGGATCAGCGGCGCCTGGGCATTGGCCACCGCCACTTCGGCGCGAAGAACGTCGAAGTTGGAAACGGCGCCAGCCTCGAAACGATTGCGGGCCGTCTGAAGCTGCTCACGCAGAAGATCGACATTTTGTTCCTGCACACCGATCTGTTCGCGCGCGAGCAGCACATCGTAGAATCGCGTACGGACATCGAGCAGCGCGTCATTGATGACCGATTGAAGTTCAAGCAATGCGGATTCGCGCACGAGCCGCTGGGCTTCAAGTGCAGCCTGCACGCCTCCGCCCGAATAGACAATCTGCCTCACGTTCAGCGCGATCGTCCAATTTTGGTTCAAGCCTGTCGCGCGTTCCTGACGCAGCTCGTCGGCGCCACGCGTGTAACCGGAATCGAGAGAGGCATTGGGAAGCGCCTGCGCTTTGATCTCCACGATCAGGCCTTCTTGTTCACGAATCCGCTCGCGAGCCTGGCGGATCGCGAAGTTGTTCTCCACCGCAAACGTGACCGCCGCACGAACGTCGAGCTGTTCGGGTACATCGGGCACCGGCGCCTGGGCAAGTGCGCCCGATGTGGCCACAAGGAGGAGGCTGAGGGAAGGAAGAAGACGGACTTTCATATTACTTGGCGAGCGGTTGAAGTTCCGGCAGTGCCGCAGACTCGGGCGAGGCGACAGACGCCCTCTTGCGCGAGCGGTCTTTGGCGATGAGCATGTAGAATGCGGGCACCACGAACAGCGTGAAGACCGTGCCGATCGCCATGCCGACGACCAGCACCCAGCCGATGCTGTTGCGAGCGGCGGCACCGGGGCCGGTGACGAAAATAAGCATCGTGTGACCGAAGACGGTCGCGGCGGAGGTCATCAGCACAGGACGCAAGCGGGTGGCGGCTGCGCGTCGAATGGCGTCGAGCTTCGCCATGCCCTCCTCCTGCAGTGAGTTCGCAAACTCCACGATCAAAATGCCGTTCTTGGCAATCAAGCCCACCAGCGTGATCAGCCCGATCTGCGAATAGATGTTCAGGGACGTCTTCCAAAGAAAGATCGGAAGCATGGCGCCGACGAGGGCTAGAGGAACCGATCCGAGGAGGATCACGAAGGGATCCCGGAAGCTGTTGAACTGCGCGGCCAGGACGAGGAAAATCAGCAACAGCGCAAGACCGAAGGCCTGCCACAGTGCGTCGCCTTCGTAGCGCAGCTGACGCGATTGTCCGCCGTAATCGATGGAGTAGCCAGCGGGCAGAATCTCCTCCGCCTTTGCTTCGAGCTTCTTAAGCGCGGCGTCAATGCTCGGGCCGACTCCCGTGATTTTCACCGCGTTGAGCTGCTGGAAGCGGTTCAGGCCCCGTGGCTGCACCGACTCTTTAAGCGTCGCGATCGTCGACAGGGGAATGAGCGAACCGTTCGGACCGCGGATGTGATAGTCGAGCAACTGCTCGGGATTGAGTCGTTCGCTTCGCTCGACCTGCGGAATGACGCGATAACTGCGCCCGTCGTTGACGAATCGATTCACGTAGCCTCCGCCAAGCATCGAGCCGAGGTCGCGGGCCACGTCGCTGAGGTTGAGCCCCATGGCGGCAACCTTGTCGCGGTCAATATCGACCTCGACCTGCGGCAGGTCGAATTTGAGGTCGCTGTCGGCGAAGTAAAAGGTCGGCGCTCCCCCTCCGGCGTTGGCCTCGGTGTTGGCGTACAGGACGAGTTGTTCGGCGAACCCAAGCATTTCGCGATGATCCGCGGTTGAACGCAGGACGAACTCGATCGGGAACTGTCCACCCGACGGGAGCGGCTCGGGGGTGGTGACGATCACGTTCATCCCGGCAATGGAGGCGGCCGGACCCTGCAAGGCCTGCTGGATTTCGATCGCAGTGCGCCCGCGTTCCGACCACGGTTTAAGCAACAAGCCGGAGAATCCGAAGTTGCTCATCGTGATCTGGAACGAGTTTGCGTACTCGGGCATCGCCTTGTACATCTCCTGCACCTGTTTGGTAAACATCGTGCTCTGCTCGATCGTCGAAGTCGGCGCTCCCTGCACAATGGTGAACACCACGCCCTGGTCCTCCATCGGCGCGAGTTCCTTCTGGGCAAACATCACGAAGGGCACGAGCAGGATCATGAGCATGCACGCCAGCATGAGCACGTTGGCCAGCGTGCGGAAACGGCGGCCCAGCAGAAGGTCGAAGACCGCGACCAGGGTTGCCGGGAAGAGCGTGATCGCGGCGACGCCCACGAGCACGTACCCGACAAGGCCTGCGACCGACGAAGACCCTTTCGTCACGGCGATCACCGCGACCGCAATCGCCACCAGAGCGGCAAACAACACGAGGGCGCCAAGGAGCAGGCTGGCGATGCCGTGGGGCGATTCGCGGTGAGCCAGCATGCGCCCAACCAGGCGCTCATAGCGGTTGCGCAGACGATCGAAGGAGTGATTGATGAAGCCGGTGAGTCCCTTCTCTTCGGCGTCGCCGCCCTTCAACAGGTAGGCGCTCATCATCGGAGAAAGCGTCAGCGCCACGAAGCCGGAGACCATCACGGCCCCGGCCAGCGTGAAGGCGAATTCGCGAAAGAGCGCTCCCGTCAGGCCGCCCTGGAATCCAATGGGGGCATACACCGCGGCCAGCGTGATCGTCATCGAAATGACAGGGCCCACCAGCTCCCGCGCCCCGAAGATGGCGGCGTCGATCGGCGTCCGTCCTTCCCGAATGTGGCGTTCGACGTTCTCGACGACCACGATGGCGTCGTCCACGACAATGCCGACTGCGAGAACGATCGCGAGCAACGTCAGCAGGTTCACCGTGAAACCAAAGACGAGCATCAGAAACAGGGCACCCACGAGCGAGAGCGGCATCGCCACGATCGGAATGAAAACCGACCGCAACGAGCCCATGAAGAGGAAGATCACGACCATGACCACGAGCAGGGTCTCGATCAGCGTGCGCAAGATCTCACTGATGGCGTCATCGATGTATTCAGTCGCATCATACGCGATCTTGGCGTTGAGACCGGCAGGCAGGCTTCGCTGGATGTCGGGGAACGCCGCATGCACCCGCTTGATCACCTCGATGGTGCTCTCCGTCGGGAGAACCCACACGCCCATGAACGTGGCGGTCTGTCCGTCGAACCGCACCTCCTGGTCGTAGCTCTCGGCGCCGAGCACGACGTCGGCGACGTCGGAGAGACGCACCAGAACACCGTTGCGCTCCGCCACGACGAGATCGCGAAATTCCTCGACGCTTCTCAGGTCGGTGTTGGCCACCAGGCTCACCTGAAGCATCGAGCCCTTGGTGTTGCCCACGGCGGCGAGGGCGTTGTTGGCGAGCAGCGAGTTTCGGACCTCGCCGGGACTCAGGCCCCGCGCGGCGAGCTGGTCAGGCTTTAGCCAGACGCGCATCGCGAAGACGCGTCCACCCAGGACATCGGCCTTCTGCACGCCTTTCACCGAGGCCAGCCGGGGCTGCACCATGCGGTTCAGGTAATCGGTGATCTGGTTCTGATCGAGGACATCAGAGTAGAAGCTCAGGTACATCGACGCGAACTGACTGTCGCTGGATTCGACGTTGAGGGTCGGCGCCTCCGCTTCCGGCGGCAATTCATTGCGCACCTGATCGATCTTGGCGCTGATCTGCGCGAGGGCGGCGTTCGTGTCGTAATTGAGCCGGAGAAACACGCGAATGGTGCTCATTCCGGCGAAACTTTCCGACTCGATATAGTCAATGCCATCGGCACTGGAAATCACGCGCTCGAGCTGGGTGGTGATGTAGCCGCGCACCGTGTCGGCGCTGGCGCCGAAATACACCGTGGACACGTTGACCACCGCGCTGTCGCTGCGGGGATACTGCCGGGTGTTAAGCTGGAAGTAAGCGACCACCCCAAGCACGAGGATGGCGATGTTGACCACAAGCGCGATGACTGGCTTGCGAACAAAGAGGTCGGTGAAACTCTTCTTGAGCATGGGAGGAACGCGAAGGAACGCGCGTTAATGGAAGGGACAAAGACCCGGGGGTCCGTGCCTAGGAATTCTTGGGGTGGGGCGTGGCGCTGCTGGAGGGCTGCACGATGTTGTTCACCTGCACGGCCATGCCGTTGCGGAGCTTGAAGAGCCCGCTGGAGGCGATCTTTTCGCCGCCTTTAAGGCCTTCCGCGATCACGATGAGATCGCCCCGCGCCGGGCCGAGCTTCACCGGCTGCTGCCGGACGCCAAGGAATTCAGCTCCATCTTCACCCTTCATTTTCTCCACGATGAAGACGGAGTTGCCATAGGACGCATACGAAACCGCGGTGGCGGGCACGACCACGACCGTCTCGACCTGAGGCAAGGTCACCTCCACCTGCGCGAACATTCCAGGACGGAGTTGCTCGCGCGGATTGGAAAGGGTTGCCTGCACGGCAATATTGCGCGTGGAGGAATCAACCTCGGCATCGATTGCGCTTAACGTGCCTGGGAAACTCACTCCAGGGAAGGCGTCGATTGAGACTTGCACCTCCAGGCCGATGCCGACGAACGGGATTTCCCTTTGCGGCACGCTGAAATTGACGTAGATCGGATCGAGCTTTTGCAGTGGCATCAAGGGATGTCCGCGGCCCACGTACTGTCCGACGTTGACCGTCCGAATCCCCACCCGGCCATCGAAGGGTGCGCGAACCTTCTTGCGCTCAATGGTGGCTTCAATCGCCGCGACATCGGCCGAGGCTTGGTTGAACTGCGCCTGTGCCGTGTCGAGTTCCGCCTGGCTGATGGTATTTTTCTCCTTCAGTCCGACGGAGCGATTGCGCTCAAGGAGGGCCAGGGCGGAGCGGGCTTGGGATGAACCGAGTTGTGCCCGCTCCACGGAGGTGTCGAGTTCGACCAGCAAATCACCGGCCTTTACGAATGATCCGTTCTCCACGGCAATGCTGACAATCGACCCGTCGGCGTCAGGGCTGACCGTAACACCCTGCACCGGAGCGAGCGTGCCGATCGCGCGGAGGTGGGAACTCCACGACTGGACGGTCGCTTCGGCCGTCGTGACCGCGCTGGGCGGGGGCGTAAAGACCGCCGAGGTCATTTCGGTGATCTGGGCGCTCTTGACCGCGCCGAGCGTAACGAGGACGACGATGAAACCGCCGATCGCGAGCAGGAATTTCTTAAACATGGTGTGGAATGGTGAAAGTGTGAGAGGTTAGGTAGCTTCCGCGGAAACCGCAGGTGTCTCGCTCGACACGGGGACAGGCGTGACGAGCCCCTCTTGAATCTTGCTGAGCAACTGCACCAACGTGCGCCGTTCGACTTCGCTCAGCCCGCTCATGAAACCTGCGATGCGACGGAAGTATCCGGGTAACATCGTGGCCATGAACGTGTGGGCCTTCGGCGTGAGCTCAACCGACATCATTCGGCGGTCTTTAGGATCGGGCTCCCGTTTTACGAGGCCGTCTTTCTCCAACGTGTCGATCAATCCGGTCATCGTCGCCCGAGTGACGTTGGCTTGGTCAGCCAGCTCCGCCGGACTTTGACTGCCGCCCGGAAATCCATTTGCGCAGGCCGGGCTTTCCGCCCCTTTTTCAAGCAACAGCATCAGCACACAGAACCGGCCTTGAGACAGGGCATGCGTGGATAAATAATCGTTTTGCAGGCGGTAAAGCTCGTCACCCGCGCGCAGCAATTGCAAATAAACCTCCATCGCCGACGGATCCAAGTCGGGAAACTTCCGAGACGCCTCCAACAGGCACTCGTATCGCGGGAGATCTTTTAACATCAACAGTGGCATGGTCCAAAAATAAACGTGCAGGAGCTAACAATCAGGAAGCTGATAGTTAGGGAGCTAACCAAAAACGCAAGCTGTGATCCGGGATTTCCCCCAGGCGTTGCAAGAAAGACACCTTACGGGATACTAGAGATCCGGCCCGATGCCTCGCGTCTCAGCCCGCTCAACCATCCCATCCAACTCATGGCCCCGCCGAACAAACCATTGTCACCCACCCCTCGCACAGGCGACTACACGCAAACCTACGAAATCGACCTGACGCGCTCCGCTGCTCACGTCACCACGTGGTGTTACTTGATGGCACTAGGAACGACAAACAGGGTACACTTGGACGAATCTCCTGACCGGCGAGGAAAGCCAGATGGTCACAAATCTTCTGGAACTCGACCGGGCACTGCCCCCCGACGGTTCAACGCAGCTCGTTTCCTACCACTGCGGCATCGGCAACAGAGCGTGCACGTCTGGGTGGAGACGTTGATCGCGAACGGCGGGGGTCTGCTGGCGGTCAGCGGCGAGAGGAAGGCTCCCCTCCTGCGTCATTATCATACTCCCAACTTCACCGCGCGCGACCGGCATGTGCTTGTGCGAAGCTGACGATCATGAGCCGTCCCACGTGCTACCGCTGTTTCTGGCCGCGGGCCCTGTGCTGGTGCTTGCGCATCCAGCCTATGGATACAAATACGCGTTTTGTCCTCCTCATGCATCCCAAGGAGTACAAGCGCGAGAAGGCCGGCACCGGACGTCTCACCCACCTCGCGCTCGCGCGCAGCGAAATTCATATGGGAGTGGCGTTTGACGACCATGAGGCGGTTCAGTCCCTGATCTCCGACCCCCGCCGGCATGTCGTGCTCCTTTATCCGGGGCCTGCCGCCGTCAACCTCTCCGATGAACGCTGCAACGCGTCGTTCCCGCCGGGAAAGGAGCTGACCGTGCTCATTCTCGACGCCACCTGGAGCTGCGCCCGGAAAATGCTCAAACTGAGTCCCTCGCTGCAGCGCCTTCCCCGCCTCATGTTTACTCCGTCCGCGCCGAGTCGCTTTGTGATCAAGCAGCAGCCTCAGCCCGGCTGCCTTTCAACCTTGGAGTCCGTGCATGAACTTCTTCTGGCACTCGCTTCCCGCGGGCTTGACCGGTATGAACGCCCGGAGCAATTGCTGGCGATCTTCCAAAGCATGCAGGATTATCAGATCAAGTGTGCCGCAGACCCGTCGAGGGGCGGGTATCGGCGGCAGGCTTACGGAGTCCCGACCGATCGTCACCCTGCGACGACCTCGCGGCGCCGGCGTTATCTGGGCGTCATTACGCCCTCGGCCGCGCATCAAGCGATCGAAAGCAACTCGACCTCGAACACGAGCGTCGAATCCGGCGGAATCGCGCCCGGATAACCCGAGCGTCCGTAGGCCAGCTCCGGAGGCAGGGTCAACCGCACCTTGTCGCCCACCTTCATCCGCGCGACTCCAAGATCCCAGCCTTGGATCACCTGACCGGCGCCCAGCACAAAGGTGAAGGGCTCGTCGCGGTCGACGGAACTGTCGAACTTGCCCCCATCGGTGAACCAACCGGTATAATGCACGGTAACGGCTTCGCCTTTGCGGGGCGCGCGTCCGGTTCCGGTCTGCAGCGTTTCGATTTCGAGTTCAGGTGTGGCCATGCGCTGAGGCTCAAAGGCGTACCGCAGGCGGTCAAGCTCGCGAGCCGAGGCAGCGATTGCCCTCGGCCCAGCCCCAGGTCGCTCGGTTCACCCGATTGAAACGACGACGGACTCACCCTCGTAAGCGACCACATCACCCGACAGAAGCTTTCGCCCTTTCCGCGTTTCCACGATGCCATTCACTGTGACCTTCCCCGCCGAGATCACCTGTTTTGCCGCTCCGCCGGTCGAGACGATGCCGCTGAATTTGAGCAGCTGGCTGAGCTCGATTGGCACTTCGCGGACTTGGACTTCTCGAGGGGAACTCATGATCCGGCGACGATCACCCGAGGATCTCCTCGGGCTTGAAAAAACGGGCCAGCTCGATGCGGGCATTCTCGTCGCTGTCGGAGGCATGCAAGACGTTCTTCATCATCTCAGTGCCGAAGTCGCCGCGAATCGTGCCCTTGGCCGCCTTGCGAGAATCGGTCGGGCCCAGCAGATCCCGGACCTTGGCCACAATATTGTCACCCTCGAGCGCCATGACGATCACTGCGCGGGAACTCATGAAATTCTCGATCTCAGGATAAAACGGCTTGTCGGCGACATGCGCATAGTGCTCGCGCAGGACTTCAGCGCTCAGACGGATCATTTTGCACCCGACAATCTCAAATCCGGCCTTCTCGAAGCGATCCACGACATTGCCGACGTGCTTTTGCTCCATGCAATCTGGTTTGAAGATAACGAACGTTTTTTGCATAAAACGAACAGTGAAGGGCTTTCATCGCGGCAAGGGAAGTCTGATTTTGTTTGTAGCACCACGCTTGACTCGCACCGGCGCGTTTGCGATGCGTCTCCCCTCATTCTCAAACTCCTATGGGCAAACAATACAACAAGGGCATCAAGAAAAAGCGCCGCATCGCATACCACAAACGGAAGAAGGCCGCCGCGACCAAGCCGGCCAAGGCGAAGAAATAAGCCTGGCCCCCTATCCGCCGCGGCCCTCAAAGCCGCGGTTTTTTTGTCCCCTTCCGTCCGCGCCCTCCCGTCGTCCCATGATCACAGTCAGTCTGATTTCCCTCGGTTGCGCCAAGAATCTCGTCGATAGCGAGATCATGGTCGGCCACCTGCATCAGGCTGGCATGATCGTCATCCCCGAGGCCGAAAAGGCTGACGTGGTCATCGTCAACACCTGCTCCTTCATTGATTCGTCAAAGGAGGAGTCGATCGGGCACATCCTCGAGGTCCACCAGAACCGGGGCATGCGCAAGCGCCGCAAGGAGCAGAAGCTGATCGTCGCCGGGTGCATGGCGCAGCGCTTCTCGAAGGATCTGGCGTCGTCCTTGAACGACGAGGTGGATGCCTTCATCGGGCTCGATCAAGTGACCAAGGTCGCGCCGATCATCGAAGGACTCTACGCCAAGGAACGCGGCGCGGAGCGGGGGCCGGAAAACTTTGTCACCCCGCGATCGACCTTCATCCCGGACTACGACACCCCGCGCTTTCGCCTCACGCCCCGGCACACCGCGTACATCAAGATCGCCGAAGGCTGCAACCACCCCTGCACCTTCTGCATTATCCCCCAAATTCGCGGGCGCCACCGCAGCCGCTCGGTCGAGAGCGTCGTGGCCGAGGCGCGTCGCCTCGTTGCGGAGGGTGTGCGCGAGCTGAATCTCATTTCCCAAGACACCACGTTTTTCGGCATGGATACGTGGGAACAGCGTCCGAATCCCCGCACGCCCGTCGACTCCTCGCGCGGCACGGCGCTCACCACCCTGCTCCGTCAGCTCAATGCGATCGAAGGCGATTTCTGGATCCGGCTGCTGTACACCCATCCCGCGCATTGGAGCGACGAACTGATCCGCACCATCGCCGAGTGCCCGAAGGTCACCCGCTACATCGACATCCCCCTTCAGCACATCAGCGACGCCATGCTCGAACGCATGCAGCGGGAGACGAGCGGCGATTACATCCGTCAACTCATCTCGCGCATCCGCGCCGGCATTCCCGGCATTGCCGTCCGCACCACCTTCATCGTGGGATTTCCGGGCGAAACCGAGGCCGACGTGGACGAACTCTGCACCTTCATCCGCGACGCGAAGTTCGAACGGCTGGGTGTCTTTCGCTATTCACAGGAGGAAGGAACACGGGCCGCGAAGATGGAGGAACAACTCGCGCCCAAGGTGAAAGAATCGCGCTGGCATCGCACCATGGCGTTGCAAAAAGATATCGCCGCCGAAGTCAGCCGCGCCTGCGTTGGGCGCACATTGAAGGTCCTTGTCGAGGAACCCGGTGTGGCCCGTGGCGAAGCTGATGCGCCTGATATCGACGGACGCGTCTACGTGCCTCGCGAGTTGCCGGTCGGAGAATTTGCCGAAGTCACCATCACGGGTTTTCAGGATTACGACCTGCTCGCGCTGCCCGCGGGGCAGCGCCCCGCCGTCTTCAAAGTCGCCCGCCAGGCGCAGTGATCCCGCCGGCGGGAGGTTCCTTGGCATGTCGTCTCTGGCCTTCAAAGAATGGCAGGCCATCGTCGGCGCCCTCGCCGCGGGCGACCAGACACTGATTCTGCGGAAGGGCGGAATCTCCGAAGACCACGGAGGATTCGCGGTGAAAGCCCGGCGCTTCTGGCTCTTCCCGACGGCATTTCATGCCCAGCGGGAAAAAACCAAACCGGCGGCTCATCGTTACTTCGAAGGCGGTTCCGCCCGAGAAAGCTCCGGACTTGCTTTGTCCGTGTATGCAGAGCTGGTGAGCGCGACGTTCAGTGCCGACTGGGATGCGGTTCAGCGTCTGCGTCCCTTTCACCTTTGGACCGGGGAATCGGTTCGCGAACGGTTCGACTGGGGAAACCCACCTGGGTTGCACGTATTGATTGTACGCATTTTCCGAATACGCGACGCGATCGCTCTGACTCCGACCGCCGCAATGGCGGGGTGCAAGTCCTGGATCGACGTCCCTCCCGGTCTGAAAGGCGGAATCGGGGCACCCGTCCTCGATGACGCTACCTTTGCCGCGCGACACGAGGCCGTGGAGCGCGCCCTTGCCAGCCGATAAGCGCCGGCCCCGGCGTCACTGTTCAAAGCGGAAGATGACTTCGTCCGGCTTGGCGTAACCAAGCCGGCGGCGGATCACCATTTCGACAAAACCCGGGTCGTTGCGCATCCGCTCGAGGGTTCGGCGTTGTTCGCGCAACCGCTCCTCCGCCAAGGCCAGCCGGGCGCGACTGCTCTCTTCGATCTCCTTCATCCGGACATACTCGCCCCGGGCCTGCCATAGAAACCCAGCCGAACCGACCGCCACGCCGACAAAGAGGAGAATGTAGAAGAAAATGATCACGCGCCGCACCATCCTCTTGTTTTAAGGCGAAAGTCGCTTCCAACGCAAATACCGTCCACGATTTTTCGCTCACAACCTCCCGCTACGGCCTGAATTACCCGTTCGCGAGCAGGCAGATCTTGAAAGAGCGCTACCCCGGCGCTCGGGTCGAGTTGGACGCGAACGCACCTCTCCAGACGGCGGTCGGAGAATTCCCGCTTCGGTTACAACCATGCGCCGGGAGGGTGTCCATCGCGTTTCCCGTGGGTGCATTTCCAAGGACTCCAGATCGTCCGTAGGTGTTAAATCCGTCTAAAATAGGGGCGGAACCCTCGGGCGCATCGGGTTTTTGCGTGCGTTCGCCCAGACCGTACCCTACTTACAACTCAGTATGTATCAGAGCTTTTACGGATTTTCGGAGATGCCTTTCAACATCACTCCGGACCCCCGCTTTCTTTATCTCAGCCCCACTCACCTCGAAGCGCTGCAGCACTTGAAGTACGGTGTGCAGGAGAAAAAGGGCTTCATCGTGCTGGTGGGCGAGGTCGGTTGCGGCAAGACGACCCTTTGCCGACGCTTCCTTAACGAAATCGACCACGACCATTTCGACACCGCGCTGATTCTCAACCCACGCGTCTCGGAGACGGAGATGTTGAAGGCCATTCTCACCGAGCTCGGCGAGACCACAACCGCCAGCAGCCAGCCCGATCTCGTCGCCGATGTGAATCGCGTTCTGCTCGAACGCATTGATCGCGGGCGCGACATCGTTCTCATCATCGACGAGGCGCAAAATCTCTCGTTCGACGTGCTCGAACAGATTCGCCTGCTCTCCAACCTGGAGACCGACAAGCAGAAGCTGCTACAGGTCGTGCTCATGGGCCAGCCCGAGCTCAAGGAAGTGCTTGGGCGCAAGGAGCTCCGGCAGCTGCGCCAGCGCATCTGGGTGCACTATGAACTGAATCCGCTCACGTTGACCGATCTCGAGCATTACGTGCAGCATCGGCTTACGCTCGCCGGGGGCTCCGGACGCCCTCATTTCACCCGCTGGGCCATGCGTTCGCTGCACAATGCCAGCGAAGGAATTCCCCGCATCATCAACAACCTTTGTGACAAGGCCCTGCTTTCTTCTTTCATTCGCGAGTCCGACGAAGTCACCTACTGGGACATGCGACGCGCCATCAAGGAACTGCGCACGCTGACCGACTGACCTCCAACCCGCTCGAAACCCGTCGACGCTCCTCCTCAACCTTTCCATCGTCCCTACCCCGGCCCTTAATCCTTTTACCGCATGAGCCTGATCAACGAAGCCCTCAAGAAAGCCCAGCGCATGCGTCATCAGGATTCACCCGGCGCCCCCCCTGCGGCCGATCCCGGTACGCCCACCCCAAGCGCGCCCCCCGCCGCCATGCCGCTTCGACGCGGCCGCGCTCCCACTTCCCAGATTTTCCTCTTCGCCGTCGTAGGCATTCCTTTGCTGATCGTCGTGTGTGTCGGCGTCACGTGGTTGCTCCTGCGCCCCTCCGACGAGAAATCGACGGTCGCAAGCGACGCGCCGCCTCCGACGCTCGCCGCTCCTTCTTCCGCACCGCCTGCGACGCCGATTGATGCGCCCAAGGCAGTGCCCGCGCCCGAACCGGTGGCAATCTCTCTCCCGCTCGCGCCGGCATCCCCGGCGGCCAATCCAGCCGAACCGGCTCCCGTCGCCGCTCCCGCGCCACAGCCCGCCCCGGTGGCAAAAATCGGCGTTGCAGAGGACCCCGCTTCACCCAAACCCAATCCACGCGTAAATGCTTTCTTGGATACGTTGCGCGTTTCCGGCATCCGCGCCTCGTCGACGGATCCGCGCGTTTCGATGAACGACCGTGTCTTTCGCCTCAACGATATCGTCGATCGCAATCTCGAGCTCCGCATCATCGGCATCGCTCACGAGGGCCTCACCTTCATCGATCCGTCGGGCTTCATCTACAAGATCCAGTTCTAGTCGGCGCCTCCCCCCGGGGCCGTTTTCGTCCACCCTCCCCGTGCTCACTCACCCGCGGCGAACTCGCGTACGTCTCCTCCAAGTCATCGACGGCGGGTTGTTCGCCGTGGCACTCGGTCTGGCATATTTCTTCCGTGCCACGTTTCCGCTGCTGAATCTGCCGCAGCTGGAGGCTTTTTCCCACCATCTCTGGCTGTTCCCGGCTGTTGCCGCGCTCGGGCCGTTGATGCTTGCGAGCCAGGGCTTCTATGACCGTCCAAGGCTGACCTCGCGCTTCAGTTTGCTGCTCGTGATCTTCCGTGCCGGGGCACTGGCCACCTTTGCCCTGATTGTCATCGTGTTCCTATTGCGGGTTCACTTTGCCCGCTCGGTGATTCTTCTTGTGGGCGGATTTGGCAGCGTCCTCGTCTATGCCCGCCACGAAGTCGTCCGGTGGCTCGAAGAAACACGCATGGCCAGCGAGCAGTTTCGCCGTCGCGTGCTGTGGATTGGTACTCCTGGCGAAAACGCCCGGATTCGAGCGGCATTGTCGGCCGGCGAGAAGGACTTGATCGTCGACGCCGGCGAGTTCGATCCTCGGCAGGCCCCGCCCGACGAGTTGAGGCGTCGCCTCCATCACGACGGGATCAACGCCGTCGTGCTCAGTCTCGTCGAAATCGATCCCAGCCAGGTCGCCCCTTTGCTCACGATGTGCGAACGTGAAGGAGTCGAGGCGATCGTCCGCCCTGGTCTCAAGGCCGCATCGCCTCATCGCTTCGCCGTCGATCAGCTTGGCGGTGAGCCGGTGCTCCACTATCGGGCTCAATCGGCACCGCGCAGCCACCTCGTGATCAAAAAGGTCGGCGACTATGTGGGCGGATTCGTCCTGCTCGTCATGTTCGCTCCGGCGTATGCGGTCGTCGCCCTGGCGGTCGTCCTGAGCTCCGGACGCCCGTTGATCTTTCGCCAGACCCGAGCCGGTCTCAATGGCCGGCCGTTCACGCTCTACAAGTTTCGCACCATGGCCGTCGACGCCGCGGGTCGTCAGGCTGAGCTGGCCCATCGGAACGAGATGACCGGGCCGGTCTTCAAAGTTTCCTCGGATCCACGCGTCACCCGGCTGGGCCGCCTGCTCCGCCGTCACAGCCTCGACGAACTGCCCCAGCTTTGGAACGTGCTTCGCGGAGAAATGAGCCTAGTGGGGCCTCGTCCCTTGCCCGTGGAGGAAGTCGCGCGCTTCGATGACGATGCCCACCGGCGACGCCTCAGCGTGAAGCCGGGTCTGACCTGCCTGTGGCAGATCAGCGGACGCAACGACATCGCCGACTTCGACGATTGGGTGCGCCTTGATCTCGACTACATCGATCAGTGGTCGCTGTGGCTCGATTTCAAAATCCTCGTCGCCACCGTGCCCGTCATGCTCCTCGGGCGCGGCGGGAGGTAGTCTCCTCGAAATACTTTATCACCGAGGCCACGGGACGGGTGTTCAGTACCTGGTCGGCGCCAAGTCCGCCCTTGCGCGCCGCATTGATTCCGGCGCGCACGTGTTCGAGCCCGCTCGTCTCGTGCGCATCCGGATTGATCGCGGTCACTACATCTTTCTCGGCGGCCTTCCGCCAATGGCGCCAGTCAAGATCCAGTCGCCATGGGCTCGCGTTCAATTCGAGTATGACGCCATTCGCCAACGCCGCATCGATGATCTTTTCGATGTTCACGCGATAGCCCTCGCGACGGAGCAAGAGCCGTCCCGTCGCGTGCCCCAGCATCGCCGTGCGCGGGTGCTCAATCGCCCGAATGATGCGGGCCGTCATCTCGGCCTCGGTTTGGCTGAACGCGTTGTGGACCGATACGACCACGTAATCGAGCTCCGCCAAAACAGCGTCTTCATAATCGAGCCGCCCATCGGCCAGAATATCGCACTCCACCCCCGTGAACACGTGGGTCTTGAAACGCTTCGACGCGTTGAGCGCATGGATCTCCTTTACCTGCGCGAGCAGGCGCTCCTCGCTCATGCCCTTCGCCTGAAAGCTCGCCTTGGAATGGTCGGCGATACCCAGATACTCCCACCCGAGCGCGTCTGCCGCCGCCACCATTTCCGTCAGCGTATTTCGTCCGTCGCTGGCCGTGGTGTGGTTGTGAAACGCGCCCTTGAGATCGGCGAGCTCCACCAAGCGCGGAAGCTCCGCCCGCTCCGCCGCCTCAATCTCACCCAGACCCTCGCGCAATTCGGGCGGGATAAAATGCAGGCCGAGATGTTTGAAGATCTCATTCTCGGTCTTCGCCGGCAGGCTGCGCTGGTGCCCGGCCTTTTCCTTCGCGGTGCCCTCCCCTTCGGCCGGTACCAGTCCCCACTCCGACAGGCTCAGGCCGCGCGCAAGGGCCCGCTGGCGCATCTGCACATTGTGATCCTTTGAGCCGGTGAAATGATGCAACGCGAAGGCGAACTGCACGGCAGGCACGATGCGCAGGTCCGCCTGCAGGCCGCTTTCGAAGCGCACACTCGCCTTCGTTTCCCCGCGAGCCGTGACCTCCTTCACGCCAGCCATGCCCGTGAACCACGCGACCACCGGCTCCACCTCGGTGGCCGCCACAATGAAATCCAGATCCCCCACGGTTTCCAGGCCGCGCCGAAGACTTCCCGCCGCCTCCACCGACGACACCTGCGGCAGCGCACGCAACCCTTCCACGATCGGCTGGGCCGTCTCCCAGCCCTCCCACCAAAGATGCCGACGCCCGTAGGCCTCTCGGTTGCGGATTCCTTCGAGGATCTTCAGCTGCGATTTTTCGCCAAACCCTTCAAGGGCCGCGACGCGACCGGCCTGGCATGCAGCGGTGAGGTCCGGGATCGAGGCGATACCCAGTTTTTCATGCAATGCGCGGATCTTCTTCGAACCCAAGCCGGGGACCTCCAGCATGTCCACCAAGCCGGGCTCGATCGACGCCTTTAGCTTCTCGAAGAATCCCAGCTGCCCCGTCGCGTGCAGTTCTCCGATCTTCTGGGCCAGCGCCTCCCCGATGCCCTTGACGGTCTGCAGGCGGTCCTCGGCGATCAGCGCGGTCAACTCGCCCTGCTCGATCGACTCGAGTGCCCGCGCGCCGGCGACATAGGCGCGTACCTTGAACGGGTTCTCCCCTTTCAATTCAAGCAGCGTCCCGATCTGCGTGAGCACATCGGCAATTTCATTCTTTGTCATGGCGAGAGTAAGAATGAGCCGAACGCCCGAAAGCAATTCGGCGAATTTCCCCGCTCTCGTGTTCGGGCTTCCCGCCCGGTGCCATGTTCGTGTAAAGCCTGAGACTCGAAATGCCCTTTTCTTACGAACGCACGATCCACTTTCCCGACACGGATGCGGCCGGAGTCGTGTTTTTCCCCAACTACCTCGCCATCTGCCACGAGGCCTATGAAGAGGCGCTCGCGGCGGCCGGAGTCGATGTCCGCGTTTTTTTCTCCAACCGTGACGGCCTCGTTCTACCCATCGCGCGGAGCGAGGCGGACTACCTGCGTCCGTTGTTCGCGGGCGACAAGGTGCGGGTAAACGTCGCTCCCGGGCGCCTCTCCGACAACAGCTTCGCGATCGCCTTCGAGATCGTCAAAAGAGGCAAACCGGAGAAGACCGCCGCCCGCATTCGCACGGAACATGTCTGCATCCAGGCGGCCACCCGCGAACGCACAGCCCTTCCGCCCGCGCTCGCTGCCTGGCTCGCGCAGGGCTGATTTTGCCGCAGGCGTGCTTTCCGGCCACCTTTCGCCTCTTCGTTCCACACTCCCCGTGCCGTCTCCCGCCGTCCTCGCCAACCAGCACGCGATCTTCCGCGGGATGCTCGCAGCCCTGCGCCCGCACTGGCGGGGTGACCGCGCCCTGCCTGCGCGTCTCGAGTCGATGTTGCGTTCCGATCGGCGATTTGGCTCCCGGGATCGTCGCTTGTATCGAGAACTTAGCTACACTGCCCTGCGCATATTGCCGTGGATCGAAGCGCGGCCCGATGACGAAGCGATCGGTCTCATCGCCCACTTTGCCGCGGAACTCCCCGCCACGGCCGCATTTCGCGCCCGCTACGCTGCGCCTGCGCCTGAGTCGCTGGATCCCGACCAGCTGCTCCCCGCCTGGTTGCGCGACGAGTGTCCTGCCGCCTTCGAACCGGCGCACCGGGAGGCTCTGCTGGCGCGCGCTGCCATCTGGATCCGAATTCAGCGCGATGACATCCCCGGGACGTTGCGCACGCTGGCCGCCGCCGGCCTGCCCGCGCCTGAGCCCTCGATGCTGCCTGAAGCCTGGAGATTCCCGCCACACGCGCCGCTCGACAAGACCCCGGCCTATCGCGATGGAGCCTTCGAAATCCAAGATCTCGGTTCGCAACTGGTCCTGGCGGCCTCCGCCCCCGGGCGCGGCGAACGATGGCTTGACGCCTGCGCCGGCGCCGGGGGCAAGACGCTGCAGCTTGCTCGCCTGCTCGGCCCCCACGGACACGTCACGGCCCATGACATCCGCACGGCGGCACTCGACGAATTGACGACTCGCGCCCACCGCGCGGGCGTGAGCAACATCACCGTTACGCGTCGCCCCTCAGGCACGTTCGACGGCGTCCTGGTGGATGCCCCGTGTTCCGGCAGCGGAACTTGGCGACGGTCGCCACACCTCAAATGGACGACCGCCCCCGCCGACCTTGCTGCTGCCGCCACGCGACAGCGCGAACTCCTTCGCACGTACGTCCGGCACGTGGCGGCCGGAGGACGCCTGATTTACGCCACCTGCTCGCTATGCCATACGGAGAACGAGAGTGTCGTCGCCCGCTTCTTGGAGGATTCGCCGGAATTCGCCTCAGAGCCGCTCCCCCGAACGTTCGGGCTCGCGCAGGGCCAGCACGGCCTCGCCCTGCTCGCCGGCACGCACGATACCGACGGTTTCTTCGTCGCCGCCTTCCGCAAGAAGTAGCGGGTAACGAGCGGAGAGAAGGTTCAAATCGGCCGCCTATGGCGGCCAATTTGTGGTTGCCGCCGCCCGATGCCACCCAACAGTGCCGCCGTGGTTCCCGACGCCGATTATCGCATCAAACTCCCCGTCTTTGAAGGCCCGCTCGACCTGCTGCTGTTTCTTATCCGCAAGAGCGAAATCGACATCTACGACATCCCGATCGAAGCGGTCACCAAGCAGTACCTTGGCGTGCTTCACTCAATGCAGGTTCTTGATCTCGAAGTCGCCGGAGAGTTTTTCGTGATGGCGGCCACGTTGATGGAGATCAAGAGCCGCATGCTGCTGCCTCGCGGACAGGCGGCCATCGATCCCAACGCGGCCGATGACGATGCGATGGATCCCCGCTGGGAACTCGTCCACCAGCTTCTCCAGTACAAGAAATTCAAGGAGGCAGCCACCAAGCTCGACCAACTCGCGGCCTTCCAGCACGGCCTGCTCCCGCGGCAGGTCGCCGCCCAGACAATCCTCGAGCACGATCGTCCCTTGAAGCAGGGCGACCGCATCGAACTCTGGAACGTCTTCAACCTCGTCCTGCGCCGCCTCGCGGAAAAACTCGTGGTGGGCGAAATCCGGGATGAGCAGACGACCGTCGCTGACCAAATGGAGATGCTGCTTCGGCGCATCCAAACCCAGAAATCCTTCGTTTTTTCCGAACTGTTCCCGGGCCGGATCACCGTTCGCATTTTAGTCGCGACCTTTCTCGCCGTGCTCGAACTCACGCGACTCAACAAGCTTCGCATCCGTCAGGATGAGGCGTTTACCGACATCCAGTGCACGGCAGTCGAGCCCGCGCCACCCCCTCTCGACGAAATGCCACTTGAAACACCGGCCGAAGCCAGCACGTTTAGGGCGTGAGCAAGAAACCTGCTAAGTCTCCCGCCAAAACGAAAGCCAAGGCCGGCCTTCTCGGCTTGGGCCTCGACAACGAGGACGGTCACAAGCGCGTGACCGCAGGCGAAGGGTTTGTGCTCCTGGGAGGTTCCTCTGAGACGCATGAGCGCATGACGGAAACCACGCTCAAAACCTTCGAGGAGCTGAAACGCCGTGATCGCACCCTCGATTCCGTGGACCCGGGGGAACTCGCGGAGATCCTCCACAAGTCCACCCCTCGTTGATTTTCAGCCCCTTTCGGATAATCTTTCCTACCATGTCCGCCAACATTGCCAACCTCGACAGCACGTCCTTCAAATCCACCATCGCCAGCAGCACGCCCGTGCTCGTCGATTTTTGGGCCCCTTGGTGCGGCCCTTGCAAAGCGATCGCGCCGATTTTGGAAGAAATCGCCGGTGAGCTTGATGGCAAGGTAACCATCGCCAAGGTGAATGTAGACGACAACGAGTCGATTGCCGCCGAATACGGCATCCGGGCCATTCCGACCATGCTGCTTTTCAAAGGCGGCCAGCTGGTCGACACCATCGTCGGCATGATGCCGAAGGCGGCGCTCAAAGACAAGTTGCTCGCCAAAGTCTGAGAAGAAACCGCGCGGCGCGGTTTCTTTAGCTGACGATCAGCCAGGCCGACAACAGCAAGGCGTATAACGCGACGTATTGGCCGGTCCTTCCCAAAAGGCGGATAAGCGCCTGAGGCGTGCGGGCGCTCCGCAATGAGCGTCCTTGTGTCAGGGCAAGGGGCAGGAGTACGGCCGCAAGTGCGGCGGCGCCATAAACATTCCCCTCGCCTCGTGCACCAAGTACGAGCGGCACGCCCAGCGCGACCGCATGGGCGAGGGCAAACTGCCAGCGCGCATACCGCCGGCCCCACCGCACGACCAGCGTGCGCTTGCCGGCCTTGGCGTCCGTTTCGATGTCGCGATAGTTGTTCACGACCAGAATGTTGGCGGCAAGCACCCCCACGCCGGCACCCGCAAGCAGCGCCTCGGTCGTCAGGCGACCGGCCTGGACGAAGTACGTGGCCCCGACGGCGACCAGGCCAAAGAAAACGAACACGAACAGATCGCCCAAGCCGTGATAGCCCAGCGGATACGGGCCACCCGTGTAGGCGATGCCGCATAGAATACTCGTCACGCCCACCACCAACAGCGGCCATCCGCCATACGGCAGCAGGGACAACCCGGTCGCAAATGCCACGGCAAAGACGGCGTACATGACCGCGCGCATGGCCGCCGGCTTCACCCACCCCGCAGCCACGGCCCGGCGCGGGCCAACGCGTTCGGCCGTATCCACGCCTTGGATAAAGTCGTAGTAGTCGTTGGCAAAATTCGTTCCGATCTGGATCAGCAGGGCGAAAGCCAGACAGGCCAGGGCTGCAGGCGCTACGAACACGCCCTCGCGCCACGCCAGCGCACACCCCACCAGCACGGGCGCCACCGCGGCGGGCAAGGTGCGGGGCCGTGCCGCCGCAAGCCAGATGCGCACTGTTGAAGGTCGTTCTTCCATGCGTTTATCCCAGCCGGTGGTTCACCGCCCCGCACCGCGTCATTGTTCAGGGCCGGGTCGTACGAGGGCGGAGTGCATCTAGGAATAGCTGCGCCGTCCTTCCAGCGCACTTTTCAACGTCACTGAGTCGGCATACAAGACCCCGCCGCCGCTCGGCAGACCGAATCCGATGCGGGAAACCCTCACGGTCGATCCGGACGGCAGATGCTGGGTCAGGTAGTGGCACGTGGCTTCACCTTCGACGTCATTCGACAAGGCCAGGATAAGCTCCTGAGCCTGCCCGGCGCGCACCCGCTCCAGCAAACTTGCCAGATTGAGATCCTCCGGACCAACCCCGTGAATCGGCGAGAGTTTGCCGTGGAGCACATGGTAAGTACCGCGATACGCCGCCGATCGCTCCATCGCGCCCAAATCGGGAACATGCTCGACCACACAGACGACACTGGAGTCACGACGCTCGTCGGAACAAATGGCGCACAACTCGGACTCCGCCAGGTTACCGCACCGGGAGCAGCGGCGCACGCTCGTCGCCGCTTCGTTCAGCGTGCCGACCAGAGCGGAAAGTTCAGCAGGCTTCCCCACCAAGAGGTGCAGGGCAATTCGCTCGGCCGCCCGATGCCCGACGCCAGGCAGGCGTTTGAGCTGCTGTCGAAGCCGGTCGAAGGCAGGCGTCACGGTGAGAATCCGCGGAGACGCGAGGGAACGAGGTCGCAGGCCCCTGCGTTCACATCAGACCCGGAATCGAGAAGCCGGCCGTGATCTTCTGCGTTTCGGCCTCGTTGTACTCCTTGGCCTGGCGCGCCGCATCTTGAATCGCCACGAGCAGCGTCTCGCTGACAATCTTCGGGTCCTCCTTCAACAATTCGGGATCGAGCGTGAGCGAGAGAAAGTTGCCCGTGCCGCTGATCTTGATCTTCACCGCGCCACCGCCACTGGTGACGTCGATCTCCTTCGCGCTCAGCTGCGCATTCAGCTGCTCGATCGAGCGCTGCATTTTGAGGGCTTGTTTTCGTAAGGTGCCTACTCCGGCCATGGTGTGATGGGGTTTAAGGGATGAAAGACACGATCTAGTAACAGGCGTGCGACAGAGGCACGCTCAATCTGCCGCGTTCGCCGCAATCCCGACCACGGGTACGTACCGTGAATCCCGGCCAACAATCTCCGCCCACATCCCTCCGGCATCCACGCGCCGGTCGGCGGAGCGGTTTACCCAGGCCACGGCATCGGCGTTGCCCGCCAATCCGAACCGAATACCCCAGATCGGATCGAAGGCCTCCGCCGACAACGAGTAGCGCATGTCGGCCAACAAGGTCGAATCGTCGGGACTGCGCGCCACCCATCCGTCCGAGAAATGTTGGAACCGCGCAAACGAGTCCCGCTCCGCCGACACCGCCTTCTCCTGCGGAGTCAAATCTGCGTCCTCGACGACCCGCAGCGACCACCCTTCGAACACCGTCGCGCCCCCCGTCACGCCGACGCGCACGCGATCGCTGAAAATTCTTCCCTCGTGCAAATAGAGCGCCCGCCAGACAAGCAGGTTTCCGAGCGTGGGCATGACCTGTCTCCGCTCGGGTTGATGACCCCGCGACCTCGCCAGTTCGGCCTGCACCGACATTGCGCGTCCATGTTGAACGATGCCCAGGCAAAGGTAGGCTCCCACAATACCCAAAGCCACCCCTGCGCCCGCGACCCTTTTTCGAAACAAGACCCATCCGAGGCCAAGCAGAAGGGGGATTGTGACGAGCGGATCCACGACTGAGATGATGTCCCAGGCCACCCGGAGGTCGGAGAACGGCCATAGCAGATGGGTCCCGTAGCTGGTGGCCGCATCGAGCAGACAATGACTCACGTACGCCGCAAGCGCGCACGCCCAAAGCTTCTGGCGATGCCCGACGTGGTTCTTGGAAAAAAGAAACGGCGCCGCCGCGATCAAGGCCCCGACGGGCGCAAAAAAGAGGCTATGCGAAAACCCTCGATGCATCTCCACCGCAAAGAGCGGATCCAAATCACTGCGAATAAAGACATCGGCGTCGGGCAAGAGGGCGGCCAAGGCCCCGACGGCCGCTGCGGTTCGCCCCAATGTGCGTCCATACACGGCAAAGCCGAGCGTTCCGCCGAGCAACGTATGAGTGAGAGGATCCACGCGCTGCACCGATAATGCGGAAACGCGCCTTGGCAATTGCGTTGCCGCAAAAACCCGGCGGCCGTCTCGCCCCACGCATCTGCGACGAGACGGTCACATCGGCCCGCTCATCCATTCAGTCGAACGAAGGCTTTCGGCTTAGGTGCCGCTCGGTTCGGAAACCGACGTGGAGGCTTTCTCGGCCAGCTCTTCGTGCCAGCGTCGGATGAAAGCGTTAGCCTCGACTTCGCTCGGGAAACGCGCGAGTTCGCCCCCTCCATACAGCAGCAGGATTTGGCCGCTCGGCAGTTTCCGCGCGGCAACGCCGTAGGGATTGGGCGCGGACCGGGCCGGCCGGGATGCCGCCATGGTCGCCGGTGAGGGAGCGGACACATCAAGTGCCACCGTTTCTCCCGTGCCGCCGGCCGATGGAGCTGAGGGTGTATCAACCGCCATCACCGCGACGGCGCCCGAGTCGGTGCGCGCCGGAGACGTTCCTGACGACTTCTCCCATGCCGCAATACGACTTTCTAATTGCGTCAATCGCTGTTCGAGACTTGCAAGCAGCTCGGCCGAGGCCGGAGCTCCCTGAACTGACGAGGTGCCCCGCGTGGGGGTTTCCGTTTGAGCGGCTTGGGCGGAAAGAAAAACCGGCGAGCCGAGGAGGAACGCTAGCAGGAGGGTGACCTTCACGAAATGAGAGTTTGTCCGCATGCCTGCTGATCGTCAATGCAATCATCGGGCGCTTTTCCGTGGGAAAGACGCCCTTCGATCAACCGGACCTTGGTTTGACATCACCGGGCGAGCCGGAAACCTCCTTTGCAGACGATGAGGGGCGACTTCGCGGGTTCGTCGTCGATCTGCTCGCGGGCATCGAACGCCACAGGGCGCTCACGCTCGACCGCGTGACCGGCGACACCTCCGAAATCAACGGGGCCTTTCTCGCCGGGCAACTCGATCTCCTGCAATCCTATGCCCGGGCTCTGGCCGACGCGCTCGGCAAGACGGTGCGTCAGGGCAACCAGGGATAACGCCGCGCCGCAGGTTTGCGTTTCTCGCGCTGCGCGGTGTGAAACTCCTTGGCCTCCTCGCTCATGTAATAGAGCAGCGTCGCGTTGCCCGCGAGTTCCTGAATGCCCGACTGCCCGTCGAGCTCGGCGTTGAAGGCACTTTTGAGCAGGCGGATCGCCAGCGGACTGTGACCGAGGATCTCCCTCGCCCAGGCGACGCCCTCGGCCTCGAGCCCGTCCACGGGCACCACGGCGTTCACCAGACCCATCGCCAAGGCCTGGGCCGCGTTGTATTGCCGGCATAAATACCAGATCTCCCGCGCCTTCTTTTGTCCCACCATGCGCGCGAGGTAGCTTGAACCGAACCCCCCGTCGAAGCTGCCCATGCGCGGCCCGACCTGGCCAAAGATTCCATTGTCCGCCGCGATCGTCAGGTCACAGACGACGTGAAGCACGTGACCGCCCCCGATCGCGTAGCCGGCCACAAGCGCGATCACGACCTTCGGCATCGAACGTATGAGCTTTTGCAGGTCGAGTACGTTGAGCCGCGGAACGCCGTCGCCGCCCACATAACCCGCGTGGCCACGCACGCTCTGATCGCCCCCGGCGCAAAAAGCGTACTTTCCATCCGTGTGAGGACCGGCCCCGGTGAGAAGCACCACTCCGATGGAGGGGTCCTCCCGGGCGTCGGCAAAAGCCTCGTGGAGTTCGAAGACCGTCTCGGGACGGAAGGCGTTGCGCTTTTCCGGACGGTTGATGGTGACCTTGGCGATCCCATCGGCCTTGTGGTAGAGAATGTCAGTGTAGGTCTTGGCGACCTGCCAGGCGGGAAGACTCATGCGGTGAAAACCGTGAACCGCGCCGGCGCGAGGTCAACGCGGCGGTTGCACAATAAGGTGGCCGCTCCGGGAAGTCCGGCGATGGCCAGCGCTGCCTGATCGCCTCCACGGGAGGGTGCGGATTGGCTGGACGCCCAGGGAGCGGCTGTCCATGCCGTGCTTGGCACCGCAGGTGCTGTTTCCCGCTCATGTTCAATCGCTTCTTCAAACTGGAGGAACACCGCACAACGGTGCCGCGCGAGATCCAGGCCGGCCTGACCACATTCGCGGCCATGGCGTACATTCTCGCGGTCAATCCGCTGATTCTGAAGGACGCGGGCATGCCGATGGAGGCGCTGATCACGGTGACCGCGCTGACGGCCGCCGTGAGCACGCTGCTCATGGCGCTGATGACGAATTTTCCCCTCGCCCTGGCGCCAGGCATGGGAATCAACGCCTACTTCGCCTACACCATCTGTCTCGGCATGGGGGTGCATTGGAGTTCCGCGCTCGGTCTCGTTTTCGTGAACGGCGTGATCTTCCTCGGCCTTTCGCTGACCGGTGTTCGCGAGAAGATCATCAATGCCATCCCTCACTCGCTGAAGGTCGCGATTACGTGCGGCATCGGACTCTTCATCGCTTTCATCGGGCTCAAGAACGCGGGCATCGTCGTCGCCAATCCCGCCACCTTCGTCGCCCATGGCGACCTCGGCTCGCCGCCGGTCGCCCTCGCCTTTTTCGGAACTCTCCTGACCGCCGTGCTTGTGGCGCGACGGGTGCCGGGCGCCATCATCCTTTCGATCGGTGCCGTCACGCTCATCGGACTTTTTGTGCCCTCCGGCGACGGCACCATGGTCACCTCGAAACCATCGGGCCTTCTCGACTGGCCGAGTTCGCCCGAGCCGGTGATGTTCAAGCTGAACTTCGATTTTTTGCTGAATGACTTCGCCAGGGCGCTGCCTGTGCTCATCACGCTGCTGCTCGTCGACATGTTCGACAACATCGGAACCCTCATCGGGGTGACCAAACGTGCCGGTTTGCTTCGCCCGGATGGAACGCTGCCCAAGGCCGGCCGCGCGCTCGTCAGCGACTCGATCGCCGCAATCCTCAGCTCGCTCTTTGGCACCTCCACCGTCGTCAGTTACATCGAATCCGCCGCGGGGGTGGAAGCGGGCGGACGCACCGGCCTGACGGCGATGACCACCGCAGTCTGCTTCGTGCTCGCGCTCTTCCTGACGCCGCTGATCCTGATCGTGCCCAGCGCGGCCACCGCGCCGGCCTTGGTGATCGTCGGCGTATTCATGTTTCAATCCGTGGCCGAAATCAAACTGGACGACTTCGCCGAAACGATGCCGGCCGTCATCGCGATTCTCTGCATCCCGCTGACGTTCAGCATCGCCGAAGGATTGGGCTTGGGCGTGATCGCCCTCGCGTTGGTGTTCATCGCCACCGGACGCGGCCGGCAGTTGCCGGCCTTCACGTATCTCCTGGCGGTCGTCTTCCTGCTGCATCTCTTCGGCGGGCTGGTCTTTTAGACCTACTTTCACTCGCGAATGAAGTCCAGCGATGAACGGAGTGGCGGTGGCCCCCGTCGCGAATCCGGGCGCCCGGTGGGGCACACCAGCCTTTGCAACGGGGGCGATATCCGAAGCCCGGTCAGCGCCCGGGCCTACAGAAATTCTTGAGATATGAAAATTTCGGCCCGGGAAGCGGATGCGCCCGCGTCTTGCACCCGAGCCCGGTTTGGACGAGCCTCTTAAGGTATGGCCAAGATCGTGAACTTCGAAACGTCACCGGCGCCCGACGCCCAGCCGGGTCCGGGCTTCGCCGCCTTGACGGCGAGCCTGCAGCACATTGCCGGCAGCGCCGTCGCGCTCTCGTCGATCGACGATCGGCCGCTTTACGGCACCACCCTCTACATCGCCACCTGCTCGCTCGATACGCGTTTCGGCGCCTTCCGCGCCTACATTTTTCAGGACATCATCGACAAGCACTACATCATCGCGCTCGCCCACGGCGACATCGCCCACGCCGAGATGTTGTACACGCGCCTGCACTCCTCGTGCGTCACGAGCGAGACGTTGCGAGGGTGCGACTGCGACTGTGTGCAGCAGCTCGAGGGCGCGTTCAAGGTCATCGCGGAAAAGGGTACCGGCATTCTTTTCTACCTGATGCAGGAAGGCCGCGGCGTTGGCTACATCGGCAAATCGCGCGACCGCATGCTCGTGCAGGCCTCGCTCGACCAACTCTCGACGTTTCAAGCCTATGCGGCAATGGGCCTGCACAAGGATCATCGCAACTACGAGAACATCTCCCACATCTGCCACCTGCTCGGCTTGAAGGCCTCGTTCACGGTGTTGACCAACAACCCCGACAAGATCGAGGCCCTGCGTTCTCAAGGCATCACGGTCGTCGCAACCGAAACGCTGGAGTTCGAGCCGTCGCCGTTCAACCTCGCCTACCTGACGTCGAAGGCCGCGGGCGGACACATTCTCACGCGCCCCGCCGAGACCACCGTGCGTCGCGCGCTCCCGCCCGAGCCGGTCGTCCCGTTCAAGCCCTACGCCCTGCCCTCGGCGAAGCGCTTCATCTACTCGGCGAGCTACTTCCTGCCGATGAAGCCTGTGGACAACGATATCCTGCTAGGCGAAGAGCAGTTCAAGGAACTCTTCAGCAAGAAATCGATCGACCGCTACATGGCCGGACCCAAGCCGCTCGTGCTCGGCTACCAGTTGATCCGCGGCAACCGCTTTTTCGTGAAGATCAATCCGGACAACCTGACCTTCTTCAAGGCGGAGAACCCGAACGATCCGATCGTGGACCTCCTGACCACGCCGTATTGGTTCCGCGTACACGTTTACTACGATCTCGTGACGAGCCAGGAGTTTGTCGTGCTCACTCACGGCAAGCCGCACATTTACGACATTCCCGTCGTCCGCCTGCAGAGCGAATCGCTCTTCAATCGTTTCCCACTCCGCACCGTGGAGAACCGCGACAAGTTCAAGGAATCGGTGAAGCACATCGTCACTTATGGCGTCGGCGCAATCCAGCTGATCCACAACGACGGCCGCGGCGCCGGCTTCGGAGCCTACGCGACCGACCTGATGCTCGGCGAAAGCGGGCACGCCCTCTCCAGCGACGAAGCCTATCGCAAGATCGGGGTAGGTTACGACAGCCGCGATTACGACGCATCCATGGTGCTGCTCCGCCACCACATTCCCAACGAGAAGATCCAGATGGTGATGAACTCCCCGTCCAGCCTCGTGAAGAAGCCCGAGTACGCCGCCGCCCTGAAGGAGCACAAGATCGACGTCGAGAAGTGGATCTTCCTCGACGAGGACACGGTGGGAGAATGACCGGCCATCAAGCCGCCGGAATGACGAAATCCGAATGTCGAATAACGATGAGAGCGAGCCACACCTTTGCTAGACGAACGCTTTTGCTTCGGCATTGGTCATTCGTCAGTCGTCAGTCGCGAGCATAGCGAGCGCCATGGATCCTCTCGGCCTCGATCTTCTCGCCCAGCGCCTTGATCGCATTCCTGCGATCATCGCGGACATGATTGCGCGGGGGCCGGCTCCGCTCAAGCCGGCCACGCTCGCGGCGCAACGGTTCATCATCACCGGAACGGGAAGCTCCGAGGCGCACGCCCGCTACCTGGTGATGCTGCTCAATCTCTACACGGGCCGCGCCGCGTCGTACCTGCCCTTGTCCGGTTTCGTCGAATCGCCGCCGGATGCCTTCACCGGCAAAACCCTTGTGGTGTTCAGCCAGGGCGTGTCCCCCAACGCGCAAATCGCCCTGCGCTGCCGCGGCCAGTTTGCGCACACCGTACTCTTCTCGGCGACGAATCCCGAAACCGCCCGCGCCGCGGGCAAACCAGACCGGGCCGCGCTGCTGCAGAGCATCCTGGACGAAGGCGGCGAGCTGATCGAGTTTCCGCTGGCCGAGGAGTACACGACACTGATCCGCTTCGTCGGCCCGCTGGCCGGCTACCTCGCCTGCCTGCAATTCGCGGCGCAGTTCGCCTGTTGCCGCTACCGCACGCCCGGCGCGGATGACATCCTGCCGCTGCTGGCCGCGCCTGCCCCCGCGAACTTGCTCGATGCCATGATCCGGCTGCCGAGCGCCTTTTCCCAAGGTTTCAACCTCCTGACGGCCGCGCCGATCTCGGACTTTGCCCAGAACCTCGCGTGCAAGTTCATGGAAGGCCTGTTCTGGCCCTGCCCGCCCATCAGCGACTTTCTGCAGTTTGCGCACGGACCGTTTCAGCAGATGACAGCGCACCCGCACCCGGTTGTGATCCTCCAAGGCGGCTCGGCCGCCGAGGCGGAACTCGTGGGCCGAAGCGTCACCATGTTGCGCGAGGTCGGGCTCAGTGCCTTCGTCGTGCGCGTGGATGCGCCGCCCCTGACGTCGATCTTCGGGTTCGAAGCGGCGCTCAACGCCCTCGTCTTCGCCGTCATGCGCCATCAACGCATCGACCAGGTCAACTGGCCCGGCAAAGGCCGCGACGACCTGTTGTACGGGTTTTGTCCGGACACGTAGGCCCAAAAACCGGCGACAAGAGTGCCGCCGCTCTGTTCAATTCATTCAACCGCCTGTGGAGGTCCTGCTGACCCTTTAGTGACGTAGTGAGCTCGTCCGCGCGCGAGCCGGGCGCACCTCGGCGACAAACCCCGGTGCTCGCGAGGTGCCCCGGGCCTTGCCAATCGGGCACACGGAAACAGTCTAACGCCATGCAGATTCGCCGTTACCTCGCCTGCCTGATTCTTGGCGCTCCGATTTTGAGCACGGCGGGAAATCTGGCCGGTCTGGAGGGCGAGCCCGTCGAACCCCTGGCGGCCAATCATCGCCACCGCGCCGTAGCCTATGTCTTCATGGGCACCGACTGCCCGGTCTCCAATCGTCTCGCCCCGGAGATCGAACGACTTCACCAGACCTTTTCAAGTCGCGGCATCCTTCTCCGGGCGGTCTATCCCGGCCACACCGCCACCGAGGTCCGCGAACACCGGCAGGCGTTCTCCCTGACGCTCCCGGCTTTCGTCGATGCGGTGGGCACCGTGGCCAAGGAGATGGGAATCACCGTCACACCGGAGGTCATAGTGTATTTATTTCATGGTGACAAAAAAGAGCCTACCCTGAATTATCGAGGTCGCGTCAACGACGTTTACTCCCGCCTCGGCCAGGGCCGGCCTGCGGCAACGCGCCACGATCTTCGGGAAGTTCTTGAAGGCATCGCCGCAGGCTCGCCCCTTCCGCTGCGCATCACCCAAGCCGTGGGTTGTCATGTCGGCCGCTGAGACTGCCCTCTGTCCTCGCGAGAGGCGCACGGCCTGGCACTGGAGCATGGGCGCATGCGCCTTGCTTCTTGCGACCGGCCGATCCGCGGAGGAACCCCCGGCTTCGCGCTCTCCGACCTACGCAAGTGACATTGCCCCGATACTCTACGCGCACTGCGCCGAGTGCCACCGCCCGTCCGGCATCGCACCCTTCAGCCTTCTGTCTTACGAAGAGGTCCGGCGCAAAGCGGCGACGATCGCCGAAGTGACCGCCTCGCGCTATATGCCTCCGTGGAAGCCGGCACCCGATTACGGCCCGCCGTTGCGCGGCCACCGCCGACTCGCCGATCGCGATCTCGCGCTGATCGAGGCCTGGGTCTCGGCCGGCGCTCCGCCAGGAATCCGGGCGGAAGCTCCGCCGCCACCGGTCTTCACCGACGACTGGCGGCTGGGACCGCCCGATCTCATAGTCGAGCTGGAGGAATCTTACGTGCTCGCCGCCGAGGGCCCCGACGTTTTTCGAAATGTCGTGATCCCCGTCCCCCTGAACGCCCCTCGCTACGTTCGCGCGGTGGAGTTCAAACCCGGCGCTGCGCTCGCGGTGCACCACGCCAACATCGGCCTCGACGACTCGGGCGACGCCCGCCGTCGCGACGCCGCCGAACCCGGATCCGGATGGAGTTCGATGGACCTTGGCGAAGCCGCCAACCCCCGGGGCCACATCATCGGCTGGACGCCCGGACAGGCGCCTTACGAAGCTTATCCGGGAACCGCCTGGCGCCTCGAGCCGGGGGCGGATCTCGTTGTGCAACTCCACCTTCTGCCCACAGGAAGGCCGACGCCGGTCAAACCGCGTCTCGGGCTCTACTTCTCACCGGAGCCCCCGGAGCGGACGAGCACCGTGCTCCTGTTGCGGGAGCACACGATCGACATCCCGGCCGGAGAGTCGAACCATGAGATCGAGGAGTCGATGGTGCTGCCCGCCCCGGCCAGCGTGCTTGGAATGTATCCTCATGCGCACTACCTCGGGCGCGACCTTCGCATCTTTGCCGCGTTGCCGGACGGTTCGCATCGCTGGCTGTTGCGAATTCCCGACTGGGATTTCAACTGGCAGGGCGACTACCGCTACGTCGAACCCTTGCCGCTTCCGGCAGGAACTCGTCTTGTGATGCGATACTCATACGACAATTCCGCCGGCAATCCGCGCAACCCCTCCACCCCTCCGCGACGGGTGCGTCTGGGCTGGAACTCCACCGACGAGATGGGCGAAGTTGCGATACAACTGCTGCTCGACCGAGCCGAAGACGAAGGGGTATTTGAACTGGCCCAAGCCCGCTACGATCATGACGCCCGCGGCGGCACGCCCGAGACGTTCTACGCGCTCGCCGGCGCCTATCACCAGCTCGAACGCCTTGGAGAAGCGGAGCAAGGGTATCGCGAGGTGCTGGCGCTCGAACCCGCTCATCCGCGCGCACTCAACAATCTCGCCGTGCTCCGCATCGAAGCCGGCGACGAGGCGGAGGGCGCGACGCTTTTTCAACGGTTGCTCGCAATCGACCCCGATTCGCGCACCGCTCGATTTAATTTGGGGACGATTCACCTCCGTCGGGGCGAACTCCAGCAGGCGGTCCAAGCGTTTGAGGGCATCCTGCGCCAGCATCCGGGCGATCTGCCGGCCCGAACTGAACTCGCCTGGACGCTCGCGGAGGCAGGGATGATCGCACCGACGGCGGGGCTGCTACGCGACGGCCTTCGTTGGCACGCTTCCGACGCGAGCTACCTGGTGCAGCTCGGCCAGGCCGAAGCGACCGCCGGAGAGCGCGGCCCCGCCCGCGAGCGCTTCGAGGCGGCCGCCCGGATGCCCAATGCTTCCGCGCACGCCCGATCCGATGCGTGGTTCGCGCTTGCCGTCCTGGCCCAGGCCGATGGCGGTCTGACGCAGATCAATCACGCCCTCCGCGAGTCGCTCCAATTCAGGCCGGACAACCCCCAGGCTCTTCTGATGTCCGCCGCGCTTGCCTTGGTGCAGAACGCTCAGCCGCGGGCGGTCGATAATCTGGTCACTCTACTCGCTCTGCCCACCGAACGGCGTCCGGCGATCGACTCCATGCTCAGTCTGCTGCCACCGGACACCGGCCTGGTTGCTCTGACCGAAGCTCTCGTCCGGAGCAGGCGGACGGACGAAGCCCGCCGGCTCCTGACCCACACCGCAGCCAAAGCACGTCAGGCGGGCCGGATCGACGACGCGAAACGAGCGGAGACGCTGTTGGGCCAGCTCGCCCCCGGGGCGGAACGCTAATGAATGCGCGCCTCCTGCCCCCTTCGTAGTAAAACTCGGGTCGGACCAAATAAGCAAAATCTACCCACACTGGTAACGCGTATGGGCCGGACCTCATGGCTGGGGCGGGTTTCAACTCAACGACGAGCACCGGGATGGTCGGGCTCGGAGTGATCCGACTGGAGCCGGCGCTTCGCCTGGATCGCCCGAAGTTCCTTGGCGGTGAGCAAGTCCTTTTCCCGGCCCAGAGCTTCCTTGGCCTTGATCAGATCCTCCAGCGAAATGACGCGATATTTGCGGCCGAACAGCGGCACCTTGATCGAGTGGCGCGCCAAGGCTTGGTAGTCCCCGATCCCGAAAACGCAGTCCAGCACATCGACGACGCCGGCGTCGGTCTCGAGGTAAACATTGGCGAGCGGCTGAGCCTGACTTCACCCCGGTTAAAGTTCGTATTACGAACATCAGTGTTTCGCGAGTACGGTTTTTCGAGGACGATCTCGCCACATTTATTATGTTCGTAATACGAACTAAACACGCAAACACGGGGGGAAGCGAAAGCCCCGGGCACGCCGCAGTGCGACCTTGCGACCGAGCGCTGAAACCCCGCTTTGGAATGCTGTGGTGACGCTGGTAAAACCTCGTCTGCGCCGCCGGGGAGACCGAGCGCTCCTGGCGCGGTGGCTGGGGATCCACCGCGCCCGCATTGGCGAGTTCTTCGACCGTCGCTCATCGATGCCCGACGCAGAGCGTGCACAAACTACTGATCTGGTTCAGCCGCCAGGTCGACCAGCTCAAGACGCGCAAACGCCGAACATGAAGTTCGTAATACGAACATGATTCAAACGCGACCGGACGGGGATTGGCCGATGCGCAACTTCCTTAAAGATCGTTTGGCATCTGCTCGGGCTGTCCACGCATTGATTCACCAGATTCTGAACAATGGTAACACATATCGGCCAAACCCTGTCCGGTCGCTTCGCTTATCAGCGCTGGTTCTTCAGAAAGGAATCAACCTCGTCATGCGTCCCGCAAAAGTGGAAGACGAGCGCTCGCTTCTCGCACTGAAAGATAAGCCTCAGATCCAAGCCGCATCGGCACTCCATGAACGGGCGGATCCGCCTCAAGCCAACTCCAGCGTGCAGGTGCGGTTGTCCACAGGCAGAACCGGCTGCCTTCATTGCGGCCAAGACTTCCTCTCTGCGGGCGGCCGGAATGCTTTTCAGAAAGCGAGGGGTGGCCTGCAACCTCATGGAACAAGATCGGCCACATCAGTGATCTCGCGCAACTTTCCCGCGCGGCGAACACGGGCCGCTTCCTTGCTCACGGCCGCGCCTGCCTTGACGCTCTGGGCGGGCGTAAGTGCGTACTCCGATGCAAAGTAGCTTTCGTCCGACTCAGCGACGGCAAAGGGAAGGCCGCGACGATGCACGAGTTGAGTCAGAGCCATGGAAACGAACGACCCGGCGTCCAGTCCAAGTCCCTTGAGGACAGTGTCACTCTTCTTCTTCAGGTTACGGTCGATACGGGCTCTGAACTGTACTGTTGCCATGGCTCAAACGTGCTCAAATGGGCCCAACGTGTCAACAGACGGAGGATTGCCAACTGGAAAGGGTAAGCCCGGCATGCTGCGTCTCGTGCCCGCCGGCCCTGGGGACTTGGTGATCCAAACGATCATACCCGACGCCGGCCACGATCTCGGCGGCGATCGCCGCGGGCGCGCCGTAGCGCCCGGCGTCAAGGGCCCGCTTTTTCGCAGGCGACCGTCGAAGCCCGGCTTTTATTCTGGCGTGACGCACCCCTCGCGCGTTTTATCGCCCATGCCTCACGTTCCTGGTTTGCGCAGTTGCTACGCTAAGGTCGGCCGCCTCGTCTACTTTGGCCGCATGCTCGACAAGCTTCGCTTGCACGCCGCAGGAATGTTGCCGGCCGAGTACCAAAAAAACCTCGGCGATGACCAGATCAACGTCTTCGACAGCCGCTGCTGCCGCTTCCTGGGCATCCGGTACGCCGACCTGCGCGATCGCACTCTGGCAGGCGGCACGGACGCGGAGGTGCTCGCCTGGGCCCAGGCCCACGGCACGTCGCGAACTGACGAGGAGTGCCACATCTGGAACCGCTTCATCGTGAAACTCGGCTGGCGCGACGAACGCTCCCCCGTGCTTCCCCAGCGCATCCTCGACAGCGGACTGACCGGCAAACCCATCGATACCATTGTCGACCACATCGATTTCGACGAAGGCCGCGACCCCGTCGCCACACGCGCCTGGGATACGGTTTAAATGCCGGCCATCGGGCATCGCAGGCCAAAATAGCTGATCAATCAGATCCAGCTGAACCCGGATCGACTGCAATTCGCGTTCAAGGCGGGGCTTTCTTGCGGCACAGGCATTCTTGCCTGTGCGTTCGATTCCCCCTGAGCACAGACAGGAATGTCTGTGTCACGCCTCGCCCGCCATTACGCTCACGCGAATTGCAATGAGAGGGAGTGGGACTGATTTCACAAAGACCAAGCGGATCCGCGCGGCTTTAACGCGGCGTTAAATGCCGGCCGAATCCGGATCATCTTGGGTGGCATCGCCGAAACCACAGCTTCGAGCCGAGGAGCCCGCCACCTTTCAACGAAGTGGGGTGCCTTGACCTTGGGTCGCGCCTTTCGGCGTCTCGGATCCCTGCCCTTCGGCTTGGGCCGGTTCGGCGCGGCGGGTTGTCGCCGCGCGGATCGCGGCTTCGGTAATGAAGCGCCACAGGTCTCCGGCATCGGGACTCAGCGGGGTGCCGCTGATCGAGAATTTCCGGCTCAGGCTATAATACTCCCGATCGTCCTGCTCGCCCGTCAGCAGGCCCGCGCGGTTCAACACCTGCGCCAAGGCACCCTTGCCTGCGAGCGCGAGTTGCAGGCGGAGCGGCTGCTTGGTGAGCGGCACGCCTTCCTGATACGAAATCGATCCGGTGCCCGTGACGCGACTTGTCGACGAAAGAAACTCCAGCGACGTGAGCTTCACATCAAGATCGGCCCCGCGTTCCACCTTCATCTTGACGCTTTCGAAACTGAGTTCATTGAGCTGCGACGCCAATTCCGCCGTCGCCTGCGTCGATGCCGAACCTTGAATTGCACCGACCAAGCCGATCAGCGCCGAAACGCGTCCCACTGCTTCGCCGCGGCGACCGAGTGCGCGCAACACGCCGCCGCTTCCCGTCACATCGAATTGTCCCTGCACGTGCTGAAGCAGGTCGTCGAGATTGGCCCCATTTCCCGTCAGGCGCCCAACGGCGGTCACTTTCGTCTCCACCGTGGGCTTCTCCTGGGGATTGGCCGCCTTGAGCAGCGCACCGAGGTCGAGATTCGCCACGCTGCCCGTCCCGGTGAGCGAATACGGCTTGGGTTGTTGGGCGTTGAAGGCGATGCCACCGGAGAACTTGAACGGATCATTCTTCAGCCGGCCTTCGATGGTCTCGAGATTCAGCTGGCTCTCTGAAAGCGCGATCACGCCACGCAGTCCTTGGATCACTGTATCCGGACCGTAGTACACTGTGTCGAACTCGGCCTGCACGCGACCGTTCACGCCGGTCCAGAACGGCTGGGTGTCGCGCGTGACTGCGGGCGTCGTCGCGGGTGGGCGGCCTCCCGTGGAGCCGCGTGGTGCCGGTGTCGCGGGTTTCTTCGGCGACGTCGCCGCCGGTTCGGCGGCCGGGGCCAGAACCGAGAAGGCCTTCAGGTCGTCGACCCGCACTTGCTTCCCTTTGACCGTACCGTTGAACGCGATGCCCTTCTCATTCTGGGCAAAACTTCCGGTGATCGCGACGTCGGAGGCTCGACCGCCGGCCACGACCGTGAGCGGCATCGTTACGGTGCCGGTGCCGTCCGTCTTCCTTGTCAGGGTGAGGCTGAGATCCACGTCGCCCAGCGCCTGATTTCCCGTCGTGGCCACGGCCTCGCGAAGCGTCACCTGCGATTGCACGCTCAGGTCAGCTCCCTTCGCGGCCTCAAAATCGGCCGTCACCCGGCCACGCGAGAAGCCTGCATACGGCGCCAGCGCGGGCTGCTGACCGAGCGCGGTCGCATCGGCAGAGAGGTTGCCTTTGCTCTTCAACGTCACTGTTTCGCCCCCGAGGTCCACCGTCCCGGCGGACTTGGCAGTGAGCATTGTCGCGCCCGCCTGGGCGAGCTCCAGCCGCCGGGATTCGTAGGTCAAAGTCTGGCCGCGGAGGGCGCCCGTGGCGTCCAGCGTGACATCAAGGTTCTTTGTCATCGCCTGCCCGTCGAGCGTGAGCGTCATGCCCTTCACCGTGACCGGCGCGACTGTGTTGGCGGAAAAGTCCTCTGGCGATGCCATGGTCAATTCAACCGTGCCGCCCGTGAGCTCACCCGAGATCTCGAGGCCCTCCACAAACGATTGCGTCCATACGAGCGGGATCGTTCCCAGCTGGATCGCCGCCGCCAGCCCGGGCGCACTCGTCATTTTTCCCGTGGCGAGATCGAGCTTGAGCGGCGAGCGCAACGCCACCTCAGCGACAAGCTGGTCGGGTTCCCGACGCACCGATCCCGTCGCGCGACTGAGGTCGAGCACGCCGTTGCCGTGCGCGCCGGCGAGGTCGACGGCGAACACGAGCGCGCCGGGATCGAACGGCAGGTACGCGCGGTGCAGCGAGACGATGCGTCCGCCCAGTTGAACACCGAAGGTCGTCACCGGAGCGCCCATCAGGTCGGCCACCTCCGCCCGGGCGCCACCGCGCACCGCGTCACCCGCCGGCGAGGTCAGCTCCAGTTGCGCCAAGTTGGCGGTCAGGGCACCCGCGGCGTAGTTGATCGTTGGTGACACGGTAAGGCTGACATTCTCCACGAGCAAGCCGTCAGCCCCCGCCACCGTGAACTCCCGCACCGCGAGCGGCTCGGCCGTCCGGGCTTCCACGCGGCTGCCATCGGCCTCGGCCCTGACCGTGAACGCCGCGGAAAGCGTGCCGCTGCGAAGTTCGAGGGGAGCCGCAAACGGCTGGGCCCATGCCACGGGAACGGCACGCACGGCGATCCGCGCCAGCTCCTGACCGGCGTTGGCGAAGGTGACCGTCTGGCTCGCAAAAACAAACGTGACCGGTTGCAAGGACCTTATCTCGGCCAGGGTCACGCCCTCCGGAGTGGCCACGTTCAGCTCGAGGCGGGAAAGCCGCGCGCCGGCGGCATCGGTCTGCGCCTCGAACGTCGAGTCAAAGTTCACGGCGCCGACAGACTCCAGCGCAGGCGAGAGCGTGGTCAGGCGAGCCAGTTGGCCGCGCAACGTGCCGGCCGTCGTGACGGCTCCGGTGTTCGATTGCCACACAAAGGTGCCGCCGCCGTTCAAACCCACTTCAGGAAGGCTGAGCCCGGTGAGCAATGCGGCCAGCGCTTCGCGGGGCAACGTGACCTCCCACGCACCGCTGAGGCTCGACGTGGCGGGCTCAAACTGGCCTCGCAGATCCAGAAGCAAATCCACCGCGCCGCCTTTCGGCCGCGTGAGTTTCGCCGTGTAGTCTTCTCGTCCGCCGTCCGCACGCTGGAGCGTCGCGGCCAAGCCCAGCGTGTCACCCGGCAGTCCTTCCCCCTCGACGGTCGTTGAAACCTGCATACCCACCCGGTTCACGCGCGACGCGTTGTCCACGGAGAATGTGATCGAGCCTTCAAGCCGGGCGCTGCGGAGGGCGGCCGCGTCGGCAGTGTCCGCGAGGTTGGCTGTCACATTGAGGCGACCGTCCGCACCGGGCGCGATCCCACCTCCGTCCACGGAAAACGTCGCGGTCTGGGTGGCGGAGAGCACCGCGCGTCCCTTCACCGTGAGTGCAGCCACCTTCAACTCAAGCGGCAGCACCGCATGTTCCAAGAGGCCGCGAAACGCCTCGCCGTTGGATGGAGCGGTCGGAACGGGTGTGGCGCTGCGCAGATCCACCTCCAGGCCGTCGACGTTCAAGCGCGAGAGTTCCAGTCGCTGGCCAAGAAGCAGGGTGGATGCAGAGTACCCGACATCGACCCGCGCGATGGTCGCGACCAAACCCGGTTGCTCCACTCGCAGATCCGTGAGCTCCGCCGAAGAGAACCCGGCGGCGACACGGCCCACCGTCAACGTTGCTCCGTCCGTGTTGGCGACCGCACGCCGGACCAGCCACGTCTGCACGCCGGGCGTCAGGGCTAGGCCCACAGTGAGCGCCACGAGGACGATCAGCGTTCCAACAACAACAAGGACGAGTTTTCGACGATTCATGGCAAATATTGAGAACACACTATGCGTGGCGCCGCCGTAAGTTCAACCGAAGGCATCGACATGACGTCGCGGCACCCGGCCCTTTCGCACCGGCGGAGACCACCTTTTCCTCTGGCATCCGACCCGCGACTTCGCTCCTTTGTTTCGCACTATGACCGAGGCCGCATCGAAACGTCTGCTCACCGAAGGGCAGCGCCGCGTCGTCGGCATGGCGGCCGGTCTGTTTGCCTTGATGGCGATCGGCGCAGCAGTGGTCTTCGCCTTCATCGTGCTCGGGCGCTTGATGGGGCATTTTTCGGGCGTGCTCTGGCCGCTCGCGACGGCCGGAATTCTTGCCCTGATCATCCGGCCCGTGGTCGACGGGATGCAAAACCGGCTGAAGCTGAACCGCGTGCCGGCCGTGGTCATCATGTACCTGGCCTTCGTGCTCGTGCTGGCGGGCCTGATGTTGCTCATCACCCCGCCCCTCGTGGAGCAGATCCTCTCCTTCATCGAGTTCATTCCCGAGTTTTGGCAACGAGCGATCGCCGAAGCCGAGGCCCATTATCCCGAATGGGTCTCGTTTGCCGAAAAGCAGATGGAGAAGCCGGCGATTCGCAGAGTGGTGGAGAGCCTGACCCAGGAGGCGCAATCGCTGCTCAGCCAGGCGCTTCCTTCCCTGAAGGCGGCGGGTGTCGGCGTGATCGGTGTCTTCGGCTTCATCACGCAGCTGGCAATCATCCCGATCTACCTTTTTTTCTTTTTGCTCTCGCGTCAGGATCCCACCCGCAGCCTCGGCGACCAGCTTCCCTTCCTGAAGCCGGACGTTCGCGTGGACGTCGTCTTTCTCGTCCGCGAGTTCATCGCCATCGTGGTCTCGTTTTTTCGCGGCCAGCTCGTGATCGGCCTGATCATGGGCGCACTGCTGGCGGTCGGCTTCTCCCTGGTCGGCCTTCGCTTCGGGCTCTTCATCGGCCTCGCCTTGGGCATTCTCAACATCGTGCCGTACCTCGGCACGATCATTGGCCTGAGCGTCGCCCTGCCCCTCGCCTTCCTGCAGCCCGAGGGCGGCTGGTCGCTCGTCAGCTACGTGCTTGGCGTCTTCATCGCCGTGCAAATGATCGAGGGCTGGTTTCTCACCCCAAAAATCATGGGTGACCGCACGGGCCTGCATCCGGTCACCATCATCGTCGCGATCTTCTTCTGGGGCACGGCGCTCAACGGCATTCTCGGGATGATCCTCGCCATCCCCCTGACCGCTTTCTTTGTAACGGTCTGGCGCCTCGTCAAACGGAAGTACCTCAAACCCGTCAAGTGACCTCGCGTGCGTCCACGCCCCCAGAGGAATGCGCCGTCTGTGGGGCGGCGATCCCGCGACGCGCCAAGGCCTGTCCGGAATGCGGCGCCGACGAACGCACGGGCTGGCGAGAGCAGTCGATCTACGACGGACTCGATCTGCCCGACGAGGAATTGGCGGCCGATGAGACCTCCCGCCATCGCGCGCCCGGTCCCGCCTGGTACTGGCTGGTGGCCGGTGTGGCCACCCTGGTAGCCTTGATTTTTCTCGTGTTGGGCCTGCGTTGAGTCGCGGACTTGCGGCGAACCTGTTTCGCGCTGAGGTGTGGGCATGACCGGATGGGAGGTGAAATTCAATCAGGGGGTCTTCCTGCCCCAAATCGACTGGTGGCTTGACGCGCATCGGCCGGTTGCGCGCTCGTTCGTCTCGCATGCGCACTTCGATCACCTCGCGACGCACCGGGAAGTGTTGTGTTCCGAACTGACCGCGCGGCTCATGCGCGCCCGTCTGCCCGCCGGCCGGGTCGAGCACGTACTGCCGTTCGGTCACACGGAGGCGCTCTCCGGCGATACCACCGTCACCCTGCATCCGGCCGGTCATATTCTGGGATCGGCCATGAGCCTGCTCGCCCATGACGAACGCGGCAGCCTCCTTTACACCGGCGACTTCAAGCTGCGGCGCGGCCGCTCCGCCGAGGCCTGCGCAACGCCGCGCGCGGACACACTCATCATGGAGACGACGTATGGACGATCCCACTACGTCATGCCGCCGACGGAGGAAGTGCTCGCGCGGATCGTGGCCTTCTGCCGCGAAACCCTCGAAGACGGCGGCATCCCCGTGCTCTTCGGCTACAGTCTCGGAAAGAGTCAGGAACTGCTCAGCAGTCTGAGCGAAGCCTCTCTTCCCGTCATGTTGCATCCGCAGGCGGCCAAACTCACCCGCATCTACGAGGAAGCCGGCGTTCATTTCCCACCCTACCGCGAATTCGACCCCGCCGATCCCGCCGGCCATGTCGTGATCAGCCCTCCGCAGGGCCCCAACTCCGGGTTCCTGCGCAAGATCCCGCGGCGCCGCACCGCCGCCATCACCGGATGGGCACTCGATCCCGGGGTGACGTTCCGCTACCAATGCGATGCAGCGTTCCCGCTCTCCGATCACGCGGACTTCACCGATCTCCTGCGCTTCGTCGAGGCGGTGCAGCCGCAACGCGTGCTCACGTTGCACGGTTTCGCGGCGGACTTCGCCCGGACGTTGCGCGATCGCGGCATCGAGGCATGGGCGCTGGGTCAGGACAATCAACTGGAGATGCCGCTTCGCGCCGCGCCGCCCCTTCCACCGAAAGCATCGACGCCGTCGCCCTCCCGGTCCGCACCCGAGGCCGCGCAACCCGAAGCATTCGCCCGCTTCGCATCGACCGCGTCGGTGGTGGGCGCGGCGGGTGGACGATTGCAGAAGGTGGCCGCGCTCGCCGGCTATCTGGCGGACCTGTCCGCCGACAACGCGGCGCAGGCGGCGCTCTTACTCACCGGCCGTCCGTTTCCACAGACGGACGAGCGCACGCTCAACCTCGGCTGGGCGGTGATCAAGCGGGCCATTCTCGAACTCACGGGCTTGAACGAGGCCGACTGGCGGCAGGCGTATTTGCGATTTGGCGACAGCGGCGAGGCGGCCGAGGCCGTGCTGGCCGGACACGTCGCGCCGCAGGCGGCGTCCCTCGCGGACGTAGCCGCCTTTTTCGAGCGCACCGCAGCCCTGCGCGGACCGGTGGAGAAGATCGCGGCATTGCGGGAACGCTTGCGCACGCTCACGCCCCTGGAAGCGAAATTTTTGCTCAAGATCGTCACAGGCGATCTGCGCATCGGATTGAAGGAAGGCTTGGTCGAGGAGGCGGTGGCGGCCGCGTGGAACCAGCCGCCCGCGGAGGTCCGCGACGCCCATCTACGTTGCGGAGATCTGCCGAGCGTGGTTCGCGCCGCAAAGGCAGGCGAGCTCGCTTCGCTGGCCCCCGCCGTCTTCCGTCCGTTGCAATTCATGCTCGCGAGCCCGGAGCCCACCGCCGAAGCGATCCTCGAACGACTCGGCGCGCCCGTCTGGCTGGAGGAGAAGTACGACGGGATTCGCTGCCAGCTCCACAAGCAGGGTGAGCGGGTGGAACTTTATTCGCGCGAGTTGCGCCGCATCACCGGGCAATTCCCCGAACTCGCCCGCGCCGCGCAGGCCCTGCCCGGCGACCTCATGGCCGATGGCGAACTGCTCGCGTGGCGGGACGGACGGGCGCTGCCGTTCGCCGACCTTCAGAAGCGCCTCGGGCGAACCGGTGGCGACGATTTCTTCCTTGGCGCGGAAATACCGGTTTCGCTCTCACTTTACGATTTGTTGTGGATCAACGGTGAGCCCCTCGTGGCATCGCCCCTCGCAGAGCGGCGCGAACGCCTGGAGTGCTTCATGGCAGGACGTCCGTCGGAGCTCGCGACCACGATCCTGCTGGCACCCGTACAACGCGTGGAAACCGCTCCCGAGATCGAAGCGGCCTTCGCCCACGCGCGGCGGCGCGGTAACGAAGGCCTCATGGCCAAAGATCCGCGGAGCCCGTACAGCCCGGGCCGCCGGGGTCTCGCATGGCTTAAACTCAAAAAGGCCTACGCCACCCTGGATGTCGTCGTCACCGGCGTCGAGTATGGTCACGGCAAGCGACGCGGCGTGCTGAGCGATTACACGTTCTCCGTCCGCGACGACGCGGGCAGGCTCTTCACGGTCGGCAAGGCGTACTCCGGCCTCACCGATGCCGAGATCGCCGAACTCACCGGCCATTTTCTCGACCGGACCCTCGAAGAGAAGGGGCGATATCGACGGGTCGTTCCGGACGTGGTGCTCGAAGTTGCCTTTGACTCCCTCCAGGCCAGCGACCGTCACGAAAGCGGGTTTGCCCTGCGGTTCCCCCGCATCGTGCGCATTCGCACCGACAAGGCGCCAGCCGAAATCGACACCCTTGAGACCTGCCGACGGCTCGCGGGGGGCAACTCGTTCGCACCACCCGCCGTCTGAACGTTGCTCTGTGAGCACGAGCCGGGGGGCACGCGCGGCGCAGGCAAGGTGCGATTTGTCGCGAACGTTTGCCAAGAAGAACGCACCGTCGTTGGTTTCTGCGGTCTGATCGGTTAACCTTCGATTTTCCTGAGTTCATGCCTATCCGCTTTGCCGCCCTCCTCGCCGGTTCACTTCTTGCAATCTCCTCCATGCGAGCCGAACCCTTCACCGCCTTTGCCGACGGCGAGACCTTCGTCTATCGCGTCGGCTGGGGCATTTTCACGAATGCGGGGGAAATCACGATCTCGGCCAACGAGGAAGAGCTCGACGGGCGCAAGGTCATGCGCATCGAGACCAAGACATCTTCCCGCGGTTTCGTGCGCGGAGTCTACCGCTACGACGACGAAGGGGCGGTCGTGATCGACATGGCGACGAGCCGCCTGATTTTCGCGGAAGAACAGGGTGAGGACAGCAAACGGCGCACAGAGACGCGCACAGATTTCGATTATGAGACGATGGTGGCGCGGCATCGCGACAAGCACCGCCCGCACCGCAACAGCGACCTTCCCATTCCGGAAGGCAATCCGATCGATTTGATTTCCAGTCTCGTCGCTCCCCGCGACTGGGATATCAAACCGGGCGAAAAGCGCGACCTGCTGGTACACGCCGGGAGAGAGTTCTTTCCGCTGACGTTGCACGCCGAGGCGATCGAGGAAGTCCGTTCACCTTGGGGTCGCGTGCCCGCCCTGCGTCTGGTGCCACGCATGGAAAAGGAAGAGCCGCGCGGACTCTTCGCCCGCGGAGGTGAGATCAAAGTGTGGATCTCCCAGGACGACAAACGTCTGCCCGTGCGCATGCAGCTCAAGCTAAAGTACGGCACCGCGACGTTGCAGCTCCAGGAACACACCGGTGGTCGCGCTTCCGGCCGACTGGCGGCCGGCAAGTAGGCGGCGAAGACGACCGGCGTCATGCGCCACATTCTCGTGCTGCGCGGCGGAGCGTTGGGCGATTTCATTGTCACCCTGCCCGCCCTCGCACTGCTCCGCGCCTGCTGGCCGGGCGCGCGCATCGAGCTGGCCGGCAACGCCACCGCCGCGGAACTCGGCAAGCTCGCGGGCAGTCTCGACGTCGCGCATTCGCAACACGAGGCGCGGTGGAGCGCATTGTTTTCCTGCACGCCGTTGCCGCACCCGTTTGCGGCCTGGCTCGCGAGCTTCGATCTCGTCGTCAATTACTGGCCCGACAACGATGGCACAATCGCGCGGCATCTTCCGCTTCGCTCCGGGCAATTATACCTTTCCGGCTCCGCCCTCCCTAGCCTCGCCCCCGCGGCGCGTCACTACTGTGAACCGTTGCACGCGTTGGGCCTGACGCCCTCGGAACTACGCAGTCGCCTGCCGTTGTCGCGTTCCGTGTCCGATTTGATTGCGGTCCATCCCGGCAGCGGATCGCCCCGGAAGAACTGGCCGCTGGATCGCTGGTGTCGTCTTTGCGAACGATTGCATCGCCGCCTGCTCATCGTGGGCGGAGAAGCCGACGCCACGGCAGTCGAGGTCCTCGCGTCATTTGGGGAAATCTGCCTCGGACGTCCGCTGACGGAGGTCGCCGTGCGGCTCGCCTCCTGTCGGGGTTTCATCGGCCATGACTCCGGCATCAGCCACCTCGCCGCGGCCGTCGACACGCCGTGTCTCCTGCTGTTTGGCCCCACGGATCCGGCGATGTGGGCGCCGCCCGGGGACCACGTTCAGGTGCTTCGCCGCGGAGCGAGCCTGGACGACCTCTCCGTTGACGCCGTGTTGGAAAGCACAAACCGCCACTTTTTCGCCGACCAAACCGGGCCGGCGTAGTCCACCCCGATACGCGGGGTCGCCTTCACCGTCGCGGCCGGTGGACGGTAGCCGTCGTCTTCCAACCAGAGCCCCGACGAGGGCGCGGCGGGAAGCCCGTTGAGCCGACGATCGATGCCAAGCTGGCGCGTGAGCCGTCCCGGCCCCTTCACGGAATCGAGCCCACGAATCAACACCGCCGCCGGGTGGTCCGCCGGGCCGGTCACCAGATTAAGCAGCTCGTGCATGCCGTAACAGAGGTACACATACCACACGCCGCCGGGAGCAAACATCACGGCGGTGCGCGGCGTGCGACCGCGCGAGGCATGGCAGGCGAGGTCCGCGCTGCCGTGATAGGCTTCGACTTCCGTGATGCGGCCCCGGACTTCGCCCTCCTCGGGCGAGGAGCGAACCAGAAGCTTGCCCAGAAGACTGCGCGCGACGGCAACCGTATTTTTATTTTGAAACACTTTGGCTTCTATTGGAGCCGGCATGGTCTTTGATGCAGGTTTACCTTCGATGTCGAAAACCGCAACGTCGCAGCTTCAACGCAACCTCCGCCTGTGCACGTGGGACGGGCTCACCGCCACGCCGCTCGTGTACCTGCTGCAACCAGGCAACTTCGTCATCGCGGCGCTGTTGACGGGCCTCTACCAGCTGCCTCCGGCGACGTACGGTCTCATCGTCTCGCTGCCGTTTTGGGGTAACTTTGCCCAAGCCTTCCTGATGCCTTTCATGGACCGCATTTTCGCGGCCAAGACGGTCACCCTGATTTTTTGCACGTTTCAGGTGGTTTGCTGGGGTGCGATGGCCGTGGCCCTATCCTTCCTGCCCACGGATGCGCCCGCGATCAGCGGCCCGTGGTTTATCGCGTTCTTCAGCGCGTCGGCGGCGGTGACCGCCTTCACGGGTGTGAGCTGGATCTCATGGATTCAGGAATGGGTGCCGCGCCGGCTGCGCGGGAAATATTTCGGCGCGCGCAACCGGCTCATGCAGCTCGCGCAGGTGGTCTTTCTCGTGCTCGTCGGAGAAATGATCAATCGTCAATCAGGGTCGGTCCGCGCCTTCCAGTTCCTGCTCGGCGCGTCAGTGGTGCTGCGCGTGATCTCCGTCCTGCTGCAGCATCGCATGCGCACTCATTCCGAAACGGTGCGCTCCGAGGCGCACGCACCTTGGAATGAGCAGCTCAACGTGCTGCTCGGCACGCCGGCGTTCGTGTGGTTTGTGGGCTACGGCGCCGCGTGGGGATTCGCGGCGAACACCTTTGGCCCCTTCTACGCCGTGTTCATGTACAACGAGCTCGGATGGACGCTCAAGGACGTGAGTCAGCTCGTGATTCTCACCAGCGTCGGCGGTGCCTTGTCCTATCCGGCCTGGGGAGCCCTCGCCGATCGATTCGGCAACAAGCCCGTCATGCTGTTTTGCATGATCGCCTGGCAGCTGCAGAACTTCCTCTGGTGTTTCGTGCGACCGGACAATGATTGGATGCTCTACGGCATGTGGTCGTTTGGAGGCATGATGGCGGCGGGGTTCACGCTCGGACTGTTCAACATTCAGCTCAAACTCATCCCGGCCCGGGCCAAGACGCTCGCGATCAGCGTCAACCTCGCGTTCACCTCACTCGTCACGGCGATCGCTCCCGTCATCGGCGGGACCGTGCTGGGCCACTTCCTCACGCCCACGGGAGACGCCCTGCGCACGTACCACCTGGTCTTTTTGCTCCAGCCGATCCTCGCCCTTCTGGCCTGCCTGCTGCTCGTTCGCGTTCACGAGAATGCCGCCAGTCCGCTCGCCAGCGTGGTCGGCGCGATGCGAAATATTCGCACGCTGAGCGGGATGTTCGGCCTGGGGTTTCTCGCCAATTATATTTTCGTGAAGACCCCGCGTCGTTGATGCCGTGTGTTTGCAGCGCCCCCGGTTTTTTCGCTCGCGACTGCCGTTCGCGAGCCGTAAGGTTTAACCAACGGCACACCACCGGTGCCAGGGAGCGGCACCCGTGCCCCGTATCCGGCCCTTCCCCGAAACCAAACCCCTGGGGAATTGTCCCAACTTCATCGCCATGATAAAAAACCTCATCGTTGCCATTCTTGCCGTACTTCTCGTCATTGTCGGGATCTTCGGCTATCGCGCTTATCGCGAGAGCGTCGAACAGAAGCTGGCGGCGGAGCGGGCCGTGATCGAAAATGCCGACCTCGAACGCCGTGAAGCGGAGGCCCGCCAGCGCGCCGCCTCCGAAGCCGAAGCCCACCGCCTCGCCGCAGAACGCGCCCGCGTCCAAGCTGAAGAGTCCGAGCGCAACCTCGCGCGACTCCGTGCCGAGCAGGCTGCGGCCGAAGTTGCCCGAGTCGCCGCTGAACAGGAAGCCCGTCGCAGCGCCGCCGAACTCCAACGCCTGGCCCGCGAACGGGAAGTGGCCCAAGGCGAAGCCCGCGTCCGCGCCGAACAGGCCGAGCGCGAAGCCGCCGCTGCCAACGCCGCCCGCCAGGAAGCCCTCGCCCGGCTTGCCGCCTTGGAGGCGCAGAAACGCGCTGACACCGAAGCAGAAGCCGCCCGCCTCGCCGCCCTCAAACGCGAGCAGGCCGTTGAAACCGAGGCGGCAGAAGAACGTATACTCGTTTCTCGCGCCATCCTCCCCCCCGACTACAAGCGCCGCCCGCACTATAACATGGGAGTGGAAAGGGTGAATGCCGCTGGCGGCGTTCTCGTCATTCCGGCTCCCTCCGGCCCCCCATCCAAGGACGCTGCTCCCTGACCCCGCTCGTACTGTCAGGCGAAATCCCACGCCGATAATGGGCAAGGCTCGGCCCCAACCCTTGCGCAAGCTTGTGTGGCAGGCTAGGGTTGCGGTGTGTTGCAGCTAAATGACTTCCCTGCCCGCCTCTTCGCGGCTGGCCTCAGACAACGCCTTTCGCTCTTCGCGTCTCACGCGCCCGGTTTGCGTGGCAACCGATCCAAAGGAGGGAAGGCTCCGTGGTGAGTCGATCCCTTGCTTTACTGGGATTGGCGGGGCTCACGCTTTCGTTGGCCGGTTGCTATCGTGACTCGGCCTCGTCGCCCACGCCCAACATCACCGCCCCGCCCGTCGAAGCGCTTCAAGCGCGCTTCGGCGGCCTGCCCCTCGTCGAGCGCCTCAGCGGCACCGTCCGGGCCGAAAACCAAGTTTCGTTGTACGCCGAGGTTTCCGGAAGAATCAGCGCCGTCCATGTGCAGGATGGCCAGGCGGTCACCAAAGGCCAGGTGCTCGTCGAACTGGCCGGCGATCAGCTCCGCGAACAAGTCCGCCAAGCCGAAGCGGGCCTGCGCATCGGACAGGCGCGCGTCCGGCAAGCGAAAGCCCGGCTCGCGGAACTGGAAGCTCAGGCCCGCCGCACCCGCCCGCTGGTCGACCGGGACTTGGTGAGTGCGTTGGAACGTGATACCATCGCAGCGCAATTGGAGTCCGCCGCCGCCGACGTGGAACTGGCCGAAGCCCAATTGGAGCAAGACGCCGCCAACCTCGCGGAACAACGCGACCTGCTCGCCAAGACCGCGATCACCGCGCCGATCGATGGCGTGGTCGGACAGCGCAACGCCGAGGTCGGCATGCAGGCCTCGACCTCCAATCGGCTCTTCACGATCGGCAACCTCGACCGCGTCAAGGTCAGGGTCAACGTGACCGACAACATGCTCCATTATTTGGAGGCGGGGCAGCCCGCGAGGATCATGCTTCAAGCACCAGACGGTTCAGGTCGCTCCCTCGCCGCCGAGGTGACTCGCATTTCCCCTTTCCTCAACGAAATCACCCGCTCCACAGAAGCGGAGATCGAAATCGAAAATACCGGGCAGGTCTTGCGCCCGGGCATGTTCGTTCCCGTCGACGTTCTCTACGGGCAAAGCCAGCAGGCGACACTCATTGCCACGAGCGCACTCTTTACCGATCCCAACACGGGACAGGAAGGAATCTTTGTCATCACCGGCCCCATCGTCTCAAATCCGGCGGCCGCCGAAGGCGCGCTCACCCTGTCGGAACCGGTGCCGATCAAGTTCCGCCCGGTAGCCGTCATCGCGCGCGGGGCAATGGAAGTCGCCGTCTCCGGGGTCGCTGCGGGCGACTGGGTCGTCACGCTGGGACAGGACCTTCTTTCGACCGGACGCACGCAGGCACGCGTGCGAACGGTCACGTGGGATCACGTCTTGAATTTGCAGGGCCTTAAGCGCGAAGACTTGCTTGAAGCCGTCCTGCGTCCGCAACCCACCGCTGCCCCCAGCAGCTAATCCCTTCCGCGGCCATGCCCTTGACCGATACCGCCGTCAAACGCCCCATCGCCACGCTGATGGCGTTTCTGATCATCATCACGCTGGGCATCGCTGGATTTCGCCATCTGCCGATCGATCTGCTGCCGCCCATTGAGTTTCCGCGGCTCTCCGTGGGCGTGAGCTATCCGAATGTCGGGCCAGAAGAGGTCGAGCAGATCATCACCCAGACCGTGGAGAATGCCGTGGCGGGTGTTCCCGGCGTCCAGCGTGTCCGTTCCCGCTCTCAGGAAGGGTCGAGCCGGGTGACACTGGACTTCGCGCGGGGCACCAACATCGACGAGGCAGCGAACGACCTCAGGGCCGCGCTCGACACGATCGGCAACAGTCTTCCGCCGGAAGCGGATCCACCGCGGGTTTGGAAATTCGATCCCGACAACACCCCCATCGTGATCGTCGGCGCAAGTTCACCGTTCAAGGACGTGCAGGAACTGACCGTCACGCTCGAGCGCGAGATCACACGCCGGTTCGAGCAAATCCCGGGTGTCGGAAGCATCGACGTATGGGGCGGCATCCACCGGCAGGTCCACGTTCACCTCCAGCGCGATCGGTTGAACGCGAGCCGTCTCTCGGCCAGCGACGTGCGCGCCGCGATCGGACGCAGCAATGCCAACCTTCCCGGGGGCAACGTTGCCACGGGTATTCAAGAAATCTATATCCGCACTCTGGGCGAGTACTCGAGCGTGGAGGAAGTGGCCGGCACGGTCGTGGCCAATGTCGACGGCACGCCGATCCGCGTCCGCGACGTCGCCGAAGTCACGTTAGGATACGAGGATCTTGGCGAAGTCGTGAAGATCGACGGCCGGCCGATGCTTCGACTCGCCATTCAAAAGCAGACCGGTGCCAACACGGTGGCCGTGGCGGCCTCCATCCGGGCCGAGATCGAACGCATCAACAAAGAGCGTCCCGATGTCGCGCTGTTCGTCGCGTCCGACCAAAGCGTCTTCATTGAACAGTCGATCGCCAGCGTCCGCCAATCCGCCCTGTGGGGTGCGCTGCTGGCGGTTTTCGTTCTCTACATCTTTCTGCGCAACGGCGCCTCCACCTTCATCATCGCCGTATCGATTCCCATCTCAATCATCGCGACCTTCGGCCTGCTCTATTTCAACAACCTCACGTTGAATCAAATGAGCTTTGGCGGACTCGCGCTGGGCGTGGGTCTGGTGGTGGACAACGCCGTCGTCGTGCTCGAGAACATTGTCCGCCACCGCGAATCCGGCAAGGACGCCAAAGCCAGCGCCCTGGTCGGGACCAAGGAGGTCTCTGGCGCGATCATCGCATCCACCCTGACCACGTGCGTGATCTTTCTGCCGGTGGTCTTCATGCAGACCGTGTCGGGTGTCATTTTTCAGCAACTCGCCCTTGTGGTGGTGTTCTCCCTTGCCTGCTCGCTGCTGGTCGCCCTCACGCTGGTTCCCATGCTCGCGAGCAAGTTTCTCGCGGTCCGGTCCCGGCGCGCGGAGCGCGCCGCCCAGCGTCTCGCCTTCATCCAACGTGGTCTGCAGCGGACGGAGGATCGTTATGCGCGGTTGCTCGACATGGCCCTCCGTCGCAAACGCACGGTGTTCGGCGTCACGGTGATCCTGGTCGTGGCCGGTTTCGCAGCCGCTCCGCTCATCCCGGTCGAACTCGCCCCGCAGTCTGATGCCGATCTGATCGATGTCGACCTGCGCATGGCCAACGGGACCAACATCGCCGTCGTCAATCGTTACCTGGCCGAACTGGAGCGGATCGTCTACGAGCATCTTCCTGAAGGCGAAGTAGCGCATGTGACCACGGAAGTGACCGACGGCGACGCCGAGGTGGAGATCACCCTCAATCGCGGTTCGAGCGTCAGCACCTCCGAGCTGGCCGACCGGCTCCGCGTGGCCACCGCCGGTCTCGTGCCGGGCGGAGAAGTCCGCGTGCGCGCCCGCTCGGGACTCTGGATCCTGCGCCGCATCTTTGGCTCGGGCGGCGATGAAGATGTGGCGATCGAGATCCGCGGGTACTATCTGGAAAAGGCTCAGCAGATCGCCCGGCAACTGCAGGCGGAGATCGAACTCATTCCCGGGATTGCGGACGTACGAATCAGCAACCGCGAGGGGCGTCCCGAAAAAAACGTCATCCTCAACCGGGCGAAGCTCGCGGAACTCGGTCTTTCCGTCCGCGACGTTGCAGAGGCCATCCAGACGAATGTCGGCGGAAGCCGCGCGGGCTCCTACCGTGTGGGTGGCGAAGAGTTCCCCATCGTGGTCCGCCTGCAGCCCGACGACCGTCGGGGCGTGCAAAGCCTCGACAACATCCCGATCCGCCTGCCCGGCGGCGAAGTGATTCCCGTCTCTTCCGTCGTCGACATGCGGGCGGGACGCGGGCCCCCTTCCATCGAGCGGATCAACAGCCAGCGCGTCACTTCCATCACCGCAGTGCTCGCCAGCGGCATGCCGCTCGGCGACGCGGTCGAGGCCATCCAGGGCCGGCTTGGCGGAATCCCCCTGCCCCCCGGCTATTCGTTGTATTTTGGAGGTGAATACGAGGAGCAGCGCAAGGCCGCCGCCGACTTCCGCCTGTCGCTCTTCATCGCGATCGTGCTGATCTACATGGTCATGGCCGCCCAGTTCGAGCGCTTCCTCGATCCGCTCATCGTGTTGTTCTCCATCCCCCTCGCGGTCATCGGCGTCGTGCCCACCCTTCTGCTCACCGGCACCACGATCAACATGCAGAGCCTCATGGGCATCGTGATGCTGACCGGCATTGTGGTGAACAACGCCATCGTGCTCGTCGATTACGTGAACCTGTTGCGACGCGAGCAGGGCATGGACCCGGTCGAGGCGGTGAAGGAGGCCGGCCGCCGGCGTCTCCGGCCCATCCTGATGACCACGCTGACGACGGTACTCGGGCTGCTTCCGCTGTCGTTCGGTTTTGGCACGGGCGCGGAGATGCAGGCCGCCCTCGCCCGCGTCGTCCTGGGCGGACTGGTTGCGTCGACCCTCGTGACGCTGGTCTTTATTCCGGTCCTCTACCTGGGTTGTCACGGACTGCTCGCGCGGTGGACCAGGCGCTCGGATTCCCCGTCCGCATCTGCCGGTCTTCCCGCGCCAAGCCGGGGATGATTTTCGCCCGAAGCGGCATCGTCACTTTCCCCGGAACAGCGCCGATTCGTGAGCAAGGCCAAATGCTTGATGCCGAAGAAGGGGCGGAAGAACCGAAACACATACCGGAAAACGTTTCGGCCCCGAATTATCACATGAGCTCGCAGAGGGCGCTGAGGAACCCTTAGCCCTGTGATTGCCGATTTAGTAGACACAGACATCCGCATTACACCCCTGACTTGCTTTGCTTTGCGGTCTCTGCGCGCTCCTGTACATGGCTTTTGTGGTTCGACGCAGTGACGGGCGAAGTTGTCCCAAATTAACCTTGCGTGAGGTAGGTCAAAACTTCTTAGTTCGCGGTTTTATTTATGAAAGCGACCATTAAAACCCAGGGCCAACAGTTCGCTGTCACCGAGGGAGACGTTCTGTTCGTTAACCGCTATCCGAACACGGAAGCCGGTTCGACCGTCGAGATCACCGACGTGCTGTCCACCGGCGAGGGCGATGCCTTCAAAGTGGGCACCCCCCTCCTTGCCGGAGCCAAGGTAACGGCCAAGATTCTTGAGAACAAGCGCGGCGATAAAGTCATCGTCTTCAAGAAGAAGAAGCGCAAGGGCTACGAGCGGAAGCGGGGTCACCGCCAGGAGCTTTCGGTCATCAAGATCGAGTCCATCACCGCCTGATCCATCACACTTAAAGGAGATTTTTCACCATGGCGCATAAAAAAGGTGCAGGTTCCACTTCAAACGGTCGCGAGAGTCAGTCAAAGCGACTGGGCGTGAAGAAATTCGGCGGCCAGGCCGTCATTGCCGGCAATATCATCGTTCGCCAGCGCGGCAGCAAGCTGCACGCGGGCAAGAACGTCGGTATCGGCCGCGACTGGACCCTCTTCGCCCTCAAGGACGGCGTTGTTCAGTACGACAAACCCCACCGTCGCGTGGCCGTCGTCGTCAAGGCCTGATCGCCGCAATTCGTTTGTCTTTTTCAAACGCCGGACCGCGAGGTCCGGCGTTTTTTGTTTTGCCGCCAAGGTTCAAAACCGTCGCTACTCGTTTTGTGCCGGATCGTCTCACCGAATTGAAACGTCAGCGTGCCTTGGTCGCCGAGCATCTCCAATGGCTCGACCGCGAGATCGGCCTCAGCGAGCCAACGCCGGCCGACGAACCCCACCCGCCTCTTAACCTCCCGCTTGCGGCGAACGTTTCCGTCCCGCCTCCGCCCCCGTTTCTGGCGCGCGCCTCCCCGTCGGCGGGCGAAAACCGCGATCCCACCCTCGCCCTGCTCCAAGAAGCGGAACGTCAGCGCGGACAGGTTTCCAAATCGGGCTGCTGGATCGTGTTCGCCACCTTGCTGCTGATCGGCGTGGGCGGGATCACGGCGTACATTCTCTTCCGTTACCGCTGATTCGACCGGGCGCGCCGATCTGAATAAGTTTTCGGGAACCCCCTCTGCCGCACTCGGTCTAGCGCTCCAAGCAAGCATGGAGTTTTTTATTCCGGTGGACCCCTTGGACGACGTGCGCCGCCTCTACCGGCAGGCGTGTTTTCTGCGCCTCGCGAACGATTCGACCGCCGCCGCCAAGATCTTGCAGCAGGAACTACCCCACCGCGTGGCTGAACTCCAAGCCTCCGATGCGAATGGCCCTTGGACCAACGAAGCGCTCCAATCTGCCTTTACCGAGGAGTATCGTCGGGTCGTCGATGCCCAAGTCGTGGGCGATCTCGTCCTGAGCCGGCTGCCCCCCTCGGCAGTACAAGCACCGGCAGCAGGCCCATTGAGGACCGTGGCCACGCCTGCGGAGCCGGCCAGCCGCACCGCGCCCCCGCCTTCACCAGGCGGGCCGCAATCGATTACCGACATGCTTGATTCGATGCTTATCCAGGACCGCCCGCGCAAACCGCGCTCGTGATCTCCCTCTCCGTTCGCTTCCATGCTCAACCTGCCAGCTCCCATCCTATGACCACCACGACGAAAGATAAATCCGACACCCTCGCCGCTCCGGCCGCCACCAGCCCCGCCCCCGCCGCCCGGGCCAACCGCCCGATCGTCATCGCCGGCCTCGACTTTGGCACCAACAAGTCTTGCATTCTCGCCGGTGCGCCGGACTCCAACGATCTCGCCGTGAGCAAGATCGTGCCGAGCGTGGTCGGCTATGCCAAGGAAGGCGTGGTGAGCGGCATCATCACCAACAACGCCAGCCTGCTCTTCGGTGAGGACGCACTCCGGCACATGCTGCACGTCAATCTCGTCTCCCCCATGGAAAAAGGCGTGATCGCTCAACGCGAACCCGCCCGCGATTTTCTCAAGCATCTGCGCGAACTCGTCGATCCCGGCAACAAGTCCGAGCTGCGCGTCGTGATCGGCGTGCCGGCCAATGCCGGCGAAGACGCCCGCGAGGACATCCGCCAGACCGTGACCGGTCTTTTCGACCGTGTTCTGCTCATTCCCGAGCCCTTCCTCGCCGCGCTGGGTTACCGCGATGACGCCCGCGTCAACCAACCCGGCTACGTTGATCCCGTGACCAACTCCCTCTTCATCGACATCGGCGGCGGCACGTCCGACCTGTGTATGGTGCAGGGCTATTTCCCGACCGTCGAGGACCAGATCAGCATTCCCTTCGCCGGCGACGCCATGGACGACATCCTCGCATCGGAGATCGACCGGGTGTATCCAAACAATGGATTCTCCCGCCACAAGGTCCGCGAACTCAAGGAAGCCCACGCCTACGTGGGGCCTGTGCGCAAACCGATCGACGCGCAGGTCATTGTGGGCGGCAAGGTCCGCACCATCGAGATCGGCGAGGCCCTCGGCAAGGCCGGCAACGCCCTGCTCGACAAGATCTTCGAGGCGGCCCGCACGTTGATCGGACGGGCCTCCTCCGACTCCGTCGCGACCCTGCTGCAGAACATCATCATCACCGGCGGCGGCTCACAGATCAAAGGCATCGACACGGTGCTCCAGCAACGCCTCGTCGACGATGGGTACGCCTCGCCCAAGGTCCGCCTCGCCGGCGCCGACTACAAGCGCTACGTCGCCATGGGCGCCCTCAAGGCCGCCCGCGCCGCCCGCGAAAACCAGTGGCAGTACCTGCTGGCGTAAACCGCCGCAGCGTTTCTTCCGACCGCCACTTCGAAGGGGTCGCGCCTCTGTCACGGGACAATGGCGTGGCCCCTTTTTCCTTTTGGGACCACTCCCGGCCTTGCTCCGCACGTTTTTCGCGAGAATGGCGAACGGCCCATCGGGGTTCAGGCGGCGGCACCGGCCGTGCAGCAGCGGTGGGCGCACGTCGTACGGGCGGGTCTGAGTATCTAATAGTTAAATACACCAAGAAAATGCCGGTCAAACTCCCCGGCGGCGAACTTGCGGCGCGCAGGCGTTCGGTTCCAGGTTGAGCGCAACCCGTTCGCCCGCCATGTCCCAAGGTCCCGCAACCGGGAAAACCACGGAAAGCGGTGGCAGGGCCACCCCAGCCGTGACTTATGTCGAGGGGTTTGGTTTTGATGTAGCCGCGGGCGCCGACCGCAGTCTGTCAGCGACAGAAGTGACCTCACGAAACCGGGCTCAGCGAGCCCGGCCACCATTGTTCGTAAATCGTCTAGCTGACCGACGGGTAGCTGCCGAGCCACTTCACCATCGGACAGAATTTGCGCAGCTCTGCGATCGCCTCGCGCATCGGCGCATCTTCGTAGTGCCCGGTCACATCGAGAAAGAAGTAGTAGTCCCACGGACGCTTCTTGCTGGGACGGGATTCGATCTTCGAGAGATTGATGCCCCGCTCCGCCAAGGGCATGAGCATGCGCAGCAGCGCGCCGGAATGCGATGCGGCCTCGTCGCCGAGCGACACGATCAAACTCGTCATGTCGCGTCCACCCCCGACCGCACCCGACGGCCGTTTGCCCAGCACGAAGAACCGCGTGGTGTTGTCCGCCTTGTCTTGAATATTCTTCGCCACGACGGGAACGGCGTAGAACTGCGCTGACAATTCGCTCGAAACCGCCGCCACGCCCGGCGTGTCGCGGGCAATCTGAACCGCCCGGGCCGTGCTGGATGCGTCGATCAACTGGGCATGCGGCAGATGACGCTGCAGCCAGTTGCGGCACTGCGCCAGCGCTTGATCCTTCGAATACACTTTCTCGATCTTCTCCAGGGATGAGGTCGAGATCAGCGCGTGGGTGATCTCAAGGTAGATCTGCGCAACGATCTTGAGTTCACTCTCCACAAAGCTGTCGAGCGTCTCGCGCACGCTGCCTTCGGTGGAGTTCTCGATCGGAATGACCGCATAGTCCGCCTCCCCCTTCTCGACTGCGGTGAAGATGTCATTGATCGTGGCCATCGCGTGGTAGTCGACGCTGGCGCCGAACTTCTTCATTGCCGCTGCGTGGGTGTTCGTCGCCTCGGGTCCGAGGTACGCGATGAGCAACGGCTTCTCGAGGGCGATCGCCGCAGACATGATCTCGCGATAGATCGCCTGCAATGCCTCGTTTTTGATCGGGCCGTGGTTGAGCGCCTCCACTTTTCGGAGAACGGCGTCCTCCCGCTCGGGAACATAAATCTGCCCGCCCGCGCTGCGCTTGAGTTTGCCGATCTCAGCCGCCAGGGCGAGACGCCGGTTCAGCAACTCGACAATCTGGCGGTCGTGCTGGTCGATCTGGTGGCGAATAGGGCCAAGGTTTTCCATGGGCGCGCCCCTCAGGTGGTCGAAGGCTTGGGCAAATCGGACGGATCGCCTGGCGCGTCCCCATGGGCAGCGAAGGCTTCCTGCGCCGTCTCGGGCAGATCCTGCACGACGGCACCATGGTCCGTCACCATCGCTGTCTCCAACGGCAGATCCTCTTGAGGCAGGCCCATGTCGGCGTCGCCCGGCTTCGTTGGGGTCATGGCATTCTTGAGCCACTCGTCGATTTGTCGCGGCGACAGGACGTCGGACGAGGGTAACTCCACCAGAGACTTCACTCCGACAAACTCGAGGAACTTATCCGTCGTGCCGAACTGCAGCGGGCGCCCGGGCAGGTCGGCCCGGCCCGTGATATAGACCAACTCGCGTTCCAGCAATTTGTTCACGCCCGCCTCCGCCGACACGCCACGAATCGCCTCGATCTCCGAACGCGTCACAGGCTGACGATAGGCGACGATCGCGAGCGTTTCCAAGGCTGATTGGGAGAGTTTTACCGGCGGTGGCTCATTGCGTAGAATGCGCACCCAACGGGCAAACCGCGGATGGGTGACCAGGCGGTAGCCCTGCGCGCCCTCGATAAGCAGGTAAATGTCGTGGGCCTCGCGCAGGCTGGCAGCCAGGGCATCCATCGCCTCGCGGATCTGGGCCGCGGTGATGAGCGAGGGCACATCGCGATAAAGGTCGGCATCGTCTGTACCGGCCTCCTCCACGGCTTCCTCGGCGGGCGTGGCGGTGACGCCACCTGCGGTCGAGACCGGAGGCTCATCCGAAGCCTCGCCCGCCGCATTGGCAGCCGGCTCGCCGCCTTCGCCCCCCGCTTCCGCCGGTTTGAGAGGCAAAGTCGTACTCTGATCGTGGAAACGCGCGAACGCCGCCTGGATGTCTTTGATGGAAAGCGCCTGGCTCGACGAGAAGAGCAGTGCCTTGAGAACCTGTTGCAGATTGAAAGCCATGCGGACGAAAGCCCCGAGTGATGCAACCACCTGCGGGCGAAGCAACCTTGAAAACGCCGCTTGCCCGGCGTGACGCCGTTTGGTGTGCTGCGACCGATTTTCCCATGAGCAAATCCCAACCCTCCGATCCGCTGCGTCCCCACTCCTCCGTCGTCGTCGACGGCAATGACCGGGCCCCTGCCCGCTCGATGCTGCGCGCCGTTGGCTTTTCCGACGAAGACTTTCGCAAGCCCCAGATCGCCGTCGCCTCCGCCGCCAGCGACATGACGCCGTGCAATGTTCACCTTGGCGAGCTCAGTGAGCACGCGCGCAAAGGCGTCGCCGAGGCCGGCGGCAAGCCCGTGTACTTCAACACCATCACCGTCACCGACGGCATCAGCATGGGCACGCAGGGCATGCGCTACAGCCTCGTGTCCCGCGACGTCATCGCCGACTCGATCGAGACGGCGGTCGCCGCCGAGGGCTTCGACGGCCTGATCGCGATCGGAGGCTGTGACAAAAACATGCCCGGCGCGATGATGGCCATCGCCCGCCTCAACCGCCCCGCCGTCTTCATCTACGGTGGCACGATCCTCCCTGGCTTCCTTCCCAGCGACTGCGACCACAAGAGGCCCCTCGACATCGTCTCCGTCTTCGAAGCGGTGGGAAAACACGCCAAGGGCGAACTCGATGACGCGGGCCTCAAGGAAGTCGAAAAGGCCGCCATTCCCGGCCCCGGTTCCTGCGGCGGCATGTACACCGCCAACACCATGGCCAGCGCCATCGAGGCCCTCGGCATGAGTCTGCCCAACAGCAGCGCCCAACTCGCCGTCGGCGAGGCGAAGCGCCAGGACTGCCAGCGCGCCGGCGCCGCCGTCATGGCCATGCTCAAGAGCGGCCTCCGCCCGCGCGACATCATGACGCGGCAGGCCTTCGAGAACGCAATCATCACGTGTCTCGCGCTCGGCGGCTCGACCAACCTCATTCTCCACCTGCTCGCCATCGCCCACTGCGCCGAGGTGCCGCTCACGCTCGAAGACTTCAAGGTCCTCGGCGAACGCGTCCCGCTGCTCGCCGACGTGAAGCCCTTCGGCAAGTACAACATGAGCCATCTCATCCGCATCGGCGGGATCCGTCCGCTGATGAAGATGCTGCTCGATCGCGGGATGTTGCACGGCGACTGCCTCACCGTCACCGGCGACACCCTCGCGGCCTCGCTCAAGGATGTGCAGCCGTACCCGTCGTATCCAGACGAGCAGGACATCATTCGTCCGTGGGATCAGCCGATCAAGAAGGAGACCCACCTGCGCGTCCTTCACGGCAACCTCGCTCCTGGGGGCGCCGTCGGCAAGATCACGGGCAAGGAAGGCCTCTACTTCAAGGGCACCGCCAAGGTCTACGAAAGCGAGGAGGACGCCCTGCAGGGTGTCCTGCGCGGCGACGTGGTCAAGGGCGACGTGGTCGTCATTCGTAACGAGGGCCCGGTCGGCGGTCCCGGCATGCGGGAAATGCTCTCGCCCACCAGCGCGGTGGCGGGACGCGGCCTGATCAAGGACGTCGCCCTGATCACCGACGGACGCTTCTCTGGTGGCAGCCACGGTTTCGACGTCGGTCACATCACCCCCGAAGCCGCGAAGGGCGGTCCGATCGGCATTGTGCGCAACGGCGACCTGATCGAGATCGATGCGATCAAGAACACGATCAGCCTGTTGATCCCGGACGCCGACTACGCCGCCCGCATGGCCGTCTACACACGGCTGCCCCCCAAGGAAACGCGTGGCGTGCTTGCCAAGTACGCCAAGCTCGTCAGCACCGCGTCGGAAGGTGCCGTGACGGACAAGAACCTGTAGCTTCCCCTTCACGTCCCGGTTTCCCGAGCGCCGCCCCATCAGGCGGCGCTTTTTTGTGCAGCAACTCTGTCGCAAAGCCCCGCCGTCCTTCAGCGAATCCCGTTCATTCACCAGAACGGGATTTTTCATTCATACTCCGCTCTTTAGGCTCCGCATTCATGCCCGACGTGGTGCAGGATCGAAATCCTTCATCCTCCACCATGAGCTGGTCACGTTTCCAAAAATACCATTACCACCACGCCGGGCTCGGCTTCGCGCTCGACATCAGTCGGATGCCGTTTCCGGACGACTTCCTCGCGCGTCTGGAGCCCGACATGCAGGCCGCCTATCTGGCGATGGCCGAACTCGAAAACGGTGCCATCGCCAACCCGGACGAAGGCCGTATGGTCGGACACTACTGGCTGCGCGCCCCTCACCTGGCGCCGACCAAGGAACTCTCGTCTGAAATCAGAGACACGCTCGCGTCGATCAAAGACTTCGCCGGCAAGGTCCACGCCGGCACTGTCGCCGGCCCGCGCGGCAAGTTCAAACACCTGCTCGTAATCGGCATCGGCGGCTCCACCCTGGGCCCGCAGCTCGTCAATCACGCCCTCGGCCAGCCTGCCTCCGACGCGTTGGCCGTGACGTTCTTCGACAACACCGATCCCGACGGGATAGATTACGTGCTCGGCACGCTGTCCGGGAAATTGCCCCACACCCTCGCCGTCATCATCTCCAAATCGGGCGGCACCGCCGAGACGCGCAACGGCATGCTCGAAGCCGCCGCCGCCTTCGAGGCCGCCGGACTCACGCCCGCGAAGCACTTCGTCGCCGTCACCGGTGTTGGTTCGAAGCTTGACCAGATCGCGACCAAAGACGGCTGGCTCGCCCGCTTCCCGATGTGGGACTGGGTCGGCGGCCGCACCTCCGAACTCTGCGCCGTCGGCCTGTTGCCCGCGGCCCTGCAGGGCATCGACGTCGACGCCCTGCTCGCCGGCGCGGCAGCGATGGACACCCTTACGCGCTCGACCACCACCGCCGAGAATCCCGCCGCGCTGCTCGCGCTCATGTGGCACTTCGCCACCGACGGACGCGGCACCAAGGACATGGTGGTGCTGCCCTACAAGGATCGCCTGCTGCTCTTTTCGCGCTATCTCCAGCAACTCGTCATGGAGTCGCTCGGCAAGGAACTTGACCTGCAGGGCAACGTGGTCAACCAAGGCATCGCCGTCTACGGCAACAAAGGTTCGACCGATCAACACGCTTACGTGCAGCAATTGCGCGAAGGCGTGAACAACTTCTTTGTCACCTTCATCGAAGTGCTGAAGGACCGCGAAGGCTCCTCGCTGGAAGTCGAGCCGGGCGTCACCAGCGGCGATTACCTCCAAGGCTTTTATCTCGGCACGCGCGACGCGCTCAGCGAGAAGGACCGCTGGTCGATCACGATCACGGTGCCCGACGTTTCACCGCACACCCTCGGCATGCTCATCGCCTTGTACGAGCGCGTGGTGGGCTTTTACGCGACACTCGTCGGCATCAACGCCTACCACCAGCCCGGCGTGGAGGCCGGCAAGAAGGCGGCCGGCGGGGTCATTGCGCTCAAGCTCAAACTCACCGCGGCCCTCAAGGAAGCGGCGGGCCAGGCCTACACGGCCGAGGCCATCGCGACCAAGGTCGGCGGAGACCCCGAACTCGCCTTCAAGATCCTCGAACACCTTGCCGCCAACGGCGCCGTGAAAAAGACGGCCCGGACGCCGGTGTTCGAAAGCACCTACGCGGCATAACACCCGCGACGCGAACGATCCCGGTCCGCCGGGAAAAAGTCCTTGCGCTCTCCGGAACGCAGCTTTTGCCTGCTGGACCTGATCCGGAGAGGTGGCTGAGTGGTCGATAGCGGCGCTTTGCTAAAGCGTTGTACGGGTAAAACCGTACCGGGGGTTCGAATCCCCCCCTCTCCGCCAGTTTAACCGCTCATAAAGAGCGGCTTACGGAAACGGTTCAGCTTGGTTGCCACTTGGCATGGCAACCTAAAATGCCTGACAATTCATTCGACGTTTCCCGCTTTGAAAATCGTAACGGCGTCATCTCATGGCGCATCTCTGGTTGGCTCCACGGCGTCCGCATCCGCAAAAACCTCAAGTCCCGC
>JBBQUU010000015.1:0-76925 GCA_038212175.1 Opitutales bacterium | reverse complement strand
GAAAGGTTGGGAAGCGCGCGTCCGGCGAAGTCGAATGTAAGCATCGAGGCCGCGGCGGAAAGTCCGGCCGCCACCGTACCGAGAATCGCAGCGAGCAGGCTGGCGAGCACGAGCCCCTTCAGGCCGACAGGCAGATAGGTGGTGACAAGTTGCGCGTAGGCTTGGTCGGGATGCGCGAGGTTGGGGAGCAACTTCGCCGCAATCACCCCGGGCGCGGCGATGATGAAGAGCGCCGCGACCTTGAGAAAGGCGGCGAAGATCGCGCCCATCTTCGAATGATAGAGGCTCTTCGCGGCCAGCGCGCGTTGCACGTAGTCGTGGTCGGTGCAGTGTCCGTGGACGCCAAGGATCATCGCGCCGGTCAGCAGCGGCAGCCACCCAAAAGCATGATCCCATGGCTGGACAATGCTCCAGAGGCTTCCCCCGTTGGCGTCGTAGGTTGGTAGCACAGCACTCCAGCCGCCGGCGGCCCCGACGCTCACGAACAGCGTCACGAAGCCCCCGATCAGGAGCAGGGTCGCCTGCAGGAGGTCCGTCCACAGCACGGAACGGAGTCCGCCGAGAATGGCGTACGTCCCCGCCGCGGCCGCGATCCCAAAGACTGCGACGTGGAAAGGGCCTTCTCCGCCGCCGGCCAGCAGGCTGGTCAGGACGGTAGCGCCAGCGTAGAGGGCCGTGGCGATGTTCGCGGCGAGGATCATCACCACATTTATGCCTGAGACAAAGAGGCGTGCGCCCGGACTATACCGTCGTTCGAAAAACTCCGGCGCGGTGCGCAGGCGCAGCGTGAGGTAGACGTCGACGAAGAAGACCGCGAGGAAGACAAAGCACAATGCCCCGACCATTTGAAACGCACCGGCAACGAGCCCGATGCTGTAGGCGAGCCCGGCCTGACCCACGAATTGCTGGCTGGAGATGTTGGCGGAAAACATCGACGCCCCGATCAGCGGCCAAGGCGCCTCGCGATCGGCGAGAAAAAGGGTGTCTGCGTTACGAATCTTGCGCCGCCCAATCCAGACGCCGAAGATAATAACGAGCAGGAAGTACGTGCCTACGATGCCCGCATCCCACGCCGACAACGCGAACGAGTTCATCAAGCGGGCAGGCGCGAGGCGCTTTCGATCGGCGGAAGCATCCAGCGGTCGCCGACCAGTCGTTGCCAGTCGTGGAGGCGGCGCGTCAGGTCTTCGATCAGCGGGGCGAACTCTGGATGGCCCGCCCGGTCATCCGTTTCGTTCGGATCGAGTGCGAGATCGAAAAGCTGCACGCGTTCGCGCCCGGCCACACGATACTTGATCAACTTCCATCGGCCCGTCGTGAGGGCTCGCTGGCAGTCCATGTAAAGCGAACCCAATTCATCGCGGATCGACTTCATGGACGGGCAGAGTGCCGGCAGGAGACTGCGACTGTCGAGATTGTCGGGCGGCTTGATGCTGACGAGTTCGCACAAAGTCGCGTAGAGGTCGAAGGCGTACGCAAGGCTGGCGCAGTGGCTCCCTTGGGGAAGCCCGGGACCCTTCATGATCAGCGGGACCCGGATGCTTGGTTGATAGAGGTTCTGCTTGCCGAGCAGGCCGTGGCTGCCGAGGGCCAGGCCGTGGTCGGAGGTGTAGACAATGATTGTGTTTTGTTCGTCGCCGGTTTCGCGCAGAGTGGCAAGGAGGTTGCCCAGACAGCTGTCGTGGTGGGAGATCATGCCGTAGTATCCTGCAAGGTGCTCGCGGAGGGCGTCCGGTTCGAGGGGGCGAGGCGCAAGGAGTTCGTCGCGGACCTCCAGCTCGCCATTGTCGAAGGGGTGTTCCGGTTGGAAGTTGGCTGGCAACGGCAGGTTTTTCGGTGGATAGAGTGCGAGGAATTCGGCCGGAGGGGTGCGCGGATCGTGCGGGGAGGTCAGCGCGACGCAGGCGAAGAACGGTCGCCGCCGGTCCCGTTCGCGCAGAAAGGTGTCTGCCGCGGAGCAGAAGATTTCGGTCGAGAACCCCTCCGTCGTGCGCGGCGGGTCGCCCGCTTCGATCTCCCTGAGGCTGCGCACCGGCACCTCGTCGTGAGCGCACATACCCCCGTGAAAGATGGCCTCGCCCGCCTCGAAAGAGCGGAGGATTGAGGGCAGGTCATTGTGCCATTTACCCGTGAAAAACGTCTGGTAGCCGGCGTTGCGCAGCGTCTGCGGGAGGGTGGGCGCATCGGGCGGCAGGGCGACTTCGTAGGAAGGACCTTTGACGAGGGAGGGATGGGCGTCGGCCTTGATCGCGCTGCGGCCGGTGAAGAGGCAGGCGCGGGACGGCGCGCAGACGGCGGGCATGAAGCTGCCCATGATGTTGACTCGCGTGAACGTCACTCCGTCGGCGACAAGCGCGTCCAGGGTGGGTGTGCGCACAACCGGATGCCCGTGGGCGCCGATGACTGCCGCCTGATGGTCGTCGGCAATCACCAGCAGGATGTTTTGGGGTGTGGAGGCAGCCATGGGCAGTACGGGAATGGACGAAGGGAGCGTTATCCACGGGTTAGCGCTTGCTGCGGGGGCTTCGACCCCGAATAAGCTGCAACAGTGCAACAACCCCGCCGCTCGACCCTGAAGGATGTCGCCCGACGCGTCCGCCTGAGCCTGTCGGCCGTGTCGCTCGCCCTGCGCAAACCCAAGGCGCTGCCCGCCGCCACCGTGGCGCGCGTTCGAAAGGCGGCGGAGGCGGTCGGGTACGTGCCCGACCCGGCCTTGACGGCGCTCGCCGCCTATCGCAGCGGCCAGCGCGTGCGGCGCGACTTCGCGGTCATCGGGCTCGTGTCCAACTGGGCCAAACGCAACGAGTGGTTCAACCGTCCCAGCGCCCAGGCGCTCTGGGAGGGTGCTTCGGCCCGCGCCCGCGCCCTCGGCTACTCGTTGCAGCACCTGTGGGCGCGGGAGGGCGGGGCGACGCCGGCGCGCTTCGGTCAGATTCTGGTTAACCGTGGCATTCGCGGCCTGATCCTCGCGCCCTTCGAGCATCCCGATGCGAGTTTCGAGCTCGCGTGGCAGAACTTTGCGGTGGTCACAATCGAGCGGCCCGCGCGCTACACAACGTTTCATCACGTGGTGCCCAGTTACTTCGCAGACATGCTGCTGGTTTGGGAGCAGCTTAGTCGGCGCGGCTACCGGCGCATCGGGCTCGTCCTCGACCATGGCCTCGCCGAGCGCGCGGCCCATCAGTGGGAGGCGGCGCATGCCTTTGAGCAGGCGCGGAGCAGGGAGACGCGGACTCTCGTTCCTACCTTCGTCACGCATCAGGAGAAGGGGCCGGCGGGCGTGCCTGAATGGCTGCGCGCGCATCGTCCTGACGCCATTGTCAGCCGAAGCGACCGCGTCTTCACGGTTTTGCGCGAGGCGGGGGTGCGCATCGCGGCCGATGTGGGCTATGTCAGCCTCAACGTGGTGGACGACGCTCCGGGAGTCAGCGGCATCCGGCAGCCGCGCGATATCATGGGCGCGGCCGCGGTCGACGCACTCAACGCGCAACTGCTCGTGAGCCAGCGAGGCCCCGGCGAACGTTCGGTCGGCACCCACGTCGACGGTGTCTGGCACGACGGGGATACCGTGCGGCCGCAAGGTGGGGCAACCGGCTGATCGGTCCCAACCCTGCGGAGCCGGAGAATCCCAAATCCCAAACTGCCAAATCCCAAAAAACAGCGCGTAGCAGACGCTCTCGTTCGTTTGGCGGTTGGATTCTCCGAGCCATTATCGTCTCAAACCGTATCGTTGTTCACGAGTGAAGGTTTGAGCGGGTGTGCCGGGTGAGATGAATTGCACTGTTGCAGTGCGGAATCCATTGTGAAGAACGTCAGCCCGTTCGACATTGAGGCTCACCCCTGCCCGGGGCCTGCCCAGCATCCTGGCCCCTGTGCCTGCAGGCAGGCGCAATTTTGACCGCACCCTTACCCTTGAATCGTGGACTCCATCCGACGCTTAGGAATTCTCTGTATACTGATCCTGTCGATGGGACCGTATGTCCGTTCGTCCGATCCGGTCGACGAAGCCGGCCTGCGCGTCGATCCAGAGCGCCTTAAGGCGTGGAGCGATGCCCGGCTTGGTCTCTTCGTGCACTGGGGGCCGTGGTCGCAGACGGGCATCGGCTACATTTGGAAAATGGTCGGCACGACCTCGGCGGAGGAGCGCGAACAGTATTTTCGTCTGTCGGACACCTTCAACCCCGTCGATTTCGACCCGACCGTGTGGGCGCGCGCGGCGCGCGATGCGGGGATGAAGTATGTCGTTTTTGTCACCAAGCACCACGATGGCTTCAACAACTATGACACCCGTCTTTCCAACCACCGGATCACCGCGCCGGGCGTGCCCTTTGCTAACCATCGACACGCCGATCTTACGCGGGCCGTCATCGAGGCTTTTCGCGCCGAAGGGCTCGCCATCGGTCTGTATTACTCGCACATCGACTGGCATCATCCGGACGGACGGTTTTTTTCCCACAGCCATCCCGAATTCGATCCCACTCGGGTTGACCGCGATCCGGCTGCGTGGCGACGTTTCGCCGACTTCCAAAAGGGACAACTTCGCGAATTACTCACCAACTACGGTAAGATCGATATCGTCTGGTTCGACATCCATTGGCCCTACGCCCGCACGGGTCAGGGGCGCGTCACCCACCCTGAAGTCCGACGTGATGTGATCGAGATGGTTCGGATGATCCGGACGCTGCAACCGGATGCGATTTTCAACGACCGCGGTACCGACGTGTACGGGGGATTCACCACTCCCGAGCAACGTATACCTGAAACCGGTCTGCCGGACGCGTGGGAAACAAGCATTACCATCACGAACGAGCGGGGCTACTGGTACAAGGGCGAGGGCGTGAGCAGCAAGACGCCGGCCCAACTTGTGCACACGCTGGTCGACGTGGCGTCAAAGGGAGGAAACCTCCTGCTTAATGTCGGGCCCCGGCCCAATGGCACGTGGATTCCCGGCGAACACGCCGCGCTCGCTGGACTCGGTAAATGGATGGAGCGTCATGGGGAAAGCATTTATGGCACCGAGCGCAGTCCGTTCCTCGATCTTGCTTGGGGGCGCGCCACGATGCGCGATCAGCGGCTCTACTTGCACGTCTTCGAATGGCCGACGGACGGCGTGCTCGAACTGACCGGCCTGCAAACGCCAATCGTCGAGGCGCGGAGCGTGTCCGACCCCGCGCGACGGCCGCTCGCGTTCGAATCAGGTCCTCGCGGACCTCGATTGCACGTGGGATTCGCTCCCCACGATGAAATCACCACTGTGATTGCGGTCGATTTGGAAGGACGGCCGGAAGTAAAAAACCATCTTCGTGAGCAACCCGACGGCCGCTTCGAACTGCCGGCGGCGCGGGCGCGGTTGAGCGGAGAAAAACTCAGCTACAACCACGGGAGCGCCACCCGCCACGGCAATTATATCGAGGAAATCGTTTCCAAGGACGACCGGGTGTCGTGGGATGTCATTGTCGAACGTCCCGGCGGTTATCGCGTAGTCTTGGAGTACGCATTGCAGACCGGTTACGCTGGGAGTTCTTTCGGTGTCCGGGTGGGCGACGCCGAGCCACTCTCAGCAACGACGCGCGCGACGGCCACGTGGGAAGGTTCACTGCTCTCGGTGCCCACCAACACCCCCGGCAAGGGTCAGCCGAGCGACAACCGCTGGACGTTCAAACTTCACGAACTCGACACGGTGTATCTGAAACAGGCCGGCGAGCAGACCGTGACCATCGAGCCCGAGTCACTTGCGAACGGGTACCTGTTTTACCTGAAGAGGGTTCAATTGATTCCAATTGCACAGTGAGATCCGTGCTATGAATCGAATCATCCTCTCCGTCGTCTTTCTGTTGGTCTTTTCTTGGCCTGGCCCGCTAACCCGCGCCGCAGAGAAGCCCAACATTCTTGTTCTCTTCACGGACGATCAGGCATTCGAGACGATCCGGGCGTTTGGACACACTGACATCGATACGCCGAACCTCGATCGCCTGGTCGCGCGCGGCACGACGTTCACCCATGCGTATAACATGGGCTCTTTCTCGCCGGCCGTGTGTGTGGCCAGTCGCACGATGCTGATGACGGGTCGCAGTCTTTGGAGCACGGAGAAGATCTTCCGCGACGCCGATGCCGAGCGGGCGGCCGGGCGCTTCTGGCCGCAACTGCTCGCCGGGGCTGGGTATCGAACGTATTTCACGGGCAAATGGCACATACCCGCCAACGCCACGCTCGCATTTGACGTGGCTTCGCACGTGCGGCCGGGCATGCCGAAAGATACGCCAGAAGGTTACAATCGGCCGCTGGCGGGAGGACAGGATCCTTGGAGCTCCTCTGATCCACAGTTCGGTGGTTTTTGGGAGGGCGGGAAACATTGGACTGAAGTCACGGCGGACGATGCCGTGGGATTTTTGCAGAAGGCCCAAGGGCGGCCTGAGCCCTTCTTCATGTATGTCGCGTTCAACGCGCCTCACGATCCTCGGCAGGTCCCGCAGTCCTATGTCGATCGCTACTCGCTTGATCGCGTGGCCGTGCCGCACAACTTTCTCCCGGAGTATCCTTTTAATGAGGCGATCGGATCGGGTCGCACCTTGCGTGACGAGCGGCTGGCGCCCTTCCCGCGTACGGAGCAGGCCGTCAAGGTACATCGCGCCGAGTACTACGCGCTGATCACGCACCTCGACGAACACATCGGCCGTGTGCTCGCAGCGCTCGAGCAAAGCGGCAAGGCGGACAACACGTGGATCTTCCTGACGTCCGACCACGGCCTCGCCGTCGGTCACCACGGTCTCTTTGGCAAACAGAACATGTACGAACACAGCCTGCGGGTGCCCTTCATCGTGGTTGGGCCGGGGGTGGCCGCGGGTCGGAGGATCGCGACGCCGATCTATTTTCAAGACATGATGGCCACCACACTCGAACTTGCGGAGGTGGAGAAGCCCGCCCATGTGTTCTTCCACAGCCTGCTTCCTCTCCTTCGCTCCGAGGCAGCGCCTGCAATGTATCCGGAAATCTATGGCGCCTATCTTGGGCTTCAGCGGGCGATTCTCCACGGAGGCTACAAACTGATCCACTATCCTGCGGCGAGCGCCATGCGGTTGTATGATCTCGCCCGGGATCCGGAAGAAGCGCGCGATCTCGCGAACGATCCGGCTCACCAATCTGTTCGGGAGGACTTGATCCTGCGCCTGCGTCGGTTGCAGGAAAAGATGGACGATCCCCTCGTCAGGTGATGAAGCCGCGGGCGTGTCAGCCGAGCACTTGTCCCGAGTTCGCTGCCGTCCATCGCGCCCGGCACAGCCCGGCCCGGTTTGATCGCGGTCCTCACCCTCCTTCTTATGAAAAGCACTCACTTGTTCGGTTCCCTTTCTGTGGTCCTCTGGCTCGGAGGCTCCCTCTCCGCGCGCGAAGATCATTTCCAGATCAGTGGAATCTATCCGCACCTCGCGATGTACAACGAGGAACGCGAGTGCGGCTCGGGGGGCGTGGTTCCATGGGCCGGCCGCCTTGGGGTCATTACCTAGAGCCTGTCCCTCATTTTATAATACCTTGATTATGAATTTATTAGGAGTGTCGAAGCGCCCGGTCGAGCTGCTCGATATTTATCCGACCCTAGTTGAACTCGCCGGGCTGCCGAAGCAAACCGGGCTCGAAGGAGAATCGCTGCGCACGCTGTTGCGCGACCCGCAGGCGCCTCGGCAGCGTCCGGCGATCACCGGCCAGATGCGCGGCAACTTCGCTGTGCGCAGCGAACACTGGCGGTACATTCGTTACGCCGACGGCTCGGAGGAACTCTACGATCATCGTAACGATCCAAATGAGTTCACGAATCTCGCCAACCGTCCGGCGTTCGCGGCGACCAAGGCCGAGCACGCCCGGTGGCTCCCGCAAAATCCCGCTGCGCCGGCGCCGGGAGCTGAGAAGACGGCGGGCGGTTTTCTCGATTACGTGAACGGCCGCGCATACTTCAACGGGCAGCCGCTCGACGACTAACCTCACGATGAGCACAACACTTCACACCGGTATGAGCTTCCTAAATCGTTTCATGGGTCTGTTCGCCTTGCTCTTGCTCGCACTCTCCGCGGCGCACGCGGCGCACGTGGCGCGGCCGAATCTGATCGTCGTCCTCACCGACGACCAGCGCTTCGATGCGCTCCGCGCCAACGGCAATCCGCACATCCACACGCCGCACCTCGACGCCTTCGCGCAACGCAGTGTGCGATTCACGCAGGCGCACGTTGTCACGTCGCTTTGCAGTCCGTCCCGCGCCGCGATTCTCACCGGTCGCTACGGCAGCTCCAATGGCGTGACCAGCCTCGATGGGCCACTTCGCGCGGGAGAGGTGACCGTCGCGAAGCATCTGCGCGCAGCCGGCTACCGGACCGCCCACGTGGGGAAGTGGCACATCGGCGGCACACCTGCGGGCGCGGGCTTCGACTTTGCATGCTTCTTCCGCTCCAACGGCCGCTTCACAGGCCGCGAAGTCTGGGACAACGGCCGCGTACTGCACCCTGCCGAGCATGTGGACGACTACTGCGTGGATCGCTCGATCGCCTACCTCACCGAAGCAGCGGCGCGTCCCGAGCCGTTTTTACTTTTTCACGCCACGCAACTCCCGCACATGGACCATCAGCACGCGTGGCCTTCGCCTGAGGAGTTTCGAGCAGCGTACGTACCGGAGAAACTTCCGATGCCGCCGACCGCAGCAGGTGATCTATCTGGCAAGCCGCCCTATCTCGAAAACGTGCGCAATCGCACGCAGGCCGACCACTACGGCTATCGGGACCCAACGAAACTACGGGAGCACCTTCGCGATTATTATGCCGTCATCACGCAGATGGATGCGATGCTCGGCCGATTATTTGATGCGCTCGAACGCCTGAACCTCCGCGACAACACATGGATTATTTTCATGAGCGACAATGGCTGGCTGCTCGGTGAGCACCGGCTGACGAGCAAGGTGCTCGCGTACACGAACTCCGTGCGAGTCCCCCTGCTCATCGCCGGGCCCGGCGTAAAGCCGCGCGTCGAAGAACGACTCGCGCTTAATCTCGACCTCGCCCCGACTTTACTCGAGCTCGCCGGCGCGCCTGCGCTTCACGGTACCAGCCTGTTGCCGCTCGTACGCGATTCGGCACCGACCTGGCGCGACGCCTTTGTTTACGAGTGCATTGACGGCTACGGCGGAACGAAACCTATGCTGGCCGCCATCACACCGCGGTGGAGCTTGATTCGTACATGGGAACGTCGCGAAGACGTCACTCGCCCGGAGCTTGCATTCGTCGAACTGTATGATCGTTCCACGGATGCGGCCGAAGCGTCCAACATCGTCACCCGCCCCGATGCTGCTCCGCACGTCGAACGACTCTCGCGCTTGATCACCGCGCATGCCGCTGCACTCCCGCCTTCGCGCGACTGAGCCTGCTATTGTCGTGCAAGCCAACGCGGGCATTTAGTCGCGCGCCTCATGCTCCCTCTACCCTCTCATGAAAAGCACTCCCTTGATTCGCTTACTTGCCGCAGTCCTCGCCTTCGGAGGCTCCCTCTCCGCGCGCGAAGATCATTTCCAGATCAGTGGGATCTATCCGCACCTCGCGATGTACAACGAGGAACGCGAGTGCGGCTCGGGCGGCGTGGTTCCATGGGCCGGCCGCCTTTGGGTCATTACCTACGCACCCCATCAGCCACGCGGCTCGACCGACAAGCTTTACGAGATTACGCCCGACCTGCAGCAGATCATCCGGCCCGAGAGCATCGGCGGCACACCGGCAAATCGATTCATCCACCGCGAGTCGCAGCAGCTGTTCATCGGTCCCTACGCAATCGATGCCCATCGCAACGTTCGTGTTATTCCCTACGACCAGATGTTCGGCCGGCCCACCGGCAATGCCCGTCACCTGCTTGATCCGGCGCACAAGCTGTACTACGCCTCGATGGAGGAGGGGTTCTACGAGGTCGACGTGCGCACGCTCGGCGTGACTGAGCTTTTTCGCGATGAGCATCTCAAGGAGCCTTTCCGCCGCGCCGACTTGCCGGGTTATCACGGCAAAGGCCTTTACTCTGGCCAGGGCGTGCTCGTGTACGCGAACAACGGCGAGAACTCCGCGCTCTCCCGTGCAAAGCCCGACATCCCCAGCGGCGTCCTCGCCGAATGGGATGGCCGGAGCGATAAATGGACGGTCGTCCGCCGTAACCAGTTCACGGAGGTCACCGGCCCGGGCGGGCTTGAAGGCAACGAGAACCCGGAGACAGACCCAATCTGGTCGATCGGCTGGGATCATCGCTCGCTCATCCTGATGGTGCGTCACGCAGGCCGCTGGCATGCCTATCGGCTGCCGAAGTCGAGCCACTCCTACGACGGCGCGCACGGCTGGAACACGGAATGGCCACGGATCCGCGACATCGGCGAACGCGACCTGCTGATGACAATGCACGGTGCCTTCTGGCGCTTCCCCCGCGATTTCACGCCGGACAAGTCGGCCGGCATCGCGCCGCGTTCCAACTATCTCAAAGTCGTCGGCGACTTTACCCGCTGGGGCGATCGGATCGTGCTCGGGACCGACGACACCGCTGCGAGCGAGTTCCTCAACAAGCGCCGTGCGAAGGGCGAACTTGCCGCGCCGGGCCAGTCGCAGTCGAACCTGTGGTTTCTCGCGCCGGAGCAGCTCGACCAGTTCGGCCCGGCGCTCGGCCGCGGCGCAGTGTGGCTGGACGACCCGGTCAAGGCAGGCGAGCCGTCCGAGCCGTTCCTCTTCTCGGGATTCGAGCAACGCATGCTGCACTTGGCGCACGCGGGCGAAGAGGCGGTGACGTTCACGCTGGAGGTGGACCGGGCAGGGGATGGGCAGTGGACGACGCTCCGTCGTGTCGACGTACCGGCGAAAGGCTATGTGCCGGTCACGTTTGGAACCGAAGAGCACGGCATCTGGATTCGCGTGAGGGCGTCACGCGATTGTCCGCAGGTCACGGCGCAGTTTGCGATGGGCAACGCCGACCGGCGTAAAGCAGGCGACGCCGATGTCCGATTTTCCGGTATCGCTGGACGAGCCGACTTGCGCGCGGGCAGCGGCGGACTTTTGCACGCGCGCGGCGACGGGCGTAAGACATTGGGCTTTGCCGCCACGACCCTGGTAAACGGCAAGCCGGCAGCGGCGGGTTTTTACGAATTGGACGGCGAGATGAAACTTAAGCGCCGCGACGAGCCGGGCACTTACGAGTGGATGGAAACCAAACTCGCGATCCCGATCGACGCGCTCAGCTACGATGCCGCCTCGGTGATTTTTGTCGACGATGCCGGCAAGCGCTGGCGTCTGCCGCGAGCGCACAAAGACTTTGCCCCCGAGGGGCCGTTCGGTCTGGAGCGCGCTGTGCGCGAGGTGTGTACCGAGCGCGATCTGCTGAATTGCGCGGGCACGTTCTTCGAGCTTCCGGCGGAGAACGCCGGCGGCATTGCCAAGGTCCGGCCCGTGGCGACCCATGGGCGGCGGGTGAAGGACTTTGCGACGGCTCGCGGCCTGTTGATCATCTCGGGCATCGACCACGCCGCGGATTTCGCCACCAACCGGCACCTCGTTCGCTCCGAAGACGACCAGGTGGCACTCTGGATCGGCGCGGTCGACGACCTATGGAGCTTTGGCAAACCCGTGGGCGAGGGAGGCCCGTGGAAAGATACGGTCGTGCGGGCGGGCGAGCCGTCGGAGCCTTACCTGATGACCGGGTACGATCGCAAGCGGTTGAGCCTTGCGCACCGGAGTTCCGCGCCGTTGCGGATTCGCGTTGAGGTCGATGTATCCGGTGCCGGACACTGGGTCGAGTACCGGGCGTTTGACGTCCCGTCGGGGCGAAGCGCGGAGCACGTTTTTCCACCTGAGTTCCAAGGCTACTGGTTGCGGGTCGTCGCCGACCAGCCGGCAACGGCCACCGCGTGGCTCACCTACGACTAGTTTTTCCAAACCTGGCTTCTCGCCGTGACGGGAACATCCCAAGGCTGTGGTGGCAGTGGGCGATAGATCGGGTCGTTGTCGCGTTCCGGGAAGGTGGCGATCGGGCGTGACAAGTGGGCGAGCGCGGCGACAACCGCGGGGTCTTCACTCTCGATCAAATTGCGCTCCTCCCAAGGATCGTCCAAGAGGTCAAAGAGGGCGACAGGCCGACGATTTGTGTCGACGTGGAGCTTGTAGCGTTCGTCGCGCAGCACGCGGTCGCGAAACACGTTCGCGTTCTCGACGCCTGCCTCGGTCAGGCGGGCATGGTTGCGACCGCCCATGGCCAGGATCCATTCATGAGGGGACCGGTCCGCCTGGCCGAGGAGGGCTGCGGCCGCCGGCTTGCCGTCGTACACGTACTGCGCTTCCGGTTGGGTGCGGGCGACCTCGGCGAACGTCGGCAGCAGGTCGGCGATGGTGAGCAGGGCGTGGCTGACCTTGCCGGCGGGGACCCGGCCGGGACTGTTCACAATGAGCGGTACACAGATGCCGGCCTCAGTCGTCTCCGCCTTGGCGCCTTTGACCGGACGGCCGTGGCGCGTGCCGGTGATCTGGCTGTTGGTGCCGTTGTCGGTAGACCAGACGATGATCGTGTCGTCGCGCAGCCCGAGGTCATCGAGAGCTTGGATAAGTCGTCCGGTGAGTTGGTCGGCGTAACGCACCATGGCCTTGTGCTTGTCCAGCATCGTCGTCACGTCGCGTTCGGCGGGCGTCGTCACGAACGGATCGTGTGGCAGACACATCGGGTAGTAGAGAAACATCGGTTCGTTGCGGTGGCGTCGCATGAAGTCGATGAGGAACTCGACGAACAGGTCGTCGCCGTACTTCCCTTCGCGGACAAAGCTGCCTTCCCGCGTGTGTACGTATGGATTCCAATAACGCTCGTTGCTCTCGGGATGGTTTCCCTCTCCGCCGGTCCACATGCAGTAAGCGTCAAAGCCGAGGTCGCGCATCGCTTCGGGTTGGACGCGAAAATCGTTGATCTGCCACTTGCCCGCCACGGCGGTGCGATAACCCGCCTGCTGCATCGTCCGTGCGATCGAGGGGTTTCGTTCCCAGTCGTAATGGGCGCCGCCACCCCAGCGCGGTACGTCCCAATGGTTTACCCAACCGTGCCGAAACGGGTACTGGCCGGTCAGGAATGAGAGCCGCGTTGGTGTGCACTGGGGCATTACGTAGAAGTTTTCGAACTTCGTTCCGGTGGCGGCGAGGGCGTCGACGTGCGGGGTGCGGATGTCTTCAGCGCCGTAGGCGCTCACCCATTCCTTTCCCAGATCGTCCAGCAGGATGAAGAGGATGTTGGGACGGTCGTCCCCTCTCCCCGAGGCTCCGAGGAGCGAGAACGCCAGCCCCTGTAGGGCGAGCATGCCGAGCCATATCAGCGAACGGCGGAGAGTGGAGACGGGCCACATGGTTGAATGATGGCTGCGGAGCGAACGCAAGGTGGCAGGTGACGACCGGAACAAGAACCCTCGGAAAGATCCAGGAGTTCTCCGCCGTTTACATGAGGCGGGGCGAGGAACGGTCAGAGCGCATGTTGATCGATCCCGCAATCTCGCGGGGGGTGCTGGTGTTCGCCCGGGCTCGCATGAAAAACGCGTTCATCAGGTTGCTCACATTAAGGCCAAATGTTGTGGGCCGTTGAAACACATCTACGGTGTAGCGGGCGAAGAGATTGATCTTCCTCATAAGATTTCGCGTTCTGATTGGAACAGAAACCGGCATTGCGGATTTCGGAACTTGTCGGAGCATCGCCCAGCCAGATCGTCGCCCCGGCGAGGAGATCGTCGCGGTTGAGTACGTGCCGGAACGATCGGCCTTGGGCAAAGAGCGAATCCAAGACGGCGCGTTCGGCGGCATTGCCCGGACGAAGTTGAAAAATGTCCGGGCGCCGCGTCGGCTTGGTGTATCGGGCACCGACAATGATATTGTGCTTGATGGCGCCGGTCTCTGCACGGATCAAGGTGGGTGCATCTTCGATATTGAGGTAGTTGGTCGCTTGATAAAGCGCGACCACCAACCCGGCGGGATTGAACGTGTTGAATTCGCGAAACGTCACGTCGGTTTCCTGGTCCGATCGCATATAGTTATAGAGGAGATCGACCGAGGATCCCACGCTCTGCTGGAGGTTGAGCTAATGGGATGAGTTTACGGACGGCGGATACGCGCCGGCTGGGGGGTTTACGTTTGTTCATGACGGGTGAGTGGGTCGCGAGGACCTAGTCTGTCGAGCGGGGTTGCGGGATGGAAGGGAGCCGGCGGTGGGGTGCGGATCCGTCCCTGCCTTCGTGGAGATGTGTGCCGGCCCGGCCTGCGGCCAGCAACGTCGCGTCTATTGCAACAGTGCAGTTCCATTGTCGTACGGAACGTGAGCCCTTCGTTTTGCCAAACCTCGCGAGGGGCCGATGAATGGCGCCACGCGCGCCTAGCGAGACTACCAAGCCAACCGTACGCCGCCGTGGGCGAAGCGGGGCGGGGCGACGTTGACGAGGCCGTCGGCGGAGCGGCCGGTCTCGACGCGTTCGTTGAAGAGATTCTCCACGGCGGCGAAGATCGTCCAACGGTCGCCGAAAGCGCGGGACAATCCGAGATCCACCGTGGCTGCGGGCGCGAGGCGGAGGGCGTTTTCGTCGTCTTCAAACTGCGCGCTCGTCCAGCGCAGTCGCGCCGTGGCTTTGATCTGAGCCGGGGCCTGCCACGACGCACCGACCACCACGGTGTGCCGCGGCACTTGGGCGAGACGTTTGCCCGTGATTTCCGCCGGCGGCGCGGCGGAGCGCACCCGCGCGTCCGAGAGAAGATAGTCGGCGGTAAGCCGGAGCGTGGTGAAAGGCGACCAGTGGGCGCCGAGTTCGAGGCCGCGTACGCGGACCGCGTCGAGGTTGCGCCGCTGGCGGCCGCTGCCGCCGGCGGGCACAAAGCCGACGCCGGGGACGTTGCCGGGGCCGCGGCCGAGGGTCACGTTGGCGACGGCGTCGGCGAGGTCGTTCTGGAACACGGCCGCACTCACGCCACCCGTGGCGAACGTGCGTTCAAGGCCGGCTTCGGCGCCGATGAGGCTCTCGACGTCGAGCGCGGGGTTGGCTTCGGTGATGGTGTTGCCGACGCGGAAGGGGCGGTGCAGCTCGTTGAGCGTCGGGACGCGAAACGCGCGATAGGCCGCGACCCGGGCGCGCCAGCCGGGGCGCGGTTGCCACACGAGCCCCACCGTCGGGCTGAATTCAATGCCGTCGGTGTCGGCGTAACGGTCGTCGCGCAGCACAGCGCCGGTGGTCAGATCGATTTCGCGGCGGACGCCGCCGGTGTTGCGCCAGCCATCCACGCGGGCGCCGACGCTCGCGCGCCAGGCGGGTGCGAGTTCCCGTTCGTGTTGCACGAAGGCGCCGGCGAAGGCCTGTTCACCGCCGGCGATGCGGCGGCGGGTGAACTGCCCGGCAGCGAGGAAAAAACGCTCGCGGGTCTCGCCCTCGACCCAGCGGGCGTCGCCCCCGAGGGTGGTACGGGCCTCGTTGGCGTGTATCCAGTTGAAGGTGACAGAGGCACCGGCGGCGCGGGCGGGCACGTCGTACTGGTCGCTGGCGGGCGTCTCGGTCGTGCGGTCGGCGCTCACGGCGGAGAAGAAACTGGCGAAGGTCTGGTCCTGGGCATAGGCGACCGCGGACCACATCGGGCCGCCGGCGACGGCGCCATCGAGCGCGGCGGAGACGATCGTCTCGCGGGTGCGGTTGCGCTGAAGCGGGGTGCCGTTGCCCCGGCGTTCGTCGAAGGTTCGCAAATTGAGCTGTAGCCGCGTGTCGCCGGCGACGACCGTGCGCCAGGAGGCCTGCGCCCAGTGATGGCGCGCCTCGGCGTTGCGATCAATGGAGCCCCGCCGTTCCTCGGCCACGAGCGGGAAGCCGCCGGTGGAGAAGGCGCGCGCCGCCACCTGCACGGCGCCGTCGCCGACGGTGCGGGTGATGGACGCTTCGGCGCTGCGCGTGGAAAAATCGCCGACCATGGCGGTGAGCGTGGCGTTGTCGCTCTCCGGGGGCGTGCTTAACAATTGAATCGTGCCGCCCAGCGCGGCGTTGCCCCACGCGCCCGAGCCGCCGCCGCGGACCAGTTCGATGCGGGCGAGCGATTCGCGCGGCAGCTTGGTCCACGAAACCCAGCCACCGAAGGGATCGTTGAGCGGGATGCCATCGAGCAGGACGAGCGAGCGGCTTGCGCCGCTGGGGCCGAGGCCGCGCAACGACACGCCTTGCGCCGTGGGGTTGGCCGTGAGCGAGCCGCTGCGGCGAAACAGGCTGAAGGCCGCCGAGCCGCGCAAGACGTCGTCGAGCGCAAGTGAGGGCGACGCCCGCAAGTCCTCCGAAGCGAAAAGGTCGACCGCAAGCGGACTGTTGGCGAGCGGCTGGGCGCTGCGCGTGGTCGTGACGACCACGCGCTCAAGCGTAGCCGCCGGTTCTGCAGCAGTGAGCGGCAAAGCGAGAAGCAGGGGAAGCAGGCGTAAGGCAGGCATCATGGCTTAGAAAGATCGGTCGGATCAGGCAGATCAGTCGGATCAGTCGGATCCGACCGATCTTCCCGGAGAATCAAAATACCCACGCGGGAGCTCCCGCCAAGCGCCGGGCGCAAGTTGGCCGAGGTCGAGGTCGCCGAAGTGGCTGCGGTGCAGGGTGACCACGCTCGCCCCGGTCGCGGCGAACATGCGCCGCACCTGATGGTAACGACCCTCGGTCAAGGTGAGCTCGGCCGTGCGCGGATCGCGCAGACGGAGCACGCCGGGGGCGCAGGGCTCCTTTTCGCCATCGAGCAGCAGCATGCCGCTCGCAAAAAACGCGATCAGATCGGGCGAGAGATCACGGTCAACCGTGGCGACGTACACCTTGGGCACCTTGTGCTTCGGCGACGTGAGCTTGTGAACCAGCTGCGTCTGGTCGGTGAGCAAAAGCAGGCCGCTGGTCTCCTTGTCGAGACGGCCCACGCTGGTGACCTGCGGGTTTCGTTCACGCCAGCGGGATGGCAGCAGATCGTAGACGCGCGGGCCCTCGCGTTCGTCGTGTGAGCAGACGACGCCGGTGGGCTTGTGCAGGAGCAGCAGCAGGCCCTCGGGATGATCGAGCGGCTCACCGTCCAGGCGCACGTCGGCGGCATTCGCCTTTTGTCCGGGGTCATCGGCCACCTTGCCGCCTACAGTGACCCGCCCGGCCTCGACCCATGCGCGGGCCTCGCGGCGGGAACAGTAGCCAAGGTTGGCGAGGAGTTGGTCAAGACGGCGCACCGGCTCAAAGCGAGCCAAGTCCAGTCGGATGGCAACACCCTACGCTGGCTGGACGTGTCCACGCGGTTAACTCAAACGTACCAGTTCGCATGCTGCTCCGCATCTTCCTCCTCGTGCTGGCCCTTGGGCTGGTTGCCTTCGCCTCCCTGACGGCGGTGCGGGTGCCGGTTGCCGTCAATTGGCAGTTGGCCCTGCTGGCCGGCGAGTTTGGGCATTGGCTGGTGATTCTCCCCCTTCTCGTCGGAGGCTTCGCTTGGTGGGGTCGCGGGAACGGCCATGGCTGGTCCGGTGTCACGGTCGCGCTCTGCGCGCTGGCGGTTGTCCTTATGTTCAAACCCGCATGGCAGGCGTCGGGGATCGGGCGAACGTTGCCTGGCATGTTGCCCGAGAGCTGGCGTGCGTTTGCACCCAAGCGGGAGCCGTTCGCGCTCGCGCGGCTCTATGCGGGAAAAGCCACGCCTCCGGTCACGCCGGAGATACGGGCGTTTGCCCCTCAGCTTCGCCTCGATTTTTATCGTCCCGCTCGCGGGGAGGGTGCGGTGCCCTGCGTCGTGGTGATTCATGGCGGCGGCTGGGACAGCGGAGATAACTCCCAATTGCCCGGTTTCAATCACTGGCTGGCAAATGAGGGCTACGCGGTCGCGGCGATCTCCTACCGCCTCGCGCCGGCCCATCCCTGGCCCGCGCAACGGGACGACACGCTCGCGGCGCTTGCCTATCTCAAGGCCCATGCCCCGGACCTGGGCATTGACCCGACGCGGTTCGTCCTCTTCGGACGCTCGGCGGGCGGGCAGATCGCCTCCGCAGTGGGCTATACGGCGAACGATCCTGCGATCCGCGGGGTGGTCGCGTTGTACGCGCCGCATGACATGCGTTTCGTCTGGTCGATCTCGCGCGACGACGATGCGTTGAATTCACTTAAGTTGATGACGCAATATCTGGGCGGTCCCCCGACCCCCGAGCGGACGGAGATCTACGACACGGCGAGCGCGCAGAATAACGTGCGCCGCGGAGTCACGCCCCCGACGCTGTTGGTGCACGGTGTGATCGACACCCTCGTGTGGCAGCGACACAGCGAACGACTCGCGGCGCGGCTGGCCGAGGAGGGCGTGCCGCACGCTCATCTTCCGCTGCCGTGGGCAGTGCATGCCTTGGAGTACAATCTCAACGGGCCCTCGGGCCAGCTTACGGCCTATGCTGTGGAGACGTTCCTTGCGGCGACCACGGCGCCGCGAAACGGGAGCGATAGGCGAGGGGAGTGACTCCCTTCATCGCGCGAAAACGCCGGTTGAAGTTGGCCAGGTTGCCAAAACCGCAGGCGAACGCGATCGTCGCGACCGCCTGTTCAGTCTCGACGAGCAACCGGGACGCCTTGGCCACGCGCAGGCCGTTCACATGCCGCACGAACGTCTCGCCCGCGAAACGTTGAAAAAAGCGCGAGAAGGCAGCGGGCGTGAGGTGAACGACCCGCGCGGCGTCGCGCAGATAGACGGGACCCGCCTCCGCCTGTTGCGCGACAAAGGCGAGGGCACGCTCGAAGCGCCGCCGCGAACCGTGGCGCGGTGCGGGAAGATAACCGGCGGAAGCGATCGGACGGGCGGCTTCGAAGCGCGCGAGTCGATCGAGCAACCGTGCCAAGGTGCACCATGCCTCCAATCCGCGAAGCGACGTGAGGTCTTTCCAAGTATCCGATGCGGTCACACCCGCCGGGAAATGCAGCCCCCGGCTCGCGCGGGCGAGCAGGTCACGCACGGCGGCGAACTCCGGTCCCGGGGTGCCTTCGAACAGGGTGCCCTGAAATTGCACCACGACCGCCCGGTGGGCACCCGCCCGTCGCGCCGGCTTTTCTGACGACCAGGTGTGGGGCAGGTTGCCGCCGAGCAGCACGAGGTCGCCGGGCCGGTAGGGATCCACCGTGTCCCCGACATAGCGCGTGCCTTCGCCGGCCTCGATCCACGTCAGCTCCCACTCGGGATGATAGTGCCAGTCGAAGGGAAACGCGGACTCCACGCGCTGAAAGGCGAGGAACGATTGCTCGGACAGCCGAGGCGGACGGGGCTCGAGGCGAGGCTTCATGGCGGGTGCGAGCTTGGCGCGGCTTGGCCACAAAGAGCAAAAAAATACCAGTTTTGGCCTGAACCGTAGGAGCGTTGGGGCGAAGCCCATGGTAGTCTTGCGGTCTCGTTACCATGAGCCGCTCCACTCCTTTGCCCGATTACGCTCCCGCCGCCGGCCTGCCTTCCCTTGCGGGCATCGCCGATTTTGCCTCCGCCGCACGCCGCGGTCTGTCCGTTGAAGCCTGCGTGGCCCGCCACAAACGGCATCACTGGATGCTGCGCCGTCTGCATGAGGTGCTGATCAAGCGACTGACGGCCGAACCGCTGTACGAATTGAAGATGGCCTTCAGCCTGCATGCGCACCTGTGCGCCGAGCACGCGACGGCGTTGCGCACGCGCGTGGCGGAGATGCGCGAGCCTCCTCTTGGCCTGGACACGCCGCCGGACGACGCCCTCGACGTGGCGGGAGACGAATTGCTCTCGACGCCCGACACGGCGGCACTGGTCCTGGGAATCTACGACGTCGTCCTTCCGGCGCTGGCGGAAAGCATGCGTCGCTACCAGGCGGATACGAACCGCCTGTTCGATCACCCCTCCTGGCGGGTAAACCGTTTCGCGCTGATCGAGATCGAGGAGATGATCGCGTATGGCGCGCAGGCGGTGAAATCCCTTGTCACGCCCGGGCGGCGAAGCGAGCTGCAGACGTGGATAACCGCCCTGCGCGGGCTGCTGACGTGGACAGGGAAGGAGGCTCCGCAGAGACTATTTTCGGCGAAGCCGTTGGCCTATGATCCGGTGCCGCGTCGCGACGCGCGTTTTCCCGATCCCTACAACATGGGCGTGCACGCCGAGGCCTTTCTTTACGACGAGACCATGCCCGCGCCGCCCAAGACGCTCATGTTGTACTACAAGCGGCTGCGCGAAATCGACGTGCCGGAGATGATGGCGTCCATTCTCGCGGAGGCAAAGGGCAAGCCGTGGGCCTATACGCACGACATGACGCGACAGCTCTGGGACGAGGCGCGGCACGCGATGATGGGGGAGGTGGGCTTTGTCCAGGCCGGGCTGGACTGGCGCGAACTCGTGAAGATCAACTTCACGTGGTCGCTCGCGTTGAACACCCAGCTGACGCCCCTCGAGCGCCACGCGGTGCTGTATTTTATCGAACAGGGGTTGATGCCGAAGACGGGCAAGCGTTACGAGTGGGAGACCGCGCTGGCGTCGGGCGACGACTATGCGGCGACGATCCAGGACTTCGATTGGGCCGACGAGGTGCTGCACGCGCGCATCGGCCGCGACTGGTATGTGAAGCCGATGGGCGACGCACGCAAAGCCGTTGAATACGGCGACGCGTGCTGGTCGAAGGTGTTGATCGATTGGGAAAGCTATCGCGCGCAAGGCAAGACGCAGCACGCGAACTGGTGGCCGGATCTCTACCGGGCGTGGTGCGGGGTGCGCGGCGAGACGCCGGACGCGCGGGTGCTTGCGTTTAACACGACCTACGCGACCGCCCGCGCCGACTTGAAGGCGGTCAGCGTATCGGCGTGACGTTGCGCGGGCTCGCCGCCTCGAGCCCGCGTCAATTTTTTTCAACGTCTCCGTCAGGCGAGGCGGCGAGGGCCATGCCCGGAGCGGTCGTGGTTCACCGTCGTGTCGCCTCGACGATGACGCCAGCGCTGCTGCAGGTCCAATAGAGGCGGCCATTGGGCGCGACTGCGATGTCGGTGGGTTCCGGGTCGCCGAAATCGACCAGGAACTTCTGCTTCGTGCTGAGATTGTAGCCCCAGATTTTATTCGAGCCGCCATTGCCGCCGGACACTCCCGGGGTGGGCAGTTCGGTCCAGTAGAGCAGACTGCGCTGCTCGTCGAGGGCGATGCCGTTGGGTTGATCCAGGTCGCTGAGGAGCAGTTCGATGTTGCCCGAGACGTCCCGGGTCAGGATCACGCCGGCCGTGCGACAGGTCCAATAAAGCTCGCCTTCGCGACTGGCCGCGATGTCGGAGGGTTCGGGTTCGCCCATGCTGATGAGCGAGACGCCGGAGTTTTCCACGGCGGAGACCGACGACACCGAGTTCGACCCTCCGTCATTGCCGCTGGTACCTGGGGTGGGTACCTCGGTGAAATAGACGGTGCCGTCGCCGTCGATGGCGATGCCGGTGGGTTTGGCGAGTCCCGTAAGAAGGGCCGCGGCGGTCGCGGAGGCGGGGCGGGGCGCTTGCTCAAGGATCACGCCGGCGGACCGGCACGTCCAGTAGAGGATGCCCGAGTTGTCCACGGCGATGTTCATCGGCTCGGGTTCGCCGGAATGGATCGTGCGCACGCGGCCGCCATGGATTCTCAGCTCCTTGACGGCATTCAATCCTCCGGGGACACCGGGGGTCGGGACTTCCGTGAAGTACAGCTTATCGCCGCCGTGGACGGCAATGCCGGTGGGGCGGTTGAGGTTCCGGGCGATCACGCGGGTGGTGTATTCCTGGGCCGCCAACGGGGCGGCAAAAACGGCGAGGGCAAGGCCAAGGCCGGCGACAAGGGATCGGTGTTTCATAAGGGAGACAGGATTCAGGCTTTCAGTTGTTGGGACTGGCGGAGGGGCAATGATTCCCGCCGCCAATGAAGTTCAACGAACGGAGCCGCCGCGTGATTGCGCGCAATCGATCAGGCGGCGGAAAATTCTCCGCAATCTAAGGGAATAAAAGATTGCGAGCGTCGTCGTATCCCAGCGTGGAACGTCCCTCGAATCCCCCATCCGAAGCGCCGCCGACCGCCGCCGAACTCGTGCAAAGCGGCTATCGTTACGCCCTGTCGTTGACCCATCGCGGGCATGATGCGGAGGATCTGGTCCAGGAGTCGTGGCTGCGGCTGTGTCGCCGTCATGGAAACGTGGAGACGCGCGCCGTGCTCTATGCCACCATTCGCAACCTCTTTATCGATCATTGCCGGCGGGCCAAGGTGGTGGCCTTCGATCCGCTTGAGGCCGACGGGCGGGAGCATGCCATTGCGGAGTCCCTGACGCCCGGCACGCTCGACGACCTGGAGGTGCTCCTCGGGATGCTCCGCCCGGGCGAGAGGGAAGTCATCTATCTTCACCATGTGGAAGGCTGTACGGCGGCCGAAATTGGCCACCTCACCGGACAGCCCCGCGGAACCGTCCTGAGTCTTCTGCATCGGGCCTATCACAAACTTCGAGGATCGGCGGCCGCCTCGGGCTCCTGACCAATAATGACTCGACTCGCGCAATCCGCACTCCCTCGTTTTCGTCTACTCCCATAACGCCCATGTCCGACTTTGAACAACAGCTTCGCAGGCACTATGAGGCCCAAAGGCTGTCCGACGCAAAGGTGGCCGCCTTGCTGGCCAAGGGCAACGTGACCCGCGCGGCGCGTTCCACGCGCACCTGGACCTGGCTCGCGGCGGCCTCGCTGGCGTTGGGCGTGTTTGTTTACGCGGCGTGGCGGTCGTTTGCGCCGGCTTCCGCGCCTTCGAAAATCGCGATGAGTGAAGTCGCCGCGGCGGTGCGGGCACATTTTTCGCAACCCGGCTATCGCCTGGACTTGGTCTCCTCCGAACCTGCGGAATTGCTCGCCTGGCTTCAGCGCGAGGGCGCGCCTCGCAACGTGACGTTGCCCGGCGGACTCGCCAGGCTCTCGAGTTACGGTTGCCAGGTACTCGACGTGCGCGGCCGCCGGGCCTACCTGATTTGTTTCTTCCTCGATGAGGCGAACGGAGGGGGCTCGGGAGATGCGCCCATGCGCGAAATGACGGTCACGGCTCCGGATGGCACGATGATGAAGAAGGACCGTCCGCTCGTGCACTTTGTCGTGGCCGAAGGCGCGGCGTACGAGGACCTGCCGGCGGCGGGAGTGTGGCTCAGCCTTCAGGATTTGGACGGTTGGAGTTTTCGGGTGCGGACGGAGGGCGAGCACGTGTTTCTGCTCGCAAGCAACGCCGGTGCGGAACGGCTCGCCGAGGTTGCCGCCTCCTTGTAGGTTGCCGGCCGCACTCGACGCGGGGATTAAGGTCCGGCTCATGCCGTATCTTAAACGCGTGCGGGACGAGTTTGCGGTGCCGGTCGTGCCTGTCACCCACGCCGCAGAGGAGGTCATGGTGCGGTGCTCGTACTTGAGCGGTGCCGGACGGTCCGGCACGGTGCGCCCGCGGCACTCTTCGAGGCCGTGGAGACGCCGCAGTACCGCCTGCGCTCTGCGCCATCGGGCGTAACGGCGGCCCGGCGCGTGTCGCCCCTTCACCTTAAGCACTCAACTTGATCCGGCGCGAAGCGGGCGCCCCAGGGGAAAAGCCTTTGCGAATTGTCTCGGCAAGCTTGGAGGCATTTGGAATGCCTTGAGCGCTTTTTACACACAACCACGTTTTTATGGCCCATTGGGAATACAAGGTAATCACCAGCGGGAAGGGTGGCTTCGCCACGCCTGCGCTGATGGAGAAATTTTTGAACGACCTCGGCAAAGATGAATGGGAGATTCTCTCCTTTCACACTTCGCCGGAGAATCCGCTCGCCTTTCACGGCCTAGCCCGGCGGAGCACGCAGCGCGAATGGACGCTTGAGGACGCCGCGGCGGCCGCGGCCAAGGCCGAAGCAGACAAGCTGCGCGCCGAGTTTGCCGCCAAGTTCTCGGGCGCGCCCCAGGCGCCGCAAGCCCAGGAACAGCCGGTGGGCCTGGCTACTGAGGAGACGGGCAAGGACGACGGGCTCCGCCGCCTGCGCGACACCGATCGTGACAACGATCCCGAGGCGCTCGCCGACGAGGCCGCCGGCCTGAAAGAGGGCGATTGGGACGAGTGGCCGGAGGAGGACGAGCTTCCGACGTTCTTCGAGGCGGTTAAACCTCACCTCCGCCGCAACCAGCGCGGTCCCGGTCAATCCGTCGCGATCGATTACCTTTCCAAGCGCTGGGATCAACGTGAGGCCGACGTGACGGGCGCCTTGGTCGAGTGCGGGCTCACCGTACCCGAGAACGATGAGAGCCCGGCCGAGTACTTCGAGTTCGAAGGTGATCTTTACTGGCTCAACAAGAACCCCCGAGGGCAGCTTTTCCTCAACGTCCGCGAAAAGCCACGCCCCGTCTTTCGCACCGCGCAGGCCAAGCGCCTGCCCGATGATGACCCGGCGGCGCAGGAGCTGGCCGCCGAGGCTGCCGCCGCCAGGAAACCGGAACCGCCTTCCCGCAAGGAACGTGAACGTTCCGAACGGGCCGAACGGGCGGAGCCACGCGAGGGTCAGAAGGCCGAAGCGCCCGCGAAGGCAACCGAAGCCGCCCCGTCCGTTCCTGGCGAGCCGTTGCCCGGGGGCGACGCGCTGCTCGACAAAATCCGTCCGCTCATGCGCCGCAACCGTCGCGGTCCGGGATTTTCGGGCACGACCGGATTCATGGCCAAGGCCTTCAAGCAGAGCGAGGCCGACCTCGTGGCCGCGCTGGCGGCGCTCGGTTTGGTGGCACCCGAGAAATCCGGTGGCAAACCCGAGTATACCTGCATTGGTGCCTACGAATACTGGCTGAACAAGGACGGCCGTGGCGGCATCTGGATCAACGGCCGCGATCGCCGTGAAGGCGACGAGACGCCGGCTGGCGAGGAATCGTCCGGTGCGGAAGGCGCGACCGACGGTTCGGCGGCAGCCGCGGAAGCACCGCCTCCGGGCGAGATCGCCCGGGAAGCTCCCGTGGTAGAACAGTCAGCTCCGGCTGACGCGTCCTCGTCCGACCGCGATGCGCCGGCAGCCTCGTCCCCGTCGGAATCCGAGCCGAGCGCCGATGCCGCTCCCGCCGAGGACCCCGCGTCGTCGGAGTCCGCTGCAGCGCCGGTCGTCGACGGGGCCGATCCCGGCTTGGTGGCGCTGCGTGGCCTGCTCAAGCCCAACAAACGCGGCAGCGGCGCCTCGGGCGAACTTGGTTTCCTGCAACGCACGCTGGAGAAGTCAGACGATGACTTTGCCGCGCTGCTGTCCACCGCGGGTTTGGCCATTCCCACGACGGCGGAAGACAAGCCGACCTACGTCGAGTACGGCGAGGAGATCGTTTGGGTGAACCGCAATCCCAAGGACGACTCGCTCTGGCTCAACGCGAAGACCAAACCCGCCCGCAAGCCGAGCCGGCCGCGCGTGAAGGCAAAAGAGTAGGCTGGATTCGGTCAGGCGACCACGGTTTGGGTACGCCTTCAGGGCGAAGACCGCGATAAGCCGTCTTGGTCCCGGGTCAGGCCGAGCATCGTCACATTCTTCCGAATTCCTGCTCGGGTGTGACGATGCCCGGCCTGACCCGAATGGCGCTTAGATTAGGTAAGCGTGCAACTTGATCGACCCCGGTTGGGTATCCGTAGCTTAATTACACACGGGCATTAGCGGTGGTGGTAGTTCGCCGCGTGCGGCAATGCGGACTCGCCAGCACGCGAGGACCGCATGGACTTTCGTTCGTCAGAGCCGAGCCGAAGGGGTGGGGGCGTTAAAACGTTAAATCGGAAATTGGAAAGAACGGGGTAAAAGCATGGGATGGGCCATTGCAACGTGACTGCGTAAGGGTGGCTGATTTGCAGGAGGGCATGCCCGGGCGGTTACGGATTCAGGAACGGAATGCATTGTACCACGTGATCAATCGCGGGAACTACCGGAGTGGCGTTTTCGAATCGGAAGGGGCCTGCGAGGCTTTTGAGCGAGTGTTGGCGGCGGCGTGCAAGAGGTACGAGTGGAAGGTCCACGCGTACGTCATCATGCGAAACCATTTTCACCTCGCGCTGGAAACACTGCTGCTCAAAAAGATGCGCTGGGCCGCAGCCTTGGAGGCGGTACTGAAGAAAACCAATCGACGCGCCTCCGACCTCGCGCGTGATCGGAAGGGGGCACCGTGGAAGCGCGAGCTTGCAGTCGCACTGCTCGAATCAACCGGAGCGTCTTGCTCATGGATCGCGAAGACCCTTCACATGGGAAGTCCGGCATCGGTCCGGGTCTACATTTGTGAGGGCCGCCGTATTCAACGTTTTAACGCCACGACCCCTTTTCCGGCACCTCGATCATTTTCATGGTAGAAGAGTTCGACCGATGCCTGCTGATTCCCGGCGGCCTTTGCTCCAGAAGGTAAAGGGTAAGGCCTGAGGTTTTCCCCGATCTCATTTTCAGCTCAAACGCTGCTGCCAGTAGTCGGGATGCCGCCGGACGTGCGCCACCGCCAGGATGCGCAAGGCCTTGGGCCTTTCGGCAAAAATCACGAGGTAAGGGAAGCGCCGGGCGCGAGCGCGGCGCGTGCCGTGCCGCCAAGGCCCATGCCGGTGCGGCAGGGTTTCGATTTGCGCGACCAGACGGCGGATTTCCGCATCGAAGCGCCCGGCCACACTCGCGCTTTTGTCAGCGTAATACTCTAGCGCCGCTAAAAACTCCGCCTCGGCTTCGGGGTGGAAGATCGCGCGTTTTTTCACCGGCGAGAGAGCGCGCGGCGGGAGCGCGCAAACACTCGCGCGGCGGGCACGCCTTCCACCTTGCCCGAGTCCATTTCATCAAGGCGGCGTTTCACCGTCTCCGACCACGCGCCCTCGACTTCCGGCGTAAAACCGCTCGGCCAGAGGCGGGCGTTGAGACGCTCGACGACCTGCAGCTGCATCTTGCGGGGAAGGAGAACAATTTTGGCTTCGATTTGCTCCAGTGTGCTCATGGCAAAAAATCTGCGGATTGTCCCACGTCTGGCAACTGCGCTTGCGGGGATGTTTCGGTTTTCCCTCTTGGGTGACATTGGGTGTGGACTTCGCGCAGCTGGGTGATCGAGACGGCGGTGTAAATCTGGGTCGTGTCGAGCCGCGCATGACCGAGCAGCTTCGGGATCGTGCGCAGGTCTGCGCCGTTTTCCAAGAGGTGGGTGGCGCACGCATGACGGAAGAGATGGCAGATTCCGGTTCTGCCGATCTGGGCCGCGTCGATGGTTTTCCTGACCCAGTTGCCAGGTTGGTGCGGATTCAAGCGGCCACCGTAGCCGGAGAAGCCCACCCGAAGACCTCAGGCCTCACCCTTTTACCTCCGTTTAAAAATAATCGTCACACGGTGAGTGGCTATCCATGGGGTCAGTGGCTATCCATGGGGTCAGGCCGAGCAATGTCACATTTGAGCAGGAATTCGGAGGAATGTGACGATGCTCGGCCTGACCCGAATGGCGCTTAGATAAGGCGCAAAACTTTCTGATTGAGAGGCCTGCGACGATCCGTATCAGGAAACCGGGCACGCATGATTTGACGTGAGAGCCGGTGCATTTCCGCGAGGACGGATTTGACGCGGCGGTGTTCGGCAATCGCCCCCTCCAGCCAGTCGGCCTGTTCTTGCGAGAGCGCGAGGCTCACGGTTTTCGCCTTCACTTTGGTGGACCAAGTGAAGCGGTTCCCGGATTGCCCGGCCGGGCGACGATAGACCGAACCTTGACTGAGATAGCCAATGCCGGCGAGTTGCTGACGCAGCGCGGCATAGCGGGTTTCGAGTTGGGCGAGGAGGCGAGACGGCGGCTTCATCGTGTGTTTATTTTCATATAAAGCTCGCCCGGTCAAGCCTAGACCGTTTAACTACGGCCTGTGGCCAATCCTGCGCCCTATTTTCCGCAATTGCGTGCTCAATGTGCCCCGTTGGGGGTTCAGCTCCAACGGACGAAGGCCTCCACCGAGTCGATCAGTGGGCTGGCTGCGTTGTTCACGGGCTACTTTGGCGGGCTGCTCGTGCCGGCCCAAAAGGGGGTGGGCAGCCGCCAGCGCGAGTTACCCCGCGTTACTGTCTTCTGGGCTTTCCTGGGGCAGGTGCTTTTGCGGGGCGCGAGTTGTCGCCGGGCGTTGACCCGGCTGCAGGCCGACGCGGTCGCCAAGGGTCACCAGCCAATGGGCGAGTCCACCAGCGCCTATTGTCAGGCCCGTTCCGCGCTGCCGTTGTCGTGGCTGCAGGCATTGTTCGCCGCTTTGGCCCGGTGGTTCGAGCCGCGCCAGCAAGGCCGGTGGTACGGGCGCATCGTGCGGCTGATCGATGCCACGGGTTTCTCCATGCCCGATACCGAGAAGAACCGTGGCTGCTGGCCGTATGCCGGCGGACAAAAGCGCGGGTGCGGTTTTCCCACGGGCAAACTCGGCGGTTTGTTCTGCCTGCATACCGGCCGCTTGATCGCCTTTGCCCAGAGCACGTGGAAAGCGCACGACCTGTCGTTTGCCCGCGCGCTGTTGCGCTGGTTGCACGCGGGCGAGGTGCTGGTGGCCGATCGCGCCTATTGCGGCTGGCTGTTCCTCGTGCAACTGCTGGCGCAACAGGTCGATTTCGTCATTCGCCTCCACCAAGCCCGCACCGTGCGCTCGCGCCACTGTCGTTCCTGGCGGGAAGCCTGGAAAAAGCCGCAACGCCCAAAGGGCCAATCAAAACGCTCCTGGAAAAAACAGCCGGAGGAACCGCTCCTGCGCCTGGTGCGCTTTCAGGTGCAGGCGCGTGGATTTCGCACCCAAAACGTAGTCGTCGTCACCTCACTGCTCGACGAGAAAGCCTTTCCTGACTCCGCCATCGCCGAACTCTATGCCCGCCGCTGGCAGGTCGAACTGCATTATCGCCAGATCAAGACCAACCTTTCGCTCGACGTCCTGCGCGGCCACACTCCCCACATGATCGAACGCGAGCTGTGGATGCACGCCATCGCCTATAATCTCGTCCGCGCGATGCTCCTGGAAACCGCCCTCGCCCACAATGTGCCCGTCGAACGCCTCAGCTTCAAGGGCGCCCTCGACGCCTTGCAGGCCTGGGCCGAACGTGCGCTGGGTTTCCGTCGTCATCGCGGTCTGGCCCGCCGCACGCTCCTCGCCCGCATCGCCGCCGATCAAGTCCCCCTACGCCCCGGCCGTTCCGAGCCGCGGGCGCAAAAACGACGCCCGAAAAACTACCAGTTTCTGACCCGCCCACGCCGTCTCATGCGCGTCTCCGATTCACGGAGACTGCGATGACACCCATTGATCCTCTTCACTCGTGGCTTAATTTAGCGCCATTCGGGTCAGGCCGTGTTTTGTGAATTTTCCACCCGCCTAAGACGAAATATGAGGGCCGGGAACGCCGGGAGCGCCGAGCTGGATGTCGGCGTTTCCGGGGGTAACTCAACGGGGCTACGCCGCCAGGTGCTACCCTACTGCAGAGGCGGCTTTCATGAAATCAGCTCCGCGCCGGGAATGCCGGTGTCGAGCGTGGCGAGCTTGAACCCGTGGCGTTTGGCGAGGGCAAACAAGTGGCCATCTGTGGTGTCCTTCGCTTTCGTTACGTAGGCCGGGAGGTCATCCGCGCCTAGATCGTCGGCAATAAGGGAGATGCGGCCATCCGATGCTTTCTTAATCGCCCGCAGTATAAACTGCGCATTGGCAATGCTTGAAAAGTAACCGGCGTTCACGCCGATGCGAACAAAAGCAAGCTCCGTTATGGGGGTGGTGAGAAATCCGGCCCGCACTTTCGAGACGTAAAATGCCTCTACCTTGGAGTGGTTGGTGTGCCCAGCATAGCCAAGGGCCAGAAGCGCGTCGCAATCAAATAGGTATTTCACGGAAAGTCAGCGAGCATAGCCTTAATCGCGGCGGTAGTCGCCGGCTTGACTCCGGGACGCGCCTTAGCAACTGGCAGTCCGGTAACGGAGCTTATTTCCATAAATGAGGGCAGTTTTGTTTTGGCTGTGGTTCGCCGGGTTACGGGCTTGCAGCCGGTTTTACTGGACTTGGTGAGCGTGGCCATGCCGACATTGAACGGCGGGGCGCGGATATTGCAAGATTAGCCAGGGCGGGAGGGCGGGCAAGTCGCTCCCCAGCGATTACACCGCGACACCAAACACGCGATGGGGGTAGGGTTAGCCGGGCAAAAAAGGGTCCTCAACCTAACCGGAAATATCGCCTCCACACGGTAACGAAGCTTGGTATCGTAACGCGAGAATTGTGATGCGTTGTCCTCCGCTGCCGCCATCGCCGGGTCAAACCCGAGGGCAAGTAAAAGGGGTCAATAATGAACGTTTGACATTAGGCGTGAGCGAAAGGCACTGGAGGCATGGCAAGGAGGATAGGGATGAAGGAGGCGGGGGGATGGCACCACGTATTGCCGTGAGAACTGGCGGCATTGGATCTTCGGAGAGGAGGGGCTAGAGCCCGGAGGGCTCAGATCGAGCAACGTCACATCACGGCAGGAGATCGGGAGGCTGCGAACTCATTCCGGGCACCCGCTTGAACTCCTTCATATTCGCCGTGAGAAGAGTGGCGCCGGCGCTGCGCGCATGGGCGGCAATCAGCAAGTCCATCGGTCCGACCGGCGTTCCGGCCTTCTCCAAGTGCGCGCGGATCACGCCATGGCTTCTCCCGCCGCGTATCGAACGGCACGATCTCGAAGAATCCGAGCAGGGCTTCGGGCCGCGTCCCCGGGTCACTGACCCCAACGACGGCGAAACTTTGGCAGGTCAGGACGATGTCTTTCAGCCATGGACCCACTATTCAAGGGTTCGACAACGTCGCCGTTTCGTGTTCCATAAGCCGCATGAAGCTAGCGGAGATTCCGGAACTGAGTGCGGCCAGCCCCGAGGAAAAAATTGAACTCATCGATGAGCTCTGGGCTAGCATACCGCGTGATTCACTGACTTCTCCGCAGTCCCACTTTAAGGAGTTGAACCAGCGGGTTGAGGCCGTTCAGAAGGATCCGTCGCGGGCACTCACGCCTGAGGACGCCCGCCAGAGGATCCGCGCCAAGACGGGTCTATGAGAAAGCCTCTCAGGATCGTCGATGCCGTGGCCGACCACGATATTCCGGCCATCGTCGACTATCAATGGTCTTGATCGAAGGTAAAGGCCGAGCGGATCGTGGCGGAATACGACCGCATCATCGAGCTATTGGCGATTAATCCGTACGTCTTGGCCGAACGATTCCACGGCTGGCGGATTTACCCGTTTCAGACCGGCACGTATCTGCTCTATTACCGGGAGTTTGAAACGTATTGGCTTGTTGCCGGCATTTACCACGCCCTCCGAGATCCTGATTGGATTCTGTCGCAGGCGCTGATTCGTGAACCAACGGAGTAAATGGCGGCGTGGGGCCGAGCGGCAGGCAGGAGGGGGTCGTGCTCTTGAGGCGTGTTGGGTTCGCAATGGAAGTAGCACGCAGTGGCCGCACGTTCACTTCGGAAATTGAGTCAACCTCCATCAGCCCCAAAGCTGCGAACTCAATCCGGGCACCCGCTTGAACTCCTTCAAATTCGCCGTGAGAAGGGTGGCGCCGGCGCTGCGCGCATGGGCGGCAATCAGCAAGTCCATCGGTCCGACCGGCGTTCCGGCCTTCTCCAGGTGCGCGCGGATCTCACCATAGGCTCCTCCCGCCGCCGCATCGAAGGGCACGATCTCAAACAAGCCGAGGAAGGCTTCGAGACGTGTCCTCGCCGCCGTGAGATTCGCGGACTTGGCCGCGCCTGTCCACAGCTCAGCCGTGACCACCGCCGATAGCCTGCATTGTCCGAACGGCGGCGTCGTTCCGCCACGGCTCCTTCCCCGGAGCAGGTCGATGCAGACGTTGGTGTCGAGGTGCCAGACCACGGCTTAGAACGCGAGATCCCGTTCCTGCCCCTTGGGTTGTTCTCGATCCGGAAATTCGTCCGTCCCCAGCGACGCCATGTAGCGCGCGACGTCGGCCAACGTCCGCAGCTTTCGCTTCGGGACGGGCCGCAGCACCACCTCCGCACCTCGTTTCTCCACCACCACCTCAGTGCCGGAGAAGCGATACGCCTTGGGCAGCCGGACCGCCTGGCTGCCGCCGTGTTTGAAGAGTTTTGCCGTCGTCATAGCTACAAAGAAGTAGCTACAAATTGGGCCTGTCAATTCGCGGTTTGGGGGAGGCGGAAAGGGATAGAGGCATTACATGTTTCAAATTCGCCCGATTGAGACGTGTTTCCTGGCTGGAGATCGGCATGACCCCGTTTCCGGAACCCCCTCCGCGACTTTGCGCCTTTGCGTTAATGTCTGAATCGACGCGGTGACCCGGTTCGATTTGTCGTCCGAGTGGAACAGACTTTTTTAACGCAAAGGCGCGAAGTCGCAACGCGCTGAGAAATACCAACCCGAGCATTCTTCTGGAGAACGGTCGGTGGGATCGCTCCTCCCGATCCGGTGTCGTCGGGAAAGGATTCCGATCCCCGCGGTCAGCGCCTGCGGCTACATCGTGGACTACCGGGCGGATGTTCGTGGGCCTGGGGGCGATCCGAAGGGGTCGGGGCGTTAAAACGTTAAATTCGGGGGAGGAGAGGGCGCATCCGACCCCTACACCCCCTCAATAAAAACTATATAGCCCTCGCTATAGCCCGCTGTCCTCCTCACCGAAAAGGCAAGCCGAAAGGGGTCGGGGTGTTACATGCTAATTTAAGGGGGATGACGGATGGCGGCGGGATAGATACAGTCCGTTGGTAAGGGGTCCGCCCGTGGCGCTGAGGTCAGGGCGATGTTCGCGCCAGGGCCGCCGCCAGCACCTCGACGGTGTGCAGAGCACGGACGCTCGAACCGGCCTCCCGCAAATGGGCGCGGAGTTGCATCAGGCAACCGATGTTGCCCGACACGACCACCTCCGCCCCGGTGGCAAGCACCGCGGCGGCCTTTTGCCGGCCCAGCGAGGCCGCAATCTCAGGTTGGTCCATATTGTAGGTTCCCGCACTGCCGCAGCAGAGGTGAGCGTCGGCCAGCTCGAACACTTCGAGATTTCCGACCTCCCGCAGCAACTCTCGCGGAGCGGCGCGCACGCCCTGAGCGTTGGCCAGGTGACACGCGTCGTGGTACGCGACCCGCAACGGTCGTTCGAATCCGCCCGCGTCGCCGCGCAGGTCGAGCCGGCCGAGAAACGCACAGATGTCCTGCACACGCGCCGCGAGGGCCGTCGCCCGTTCGGCGTCGTCGGTGCCGGCGAGGATCAGCCCGTATTCGTGCAACGCCGACCCGCAGCCTGCCGCCGTGGTGATGATCGCATCCACGTCGTCGGGGAAGGCCGCAAGGTTCCCGCGGGCGAGGCGGCGCGCCGCGTCGATGTCACCCGTGTGCCAGGCCAGCCCGCCGCAACAGCCCTGGTCGCGCGGGATGACGGTCTCGACCCCGCGTTGCGCCAGCACCGCGAGCGTCGCCGCCGTGATGCCGGGGTCGAAAACGTCCTGGGCGCACCCCGTCAGGAGCGCCACCCGCGCGCGGCGCACCCCTTTCGCCGGATGGACCTCGGGCCAGTGCCGCCGCGTCGGCACGGCGTCCGGCAGGAGATCGAGCATCGGCTGAAGCGCCGCCGGCAAAAGCGGCCGGGCGAACCGGAACCAGCGCCCCACCCTTGCGGCCAGGCGGAGGCGGCCGGCATAGGGCAGGGTCTGCGACGTAATAAAATTACGGATACGTTCGCCGGGCGTGCGGCGCCGCTTCGCCCGCGCGATCGCACGGTACGGGCTGATGAGGTCGCGATAGGACACGCCGCTTGGGCAGGCGGGCTCGCAGGCGAGGCAGCCAAGGCAGCGGTCCACGTGCGGCTGCGCCTGCTCGACCGTGAGCGCTCCTTCCAGCACCTGCTTCATGAGCACGATGCGGCCCCGCGGAGAATCCATCTCCTGGCCGAGCTCGCGGTAGGTGGGACACGCGGCAAGACAGAAGCCGCAGTGCACGCAGGCCTCCACCGCCTTCGCCATCGGACGGCCCAATGGACCGAATTGTTCCTCGGGGATCGTGTGCTTCATGGGCGATTCGAGAAGGATGCCGTGCAGGCGACGCCGAACCGGCCCGCCGGATCGAGCGCCGCCTTCACGGCGCGCTGGGCCTGTGTTTCGGCCGTGGCGCTGGAATCCCGGCCGTCGAAGCGCGTCCACGCCACCCCCGGGCCCTGCAAGGCCGACGCCACCGTCGCCGCCGCGGTGCCGACCGGCCACGAGACGTAGGCAGCGTCGCCCGCCACGGTCACGTGCACGGTGCCTCCGGCGCCCACGACGCGTTCGCGCAGTTCCGGCCAGCGCGAGGCCGACATTGCAACTTTACACCGCGTCCCGCCGGGGTGGGTCCAGCGCAGCTCACGCAATTCCTCCCACCCGCGGGCGGCCTCGTCCGGGGCAAGGAGGCGTCCGGGCCATTGCGCAAGAACGTCGCGCGCCAAGGGCTCCAGCGCGGACGACGGTCCGCCCAGGCGGATAAGCACCTCGTCTCCCGCAGGCGGCAGGTCCACCGCGTAAGGTTGCCAGCGCGACCGCCCGGCAGCGACCATGATCGCCGCGGCCTCGGCATTCGTTTCCACAGGGACCGCCACGGTCACCTCGGCCTGGGGCCGCGGAAAAACCTTGAGCGTAATCTCCGCCAGCAGACCGTAGCCATCGCCCGCCCCGACGAAAAACTTCGGCAAATCGAACCCCGCCGCGTTCTTCACGACCTTCGACCCTGCCCGTAGGAGCCGCCCCTCTCCGTCCACGAAGCGCACGCCTAGGATGAAGTCGCGCACGCCGCCGTAGCGGAAGCGCCCGGGCCCATTTGTGCCCGTTGCGACGACGCCCCCAAGGGTCGCCCCCGCCTCCACCAGCAGCGGATCGAAGGGAAGAAACTGTCCGTTCTCCGCCAGCGCCGCGACGAGTTCCCGAACGGGCGTGCCGGCCAGGGCGGAGATGACGTATTCTTCCGGCGAATACTCGACGATTCCCCGCAGCTTGCGCGTGGACAGGGTCGGAAACACCCCGCCCTCCGCGATGGGCCGCTTCGTTCCGGCTCCCGCCACGATCCAGCGCGGGGCCGAGCGCACCGCCTCGGTCAGTTCGCCAAAGGTAGGTTCAACAGAGATCTTCATGCGCATTCAAACCCGTCACCCGGCGCGGCGGAGCATCCGTTTCGAATGGCGCGAGACCCTGAGCAAAGTCGAAGGGCAACCCAAGGGAACAAGGCATTTTTCAACCACGGATGAACGCGGATCGACACGGATTCGAAGCCAATGCGCGTTTACATTGAGCCCAACCTGCGGGAGGCAGGAGCCTGGAATTTCATGCTCTGCCAGAGGTCGCGCCCGTCGGCGGGTTAGGTTGATCCGTGTCATCCGCGTAATCCGTGGTTGTATTTTTGAGAGATGCTCCGTGCCCTCTGGGTCAGGGCTCTGTATTCTCTGCGTAACCATGCTGGACCTCCTGCGTTCATTCGCGGGAGATCACGCCCGCCGCCTCCAGTGGATGCAGGCCGGAGCGATGCAGGGCCGGCGCCTCACCCGTGGCGAACATTTTCCCGGGATTGGCGAGGCCCTGCGGATCGAAGGCCGCGCGTATTCGGCGCTGACATTCAATTTCCTCGGGCGAAAACATGGCAGACAGGTAGGCACGCTTCTCCATGCCGATACCGTGCTCTCCCGTGATGGAACCGCCCATCTCCACGCACATCTCGAGGATGCGCCCCGCCAGCGCCTCGGCGCGCTCCAGGGCGCCGGGTTCGCTGCCATTGTAGAGGATGAGCGGATGCAAATTGCCGTCGCCGGCGTGGAACACGTTCGCCACGCGCAAGCCCGCCTCGTCGGCCATTTGCCCCACCCGTCGCAGCGCCTCGCCGAGACGACGGCGCGGCACGACGCCGTCCTGCACAATGAAATCCGGCGAGAGCCGCCCGACGGCGCTGAAGGCGCTCTTGCGGCCCTTCCAGATCGCGGCGCGCTCGTCGGCGTTGCGCGCAATGCGGATCTCGAGCGGCTGACTGCGCGCGAGGATTTCGTCGAGCAGCAAACGCTCCTCGGCGACAATCTCGCGCGGTCCTTCGATCTCCACGATCAGCACGGCCTCGCTGCCTTTCGGGTAGTCGGCGTGCACCGCCGCGCTCGCAGCCTGCAGCGCCAGGCGGTCCATGATCTCGAGCGCGCCCGGCAGCAATCCCGAGGCGACGATCGCGGAGACCGCATCGCCCGCGGCCTCGAGCGAGCGATAGCCCGCGAGCGCGGTGTGGTACGTCTCGGGAAGCGGCAAAAGTTGCAGCGTGATCTCGAGCGCCAGACCGAAGAGGCCTTCGTGTCCGGTGAATAGGCCGCACCAATCCGGACCCGTCTGCTCGCGGCTTTCGCCACCCCAGGTCACAACCTCGCCCGTCGCGAGCACCGTCTTGAGACCGAGGACATGGTTGGCTGTCATCCCATACTTAAGACAATGCGCGCCTCCGGAGTTGAAGGCCACATTGCCTCCGATGGTGCAGACCGTCTGGCTGGACGGGTCGGGCGAATAATAGAGACCGTGCGGCGCCGCCGCCACGGAGACCTGGGCGTTGATCACACCCGGCTCGACGACCGCGATCCGTTGCTTGGGATCGAGGAGCAGGATGCGGTTGAGGCGGTTGAGCCCGATCACGAGGCCTCCCTCCACAGGCAGCGATCCGCCCGAAAGACTCGTGCCGCTGCCCCGCGCGACAAAGGGGAGTTTTTCCTCGAGACAGAACCTCACGAGGCGAATCGCCTCGTCGGCGGACGCCGGCAGCACCACCGCGAGCGGCTTGGCGTGAAACGCGGTCAGCCCGTCGCTCTCGTACGCCGCCAGCGCCGGCGCCGCGGTGAGAAGCGAACCGGGGGCAAGCAGACGGGCAAGGCGATCAAGGACTGAGACCGACATCATCGAACGATAGACGGGAATCGTGCTGCGCCAAATGAAGAATTGATCCTTCGCCACGGCCGAGCGTCACGAGCCGGCGGTTGGAACCGTCTTGTGTAGCCGCGGATTTCCTCGTCCGTGTGCCCCGATCGCCAGCGGGACCGGAGGCGCCCTTGGGGACAAGGGCGGCTAAAGGCTGCACAGAACTCACTGCTTTGCGTCACGCGCTTTCGCTTCGCGGCGGCGGGCGTGGAGGATGAACTCGGTGTAGCCGTTCGGCTGCTCGGCGCCCTTGAAGACGAGGTCGCACGCCGCTTGGAACGCCACGCTGCCTTCGAAGTCGGCCGCCATCGGCCGATACAGAGGGTCGCCGGCGTTTTGCTTGTCCACGACGGCGGCCATGCGACGCAGGCTGTCCATGACCTGGTCGCGCGAGCACACGCCGTGGAGCAGCCAGTTCGCCATGTGCTGGCTGGAAATGCGCAGGGTCGCGCGGTCCTCCATGAGGCCGACGTTGTGGATGTCGGGCACCTTGGAGCAGCCGATGCCCTGGTCGATCCAGCGGACGACGTAGCCGAGGATGCTTTGGGCGTTGTTGTCGAGTTCCTGCCGGATCTCGGCCGGCCCGGGCCAGGCGCCGGCGTGCAATGGAATGGCGAGGAGACCGTCGAGCCGCGCACGAGTCTGGCCAGCGAGTTCGGTCTGGCGCGCGGCGACGTCCACCTCGTGGTAATGGAGCGCGTGCAGCGTGGCCGCGGTCGGGGACGGCACCCAGGAGGTGTTGGCGCCGGCCCGGGGGTGAGCGGCCTTGGCCGCGAGCATTTCGGCCATCTGCTCGGGCATGGCCCACATGCCTTTGCCGATCTGTGCCCGTCCGCGCAGCCCGCAGGCGAGTCCGGTGTCCACATTCCAATCCTCGTAGGCAGTGATCCACGGCTGCTGCTTCATTGCGTTCTTTCGCACCATCGCCCCGGCCCGCATGCTCGTGTGAATCTCGTCTCCCGTGCGGTCGAGGAAGCCCGTATTGATGAAAATGAGACGTTCGCGCGCGGCGTGAATGCAGGCGGCGAGATTGAGCGTCGTGCGCCGCTCCTCGTCCATGACGCCGATCTTCACCGTGTGGCGGGGCAGGCCGAGGATTTCCTCCACGCAACCGAAGATGGCGCAGGTGTGCGCGACCTCGTCGGGGCCGTGGAGCTTGGGTTTGACGATGTAAACGCTGCCGCGTCGGGAGTTGCGGCCGGCGCCCCGGCCGCGGAGGTCGTGCAGCGCGATGGCGCAGGTGAAGAGCGCGTCGAGGATGCCCTCGGGAATCTCGCGACCGTTGTCGTCGAGCACGGCGCCGGTGTACATGTGGAGGCCGACATTGCGGGACAACAGGAGGCTTCGTCCGCGGAGGACCAGCGAGCTGCCGTCGGCCCGCCGGTAGCGGCGATCGGCGTTGAGCGAGCGGGTTAGCGAGCGACCGCCCTTTTCAAACGTCGTCGTGAGATTGCCCTGCATGAGCCCCAGCCAGTTGCCGTAAACGACGGCTTTGTCCGCCGCGTCGACGGCCGCGACCGAGTCCTCGAAGTCCTGAATGGTCGTGAGGGCGGACTCAACCAAGACGTCCTTCACCCCTGCGGCATCGTCGCGTCCGATCGGATGGCTGCGGTCGATCTGAACCTCGAGGTGCAGACCGTGGTGACGGAGCAGCACGGCGGAGGGGGCGGCCGCTTCGCCGTTCCAACCGACGAAGCCGTCGGGCCGGCCGAGTCCCGTGTGCGAGCCGTCGCGCAGGCGGACGAACAACGCCCCGCCCTCGACCGAGTAGGCGGTGGCGTCGCGATGCGAGCCTCGGGCGAGCGGCGCGGCCCGGTCGAGGACTTCGCGGGCGCGGGCGATGACGAGTGCGCCGCGGCTGGGGTCGTAACCGGAGCCCGCCTCCGCCCCGCCTTCGGCCGGGATCGCGTTGGTCCCGTAAAGCGCGTCGTAGAGACTGCCCCAGCGCGCATTGGCGGCATTGAGGGCATAGCGGGCGTTCATCACCGGCACGACCAGTTGGGGACCGGCGAGGCGGGCGATTTCGTCGTCGACGTTTTCCGTCAGAATCTGGAACGGCGCCGGCACCGGAACGAGGTAGCCGAGGTCGTGTAGAAGCCGGTTGTAATCATCCGATGGGTACAACGCCTCCGGATGCGCCCCGTGCCAGTCGTCGATCCGCGTCTGGAGCAGATCGCGGCGTTTCAGCAGTTCCCGGTTCCTGTCGCCGAATTCGGAGACCAGCCGGGCCAGACCGGTCCAGAACACCTCCGCCGAAACGCCGGTGCCCGGGAGCACGCGTTCGGAGGCGAGTTGGGCCAGTTCGGAGGCGACTTGCAGGCCTTGAAGCGTGACGCGGGGAGCGGGCATGAGACGAAGGAGGATGGAAGACGGACGACTGAGGTCAGCGAAGGGCGGCGGCGCCGGCGCGGGCGATCTGGCCATCCTGGGCCGACGTGACACCGGAAATGCCGATGGCTCCGACTATCCGGCCCTCCTGCACCAACGGGACCCCGCCCTCGATCGCCATGGCACCCGTCAGGACCAGCATGCGCACGCCTTCACCGCCTGCGGCGACGGCGTCCTGAAAGGCCTTCGACGGGCGGCGGAAGCCCGACGCGGTGCGGGCCTTCTCGATCGAGACATCGGCGCTCCCGTACTGGGTCGAATCAATCCGTTCGAACAGCACAAGGTGCCCGCCGGCATCGACGATGGCGATGGCCACGTTCCAGTTGTTCTTCACGGCCTCCTCCTTCGCGGCGGAAAGGACGGAACGCGCGTGTTCGAGGGAGATCGGAGCGCCGTAAGGCAGATTCTGGGCATCGAGGGCGGCGGTCGCGAGGCTGGTGAGCATAAGGAGTCGAAGCAGAGTTTTCATGGCGGGGTTGGGTTGGGATGATCGGTTGAACGTCTCCCCAGAACCAACCCAACGCGGCGATTGGCAGCGAGGAAAACGTTTCAACCTTCAATCTGTTGAATCCGTCCAGGAAGAAGCCCGTCAACAGATTGCCTCGGTCCGGGCTTGCCGGCCGGAAGAAAGGTCGGATTGATAACCCGCGCCGATCTTCGAGCACTCGGACCAAGAGTCGGCCCCTCGCTTTTCCACCTCCTGCCCGCTCCCCCGGCCTGCGTCATCCTCCCCCATGCTGTCCTTCCTCGCGTCCGCTGGTTTCTCTTCCCATTCGATCGCCGCCCTTGGACTCGGCGCGCAAGCCAGTCTCGCCATCCTCCCCATCGCCATCGTTGGCCTGCTGCTGGTGATCATGCGCTGGCCGGCAAGCCGCGCGATGCCGGTCAGCTACATCGTGGCCGCCGGCCTCGCGATCGCGGTCTGGCAGGTGCCGGCCGCAAAGGTCGCCGCGGCCAGCGTCAACGGCCTCGTCGTCGCGGCCTCCCTGCTCTACATCATTTTCGGTGCCATCCTCATGCTCAACACCCTGCAGGAAAGCGGGGCGATGCGCACGATTCGGCAAAGTTTCACCGACATCACGCCTGATCGGCGCATCCAAGTCATCATCATCGCCTGGTTGTTCGGGTCGTTCATCGAAGGTTCGGCCGGATTCGGCACGCCCGCGGCCGTGGCCGTGCCGCTCCTGGTCGGACTGGGCTTTCCCGCCATGGCGGCGGTGGTCGCGGGCATGATCATCCAAAGCACGCCGGTCTCCTTCGGCGCCGTCGGCACGCCCATTTTGGTCGGCGTGAGCAGCGGACTTTCCGGCGACCCCGCGGTCGCCGCCTACGCGCAGGAGGTGGCGGGCGACTGGCATGGCTATCTGCGCATCGTCGGGGCCAAGGTTTCGATTCTTCACGGGATCACGGGCACGGTGATCCCGCTCTTCGTCGTGTCGTTGATGACGCGCTTTTTCGGGAAGAACCGGTCGCTGGCCGAAGGGATTGAGGTATGGCGTTTCGCCTTGTTCGCGGCGCTCGCGATGACGCTGCCGTACATGCTCATCGCCCACCTGCTCGGACCGGAGTTTCCGTCGATGCTCGGCGCCCTGATCGGCCTCGCCGTCGTGGTGAGCGGAGCCCGCAAGGGCTGGTTCATGCCCGACCGCGCCAAACCGTGGGACTTCGACCGGAGGGAGAACTGGGAGCCGGAGTGGTCGGGCCGCATCGAGGTGAAGGACATCGAGCACCGCAGCGGCCGCATGGGCTTGGTCCGGGCATGGATGCCCTACATCCTCGTGGCGGTCCTTCTGGTCCTTACCCGCCTGCGCGAGCTTCCGTACTTCGAGGCGATGTTCGGCGCCGGCAAGGCCTCGCTGGGCGCGATCCTGCGTTCGTGGAGCCTCGCCTGGCCCAACATCTTCGATTCCGGAATCACCGCCCGGGTCGAACCACTTTACCTGCCAGGCACGGTCTTCATCCTCGTTTCCTGCCTGACTTGGAGGCTCCACCAAATGAATGGCGGCTCCTTCGCGCGGGCGTGGCGCTCGTCGGGCCGGACAATCGTGAGCGCGTCCACGGCCCTCGTCTTCACCGTGCCGATGGTGCAGGTCTTCATTCACACCGACGGCGGTCTCGCCGGCTATGCCCGGATGCCGATCGCGCTGGCGGAGGGCGTGGCCGCGCTCGCAGGCAACGCGTGGCCGCTTTTTTCGCCGCTGATCGGAGGTTTCGGAGCGTTCGTCGCCGGGAGCAACACGGTCAGCAATATGATGTTCTCACTCTTTCAGTTCGAGGTCGGCAATCGCATCGGAACGGACCCTACTTGGATCGTCGCCCTGCAGGCCGTCGGCGGCGCGGCGGGCAACATCATTTGCGTGCATAATGTCGTGGCCGCCTCGGCCGTCGTCGGCATGGTCGGAAGGGAGGGCGCAGTCATCCGCAAGACGCTTCTCCCCTTCGCGTACTACGCGTTGATGGCAGGCGCGCTCGGATACGCGATTCTCGCGTATCCGACCTCGGGCCTGCTCAACGTCGGCAGCGCCATCGTCGGGGCCATCGTGCTGGCGATCGTTTGGACCGTGGTCCACCACCGGCGGAAGTAGGAAAAGGAGGGCCCGGTTTGGGTGTGGGGCGCCAGGCGAACGCCTCAAATCGGGCGGTAAAACCTCCAAAGGCGGCGACAAGACAGCCAAACCGGGCGGCAAGAGTGCCGCCGCTCCTTGGGAATCCGGGCGGCCGGCACGGCCGCCGCTACACTTATGAAGCGCGGGCGTGCACGCCGGCGCGGGGGCGCAACGTGCTTCCCTCGTGCCACGATCCGTCGATGAGCAGCTGCTGGGGGAGAACGGGCACGCCCTTTTCATTGCGATGAATCATGTCGACGAGCAGGTCGACGGCCATCTGACCGACTTGCAGCGGATGCTTGAGCATGCCTGAGCACACATTCGGGGCGTCCTGCTCCACCATCGAATGGAGAGCGACGCCGATGTCGGCCGGGAAACGGTACCCCTCCTTCTTAAGGGCCGCGGCCACCTCCGGCAGCTTGGAGACGACGGCATCGGGCTCGTGCCGCTCGACCCACCGCAGAAAAATCTTCTCGTCCCATCCGTCGAGGATGAGCGGCGGCAGATGCGGACGCACCGGCTGCGCCCGCTGATGCACGAGGTACGAGGCGAGCCATTGGTGGTCGACTCGCAGCTCATGCTCGCGCAGCTCGACCAAGCCCGGACGACGGTAGTCGCGGCGACCCAGTTCCTCGAGCAAAGCGGTCATGATGCGGTAATCGTGATGGAAGACGTTGTGCAGCTTGGGCCGGAGCACGGTGTAGCCGATGGTGACCGCGGAGAAGTCCGCCCAGTCGAGGCCGAGAGGACCCGGATGCTGTTGCGGCGCAAGCAGCAGACCCTCGATCCCGCGATTGCGCAGGATGTCGCTCATGCGACGGTCGGTGATGCCGGGCTCGGCCATCCAAAGATGCTCCAGGCGATAGCCGCGCTCTTCGGCGCGCCGCTGGGCGCCCTGATGGTAAATGCACTCGCACGAAACGTCGCGCCAATGATCGCGCGTCGGATAATTTGTCAGCCAGGCAAGCACACTGCTTTGCCGGGGTGGCTGCTTCATGACGCGGTAGGCGTTGAGCGCCGCGAGCATGGGATCGGGCCGGTAGCCGAGTTCCTCGGCGGCACGTTGCACGCGTTCCCGGGTCTCGGCGGCGATGCGGGGGTGATTTCGCAGCGCGAGCGAAACCGTTGAATAGTGACATCCCGCCTTTTCGGCGATGTCACGCATGGTGGGGCGGGGATTCATGGGGACAGCCGGAACATGGACGGACTTGTCCCGCCCGTCAACGCGGGCGCGGACGACGTAACATTCGTGAAACCCCAGCCAGCGCCCCTCACCGACGGGCTCCGTCCGCGGCCAAGGCGTCGAAACGACGCCCGAGGTTTTCGGACGCCCGCTGGAGACGCGTCTGCTCGTCCTCGACCCACGTCTGCAGGGCGACCCTCCGCTCCTGCTGCCCGGCATGCATGCGACGGACCTCGGCGGCCTGCGGACCGCCACGTCCTTTGCGGTTGGCGACCAGGAACGCCGGGTCAAAGGCCTGGCGGACCTGCTCCTCGTTCAGCGGGAGCGCCTCGTTCGTCACGCGGCGGTAGACGTCCGCCACCTCGGCGTGCGTCAGATCACGCGGGCGCTTGCCGCGTTCGCGTCCGTAGGTGGCGAGCTCGGAGGCGACCCGATAGCCGGTGCGAAAGGGAATCTTCGCCTCCCGATGCAGGGTGTCGGCCAGCTCGGTCATGGTGGAGTAGTCGCGGTCGACCTGGTCGCGCAGGACGTCGACCCGGATGGTGAGCGACGAGAGCACCTCGCGCAGGCGCCGGTACATGTCGGACGCCTGAGCGGCAAACCGCTCCGTGCGAAGGAAGTGGTCCTCGCGCACGTCCTTCACCTCGTACAACGGCGTGTTGTGCACGAAGAAGGCGGCAGCCTGCGCGTTCGCCGCCACCTCGCTGGCCGCAAGACGCAAACGCTCCAATGCGCTGGGGTTGCGCTTTTGCGGCATGATGCTGCTGCGACCGACGATGGATCCGGTCAGGAGGATGCCCGGTGCGGGATCGTCGTATTGGAAAAGGAGATACTGGACGAAACGCCCAATCCCAAGGCCGGAGATGCCGAGGGCCGAGGCGAACTCCACCTTGCTGTCCGCCGTCGAAACCATCACCGCGTCGTAGGAATTCTCCAGCAAGGCGGGGAACCCGAGCAGTTCGGCCAGCCTCGGACGATCGAGCGCGAAACCGGACGTCGTGAAGGCTCCGCTGCCGAGCGTACTCAGGTTGATCCGCGCGTAGGCCTCGCGCAGGCGCTGGCTGTCACGCTCGAGCGCCGAGTCGAAGGCGAGGAGGAAATGGGCGAGCGTCGTGGGCTGCGCCTGCACCGCATGGGTGAACCCCGGCATGACCGTGTCGACGTGCTTCGAGGCAAGGTCTTGCACGAGGGCGCGCACCGATCCGAGGTCGGTGAGCAGGCCGAGCGTCAGCTCCCGCAAACGCATGCGGTTGATCGTTGTGCCGAGGTCGTTGTTGCTGCGGCCAAGATGGATGTTGGAGGCCACCGGCCCAGCGAGCTCGGTAAGTCGCGCCTCGAGGGCGTTGTAACTCGGCGAGCGGGCCGCCCCGGGTTTCGTCTGCTCCTCGGCCACGCGTTTGAGGGTGGCGGCAAGAAGGTGGATCTGCTCTGGCGGCAGCAGGCCCGTCTCCGAGAACATCACCAGCTGGGCACGGTTCACTTCCAGGAGTTCGGCATGAAGATCAGGTTCGTCCTGGGCCCACGCCGGGCCGACCGACGCCAGCGCGAGTGCGAGGCAGCCACTCAGGGCAAGGGAATGAAGAAATCGATTCATGGGAATGGGGAGAAAGCGTAACAGGAAAGACCTTCTGAAGGATGAGGTGCTCGCGAAGGGGGAGAACCGCCGCCGGTATCAAACTGTTGAACTGAGCCAAACGAGGCAACCCCGGGCCTTTGGTCGGCGGGTGGCCGGCCACTCATGTCGGACGACCCGCAGAGCGACCTGCGCGTACGCCCGGAACTACGCCTGCGCCACCCTCGCAATCACCTCCCGCGTGAATCCCGCGGTATCGAGCGTCCCGCCCAGATCGGGGGTGCCGTGGCCGGCGGCGAGCGTGGCCGTCACTGCCTCGTCGACCCGCCGGGCAGCGGCACCTTCGCCGAGCCAGTCGAGCATCATGGCCGCGGCAAGAATGGCGCCGGTCGGATTCGCGATTCCTTTGCCGGCGATGTCCGGCGCCGAACCGTGCACGGGCTCAAAGAGCGACGGATTCTTTCGCGACGGGTCGAGATTGGCGGAAGGATTGAGCCCCAGGCCACCCGTCACCGCACCGGAAAGGTCGGTGAGAATGTCGCCGAAGAGATTCGACGCCACCACGACATCGAAGCTCTCGGGCCTCCGCACGAAGTTCATCGCCAAGGAGTCGATGTGCTGGTGGTCGACCGCCACGTCGGGGTAATCCTTGGAAAGGTCGGCGAGCAACTCCTCCCACAGCAGGTAGGCGTGCCGCTGGGCATTGGACTTCGTTGCCATGGTGAGCTTCCGACGACGCTGGCGCGCGAGGTCGAAACTGAACCGCAACACGCGTTCGACGCCGGCGCGGGTGTGCACCGCGGTCTGCATCGCGCATTCGTCGGGGGCGCCGCGATGGTAGCGTCCGCCGATGTCGCAATATTCGCCTTCGGAATTCTCACGGACCACCACCAGGTCGACCTGCGGGTCCCCCGCGAGCAGGCTACGCACGCCGCGGAAGGTTCGCGCCGGGCGCACGCAGGCGTAAAGATCGAACGTCTGCCGCATCTCGATCAGGGGCCGGAGCGTGACGTTGTCCGGCAGGACGGCAGGCCAGCCGACGGCGCCGAGGAAGAGGGCGTCGAAGCCACGCAAGGTCGCGAGAAAGTCCGGGGGTGCCACCACGCCGTGGGCGCGATGGTAGCTCACACCCCAGTCGAACCGTGTGAACTCAAGATGGAAACCATCCGAGGCGCGTTCGAGCGCCTGCAGGACGGAGACGGCCGCGTCGGTCACTTCGGGGCCGATGCCGTCGCCGGGATATAAAGCGATGCGATGGGTCTTCATGGAATAAAGGTGGGCGGGCGGGTCCCTCCGCCCGCTCGAATGCGGACGGTGCCCGCAGGCAATTCACGAAAACGCGCAGAGGGACCTGCGCGTCCACCGACCCCCGCGCTCACAGCACCTTCGCCTTCGCGATCCAGTCCGGGTCGAGCTCGACACCCAGGCCGGGGCCGGAGGGCGGAGTGACGAAGCCATCCACGGATTGCAGCGACGCGGTGGGGCAGTGCGCGGGCACGTCGCCGTCGAAGCCTTTGAACTCCTGATGCGCGCCGATGTTGGGAACGCAGGCGGCAAAGTGCAGCATGTACATGAAACCGAGGCCCGTGCCGGAAATGTGCGGCGTGCAATCGCGACCGAGCGCCGCCGCCATGCGCGCGACCCGGATGCTGCGAACAAAGCCGCCGAAGTAGAAAAGATCGGGCTGCACGATCTGCAGCGCGTCGTGGGCCAGCGACCATTTCAGGTTGTACGAGGAAGCGTCCTGCTCGCCGCCGGCAATGGGGATGTCGAGGGCATCGGCCACGGCCTTCGTGTCACTGAAGCGATCAAAGGGCACGGGTTCCTCGTAGAAGGCGACCCGCTGCTTCTCAAGCAGGCGGCCGATGCGGATGGCCTCGGGCACGTTGTACGAACCATTGCTGTCCGCATAGAGTGTGATGGCGTCGCCGAGCCGCTTGCGCACGAGTGGGATGAGGGCCTCGGTCCGGCCCGGCAGCGAGTCGCGATCGTTGCTCATGCGGCCACCGACCTTGAACTTGACGGCGTTGGCCCCGGTGACGGCGATCGTCTTCTCGATGTTGGCCACGCTGGCCTCGGGCGTCTTCTCCCGGTCGTTGAATGCCTGGTACACCGCGACCTTGTTGCGCACGACACCGCCCAGCAGCTGCGCGGCCGAGCGGCCGGAGAGGCGGCCAAGAAGGTCGATGATGGCGAACTCGACGTTGGCGAGCGGCAGCCAGAACGGCAGGCCCTGCATCTTGTAGTTGGAGGCGTGGACGTAGACGCCCTCGAGCAACTTTTCCCATTCCCGTGCGTCCTTGCCGATCAAATACGGGGCGATGCGCTGGGTGAGAATGGGATAGAGAAACCCCATCTGCAGCTCGTTGCCAACGGCGAGGCCGACCGCGCCGCCCTTGGCGCGAACCCTTACAACATACTTGTCGGAGGCAGGCTGAAGCACCTCGACCGACTCGATGATCACGGGCTCCTTCAGCGTCGAAACATCCAAAACCGGCCTCGCCTCGGCGGCATCGAGCAGGGCGAAGGTGTCGGCGAGCGACTTGGGGCGGGAGGCGGCGTGGGCCGCAGGCGAGAGCGCTCCGGCGGCGAGCGAGGCGGCGGAGGCGGAAAGGAAGTTGCGGCGGTTCATGGCGGGCAGGCGTTAAGGTCAGGCAGAGGCGGCGCGGCGGACGGCATCTTCGTCGACCTCCAAGCCAAGGCCGGGGGCATCGGAGACCGTGGCCCAGCCGTCGGCCACCTCGGTGCGATTGCGGTAATATTGCCAGAGCTCGGAGAGGCGATCGCGGGCCGGGTGTTCCTGCGGCCGGTTCGCCAGGGGCACGGCGGCGACGAAATGAAGGTGCGCGGCGGTCAACAAGGTCGGGCGCGCGTTGTGCACCGAAATGGATTTGTCGAACATCTCAGCGAGCGTGGCCACGCGCAGGGCATCGGTGAGACCACCCATCTTGGAGACGTCGGGATTGAGCACGTCGGGCTTCCCTTGCAGAATCAGATCGCGGAAGGCCCAGCGCGTGTACTCGTGCTCGCCGGCGGCGATGTCGATTTCGAGAGCGTCGGCGACCTGCGCCATCGAGGCGTACTGGTAGGCTGCGACCGGCTCCTCGAAACAGGTCACGTTAAATTCTTCGGCAAGCATGCGCCCGACGCGGATGGCACGCGCGGGCGAGTAGCCGTTGTTGGCGTCGACGTAGAGATCAAGGTCCGGGCCGATGGCCTCGCGCACGGCACGGGTGCAAGACTCTGCAGGATCGTCAGCCGGATCGAGGTTTTCCTCGCGAATGCCCAGTCGGAGCTTGATCGTCCGAAAGCCCTCTTTCGCGAGACCGGCCGCCGTTTCTGCGCACTGTGCCGGCGTCATGAAACGACCGCTGCCGAGGCTGCGGCTGAAGGAGCCATAGAGCGGAATGCGATCGCGATGCTTGCCGCCGAGCAACACGTGGACGGGCAGACCGAGCAGCCTGCCCCGCAGATCCCACAGCGCGCAGTCAACGCCGGCGATGGCCTGCGAAGCGAGGCCGCCGGGCCCGAGTTCGTCCAGCTCGTAGTACATGCGACGCCAGGCCGTGTCGGCGCCGAATACGTCGTGCCCCTTGACGAGGTCCGCGATCTCGCTCTTGACGGCCCGCGTGACCAGGGCACCGCCGCTGTGCCCGCACTCGCCCCAGCCCACGACGCCGTTGTCGGCCTCGACGCGGGCGAGATTGAGCCGGGGCAGCGCAAAGGCCTCCACGGACTTGATGCGCACGTCGCCCCGACGCTCCGCCAGTCGCGTCGTTGCTGCGGCGAGACGACCGGGACTGGAAGCGGAGGCCACGAGGGCAAGCGACGTGGAGGCGAAGAAGTTGCGGCGGTTCATGGGAATAGAGAGGGAGGCGGAAACGGCGGAGGCGGGCCGGCATCGGCCCGCCTCGGGGGAAGGAGTAGTCAGAGGATTCGCGAATCGATGATCAAAACTCGAATTTGAGTCCTCCGACGACGCTCCACCCCGCGAACTCCTGCTCGATGACGAGGTCCCGCGTACCCCTGTAGATGCGTTTCTTGTCGGAGTTTTCGAGATTGCGTCCTTCAAGGTAGAGGTTCCAACCTGAGCGAATACGATAGCCCAGCGAAAGGTCCCATGAGTCGACTTCGTCAAACCAAGTGTCGCCGGCCTCGGTCGCACCAAATCCGTCGAGATAGCGACCGTTGTTGAAGTAGGCGACGCGGGCAGTGAATCCCGCCTTCTCGTAGAACAACTGCACATTGTAGACGCGCTCGACCTGTTCGGCCACGACATCCACGTCCCCGCGGCCGGGGACTTCGGATTTCCCGTCGATCAGCGTAAGGTTGCTCTGAATGCCGAAGCCATCGAACGGCTTGGGCAGATTCCGAAAGGTCTGCGTCCACGAAAACTCCAACCCCGTCACGCTCGCCTTTGGGCCGTTTTCCGGCCGGGTGAGCAGAAAGCCATCGAACTCGCCGCCCACGACCGGCGTCGTCGTATTGAATGTGAAGTTCTTGATCTCCTTGTGAAAGATCGCCGCGGAAACAATGCCTGCGCTGGGCAGGTATTTCTCGATCGAAAGGTCGAAGTTATAGGATTCGAAAGGCTTCAGGCCCGTATTTCCGTCCGTAATCCGATCATTCTGGTCGTTGACCGTGCGGACGGGCGCGAGGAGGGAGTAGTCGGGGCGCGAAATGGTCGAGGTGATCGCCGCGCGAACGAGGAAGTCGTCGCGAATCCGATAGGTGCCGACCAGGCTCGGGAAGACATTGTCGTAGGAAGTAGACTCGGAAACCGGGGTAAACCCGAGGAAGGCGCCCGTCGGCCCGAGATTGCGCTGGTTGGCGCGGTAGTTGTTCTTTGTCCGCTCGTAACGCAGACCGCCAACCAGCCGCAGCGGGCCAAAGTCTGTCGTACCCATGGCATAGGCGCCGAGGATGTCCTCTTCAGCTTGATAGCTGCTGGCGATGCTGTCGTTCACGGAGCCAACATTCAGGGAGAACCGATCCGGGTTCTCGATGAAGAATGTCCGGGCGGCGCGCACCTCGGTCGCCGGACCGACGCGATAGTCTCCGTTGAAGATGGTCAGTGGATCCCTGCTCGGAAAAGTCGCCACTGTGAGCGCAGGCGTGCCCACGACGCCGAAGCTAATGTTCTCCGGACGGTTGTCCTTGTCCTTGCCGCGATAGCGAAGCCCAAACTTCCAGTCGACCTGTCGATCACCCAAACGACCGGGTACCTTCAGATTAATGGCCCCGTTCATGTCTTCTTCGGTGGTGTCGTCGTCGCGGTAGGCGAAATTTCCGCGGTTGCTGAAGCTGAAGCGCCCCAAGTTATCGAAATGCCCAAGCGGGTCGCTGATGATCGGACGGTTCACGTTCGAGCGGTCGTACGTGAGGTCGACAACGTCGTCCCGATCGAGGCGCACGCCGCCGCTGTTGTTGAAATCCGTCAGGCGGTACTCCGAGCTATAAACGTTCCGGCGGACCTTGAACGCGGTCCACGTGTAAGCGGCCGAGTAATCCAGCACATAGCCGGGTTTTTCCCACTTTCCGCCCGCGGCAAAATTGTAGATGTCAGTCGTCTTCGTGCCGATACGGTCTTCGCGTCGGAGGCGTCCGCCATCGGAGATGCCGATGGTGTCGTTTGAACCAGGCAAGATGCGACTGTTGTCCCCGAACCCGACCCGCAGGCGCCGGCGTTCCTCGGCGTCCTCGAAGGTGTTGACGAAGCCCCGCACGTAATGGGTCGCGTCGGGACCGGTGCGGAAATCGAGCTGGCCGCTGAGCGCGTCGCGGGACCGGGTCAGGTAGCGATGCCGGAATTGCAGCTCGGTCATGAAGTTTGGAATGACGACCCCGTCCGTGGTCGTACGCGATCCGTAGCTGTTGGTGAACGAATCCAGTCCACGCTCGCTCTCGTAGGTCGAGGCGCTGAAGAGAAAGCCCACGTTCCCGTTGCGAAGTTTGTCGCCGTAGGTGAGACTGCCGGAGTGCTGGGTGGAATCGCGGATGTCGTTGTAACCGGCCTCGATTTTTCCCGTAAAGATCCGGCGGTTCAACTGGAGCGACGTTTTCGTGAGCAGGTTGACGTTGGCCCCGACGGCGTCCGCATCCATGTCTGGCGTGATCGCCTTGGTGACCTCGATGCCGGAGATGAGGTCAGTGGGCACGGAGTGGAGAGACACCGCACGGTTGTCGCGACCCTCGGTGGGATCGCCCACGGACGGCAGACGGTCGCCGTTGAGCGAAACGGCGCTGAACTTCGGCCCCGTGCCGCGCACCGAGATGAACTCTGGTTCACCCAGGTCGTTCTGGACGGCAATGCCAGGAAGTCGGCGCAGCGCCTCCGCGACGTTGGCGTCGGGCAGGCGCCCAAGGGCGTCGGCCGCGACAATGTTCGTGATGGTGTTGGAGGCGCGCTGCTGGTTGATCGCACGCGCCTGACCCTCGGCGATCGACTCGACGACAAAGGCGTCCAAGGTGATTGACTCGTCCTTGAAGGACAGGTTGACGGCAACAACCGAACCCGGCGTGACGCTCACCGACTCCGTAATGGGATCGAGGCCCAAATACCGTGCAGTGATGCGCTGGGCGCCGGCAGGCACGCCGTCGATGCGAAAACGGCCGGTGCGGTCGGTCGAGGTGAGTTCGCTCGTGCCTTCGACGCGAATCTCGACGCCCTGAAGGAACCCTCCGCGAGGATCGGTGACCACTCCGGTGACGACACCGCCGGATTGGGAGAATGCGGCCGGTGCCGAGATGAGAACAAGAAGGAGCGCCCAAAGGTGACGGCGGCTCCAACGCATTAGGGGAGAAAGGACCAAGGCGAACGGTTCCATGGTAGAGGGGGTTGAGGTGGTATCGTCCCGAATGAGACGATGCGGGCAGTAACCTCCCTAATTTCTACTCCGCACGCCCCGTTAGTAAACGGATGCCGGGGTCAATCTGTTGACCGATGTTTACGCGTGACGAGCTCCGCAAGGCCGACCTCCATGCCGGGCGATAATGCGCTCGCACTCCTTGGCGAACTTATCTCCGGGTTCGACCCGGGGACCGATCAATGGGATTTGGCTCGCGGAAATATTTACACCGGCGCCAGCGCCACGACCAGACCCACCACGGCGCCGTAGGCGACATGACCGGCAAAGTGTTCGAGAAAGACGGCGGGGCTGGCCTGACGAAACTCGGGCAACGGATGATGATCCGACACAATCCACACGAGTGAAAGGCTCACGACGATGCCGTGGAACACGCCCAGCCCAAGACCCGCAAAGAGCCCGCCCGGCCATGCGTTCGCTCCGAAGGCGATCAGCAGCGCGGTGTAGAGCTGCCCGAAGGCGATGGCTGAAATGCCGTGGAGGATCACCCCGACGAGCCGGGCGTTCTCACGCGACCGGGTGAGCAGACTGCCCACCGCGATGATCATGTCGCCCTCACCGATGCGCGTGCGCGAGATAGTCCGCATCACCATCGTCATGGCCAGCGCGCCGAGCAACCCGGCCAGCGCCGCGTACACCAGAAAATTTGCGATCACTATTGACGGTTCCATCGTGGCCTCCGGGGTTGGGAGTTGAGGGTCGTGGGGGACGAAGCGCCCCCGGTATTGTCTGTACCCCGCAAGCCTGATCCGCCTGCGGCCGATGGCGATCCGTTTCTGTGCCAATCCGGCCGCGTCCCCAGCGTCACTTCACGAAGACATTTAACAGGAGCACGCGGAGACCGCAGAGAATCGGAGGAAGGAATAAGGAAGAAGGTCGCGGGTAGAGGGCGTAGCCGATTTCGGCGCTGGCCGTGGTGGTTGAAAGGAGCGTCGGGCACTCTTGCCGCCGGTTTGAATGCCGGACGGCCTCACGCACGCCCTTCCTGCATAAAACCCGGCGGCAAGAGTGCCGCCGCTCCTTGGCCTTCCTCACGGCTCGGGTGCGGTTCCGGGCCGATTCCGCAGACGCGACTCGACAGCCCCGCAGGGCGCGGCCCAACCTTGATCCCGCATGCCCAAGGCCGCCGACAAACGCTCCCGTATGTCCAGGAAAGCCTACGAGGCGCAGGTGCCCGCTCTGCGCGAACAGTTGGTGCAGTTGCAGGTCCGGCTGAAGGACGCACCTTTCAAAATCGTGCTGATCCTCGCCGGCGTGGAAGGCGCGGGGCGCGGCGAGGTGATCAATACCCTCGGCGGCTGGCTCGATCCGCGCGGCGTCGAAACCTTTTCCTTTCACGAACAGACCGACGAGGAGCGGGAGCGTCCGTTGATGTGGCGGTTCTGGCGAAGCCTGCCGACCGTCGGTCGCATCGGCATCTACGCCGGCTCATGGTACACGGAAACATTGCGCGAGGAGGCCCGCGGCAGCAAGGCCCTCGCCCAGCTCGACCACGAACTGCGGCGCATCCGCCACTTCGAGAAACTGCTCTCCGACAACGGCACCCTCGTCGTAAAAGCGTGGCTTCACCTTGCCAAGGTCGAGCAGCGCCAGCGGCTCAAGAAGCTCGAGGAGAACGAAGACACGGCCTGGCGCGTGACCGACGACGACTGGCGCGCGCATCGCATCTACGACCGTCTTTCCGTCACGGCCCATCGCATCCTGCGCGAAACCCACCGTCCGGGCGCTCCCTGGGCCCGGATCGAGGCGGCCGACGACCGGTCGCGCAACCTCGCGATCGCCCGGCTGCTCATCGACCGTTTCAACGACCATCACGACAGACTGACCCGGCGCCTCAAGGAACCGAACAAACCCGAGCGCAACCCGCAACCGCTCCGGCCGTCGGGCCGGCGCCGTCTGGAAAAGCTCCCGTTGGACCAGAAGCTGCCCGAAAAGGAGTACGAGGAGAAGCGCGAGAAATGGCTGGGCCGTCTCAACCGGCTCGTCCGCGCCGCCTCCACCGCCCGCCGGTCCGTCGTGTTTGTCTTCGAGGGCTGGGACGCCGCCGGCAAGGGCGGCGCCATTCGCCGTCTCACCAGCGCGATCGACGCCCGCGACTACCGGGTTATTCCCGTCGCAAAACCGACCGACGAGGAGAAGGCCCATCACTACCTCTGGCGCTTTTGGAGGCACGTACCGAGGGCCGGGCTGGTGACGATCTACGACCGCTCCTGGTACGGGCGGGTGCTGGTCGAGCGCCTCGAAGGGTTCGCCCGCTCCGAGGCGTGGCGCCGCGCCTACAGGGAGATCAACGACTTCGAGGAGCAGCTCAGCGAGCACGGCATCATCATCCTTAAATTCTGGATGCACATCAGCCGCGACGAACAGCTCCGGCGCTTCCGCGCCCGGGAGGCGACGAAATATAAACGCCACAAGATCAACGAGGAAGACTGGCGGAACCGCCGCAAGTGGGCGGCCTATGAGGTCGCGGTCGGCGACATGCTGGCCCTGACCGACACGGCTCACGCGCCCTGGCAAATCATCCCGGCGAACAACAAGCGCCATGCCCGTTTGCAGATCCTAAAATGCGCCTGCCAGCAGATCGCGGCCGCGCTTGCGAGCGGCCCGACGGAACGCTCCTGACCAGCCCGGCCGGGAGGCCGAATTCGCGGTTCAGCCTGTAGGCCGGGTCCCCTGACCCGGCGTCCGTCGCCCACTCGCTTTTGGCGGGGCACGCGGCCTGCCGTGCCAGGGAATCGGATCGTAGGAGTTGGTCGGCACCGGTCTGCGGGGGCTGCCGCAGCCGCTTTTTCTGCCGAAACCCCTTTGCCTGATAATGACAGCGTTGGCTCGAGCGCCCATACAAGCGGCCGACACGGCCGCCGCCACACCAAAAACAAGGCCGCCGCAGATTGTCTGCGGCGGCCTCGGGGAAACTTACAATCGAACGGGGCTTACTTTTTGACGTGACCGGACACCAGCTTGGTCATCTCAAACATGCTGACGGACTTCTTGCCGTTGAAGACGGCCTTCAGCTTGTCGTCGGCATTGATCTGGGTCTTCACCTTCTTGTCCTGAAGACCGTTCTTCTTGATGTACTCCCAGAGCTTCTTGGTGAGCTCCGTGCGGGGGAGAGGCTTCGCGCCAACAACGGCCGCAAGGACGTCGTCAGGCGTAACCGGTTTCATGAATGCTGCGTTGGGTTTGCGTTTTGCCATAGCGGAACTTGGGTTTAGAGGGCGACTTACCGAACGCAATACGATTTTCAGAGGAGAAATCCCTGTTTTCAGAGGTGATTTTGCCTTGTCTTCGCCCCGGCCCCTTGGTCTCAACCGCGGTCGTCGACCTGCACAAACTGCCGGTGCAGCGCCGCGTAGTGCCCGTTCAATGACAAAAGTTCCGCATGCGTGCCGCGCTCGACGATGGTCCCCTGGTCGAGCACGAGCACGAGGTTCGCGTGGCGGATCGTGCTGAGGCGGTGCGCCACGACGAAGCTCGTGCGGCCCGCCACCAGCGCCTGGAGCGCGCGCTGCAGGCGCTCCTCGGTGAGGGCGTCGATCGAGCTCGTCGCCTCGTCGAGAATCAGCAGCCGCGGATCGGCGAGCATCGCGCGGGTGAAGCACACGAGCTGCCGCTGGCCTGCGGAAAGCCCCGCGCCCCGTTCGCCCACCTCGGTGTGAAGACCGCGCGGCAGTGAATCCAGAATATCGATACAATCGAGCCGGGCCGCCGCCTCGCGCACGTCGGCCTCCACCGCCCCGGGACGGCTCAACCGGATGTTGTCGAGCACCGTGCCGGTGAAGAGATGATTCTGCTGCTGCACCATGCCGGCCTGCCGGTGCAGGGAACGGCTGGTGAGCGTGCGAATCTCGCGGCCGTCGACCAGGATCTCGCCCGCCGTGGGCAGGTAGAACTTGGCGGCGAGGTTGATGATCGAGCTCTTCCCGCTGCCGGTGTGGCCGACGAGCGCGATCGTGCTGCCCGGCGGCGCCGCGAAATTCACGTCCCGCAGCACGGGCCGCGCGGGATCGTAACCGAAGGAAACGTGGCGGAACTCGATGCGCAGGCCGGCGGGAGCCGCCCCCGCCGGCGCACTGACGCGGGGATCCGGCAGGTCCGTCGCGGCGGGGTCGTCCTCCCAGTCCGGCTTTGTATCCAACAAGCGGAACACCCGTTCCGTGCCGGCCATGGCGATGAGCGCCTGGTTGTACTGGTTGCCGATGATCTGGATCGGCGAGAAGAACATGTTGGCGAGGAAGAAGAACTGGATGAGGTCGCCCATCTCCATGTAACCGTTGAAGGTCCGCCAGCCGCCGAGCATGAGGAGGATCGAGATGAAAAACTGGCTGTTGAGCTCGAGCAGCGGCATGAGGATCGCCGAAGTGCGCGCCAGCGCGATGTTGTAACGCGAGTGGTCGTTGAGCAGGCTGCGAAAGAGTCCGGCATTGGTCTCCTGCCGCACAAACCCCTGCGTCACGCGCATGCCGTTGACCGACTCCGCCAGCGTGGCCGTGACCCGGCTGAAGCTCTCCTGTGCGGCGCGCGAGTACTGGCTCAGCCGGCCGCGAAAGTGCCGGTTGAGCGACCAGAGGATCGGTGCCATGGCGACGACGACGAGGAACATCACCCAGTCGCACCACGCCATGACGATCGCCGAAAATAGCATTTGCCCCCCTTGAATGCCGCTGACGAACAGCACGTCCTGGATGCCCACGCGCAGCGACTCCACGTCGGACGTCACCCGTCCCAGGATCCGGCCAAGCTTGATGCGGTGAAAGAACGCCATCGGCATGCGCTGCACGTGCGCGAAGAGATCGTTGCGCAGCGCGTGCACGACGGTCTCGCCGATTTCCTGCGCGTAGCGCTGGCGGAAGTGAAAGAGCCCGTCGGTGGTGAGCGACAGGATCAGGAAGACGCCCACGTACCAGAAAAGCGCCGACGTCTCGTGCCGGGCGATCGGGCCGGAGATCGTGAGGCCGACCATCCAGGCCAGCGCAGGCAGTTGCGCGGCACGGATGACGGTGAGACCGATGAGCACCCGCACCTTGCGCTTGACGGGCGCGGTGTAGCCGAAGAGGCGGCGAATGAGGCCCCATTCAAGCGGCTTGAACTGCTCCTCGAGTTCGCCGTCGTCCTGCGGACGCGGGACGACGATGAGGCCGCCGGGAGTTGAAGGAGGCGGCTTCACGCGGAATCCCTTTCGTCCAGCTTGAGCGCGGACAACTCACGGCTGTCGATCAACTGGAGGTTGGCGACGCGCAGGTACGGGCCCGGAATTCTGATGAGTTCTTGGTGCGTGCCACGCTGCGTGATGCGGCCGTCCTCCATCACGATGATGAAATCGGCCCGGCGCAGCGTGCTGAGGCGGTGGGCCACGATAAAGGTCGTGCGGCCGGCGATGGCGCGGTCGAGTGCTTCGAAGATCTCGTGCTCCGTTTCGCTGTCGATCGCCGCCGTGGGGTCGTCGAGCAACAGGATCGAAGGCTCCAGCAACACCGCGCGCGCGATGGCGAGGCGCTGCCGCTGCCCGCCGGACAACGTGTTTCCGCTTTCGCCGAGAACGGTCTCGTAGCCCTGGGGCAGGTCCATGATGAAATCGTGCGCGGCGGCGATCTTGGCGGCCTTGACGATCTGCTCCTTGCTGGCGTCGGGATGACCGAAGGCGATGTTGGCCCCAACGGTGTTGGAGAAGAGGAAGCTTTCTTGGAAAACGATGCCGATGTTGCGCCGCAGATCGTCGAGGTGCAGCCGCCGGGCATCGATGCCATCCATCAACAGCCGCCCCTCGGTGGGGTCGTAGAAGCGCGGGATCAGACTCATGAGCACGCTCTTGCCGGCACCCGTGGCCCCCAAAATGGCCACGCACTGCCCGGGTTTCACCTCGAGGTCGATGTCGCGCAGGATCGGCGGGCGCTCACGGACGTCGCCCGGAGCCAGCGCTTCGCCGGAATGCTTGAAACCCACATGCTCGAAACGCACCTCGCCGCGCAGGCGGGGCCGGCGTTCGGCATCGGGGGCGTTGCGCACCTCGACCGGCGCGTCGAGGATCTCGAAGACACGGCGTGCTCCAACCAGCGACTGCTGGATGCTGCTGGTGATGTTGGCCACTTGGTTGATCTGTCCGGAGAACTGTTCGAGCAACCCGGCGAACACGATAAGGCCAGTGCCCAGCGGAAGCTGTCCCTGGATCACCAGCCACCCGCCGTAACCGAGCAGCATCATCATATTGATGCGGGTCAGGAATCCCACCGCCGGAGAAAACAAGCTCACCCGCCAAAAAATGCCGTGCTGCTGCTCAAGCACCTCGCGGTTGCGCGTCTGAAACACGGCCCGATTCTCCTCCTCGCGTCCGAAGGCTTTGGTGACCTGGATGCCCTGAATGCTTTCGGCAAAATGCTGCACCATGTGGTCGACCAGCTCGCGGTTGCGCTGGTAGCGCGGCTGGATCAGCCGCGAGAACCACGCCGTCATGAGCGCGAGCACGGGCGTGGTGGCCAGACAGGCGATCGTCAACGACGGGCTCAGGCTGAGCATGTAGATGAGATAAATCGTGAGCGAAATGCCCATGATCAGGCTTTGGATCAGAACCTGATCCAAAAACATGCGCACGGCCTGCACATCTCCGGTGACCCTCGTGATGATCGAGCCCGTGGTGTTGGCGTCGAAGAACCGGAAGCTTAAACGCTGGAGCTTTTCATACACCTCCGCACGCAGATCGACGACAAGATGCTGCTGCACGAGTCGGTTGACCGACACCGTATACGTGTAGTTGAGCACCGCACGCATCACGGCAAACACGAGAATGCACGAGGCGATCAGGGTCACGACGTGCAGGGGCTCCCACGTCTGCGGAAGGCTCAGACCGAAGCTCGTCTTAGGCATCGGCACGAGCTCCCCCACCCCGCGGCGGCCAAGCTCGTGCCGGATGTAGTCGATTCCCAAGCCCGTGAGGCTGAGGCCGCTCAGACCGAGGGTCAGCAGGACCAACTGAAGGCCCAGCACCTGAAGGCATTTCGCCCGGTAACGCCACGCAAGTCCAACCAGGCGCCGGATCAATGCCGCGTTGCCCGCTGGGGAAGCGTCGGCAGAGGGCACAGTGGAGGTCGGCATGACGGAAACGTCACGCTAACCTGCGGCGATCACGACGCACTAGTTTTTTTGCTGTTCCGTGGGGCGCGTCATCTGACTGCGCAACTGGCGACGTCTTTCCACCTCGGCCGCAACGTTTTCCAACTGCCGTTGCTGTTCGGGGGTCGTCTGCCGCGGAAGCACCACCGGCTGCACGTTGATCGGAACCGGACCGGTGGACATGGCGGGCCGGGTCTCGGACAAAGGTGCGATCTTGGCCTTGGCAAGTTTAAGCACCACCGGGCGACCGGCGTAGTCGATGGAGACGGTGTCAGCGGAGGCGTCATGACTGCGCACCAAAAAACTCCGCCCGGTCTCGTTCAGCGAAACCCACGAACTTTGCTTCGTGGCCGGGTTATAAATGTTGAAGAGCTGTGACTCACCTTCGCCCATGATTCCACGCAGTTCGAGCGGGGGATTCTCCGTGACGACTGCGGCTTCGTTGCGGTCAGGCGGGAGAAAGGGGGAACGTTCCGCCAAGCGCTCGGACGCCAGGAGTGGGAAGGACGGGACAAGACCCGCCAGAAGACAGAGACGAAGGAGGCGCAGGTTCATCGGAAGAAAGCGTACACTATGACGTAACGCGGGCGGGTCAAGTAACCGAGTCCGGTGGAGGTGAGGTCCCGGGAGGGCGTCCGCCGGGGCGGGCCCGCGTCTCGCCGAGAACCCGCAGGTCGTGGCCGCTGGGCTGCTGGAAGATTCTCAGGCCAAACTGCGGCACGATCGCGACGAGGTGGTCGAAGATGTCGGCTTGGATCCCCTCGTAAAACGCCCACCGGATGTCGTTGGTGAAGACGTACACCTCCAAAGGCAGCCCATGCTCGGTCGGCTGGAGCTGGCGCACGAGGAAGGTCATGTCTCGGTGGATCTTGGGATGCTCGCGGAGATAGGCGGCGACGTAGGCGCGGAAGGTTCCAAGGTTGGTCAGGCGGCGACCGTTGCCGAGCACGCCCATGTCGAGGCCGAGCGTCTCGTTTTCGCGGGCGATCTCGGAAAGCTTCTCCTCGAGATAGGGTTGGAGGCGCCGGATCTTTCGCCAATGGGCCAGCATGGTTTCGTCGGCAAAGGTCACCGTTTGCATATCGAGGAAGAGCGAGCGTTTGATGCGCCGGCCGCCCGATTCCGTCATGCCCTGCCAATTCTTGAACGAGTCCGAAATCAGCGAGTAGGTCGGAATCGTCGTGATGGTTTTGTCCCAGTTGCGCACCTTCACGGTGGTCAGCGAGACATCGATCACATCGCCGTCGGCCCCGGCCTTCGGCATTTCGATCCAGTCGCCGACCTGCACCATCTGGTTGACGGAAATCTGGATGCCCGCGACGAAGCCGAGGATCGCGTCCTTAAAAATCAGGATCAGGACGGCCGTGAGCGCGCCGAGTCCGGAGAGGAAATAGACCGGTGTCTTGTTGAAAATGGTCGAAAGGACGAAAATGCCCCCGACAAGGAACACGATGAGCTTCACCGCCTGCACAAAGCCCTTCACCGGCATACGCCGGCCCGACTCGCTGCGATGAGCGATGACGAGCGCGGCATTGAGCAAAGCGCTGATCACAGAAAGGCCGATGACGATCAGGTAAACGGAAACGAAATTTTCGACCCAGACCTTCATCTCGGGCGCCTCGCCAAAGACGTCGTCGCCGAAGAAATTGAAGACCAACGCCGGGGCGATATGGGAGAGTCGCGTGAACACCCCCGTCTGCAAGAAGGCGTCGTCCCACCTGTACGACGTGCGCCGCACCACACCCGAGACCGCACGCAGGATGATGCGTTTGGCGATGAGGTTCACCAGCCAGGCGAGGATCAGCAGGACGCCCAAACCCGCCATCATCGTCGCCAGTGCGGCGGTATCCACGGCGACACCGCGGTTCAGGAGTTGGTCGTGGAAGTAAGTGAGCGCGTGATTCATGCGAAAAAATCGTCCGGGAGGCTCCCAAGGGTAGAGCCCCCCGACGCACGCATGCAAAGCCTTTTGACTGCCAACGCCCCCGGGGCTTCTTCATCCGAGCCGGCTGCGGTCGGATGCTCGCTACTACGCGTTTGCCGTGCCGGTCGCAGGCGCGTTCACGGGCGTTTCAAGCACGCCGTTGATCCGCGGGAAGAGCTTCGCCGCCTCAATCAGCATCCATATCTCCAGCGCCATGGTGGAGACAGCGATGCCGACGAGCAGCCAGTTGCCCTGGCTCAGCCAGCTTGGGTTGCCCTCTCCGCCGACGAAGACCTGCCAGATCATCGCCCACATGGGCATGATGAGCATGAACACCAAGGGCACCACCATGAACCACACCGGCAGTTGGCGACGGCGGAGGTAGAAGAGGATGACGAGAAACGAAAGCCCGCCGAGCAGCTGATTGGTGGCGCCGAACAGCGGCCAGAGGATAAGCCCCCCTTGCCCGGCGTTTGCCACGGACCACGCCATACCCGGAGGCGGCGCTGCCGCGAGCAACGCCGCGACGCCCACCGCAAACGTCGTCGCCCCATGCTTGGTGCGCAGAAAGCCGAGCGGGTCGAAGCCCCCGCCCTCGCGCGGACGCATCGTCTGGCCGAGCTCCTGCACCACGTAGCGCTGCAACCGGCACGCGCTGTCGAGCGTGGTGGCGGCAAACGACGCCACAAATACCCCCATGAGCGCCACCGAGATCGCCGCCGGCAGGCCGAGGGCCTTCAGGAAATTTGACGAACCGTCAACAAACGCAGCCACGAGCGGTCCGAGGCGCGAGGACCACACGCCGTATCGCGAAGCCCACGCTTCCTGGCCGGTCAGGACCGTGCCGTCCGCCAAGGCGAGGCCCAAACCAAGCCCGGCCGCGCAGGCGCAGATGACAAGCACCGCGAGGAAACCTTCGGTCAACATACCGCCGTAGCCGACGAACCGCGCGTCGGGCTCGTTCGCGAGCTGCTTGCTGCTCGTGCCGCTGCTGACAAGACAATGAAATCCGCTGATGGCGCCGCAGGCGATCGTGATGAAGAGGAAGGGGAAAATGATCGGCGCCCCGGGAGGGCTCCAGTTCACCACCGGCGCCGCCATTTCCAAGGCCGGCCTAACCCCGCCCGCGAGGGGCGCTCCACCTATGATCGCCGCTACGAACAGGCCGATGACCAACAATGCCAGAATGGAAACCAGCTGCAGGGCATTGATGTAGTCGCGCGGCTGGAGCAGCGTCCAGACCGGCAGAACCGACGCCACGTACGAGTACGCCAACAGGAGCAACACCCACGTCCACGACGACCAGCCGGCCATTGCCATGTTGAGCGTGTGCAGGAAACCGACGTCGCCGTAGATCACCGTCACGTACATGATTGCCAGCGTGAGCAACGACGGCACGAGCAGGCTACCACCACGTTTGCGCAGCCAAAGGCCAATGCCCACCGCCAGCGGAATCTGCAGAAGACAAGGCAGGATCGCCGACGGGTACTGGCGAAAAACCGAGGCGATCACCAAGCCGAAGATCGCGAGCACAATGCTCAGCGCCATGAACAGAATAAAGAGAAAGAGCAGCCGCACGCGGCGGTTGATCACGCGGCCGGCAATCTCGCCGACCGTCTGGCCGTTGTTGCGCAGGCTGACCACGAGCGCGCCGAAGTCATGCACCGCTCCGATGAAGATCGAACCGAACAACACCCAGAGCAACGCCGGCAGCCAGCCCCACATGATCGCAATGGCCGGCCCGACGATGGGCCCGGTGCCGGCGATCGACGCGAAGTGATGGCCAAACACCACCGTCGTCGGCGTCGGCACGTAGTCGACGCCGTCATTGAGTTTACGAGAGGGACAGACGAAGTCCGCCGACAGCTTGAAGATCTTCCGACCCAGCCACCGCCCGTAGGTGTAGTAGGCCACGATGAAGGCGACGCCGCTCAGAAGCGCGATGAGGAGTGTTTGCACGCGAGGTAAAGTTGGACAGCGCGGTCAACGCGCGCTCCCGGAGGTGTAGCAAGACGCATGCGCACCGCAATCCTGGAACCGAATCGCGCACGAAAGTGGGAAAAGCGCCCCCTCCGCCCTCCTCCTGCCTAATACCTGAGCGAGTAATTGACGCCCAACTCGCGCCCCGCCCCCACTCGCGCATGGGACGCCAGCAAGTCGCGGTCCAAAAGATTGGCGCACGTAAGACCGAGCGCGTGCTCCCGCTTTCCCTGCCGCCAGCGATAACCGGCGTTGAAACTCGCCAGCGTATAGGCGGGGTACTCGAGGTAATCCCGCGAAGCGCTCTCGTAGCTGTGAACGTAATCCGCAAGATAGACCAAGCCGAGGCCCATCGAAAGCCCCTGCCATGGCCCGGCGGGAAACGCATAACGATTCTGCAGCGAGAAATTGTACCGCGGGATCCGTGTCAGCGCCCTCCCCTCCTCTTCGGGGAGATCCGGGGAACGCGTGGTGACGGCCCGCGCATAGGCCGCGCGGCCGGAGAGCGTCCACTGCGGCGTCACCTGCCCGCGAAAATTGAGGCTTCCTCCCGTAAACTCCTCCTCGCCCGCCCCCACCAGTTCGGGCTGCGTGAGCTGGGCGTCGAGAATGGGATCGTTGTAGAGAGGATTGCGCCGGGAAATGTTTTCGTTCGCGAAAGCGTAGGCCAGCGCGGTGAGGTTGAGGCGGCGATCAAGAAAGAGCCCCTTCGCACCCAACTCCACGCCCCGCGTGGTGTCGTTGCCCTGCAATTGTCCCGTGCGGGCGTCGACCCGCGTCGAAGGTTGAAACGCAGTGCTCATGTTCGCGAACAGCAGCAGGCGGCTGGGGCTGACGAGCAGGTTGGCCCCCGCGTGCCAGGTCGTCTGGGTGGTGTTGTCCTTCACCGTCGAAAAGACCGCCCCCGGCCGGCGGTCCTCGAGCTCGAAGGCGACGAAGTCGGAACGCAGGCCAAGCGTCGCCACCAGGCGTCCGTGAGCAAAGGCCGCCCGCTCACTCACCACAACGGTGGTATAACCGGTGGTCTCCGAACGATCCGTGATGACGCGCCGGAAGAGCTCCGGATCGTACGTCGGGCGAAAGAAATTGGGTGCATACGGATCGAAGGTCCGCACGTCCGCCGGCAGGGCGTTGCGGCCCGCCGCGTCGAGGCCGCGCTGCAGGCGTTCGTAGTCAACCAGGCTGTGCGCCACCGACGCCAGCAGCTTGTGGTCGGCGCCCATCGCCACAAAGCGCAGGGTCGCGTCCGCCTGCGCCACGAACGCCTTCAAGGGCTGCTCAAAATGCTGCGGCTCGCGGGTGCCGCCGAAGACCTGCGTGTCCAGCAAGTACTGCCCGGTCGTCCAGCGATCCTCGTCAACCTCGCGCATAAACGCCTGCACGCCCGCCCGCAGGTTGAGCGCGCGCGTCGGCTGGCCTTCGTAGTGCACGCTCGCGCTCGCGACACGCTTGCGCAGCCCGGCGTTGGGGCCGGCCACATTGAATGTCTCCAGCTCGCGGTACGGGCCGGCCACCTTCGCCGTGCGCGTGGGGCGGTACTCGGGAAGGCCGGGCGCAATGTTGGCGTCCATCTCAAGATAGTCGACCTGCACCATGAAGCTCGCCGCCGCACTCTTCCTCACTGTCAGCGATCCGCTGAGGCTGCGCGTGTCCCGATGGGCGAAGTCCTGCGGGCCGTCCTTGTGCGACCACGACGCCGCCAGGCGGTACCAGGACTTGCGCGGGACGAGCGGCGCACCCGTCTCGAACCGCAGGCTCTGCGCATTGCCGGTGTTTGCCGACGCACTGAGGCGGCCGTAGGCCTTCGTCCGCGGACGCGGAGTCACAAAATTTTGGATACCCCCGGGTGCCCCTCGACCGGTGACCGGGGTCAAGGGGCCCTGGATGATCTCCGTGCGTTCCGGGTTAAGAATCTCCGGAATGCCGCTCTGCGTGAAACCGTTGCGCAGCCGCGGGGTCGGGAATCCGCGCACGTCCACCCGGCTCACGCCTGCGGCGAGATCGATCGGATTGACGGCCGCGATCGCCTGCATCTCCGCGTTCACGGCCGCGCTGGCATCGTCCTCCTCGTCAGCCGACGTCGAAACGAGGTCGTTGGAAAACGGCGGATCGCTCAACTCCGCGGCCGGCCCGCCCATTCCGGTTTCATCGTAGTGCTCGTCGGTGCGCAGCACGCCCACAACGAGCGGATCCATGACCACCGGGGGCGGCTCGACGACCGGCTTCAATTGCGCCACGGCACCCGTCGTCGCGACCAAACTCAAGACCACTCCGCACCGCAGGGCGCGAAGGGCGGAGGATGACGTTGCCCGGCCGAGATTCATGACTAGTCGTAAGCTAACGATTTACCTGCGCTTTCACAAGACCAGACACCTCCGAAAGCGTGGCCGGGCAGAGATTTCACACGAACTTAATGGCGTCGCCTGACGCTCGCGTCCGTGCCGGGCAGTCGGGCGCGATCTCCCGGCGGGTTTTCATGGTCTATTTCTCCAAGAATTAATCTGTGTGTATCCGCGTCCCTCTGTGGTGAGCTCAACGACGACGCGCTCGCCGACCTCGTGCCGTTTTTCGCCGACCACGGCCTCGGAATCATCAACGCGTCACCCACCGGCATGGGGCTGCTCTCGGAGCGCGGCGTCCCGCCCTGGCATCCCGCGCCTCCGCGCATGAACGAGGTCGCCCGCCTCGCCGTGGAATTTTGCCGCGCCGAGGGCGTCGACATCGTGAAGCTCGCGATCCAGTATGCGATTTCGCACCCCGGCATCGCCACCACCCTCGTCGGTTCCGCCAACCCCGACAACCTGCGCAAAAACGTCGAATACGCCCTCGCTCCGATCGATCACGCCATGATCGCCAAGGTGCGCGAAATCCTCGCCCCGATTCACCGCCACAATTTCACCCGAGGACGTCCAGAGAACCGCGACGCCCTCATCCCCTGATTTCCTTCCCATGCTCCAGATTGCCCTCGAAGCCCCCGGCACGTTCACCGCCACCACCGCGGCACCCTCTCCCGTCGCGAACCACGGCAATGCCTTGGTGCGCATCCATCGCATCGGCGTCTGCGGCACCGACCTGCACGCCTACCGTGGTCGTCAGCCGTTCTTCAATTACCCTCGCGTGCTTGGACACGAACTGGGCGTCGAGGTCCTCGAGCCCGGCGACCCCGCCGCGGGATTGAACAAGGGCGACCGCTGTTCGGTGGAACCCTACCTGAATTGCGGTCGCTGCATCGCCTGCCGGCGCGGCAAACCGAACTGCTGCACCCAGCTCCAGGTGCTCGGCGTGCACACCGATGGCGGCATGCAGCCGCTCTTCTCGCTGCCCGCGCACAAACTGCATCCGTCCGAGAAGCTGTCCTACGACCAGCTTGCGCTGGTTGAAACGCTGGGCATCGGGGCGCACGCGGTCGAACGCGCGGAACTGGAGACCGGCGATTACGTGCTCGTCATCGGAGCCGGTCCGATCGGTCTGTCGGTGATTCAATTCGCCCAGGCCGCCGGTGCCCGTGTTGCCGTGATGGATACGAGCGCCAACCGCCTTGAATTCTGCCGCCAGCAGATGGGCATCGACCTGCTGATCGACGCCCTTCAGCCCGACGCCGACGCCCAGGTGCTCGCCCACGGCGGCGGAGAAGGACCGGTGGCGGTCTTCGATGCGACCGGCAACGCCGCCTCGATGACGGCCGCCTTCAAGCGCCCGGCCGCGGGCGGAAAGCTGATCTTCGTCGGCCTCGTGCAAGGCGACCTCACCTTCAACGATCCCGAGTTTCACCGGAAGGAGCTCACCATCTTCGCCAGTCGCAACGCCCGCCCCGAAACCATGCGCGGCATCATCGCCGCAATCGAGGCCGGAAAGATCGACACGTCGCCGTGGATCACGCACCGCCTCGAACTTGCCGACGTGCCGACAAAATTCGCCGGCATCGCCGCCGACCCTACCTTGCTGAAAGCGATGATCACTGTCGGGGGAGGCGCGTGAGGTTTTTATAGGACCTATAAGCCCTATAGGACCTATCCTCACCCGCGCGGCGACGCCACCGTGAGGTCGATCACCAAGTCGGCCGCGATCTTCTCCAAGTCCGCGCGCACCGCCGACAAGGTCTCCCGCGTCGGCACCGAAACCGTGGCCTTTGCCTGGAACAACGTGCCGCCACCCATGGGCGCGCTCACGCGCTCGGACGAGAGCTCCTCGACGTTGACCGCGTGGGCCGCGAAGACGCCGGATACCGCCCGGAGAATCCCGGGACGATCCTGACCCACCAGCTCAATCGTCGCCACAATGCCGGGCGCAGCCGACTGCGACGCGCCCTCCCGGTGCAAGACAACCTGGAGCCCTTCGCTCGCGAGCGCGCGCAGGGCCGTCACCAGGTCGTCGGTGCGCTCCGCCGCGACCTCGACACGCAGAATGCCCGCAAACTGGCCGCCCAAGTGGGCCATGCGGCTCTCCAACCAATTACCTCCATGCTCGGCCACGCACTGCGCGACCCGTTGCACCAATCCCGGGCGATCCGGGCCGATCACCGTCATCACAAGATTTTCGAGCATAGATCAACGCTGGTGGGCCACCGCGCGCCCGGCAACCCGGAACCGGACGCGCGGCGCCTGATCATGCAGCCAAGGGGTGACAAAACCGGGCGAGCTGGCGATCCGTGAGTCCGCGCGTGCGCTGCAACACCACGACCGTCTCCGGCTCCCACAGCACCGAGCGCAATGGCTCAAGCAGCCGCTGCGGCAGATCCGGATCGAGTACGTTCTGCAGGATCGCAACCGTCTGCCGCGACGCCGGCAATCCCAGCCATTCCAGCACGCCAAAGAGCCCGCCGCGCTCGTGCACCGCCGCGAGTTCGCCCCAACGCGGAAGGTTCGTGCCGCGCAAACGCTCGTGCGCCGCCACGAACGCCGTCAACGCCGGCGCAACCGACAAATCGCCCAACAAGGCAGGGCACGCCGTAATCACCTGCAGCGCCGCAAGACGTCCGTACTTGAAACCGCAGAGGAACGCGCGGATCTCGGTTGGAAAATAATCGAGGTACTGCGCCCACGCCGGCGCATCGAGTCGCGCCGCCGCCGAGGCGAGCGTCGCCTCGTCGGGCTCGACCGCCACCCAGTCGTGCTCGTCGCGCCGCTCGAAACGAATGTCCGGCCAGGTCGTGGCACGGTGAAGCAGGCCTTGATGCGACCAGACGAGTTCGGCGAATAGAGCGGTCTTCGGACGGGAGGAACGGCGGGGACGGGAGATGAGTTTCATGCGAACAGACTATCAGGCCGGGTGGGACATAGCTTGTCCCAGCCTAACTTTTCGTGCAAAAATCTTCGCATGCCTTCTTCACCCGCTGCGCGCAGCTCCCGTCCGCCGCTCGCCCGCATGCTGCGCATCCACGAGGAGCTTCGCCGGGGCTCCCTCGTGAATTGCACGAGCCTGTCATGCACCCTCGAGGTTTGCCGGAAGACCATCGTGCGCGATCTCGCCTTCATGCGTGACCAGCTCGACCTGCCGGTGGAGTTCGATGCCCATCTCCAAGCCTACCGGTACACCCACCCGGTGAACGCGTTTCCCACCGTGCAGGTGACCGAGGGCGAACTGCTGGCCTTGCTCGTCGCGCAACGCGCCCTCGAACAGTATCGCGGCACGCCCTTTCATCATCAGCTGGAGGTCGCGTTTGAGAAGCTCGCCGGGGGACTCAAGGACCGCATTTCCTTTTCGCCCGCGGACGAATTGCGCGCCGTGTCATTCCGAAACATCGGCTTGGGCAAAGCCGACCTCAACGTCTTCAACCCGCTCAGCGCCGCCGTGCTGAAACAGCAGGTGGTCGAGTTCGCCTACAAAAAGCCCGGCTCCACCTCGACGAGCGCGCGACGCGTGCGTCCCTACCACCTCGCCCATCGGGAGAACCTGTGGTACCTCATCGCCTTCGACGAGGCACGGGCGGCCCTGCGCACGTTCGCCGTTCCGCGGATCACCGGATTGCACGTGACCAAGGTGACGTTTGAGAAACCGGCTGATTTCACGCCGGAGAAATTCTTCGCCAATGCCCTCGGCGTGCTGGGCGGGGAAGGCGATCACCGCGTGGTCGTCCGCTTTTCCGCCGAAGTCGCCGACCGCGTGCGCGAACGCGAATGGCATGAATCGCAGGAGATGCGCGAACTCCCGGACGGCGCCCTCGAACTCCGCCTCCGTCTCGGCGCCCTTGCCGAAGTCAGCCGCTGGGTGCTCGGCTGGGGCGACGCGGCTGAAGTCCTCGCGCCCGCAGAGCTCCGCAGCCAGCTCGGGGAAATTGCGACCGCGCTGGCCCGCGTGTACCGTGCGCCTACTTCAGTTCCTTCGCCGCCGCGATGATCTCATCCGCCTCCGGGCGGGTCCTGTGCCCCTCGCGCTGCAGCTTGGCCCGAATGACCCCTTGCGTGTCCACCACGAAGACCGTCGGGTGCGGCACTCCCGCCGCCCGGCCCGTCAACGCTTCATTTCGAATGCCGTAGGCGTCGATCGTCTTGCTTCCCGCATCCGACAACAGCGTCATCGTCAACCCGTGCTTCGCCACAGCACGTTCGAGCGTTTCCGGCGAATCGTAGCTGACTCCGACCAGTTGGAGGCCGGCGGCAGAGAAGTCCGTCAATCGTCCCTGCAAGTCTTTCATCTGCGAAATGCAAAACGGACACCAATCGACGGAGCGGTAGAAGACGAGCGCGACGGGACCCTTTGCCAAGAGTCCCGCCAGTGAGATCTCGGTACCGTCGACCGCCTTGAGCGCGAAAGCGGGTGCCTTGGCTCCAACAGCCAGTCCCGGGGCAGACGGCATCTCCTTCGCGGCCTGCACGAAGCCTGCGGAGAGTGCGAATATGAGGGGAAGGAAACGCAGAAGGGAAACTCGGAGCATGATCATCGGGAGTGGAGGGTTCAGCGAAGTGCGCCTTGCGTACGCACGGACTTCATTTGGGAGCAGACGCTCGACCCTTTATTCCCAAACTTCCCACCCCTACCGATCCCGACCGCCCAAGAGACGCGAAGGCAGGAACAAAATGCTGCGCAAGAACGCGATCGACGCCGCGAGCACCGCTCCGACAATCCGAAAGGGGATGGAAAGCAGATAAAGGAAAGGCCAGAGCACCAGAATGAGCAGCGCAAACGGCCAGCAGAGGACCAGCAGAAGGGTCCAGAGAAGGAAGGTAAGGAGAAGCTTCATAATGAGCGGGTCTTCAGAGAACCCCCACCTGCGGCCAAAGTTACAACGTTCTCACCACCGCCACACGGGCGGGGCCACGGAAAGGAGGAAAAGCACGATCATCACCGCCGCGCAACCCAGCCGGCCGACCGTCGACAGCACAAACCCAAAGGCCGCGCCCGCACCGGAACGCAGCGAGTTCTGGGCGGATTTTTTCGCGACGTAGCGTTCCGCCACCACCGCGCCAAAGACCGTGCCCAAAACCAGCGCGGGCAGCGAAAAGAACATGCCGATCAACGCCCCGCCGCTCGCCCCCGCCATGCCCCAGCGGCTCCCTCCGAAAAGCTTCGTGCCGACGAGGACACCAACAAAGTCGATCACCACGGAGATGAACCAGAAGACCGCGATCCATCCGACCGTCGACCAGAGCAGACTCTCTGGCAGCAACACCTTGTGCAGCACCATCGCACCGAGGATGAGTGTGGTGCCCGGCAGCAAGGGCACGACCACGCCGGCGAGACCCACGAGGGTCAGGAAGGAAGTGAGAGTCCAGATGGCGTAGTCCATGGGCAAGGATGTGCCTCCTATGACCCCGTCAACGCGGTCTTTGTTGCAACCCCCGGCTGGGCCGTGTGGGCGCGCGTGAAGCCGGCTGAACGTCGCTCGAAAGCGAGTACGTGCGCAGTTTGTGCGTGAGTTCGATGGCGCGCTTGATGCGGGTGGCCTCCTGTTTCGCACTCGTCACGTAATGCAGCAACGACCGGCGGCGGCCCACCGTGAAGGCATCCCAGCGGGCCCGGGCTTCCGGATCCTGATCGAGCGCCGCGACCATCTCGTCCGGAACATCCAGTTCGTCCGGCGTCGGATCCGGGCCCAAATCGAAGACCACCGCCGATTTGGACCCCGCGCCCGCTTCCTTCAACAGAGGTCGCCCCAGCATGATGAAACTCCCGCCATCGGCATGATTCTGCAGGGCCCGCTTCACTGGTACGCCGTTGAGCGATCCCATCAAACGGCGTACCTTCGCTTTTTTCCAGGCCGACGCGATCTCCGCAGGCACGGGCGCGATGTGCGTCACGCCGGTGGCCGACGGCAACGGCTCAAGCCGGGTGACAAAACGAAACTGCAAAGAGGCCTTGGCCATAGCGAGGTAGCTGCGTCAAATCCGACCAATCACGGAGTCATCGACCTTGGACGCTTCGGCGCCGAACTCGAAGCCAGCCCCCACGGGTGGACGCGCCGCCTTGCCTGTCTTTTGGAGGATCCCGCGGTGCGTTGTGGCTTGCGCCGGGGCCGTCCGGGTGCGAAGCGGGAGGAAGGCCCGTCCGCCACCTTAAGTTGTCTCAAGCCAAGACCTCACAACGTAATCAACAAACAACAGTCCAACCCCGTTGGCGCTTCTTTTGGTTTTCGCTTTGCGTTACAGCTACGCGGTGACCGGCTTGATTCCAACCGCAGAGGCCGCCGCAGTTTGGTGCGTATCGTAAGTGCATATCTCCGCGAACCCGTGATGCAGCGCCGTCACGAGATGAAGGCAGTCGGCCGCCCGCAAAAACACCGTGTCCGGTAATGTGGTGTAGGTCTTAGCGGCTGCATCGATGATCGTGACGTCGAGAGGCAGCCACGTCCAAAAGCCGCCGATGTCGTCGTTGGTGAACTGACGAACCGCGGTCATAAATTTATCGCGGGTCCACTTCTTTTCGCGCAATTGCCGGTGGAAGACACTCAACACCTCAATACGCACCAACTCCGAAACCAAAACCTGGTCTTCGGTTTCAAGTCGTGCGCGGACCACCGCCGATTCCTTCTCCGTAACATAGAGCTTCGCCACTGCTGACGTGTCGCAAAAGATCATGGTCAGCGATCACCGCGGATTTCATCCAATGCAGACTGAACATCGTCAACGGCCGGTTCAGCCATCATCACCTCGTATTCAGGCAGAACCGTCCGTTTACGGGACACCGGACGCAGCAGTGAACGGTTAGCAATAACCGCAACCTCCTGACCGCGGTCAGTAATCGGGATTGGGCGTTTCGACGCGCCGGCGCGTCGAACCAAGGCGCCCGTATTATCGTGAAGCTGCTTAATTGTGAGAACCGTGCTCGAAAGCATAGGTGCAAGAGAGACACTTTTGTCGATTGGTCAAGAGGCACAGAGTCACTTAACAGGATAAGCGTTGGTGGAGATGGATCGGCTTCTCGATGGACTGGCTCGTGTGATTGAGCCGGCCCAAGTAGGTCGTTGGCTGAAACAGCCCAGCACTGCATTCGACGGATCGACGCCTTTGCAGGTGGTCGAACGTGGCGAGACGGATCGCATCTGGCGCATGCTCTACGAGCTGGAATCGGGCCAGCCGGGATGAACCGATAGGCTTCGAATAGCGCGGTGGCTGCGTCAAATCCGACCAATCACGGAGTCATCGACCTTGGACGCTTCGGCGCCGAACTCGAAGCCCGCCCCCACGGGTGGACGCGCCGCCTTGCCTGTCTTTTGGAGGGTCCCACGGTGCGTTGTGGCTTGCGCCGGGGCCGTCCGGGTGCGAAGCGGGAGGAAGGCCCGCCCGCCTCCTTGAGTTGTCTCAAGCCAAGACCTCTCAACGTAATCAACCAACAACCGTCCGACCCCTTTGGTCCTTCGCCCCCATGATACCCCAACGCCAGCTCGGTCGTGATGGTCCGCTCGTCCCAGTCCTTGGGTTCGGCGCCTGGCCAATCGGCGGCGGGATGGGGACGGTCGGTGAGGCCGAGGCCATCGCCACCATCCGCGCGGCGTTGGACTGCGGCCTCACGCTGCTCGACACCGCGCAGGCCTACCGCGGCAGCGAGGCGCTAATCGGCCGGGCGTTGCGCGAGGGTTACCGGAATCGGGCGTTCATTGCCACCAAGGTCAGCGGATGCTACAGCCGCACTGACATCGAACAGGCCCTCGATGCCAGCCTGCGCGCCCTGGGCGTGGACTGCATTGATCTCTACCAACTTCACAGCTGGAATCCGAAATACCCGATCGAGGAAAGCATGGCCGCACTGCTCGACGCCCAACGGGCGGGGAAGATCCGCCATCTCGGCGTGAGTAATTTCAACGCCGCCCAGCTCGCCCAGACCCTCGCGCTTGGCCGGATCGTCTCCGTTCAAAATCGCTACAACCTCATCGACAGAGAGATTGAGGCCGAGGTGTTGCCGTTTTGCGCGAGGGCTGGCGTCGGGGTGCTGCCCCACAGTGCGCTGGCCAAGGGACTGCTCGCGGGAAAATTTGCGCCCGGGCACGTTTTCCCGGCCGACGACGAGCGTTCAAGCTTCATGCGCTTCAAGGGTGACGAATTTGCAGGGCACTTGGCGGTCGTTGACCAGTTGAAGGAGTTCGCTCAAGCCAAGGGCTGCTCGCTGGTCGCGCTCTCTCTTGGGTGGCTGCTGCGGAAACCCGAGGTCACCTGCGTGCTCACAGGGGCGCGCACACCCGATCAGGTCCGCGCGCAGGCCGTCGCCGCCACGCTGTCGTTCAGCCCCGGCGAGTTGGCGCTAATTGACGCCATCCTGGCCCGGCTGCCCCGCCCGCCCGGATGCTGACAGCCGTGCTTCCTCCGAATCCGCTTCTGCAACTCAAGGTTTCCCGTGTCCTCGCGGCCAAGCCAATGGGGTCGGACTGTTGTTTGTTGATTCCATTGGTTTGCCCGGAACCGATGGGGCCGCAAAGAGGCAGGATGGCCCCGTTTCAACATCCCAGCGGGTCAGCGTGAGCGGAGCGGCGAGCCACGGGTTCGCCGCTCCGGATTGTTTGCGCATCCATCGATGCGATCCTCTAAACGGATCCCCAACCCAGGCGCGCAACATCCTTGGCTGTCTCAAGCCATGACCTCACAGCGTAATCAAAAAACAACAGTCCGACCCCTTTGGTCCCTCCCTCCTGCCGGTTCATACCCCCAAAATCGTTTCGTGTTGAATGGAAACCCACGGCCGATTTCTGGCCGTGGGTTTCCGTCTCCACGATGCACCGGAAATAAAAAGGGCGATCCAAGGGGGCATTTTTACCTTTACCGACTTAAGAGCCACTGAGGGTAATAGGTAAGTAATGACCCCGTGGATTGACCTTCTCTTTCGCGGCACCACCCTCCTGCGCTCACGCGACCTGACTGCGGCTCAGAGCACGCTCTGGCGCCGCTGCTCCACCAAAAACTCGCCCGGCGTGGCGAGGCGCAGGCCGTAAACTTCGCGGCCGAGCTTGGTGTGGAAGTCGCCCTCGTCGAGGGTGAGCAGCCAATCCGCCCGCACCGCCAGGGCCGTGATGACCACCGGCCGATCCTTCGCCTTTGGGAAGACGAGCGGCTTGTCGAGCGCCATGCTCGCCCGCACGAAGCACACGCGCGGGGCGATCTCATTGTTCCAAGCGGTCGTGGAAGACCGGCCAATCTTTGGCAGATTGCGACGCGTCTCCTCGTTGCAGTAGTCGGAGCTGATGAGTTCCCATCCGTGGGCCGCCGCCTCCGTCACAACGAAGCGCGACGCGCCTTTCCCCGATCCTGACGCGGCGAGCAAGACGCTCGTGTCCAAAAAGAGCCTCACTTCTTCCTGGACTTCGCGGCGGCTTGGAACGCCTTCATGTCTGCCTCGTCGCGGGCAATCCATGCTTTGATTTTTGCCTTGGGGATGTCGCGCACGGGCATCGCCGCCGCCGGGTGCAGGAACAGGCCACCTTCTCGCTCCTCGACGATGAGCAGGGGATTGCGGAGTTTATCGAGGCCCATCTTGCGCCGAAGTTCAGGCGGCAGGGTCAGGCTGCCGCGTTTGGAGAGAGCGAGTGTCGTCATGCAGCCATGCTGCATTGCTGCAATGCGCTTCGCAAGCTTTCGGTGGCGACAGCTTCGCGCCAAGGGGCGCGGCGGCATGGACCTCCTTCAGCTTCCGGATCAAGAAGTGGGTGTAAATCTGCGTCCGCAAACAGGCCCATACGATCCCAGCGGTCAGAATGCTTACGACCGGGAACCGGCGGCACGAAAAATCCACGTTCCCGTCGCAAAAAACAGGGACAAATCTGCCCTTGCGACGGGAGCGTGGTTCAAAACCGTACGATCAGAACGGGCGGAACGGGCCGAAATCGTTGCGACCAGAAGTCGGGCGCACAGAAAACCCACGCTCCCATCGCAAGCCGGCACTGTTCCGGTCCATTTTTTCGGGACGACCGCACACCACCCGCTCAGCGCCATCGTATCATACGACCAGAGCGCGGCAATTCGGCTACGAATTGCGGTCTCAGCCCGGCCAGACCCCAATAATCCTTACCACGCCAATTTGGCAAATTTTACGACCAGAAAAACATCGGTAACAGGTGCGCGAGGTTGAGGGGACGCGCAGTCTGCCTAAAAGGGTCAGTCTGCCTAAAAGGGTCAAACCCGAATGTCTGTGATTCGACCCGAGTAGGGTATCGGATTCAAGGGGTCATTTCTTACCTTTTACCTTTGCCAGCATGCAACCCGCGCCAGGTAAATGGTAAGAAATGACCCCTTGGAAATGACCCGCCGCGCGGCACCAAGCGCAGCGACTGCCGCGTTCGTGCGGCGGTTGAGGCGAGCTCGGCACCCTGCCGGGCGCAGCGGAGGGCCGGGGCTAACTTCGGCGGGCGCCGACGTGACGGAACGCAGCGCAGCGATGTGGAGGAATGACGGCGACGGCGGGCTCGATGCCCGCCGCGTTCCGGGCGCGACCCTTCGCGCCCACGCCGTCCGCCCGGCCCGACCGCTACTCACCGGACTGAGCGCAAGCGAAGGAGCAAGCAGACGGCGTGACAGCCGCTTGGGGCTGGCGCGACGTGTGCCGCTGGGGATCAGGCTTGGGGACGTTGCGAACCATCGGAACCTACAATGTATCCATGTTACACCCCGACCCCTTGCGCGACACCCCTTTTTCGTGCTCGGCATTACGGTCGGCCTGGCGTCGGCTTAGTTGCAAGCGCAGTGAGGCAGTAACCTAATAAAAATAGAGATGAACCAGTTACGAGAACGGCGTTTCGCGCTAGCACTAAAGTAGTGTTAGGTACTAAAAGCATTGATCCATCGGGATTTGAGGTTTCAGCGCCGGCCACAAAAAAAAGATTCGGAGAAAGTGTATCCACTAAAGCCACGAGCATAATAAGCCCAGCGCCCGCTACTTGAAGAAAATTAGTCTTAGTAGGTAGCTTCGAAGCAAGAAGAAGAGCCGCGCCAAACAGCAAGGTCGTGATAATAATTAGAATCATAAAACTTATGGGGAAGGTATGGCTCGGTCAATAGGTCCTGGATTGATGTGTCCACCTCCAGCCGGGGGCGTAACATGTACATTAAAGTTCACGCCATCAACGTAATAGCCGCCCCGGCCTAGCTGATAGTCTATTTTGTTTTCCGTCCGGTCGGTTTTCATTCGAACAACGCGTAGTCTAGCTGGAACTTTGAACTCCCGACCTCGCCAACAACACTTCAGTTCTTCAACTAAATGCCAATGATCGAGGACCATATAAATCTCCGTAGCAGTTCGATTCCACAGGGAATATCTAGCGTTGAGTGAAAAGTAATTGGAGATAGCTTCAACCTGCTGAAACTTCCAAGCGGAATACGCGGTGTCAATATGCACCCGAGATCCACTTAATATTTTCTTAACAAGAATTTTGCCGGTCTTTTCGCAAGACCAACCAGCAGGCTTTGCTTCAAATGGTGAGTTATTTTCGCCATCGTAAATATTCCATCCAATACTACCAAGCAGGCCAGTCCACGGGACACCCATAATGTCGTATCGGCGTTGCGCCATTTCGGCTTTATCCGAGGCAGTTAGCTCCGTAAATCCAGCGATACTTAAGCCCAGCAAATCAACACGATTAAGTATGGGATTCAAGGGGTCATTTCTTACCATTTACCTGGCGCGGGTTGCATGCTGGCAAAGGTAAAAGGTAAGAAATGACCCCTTGGAAATGACCCCAAGGGTGGAGCGGGGTCCCCACCGGGCACTCTACGCCGGACGCGAAAGCTCGTGCTAACGAGCGGCCCGTGCTCCGATCCTTCGGAGCACAAGCGCCTGCGCCGGTGAGGCTGGACTCCACCGGACTGGAGCGACAACGGAGCGCAAGGAGGAAGCAGGGCGAGTGTCAGCTGTGCTGGCGCGAGACGTGCCGCTGATACCAATTGCCTCATGGTTCAGGCCCGACCCAGACGGAATCGAAAAATGGAGACTGGGGCGGGCCTGAACCATCCCGGGATTGAGCCCTCCGCAGGAGCGGATACGGTTGGTCCCGAC
>JBBQUU010000014.1:0-79305 GCA_038212175.1 Opitutales bacterium | reverse complement strand
CATGTCCTCCGCCGAGTCCTATTACACCACCGCCACCACGATGCTCGCGCGTGCCCGCGAGATCAATGAGGCGACCCTCAAGACCTGCGGCGCGCTCATCGGCGAATCCATTGCCAAGGGCGGTGTGCTCCACACCTTCGGCAGCGGTCACAGCGAGATCATCGCCCGGGAAATCATCGGCCGCGCCGGCGGCCTCATGTGCGTGAGCGGCATTTTCGATCCGGGCGCGGGTTTCTCTGAAAACGTGGTCGGCTACGGCACCCGTCTCGCCGAACGCTACGACAACACCCATGGACTTCACGCCGGCGAGGCCGTCATTGTCATCTCCAACTCCGGCAAGAACAGCGCACCCATCGAGGTCGCCCTCCACGCAAAAAAGAAGGGGCTCACCGTGATCGCTCTCACGTCGTTGAGCATGAGTACGACCGCCAAGACGGTGCATCCCGGCGGCAGGAACCTGCACGCCATCGCCGATTACGTGCTCGACAACGTCGGCGTACCCGGCGACGCCATCGTCGCGATCGCTCCGCCCGATCTGGGCGAGCTGCCCGACACCAGCTCCCGCCCGCCGGAAACCTTCCAAGCCGGCCCCACCTCGACGCTCATCGGCACAACGTTGCTCAACCTGCTCGCCCTCGAGGCCATGGACTGGCTCAATGGCAACGGCTATCCCCTTCCCGTCGTGCGCAGCCAAAACCTGCCCGGCGGCATGGAGCACAATATCGAGCTTTCGAAAAAATACCGCACGCGACTGAGCAAGCTTATCGGATGAAAATTGGCGTTGATGGTGGCGGCACGAAGACGGAATTCCTCCTGCTGGACGAACAGGGTGAGACGCTGCGGCGGCACGTGACCGGCGGAACCAACCCCAGCGTGGTCGGGGCCGACACCGCCCGCCGCATCGTCCATGAGTCGCTCGCGACTTTGACCGATGGGCTGGTCGGCCGCTCCGTCCGCCAAGTGCTGCTTTGCATGGCCGGGAGCCGCGATTTCTGGAAGGAAACGGTGGCCGCGATCAAAGGTTACGGGCCCGTGCTGACCTGCGACGACTCCCTGCCCGCGCTCGAGCTGGCAACCGGCGGCGATCCCGGGCTGGTGTTGCACGGCGGTACGGGTTCCTTCGTCGCCGCGCGCGCGGCTGACCAACGCGACCCGCTCACCTGCCTCTACGCTGGCGGCACCGGCTGGCGGTTCGGAGATCCGGGCAGCGGTTACGACATCGGCCGGCGCGCGATCGGCCGCGGCCTGCTCGAACTTCAAGGCTGGGCGCCGTGGACCCGGGTCGGCTCCGCCCTGCAGGCTCACTCCAGTCTTAAGTCCACGGCGGACGTCACCCGGTTTTTCTACGCCCACTCCGAACCCAACCGCATCGTCGCCGCGCTGGCGCCCGCCATCCTCGACCTCGCGGCCGAGGGCGAAGAGGTCGCCCGCGAACTCGTGGCTGCCTCGATCGGCGAACTGCTCGACCTCGCGCTCAAGGTCGCCACGGCCACCTTCCCGACCACGCCCCTCGATCGTCTGCGCGCAGGCCTGAGCGGTCCCATTCTCACGCATCGTTTCGCCGTCGCCGACCTCTCCACCCGCTCGCTGCTCCGCCTCACCCCCATCGAGCAACCGCCGATCGAAGGCGTACGAAAACTGCTGCTGAGGCTATGAACCCTTCAACGGAGGCACCGGCTCACGCGCTGGATGGAGCGACTTTATGCGAAGCCGATTGGCGCGATCGCCAGCAGGCGCACGAGGCGCGGGTGCGGGCGTGGACCGATCCGCATCAGGCCCGCGCCGCGCGCGACGAAAAACATCCGGTCTACGATTTTCTGTTTTCTTACTACGCCTTTCGACCGGCTTGGTTGCGGCGCTGGCACCCCGGGCCGGACATCGTCCTGGGCGGAGAGGGGGCGCGCGATTTTCTGCGCTGGGAAGAGTATCGGGAAACCGGTGACGGCGTCCGCATCGAACCCTCCGCCCTGCCCGCGCACCGGCGCGCCTTTGTCGCGTGGCTGCGCGACCTGCTCGTCGCCATGCAAACGCGGCCCGCGTTTTACGGCTGCTTCGGCCTGCACGAATGGGCCATGGTGTATCGCCAGTCACCCGACGAGATCCGCCACAACACCTGGCCCCTGCGCTTCCCGCCCGACGAACTCGCCCGCATCGTCGAGGCCGGGCCGGTCTGCTGCTCGCACTTCGATGCGTTCCGCTTCTTCACCACACCGGCCCGCCCGCTCAACCACCTGAAACCGGAACGCGCGACGATCGCGCACTTCGAACAACGCGGTTGTTTGCACGCCAACATGGACCTCTACAAGTGGGCCTTCAAACTCGCGCCGTTCACGCCGTCGGAACTGATCGCCGATTGTTTCGAGCTCGCGCGCGACATCCGCGAGGTCGACATGCGCGCCAGCCCCTACGACCTCGCCGAGTTGGGCTTCCCGCCCCTCCGAATCGAAGCCGCCGAAGGTCGCGCCGAGTACGAACAGCACCAGCGCGCCTTCGCCGCCCGCGGCGAGCCCTTGCGCGCGCGGCTGATCGCCCTCTGCGACCATCTACTCGCCCAACGCGGGAGCTCTGAACTATAGGCCCCATAAGCCCTATAGGGCCTATCAAAAGCCCCTCACCCCCCAATATAACTCATCTCGACTTTCGGTCGCACTTCGCCCGACGCCAGCATGCCTGCCCGGTCGTCCGAATAGCGGTCGAGGCGCCCCGCCCAGATGCGCGCGACGTACGCCTGCAACTCCGCGTCGCCGGCTCCTGCGCGCAGGCAGCCGAGCACGTCCCACCCGAGCGACGTGAACAAACAGGTGTAGAGTTTGCCATCCGCCGAGAGCCGCGCCCGGTGGCAGTCGCGGCAAAACGGCTCCGTCACCGACGAGATGAGCCCGATCTCGCCGCGCCCGTCGCGATAACGATAACGCGCCGCGACTTCACCGCGGTAGGCCGGGCCCGCCGGCTCCAAGGGCCACACCGCACCGATGCGCTCCACAATATCGCGGGCCGGCACCACCTGCGCCGAAGACCAGTGGTTCGTGTTGCCCACATCCATGAATTCGATGAACCGCAACGCGTGCCCGCGCTCGCGAAAATACTCCGCCATCGGCAGGATCTCGTGGTCGTTCACCCCTCGCTGCACGACCATGTTGATCTTCACGCGCAACCCGAGCGCAGCCGCCGCGTCAATGCCGGCGAGCACGCGCTCGGGCGTGAAGCCAAGGCCGTTCATGCGTCCGGCCACCTCGGCATCGAGCGAATCCACCGACACATTCAGCCGGTCGAGGCCGGCTGCTTTGAGCGCCGGCGCCAGCTTGGCCAGCAGCCAGCCGTTCGTGGTCAACGCGACATCGGGCAAACGGACCTCCTGCTTCAAGGCGCGAATCAACTCCGGCAAATCCGCCCGAATGAGCGGCTCGCCTCCCGTCAGGCGGATTTTTTCCACGCCCAGCGCCCGGAACGTCTGCGCGATCCGCACGATCTCCGCGAGCGACATGAGCTGGGGGTCCTTGAGGAACGCATACCCCGGACCAAAAACTTCGCGCGGCATGCAATACGGACACCGGAAGTTACACCGATCCGTCACCGAGATCCGCAGGTCGCGTAGGGGGCGTTGAAAGGGATCACGGAGGTCGGTCATGCCAGGAGGGTCGGACAACCAAAACGCACGCGGTCGTTTTCGCGAGGGCGTTTTGCGATCCCTCGGAAGGCAAAAGTGACAACCCTCTCCCAAGCCAAGGTGGCGGGAGCATCCTGCTCCCGTTTCCGTGCCCGCCGTTTCCGTTCCAGTCGTTTCCGTGCCCGCCGTTTCCGTTCCCGCCGTTTCCGCAGAGCCGGAGTCGCGCGCGAGCAGGATGCTCCCGCCACTTTTCGATCGCCCACGAACGATCTTCGGGAAGGCTCCGCCGCTTTGGTTGGCCATGCCTTGTCGGGTTCCCCAACTTGAATTGCTCGCGAGCAACCTATTTTGCTCCTTCGCCTCCTCCGCCGCCCATGATCACCCCTGCTGAAGCCGAACAGGTTATCCTCTCCCGCCTCCGTCCGCTGCCCGCCGAGGACTGCCCGCTTCTGCAAACTCATGGACGCGTACTGCGCGCGCCGATCATCGCCGAACGCGCCTTTCCGCCGTTTGATCGCGTCACGATGGACGGGTTTGCGGTCCGCTCCGCGGCGGTCGCGACAGGTCGCCGACGCTTTCGTATCCAAGGCTTGCAGGCCGCAGGCATGGTGCCCTTGGCGCTGGAGTCCGACGACGCGTGCGTGGAGATCGCCACCGGCGCCGTGCAACCGGCAGGCGCCGACGCCATTGTGCCCTACGAACAGACCCAACGCGACGGCGACGCCATGGTGTTGCCCGACTCGGTCACGGTAATGGCCGGGCAAAATCTGCACGCACGCGGATCCGACGCCGCCGCAGGAACCGTCCTCGTGCCCGTTGGCGCCCGGCTCACCGGCCGCGAGATTGCCGTCGCCGCCTCGTGCGGGTGCGGCACCTTGAGCGTCAGCCAGCGACCGAGCGTGGCCGTCGTCGCCACGGGCGATGAACTCGTCGAAGTCGAAGCCGCTGTCGTCGCCCCGCACCAGGTGCGCAAATCCAACGATTACGCCCTGCGCGCCGCGTTACTCGGCACCGCTGCGACCGCGTGCGTCGAACGGTTTCACCTGCGCGACCTGAAGCACGAATTGGAACGCCCGTTGCGCGGCATCCTCGCGGAATTTGACCTGGTCCTGCTCACCGGCGGCATTTCAAAGGGGCGGTTCGATTACATTCCGGACGTGCTCACGCACCTGGGCGTGGAGAACCTGATCCGCGGCGTGGCCCAGCGCCCCGGCAAACCCTTCTGGTTCGGCATGAGCTCTCGCCAGACACCCGTATTCGCCCTGCCGGGGAATCCGGTGTCCACCTACACTTGCCTGCATCGCTATGTGCTGGCGGCGCTCGCGCACATGGCCGGTGCGGAGCCTGCCCGTCCGGATTATGTCGCGCTCGCGCAACCCACGTCATTCAAGGCCCCCCTCGCGTGGCTGCTGCCCGTCGTCGTCACCGTCTCGCCCGAGGGCCGCCGGACCGCGCAGCCCGCACCGTTCAACACCTCGGGTGACTTCGCCGGACTTGTCGGAACGGACGGCTTCGTCGAGTTGCCTCCCGGCCCCCGCGAGTTCCCCGCCGGCACGGTGGCCCGCTTCTGGGCGTGGCATTGACCGACGGCGTTTGCCTAGCCAGCGCAACCACGCTCCACTGCCTTCAACCCTCCGTTCTCTCTTTCCGACCATGCTCTCTCACCTCGACGACAAGAACCGCCCCGCCATGGTCAACGTAGGCGCCAAGGAACCCACCGCGCGCACCGCCCATGCCATCGCTCTGGTCGTGCTTCCCCCGGAGCTCGCCAAGCTGATCGCCAACCATGAGATCACCGGCAAAAAAGGCCCCGTCTTCCAGACCGCCAGCCTCGCCGGGATCATGGGGGCCAAGCGCACCAGCGACCTCATCCCGCTCTGCCACCCGTTGCCCCTTGAAGACTGTCAGGTGGAACTTCGCCCGCAGCCCCCTGCGGCCGACGGCTCCGTGGAGGTGGTCATCCATTGCCGCGCCGCCGTCCACGCCAAGACGGGCGTGGAAATGGAAGCGCTCACCGGTGCCACGGTCGCCGCCCTCACGTTGTATGACATGGGCAAGGCCGTCTCCCACGGCATCGTGATCAAGGAGATCCGCCTGCTTGAGAAAACCGGCGGCAAGCGCGACTATCACGCCACGTCCTGAATGAAGACCGTCCACATCCAATATTTCGCCCTTCTGCGCGAGCAAAGGGGCCTGAGCCGGGAGGCCGTCCCGACCACCGCCGCGACGGCCGGCGAGCTTTACGACGAACTGCGCGCCCGCCACGCCCTCACCCTCCTGCCAACGCAACTGCGCGTGGCGGTGAATGGCGAATTCGCCCCCTGGTCCGCGCCGCTGGCCGACGGTGCGCAGCTCGTGTTCATCCCGCCTGTCGCCGGAGGCTGATCGGCATGCTCTTCCGCATCAGCGACCATCCGCTCGATCTCGCCGCCCTGCGCCGTGAATTGCCCGACCTGCGCGCCGGGGCCTTCGTCGCCTTCGAGGGCTGGGTGCGCAACCACAACGAGGGTCGCCAGGTCCGCTCGCTCGAATACGAGGCCTACACCGAACTCGCCGAACGCGAGGGCCATCACATTCTCGCCGAAGCCAAAGCCAAATTCGCCCTGCTCGACGCGGTGTGCGTCCATCGCGTCGGACACCTTCAACTCGGCGATCTCGCCGTCTGGACAGGCGTCACCGCCGCCCACCGCGCCGCCGCCTTCGACGCCTGCCGCTACCTCATCGACGAGATCAAGGCCCGCGTGCCCATATGGAAGAAAGAGCACTACGCCGACGGCGCCACGCAATGGATCAATTGCGCCACCCGCGGCGACTTCGTGGACGAGTCGCACCCGCCCGACCCTGCTCCTCCCCTCTGACTCTTTCTCTTCGATCTTTCTCCCCCTCTTTCTCTCCATCAACGCAATCCCGCCCACCTCGCTGCGCCCGGGTCAACCCGCGCGCAGCGATTGCCAAGATTCACGCCATCTTAAGCGTTGAGGGTCGGCACCGGATCGGCACGATCATGGCACAGCGACTCCCGCTGTAACCAAACCCCCGGTCACGCATGATCTGCTACGTTCCCGCCGAAACCGCACCCGGTGAACTCAGGGCTGCCCTCACCCCCGCCACTGCCAAGGCCCTCATTCAATTGGGCCTCACCGTGCAGGCCCCGGCCGGAATCGGCCGCGCCAGTCTGTATCCCGACGCCGAGTACAAGGCCGCCGGCGTCACGCTGGTCGACGACCACCCGGCCGCCCTTGCAACCGCCGACATCGTCCTGCGGGTGCGCAAGCCGCCCACTGCGGATATCGCCCGGATGAAACGGGGCGCCCTGCACCTCAGCCTGCTCGACCCCTTCAACGAACGCGCCCTGCTCGACGCCTTCGCTGCGGCCGGCGTCGACGCGGTGAGCCTCGAGATGATCCCGCGCACGACGCTGGCGCAGAAGATGGATGTACTTAGCTCGCAGGCGAGCCTCGCCGGCTATGCCGCCGTCGTCCACGCCGCCGCCCGCCTGCGCATGGCCCTGCCCATGATGATGACGCCCGCCGGCACCCTCATGCCCGCCCGCGTCTTCATCGTCGGCGCCGGCGTCGCCGGGCTCCAGGCCATCGCCACCGCCAAGCGCATGGGCGCCCGCGTCGATGCCTTCGACACCCGTCCGGTGGTCGAGGAACAGGTGAAATCCCTCGGCGCCAAATTCGTGAAAATCGATCTCGGGCAAACCGGGCAGACCTCCGGCGGCTACGCCCAGGCGCTGACGCCCGAGCAGATCGCCAAACAGCAGGCCGGCATGGCGAAGATTTGCGCGCAATCCGACATCGTCATCACGACCGCCAAGCTCTTCGGCAAAAAAGCGCCGCTGCTCATCACCCGCGCCATGCTCGCCGGCATGAAACCCGGCAGCGTCGTCGTCGATCTCGCCCTTGAGAGCGGCGGAAATGTCGAAGGCGCCAGGCCCGACGCTGACGTGGTGACCGACGAAGGCGTGATCATCCTCGGCCAGACCTGTTTCGAAGGCACCGTCGCCGCCCACGCCACGCAGGTCTTCGCCGCCAACCTCACCGCCTGGCTCACGCATTTCTGGGACACCCAGGCCGGGACCCTTCGCCTCGACCCCAACGACGAAATCCTCAAAGGCAGCCTCATCACGCAGGCCGGCGCCGTCGTGCACCCGCAGTTTAAGTCCAAGGCTGAAGGCTGAAGGCCGAACCGATCCATCAATCGCGGCAACCTGCTTCGCATCCTTACCCCCTCTTCCAAGATCCTCTCGCCGCTATCCCCTCGAACTTAATCCCCCCTCGGTTTTCAGCCCTTCAGCCCTTTTCTTCCCCATGGACCTGATGCTTCTCTTCTTCATCTTCACGCTTGCGGCCTTTCTCGGCTTCGAGCTGATCGCCAAGGTGCCCTCGCAATTGCACACGCCGCTGATGTCGGGCTCGAATGCGATCTCGGGCATCACGATCGTCGGGGCAATCATCGCCTCCGGCACCGACGACGGCTCGTGGTTGACGACCGTGCTCGGCACCTCCGCCGTCATTTTCGCCACGATCAACGTGGTCGGGGGCTACCTCGTCACCGACCGGATGCTGGGCATGTTCAAGAAAAAGGAACCGGCGAAGAAGGAGGGCCCGGCGTCATGAACCCGCAAATGCTCAACTTCGCCTACATTGTCGCGGCCATCCTGTTCATCGTCGGTCTGAAAATGCTCGGCCGCCAGCAGACGGCCCGGCGCGGCAATCTCCTCTCTTCCGTCGGCATGCTCATCGCCGTCGTCGCCACGCTCTTCGACCGCCACGTCATCGATTTCACGTGGATCGCGATCGGCATCGCCATCGGCTCGATCGTCGGCGTCGCATGCGCGCGTTTCGTCAAGATGACCTCGATGCCCGAGATGGTCGCGCTGCTCAACGGATTCGGCGGGCTCGCTTCGCTGCTCGTCGGGTGGGCGGAGTACGGCAAGATCAACGCCTTCGGCTGGGATCGTTATCTCTCGGAGTTCTCCGGTACGCCGGGTTTCACCAGCACCGTCATCTTTCTCGCCGTGCTGATCGGCGGCATCACGTTCACCGGCTCGATCTACGCCTTCTGCAAGCTCGCCGAATGGCTGAGCGGACGCGCGATTCTGTTTCGCGGCCAACACCTGCTCAACGGCCTCATGGTGACCGCGATGGTCGCGGCCGGAATCGCGTTCATTCTCAGCCGGGACCCGCAAGTGGCCACGTTTGCCTTTGGCGCCTTCCTCATCCTCGGCCTGATCCTGGGCTGGACCCTCGTGATGCCGATCGGCGGGGGCGACATGCCCGTGGTCATCGCCATGCTCAACAGTCTCTCCGGTCTCGCAGCCTGCGCCGCCGGCTTCGTCATCACCAACAATGTACTCATTGTCGCCGGCTGCCTCGTGGGCACGAGCGGCATGATCCTCTCGCTCATCATGTGCAAGGCAATGAACCGCTCCATCGGCAATGTGCTCTTCTCCGGGTTCGGCGCCGCCCCGCCCGCGGCGGCTGGGGCCGGTGGCGAAAGCACAATTCAGGGCGAGCTCAAACCCATCTCGGCCGAGGACAGTTTTGCGGTCCTCGAAGCCGCGCGCCAGGTGGTCATCATACCCGGCTACGGCATGGCCGTCTCCCAAGCCCAGCACGTGGTGCGCGAACTCGCCGAGACGCTGGAGCAAAATGGCGCCGAAGTTCGCTTTGCGATCCATCCCGTGGCCGGCCGCATGCCCGGACACATGAACGTGCTGCTCGCCGAAGCCAACGTGCCCTATGAACAACTGGCGGAAATGGACGCGATCAACCCGCTCATGCCGACCATGGACGTCGCGATCGTCATCGGGGCCAACGACGTCGTGAACCCCGCCGCCTCGCGCGACAAGGCCTCGCCGATCTACGGCATGCCCATCATCAACGCGCACGAGGCCCGCACCGTCATCTGCCTCAAGCGCGGCAAGGGCACCGGCTTCTCCGGCCTGGAGAACCAGCTCTTCCTCATGCCCAACACCCGCATGCTCTACGGCGACGCAAAAGCCTCCCTGCAGGGCGTCGTCAGCGAATTCAAGAGCCTCGCCGGAAGCTGAAGCCAGAGCCAACGCGGGTTTACGAAATACATTTAACAGGAGGCCGCAAAGGACGCAGAGGATAGTCTCGGTTTGCTCTGTTCTCCGCGCCCTTTGCGGCCTCCTGTAACAACTCTGAATCGAGAACGCTGTTCACCGGGGTGAAGCGCCCAACGCTCGCACGGCTGAAATGGCTTGCGTCGCCGGGAACCCACGCCCGCCGGCCTGAGATCAAAACATGTCCATCGACGGCGACAGCGGCCCCCCGCGGGCAACGTTGAGCCGGATGGATTCGAGGTTCTCGCGCACGAGGTCGCCCATGGAGGCGCAGCGCATGAATTCGGTGCGCCGATAGTGCTCGGCCAGCGCCGCGCGCAACTCGTGCACGTTCGCCTCCGGGGCAAGCGGGTCGGACGACATTGCGCGCAGAAGCATCGCCAGCCTTTCCTCCGTCACGGCCGCGCGCTGCAGCATCAGCACCTGCTCCTCGCGTTGATACTGGAGCGCCGTCTCGATGCGAAGGTGCTTGATGCAGAAGAGCGCGAGCGGCTGGTTGTCCTTGAAGAACTGCGGGCGGTACAGGTTCATCCGCCCTTCGTACGACTGCTGATCGAAATCCATGGCGCGGATACGCACCTGCGCCCCCTCGAAGTCGGGCGTCACGACCACCACGAAATTATAGCTGCGCATGTCGCCCAGCAGCCGCACGAAGCAGCGTTCGTTGAACTTCACCAGCTCCTTCGCCACGCGGATGGGCTTCATCTCGGAGTTGTGCAGCCAGCGCTCGATGAACACGTCGCCCGGGATGCCCGCGATGTGCTCCTCCACCAGCGTGTTGCCGCAGGTGAGGTAGTTCATGCGGTTGGGCGACAGCACGTGCTCCAGCTCAAGGCCATAGACGCGGGAGGCATCGCCGCGCTTGATGTAGAAATGATCCGGGTTGTCGTTGAACGCATTGACGATCCGGATACGAAACGGCGCCGAGTTGCCGAAGGCGCAGAAGTCGATCCGGTCGATGTAGAGGTGCTGCATGACCGAACGTTCGCCGTCGACCCGGAGGATGGCGTAGACCTGCTTGAGGTCCTCATGCAGAGGCTCCATTTCCTGGCGGTCGTACACCACCGATTCCCACAAGGACGGCCTCCCGGACCCGTCGGGCAAGGGCCACGATTCCGAGAAACACCGCAGCCGCTCGTAGGTCACCGGCAGTTCGCGCTCGCGCCGGAATCGGCGGAGGTAGGTCCGGAGTCCGTCGCTGATCGGAAAACTGGGCTTCTTGTGCTGCGTTCGCACGGCGGCATCCATGCCTCCAAGGTGGGCCCGCCCGGAGTGAGACGCAACGTTGTAGCCGCAGGCGCCGACCGCGGTCCGGGAACTCCCGCGAACCGTTCCCTTTGGCCTCGCCGAACGCCTTCCGGACATTTAACGTCCGCGCCCATGCTGCTCTTCGCCGCCACTGCGCTCGAGAAACTGCAAGACGTGCCAAAGGCATTTTGGGTCAACGTACTCATGGCCGTCGGCGCCTTCATCGTCGCCGTCATCCTCATCCGGCATGCCGCCCGCATGAACAAATTCGTGCTCGGCATGATTGTGTTCCTGTTCGTTGCGGTGGTGTGCTTCCAATGGGTCTTCGAGCGCAACGAGCCGAAATTCCTGACGCCCTACGTCGAAAAGATCGCTCCGTTTCTCCCCAGTAAGATCGACTACTACGGCAAGCAGCAGGGACTGCCGAAGAACGCCCCCCGCTAGACGGGCCGCGATCCGGGCCCGCTTCCACCGCTTCGGCCGGGCGTCGTTTGCTTAACGGTCACAAAGCCACCCCAGTTTTGGGTGGTCATCGGGCGGCGCAGGTGCCTAAGGTTCACTTTCTGCTTATGCCCAAGACGCACTCTGACATCGGACTCATCGGCCTCGCGGTGATGGGTCAAAACCTCGCCCTCAATATCGCCGACCACGGCTTCCAGATCTCGGTCTACAACCGTACGGTCGAGAAGACGGACAAGTTTGTGGCCGAGAATCCCTCCACGCCCGGTGGACTGGTCGGCTCGAAAACCCTCGAGGAATTCGTCGCCTCCCTCGCCAAGCCGCGCAAGGTCATCATGCTCGTCCAAGCCGGCAAGGCCACCGACGCAGTGATCGACAGCCTCGTGCCGCTCTTCGAGAAGGACGACATCATCATCGATGGCGGCAATGCGCTCTGGACGGACACCATCCGCCGCGAGAAAGCCCTCAAGGAAAAGGGTCTCCGCTTCATCGGCTCCGGCGTTTCCGGCGGTGAAGAGGGCGCGCGTTTCGGTCCCTCCTTGATGCCGGGTGGCGACAAGTCCGCCTTCAAGGAGCTCGAAGTCATCTGGAAGGCCATCGCGGCGAAGGTGGACAAAAAGACCGGCCGTCCCCTCACGGGTGCAACCCCCGGCAAGCCCATCAAGGGCGGCGTGCCCTGCACCACGTACATCGGCGAAAACGGCGCCGGCCACTACGTGAAGATGGTGCACAACGGCATCGAATACGGCGACATGCAGATGATCTGCGAATCGTATGATCTCATGAAGCGCCTGCTCGGCCTCTCGGCCAGCGAGATGGGCGACATCTTTTCGAAGTGGAATAAGGGCACCCTCGACAGCTTCCTGATCGAAATCACCGCCGACATTCTCAAGCAGAAGGATCCGGTTTCGGACAAGGCCTTCGTTGACGTCGTCCTCGACACCGCCGGCCAGAAAGGCACGGGCAAATGGACCTCGGTCAACGCCCTCGACATGGGTGTGGCCGCACCGACGATTGCGGAATCTGTTTTTTCGCGCTGCCTCTCCGCCATCAAGGAAGAGCGCGTCGCCGCCTCGAAGGTGCTCAAGGGCCCGAAGATCAAGAAGCTCACGGCCCAGAAGAAAGCCGTGATCCAGGCGATCCACGACGCCCTTTACTGCTCCAAGATCTGCTCGTACGCGCAGGGCTTCCAGCTCATGCGTCAGGCCCAGATCGAGTATAACTGGAAGCTCAACTTCGGTCAGATCGCCCAGATCTGGCGCGGCGGTTGCATCATCCGCGCCGCCTTCCTCCAGAAGATCACCGAGGCGTACGCCCGCGACGCGAAGCTGGCCAACCTCCTCCTCGATCCGCACTTCAACAAGACGATCCAGAAGGCCCAGAAGAACTGGCGAAAGGTCGTGGCCCTCGCGGCGGAGAACGGCATTCCGGTGCCCACCTTCGCCTCGTCCCTCGCCTATTACGACGGCTACCGTTCAGCCCGTTTGCCGGCCAACCTGCTCCAAGCCCAGCGCGATTATTTCGGCGCCCACACCTACGAGCGGACCGACAAGCCCCGCGGCAAGTTCTTCCACATCGACTGGCCCGAAAAGTCCCGCCCGCAGTTGGAGGCCTAAAGCCCGCGCGGATGACCGCGCGGGAAAGCAGAAATCCCCACCGCCCAAATCCCAAAGAATCACCCAGCCGCGCCCTTTACGGGGCGCGGCTTTTTTGCGCCCCCTGACCACGTTCGAGTGCGAACTACCAGAATCGCTCCGGTGGACGTTGCCGCCGCCCCGCGTCCCTTGTTCGTAATACGAACAAATGAGGACTCTCATCAAAACCTGTTCCAGATCGTTGGCATGCCCGGAATAAATCCGCGGTCTGTGGTCTGGCCGCGCTGACGCCAAATCGGCACCGTTTAACGACTCCAGCCCGGCAAATCCTACAAAATCCCTACGAGGCCAAAAAGATCAGTAACACCCACCGCATTCATGCCGAGGTGGACGCGCGGGTCCCTCCGCGCGTTTGTGTTAGCATCCGCGGGACGGCGCAGGCACGCCCTCCCACCCACATGCGGGCGCAGGGACGCGCCCGCCCACCTTGTTCACCCGCCCGGCTCCGAGGTGGACGCTTGCTGCTCTGGAGTGCGGAGGTCTCGACTCCGCTTTGGACGACATACCTCGGCGTGTCGCCCCGAAGGAGTACGAGATCGCGAAATTATCGCACTCCTGCGCCGAACCGAGACCAAGCCAGCGGTTCGTGCGCATCAGCCGCTTAACTTAACCCGCCTTCCCAAAATCAATAGTTCATTATTGACCCATTCTTCGTCTTCCACATCGACTGGCCGGAAAAGTCCCGCCCGCAGCTGGAAGCCTGAAGCCCACGCGGCCAACTCCTACCGAATCACCCAGCCGCGCCCATTACGGGGCGCGGCCTTTTTGTGGGCGAGTGAATCAACTGCGCCGGCACAATTCGAATTTACACCTCCACCAGCAATGGGCGCTTATGGGATATGCAATGTCAGTCCGGTCGATGCCTCTTGATCCCCGATGTTCACCAGAACACCGCGTGGGTGGAACGCATTCTTGCGGCGGAGGATGTGACTCCCAAGAGGCCCGATCTGATTGTGTTCCTTGGCGACTACTTCGACGCGCATCGTCACGCAAAAGACCGCACCAGCCTGGCGTCGACGTGCGAATGGCTCAACTCAACCCGAAACCGTCTCGGAATCCGGGCAGTCTTTCTGCTCGGCAACCACGACGTCCAATATCTCGAGGCAAAACCGGCGTGCGATCGTCATCGGACACCACGCCATCTCCGCTATAAATGCGGCAGTGCATACTCGCACAGTGCCGCGAAACGTATTGCGCACGATCTGTCGCCGGATTTCTGGAACGACGCGCGGCTATTCGTGTACGTCAATGGATGGTTGCTGAGCCATGCAGGCGTTGCACGTTCCTTCTGGCCGGACACGAGCGACCTCCAAACATCCCTCGACTCACTCGAATTGGAGGCCAGCAGGGCAATCTCAACTACACATGCAATTCTGGCCCCGCCTCATCCGCTTCTGCAAGCGGGCCGGGTTCGCGGCGGCGACGCGTCCGTCGGAGGCATAACGTGGCTGGATTGGGACGAAGAATTTGTGGATGTTCTGCCCATTCCCCAGATCGTCGGTCACACCGGGAGCAAATCAGGCGCGCGTCAAAAGGGCCGGTCGTGGTGCATCGACGGCCAGCAGAGTAGCTACGGAATTCTGACCTCCACGGCCCTATCAATTAGCTTCGCTTCGACATGACAATCTCACGCAAGCCACGGTCCCATTCCTAACCGCCCGTGCGGAAACATTCGCCAGGCCTCGCCCCGCTCCCGCGTTCTGATTGAACTTCGCGAAGGCTGCGGAGGCGCGATTTTCATTTTCTTTGACGGAGACAAGACAGCCTCCCGAACATCGCGCAACGGTCCGCGCGCTTCACGCCCAACGGGCCTGATCCTCAAGGCACGTGACCACCAGCGCGGTCCATCCCGTCTGGTGGCTCGCGCCGAGCCCGCGGCCGTTGTCGCCGTGGAAGTGCTCGTAAAACAACACGAGATCCCGAAAGTGCGGGTCGTGCGCGTGAAGGGCGCAGTCGCCGTGCGCGGGGCGACGGCCGTCTTCCCCCGGCAGAAACAACCGTCCAAGCCGCGACGACAACTCCCCCGCCACTTGCTTCAGATTGGCGTACCGCCCCGAACCCGTGGGCAACTCGACCTGGAGCGAGTCTCCATAATACTCGTGGTAGCGTTCGAGCGCCTCGATCAGCAGATAGTTGATCGGAAACCAGATCGGTCCGCGCCAGTTGGAATTGCCTCCGAAGAGGTGCGTGTCGCCTTCCCCGGGCGTGTACTGGAGCCGCAGGGTCTCGCCGTCGGCGCAAAACTCGTACGGCTCCGATTCGTGCCGCTTGGAAACACTGCGCAGGCCAAAGGGCGAGAGGAACTCCTTCTCGTCCAGCAACGACGCGAGCAGGCGCACCAATCGTTCGCGCGAGGGCACGGCAAGCAGGGTCTTCCGATGACCGAGATCGCAATCTTCCGCGCAGTAGGTGATGTGGCGCGCGAGGTCCTTGCGATGTTCGAGGAACCATTCGTAGCGCTTCCTGAAATCCGGCAGCCGGTCGATGTGGTCGCGGTCGAGCACGTCGACCGCGATGAGCGGGAGCAGTCCGACGAGCGAGCGCGTCTTCAGCGGAACAGCGTGGGTGCCGTAGTCGATCTGGTCGTGATAGAAACCATCGGCCTCGTCCCACAAGCCGGTCCCTCCGGCGGTGTTCATCGCATCGACGATCTGGATAAAATGCTCGAAGAACTTCGAGGCCATGTCGGCGTAGGCCGGCCGGGGCTGGTCGTCCTCCCACGCGAGTTCCATGGCCATGCGGAGCATCACGCCGGCGTAGAACGCCATCCACGCGGTTCCGTCTGCCTGGCGGAGATGCCCTCCGCCCGGGATTGGCTGACCGCGATCGAACACCCCGATGTTGTCCAGACCGAGGAAGCCGCCCGAGAAAAGGTTGCGTCCGCCGGCGTCCTTGCGGTTCACCCACCAGGTGAAGTTGAGCAGGAGCTTTTGGAAGATTCCCTCAAGGAAATCGCGGTCGGGCCGCCCGTTGACGGCAGCGTCGATTCGATAGACGCGCCACGCCGCCCAGGCGTGCACGGGCGGATTCACGTCGCTGAAGGCGAACTCGTAGGCGGGGATCTGCCCGTTGGGGTGAAGGTACCATTCGCGCAGGAAGAGCGTGAGCTGGCGCTTGGCGAACGCCGCATCGATGCGCGCCATCGGGATCATGTGAAAGGCGGTGTCCCAAGCGGCAAACCACGGGTACTCCCACTTGTCGGGCATCGACAGGATGTCGCGGCTGTAGAGATGCCGCCAGTCGCGGTTGCGCCCTTCCTGGCGCCTGTCCGGCGGCGGCGGTGACGCCGGGTCGCCGTCGAGCCAGCGGTCGACGACGTAGAAGTAGAACTGCTTCGACCAGAGCAGGCCGGCGTAACCCTGACGAATGACGGCGATCTCCTCGTCGGTCGCCCGCAGCGGGGCGATCGACCTGTAAAAGGCGTCCGCCTCTCCTCGGGCGCGGACAAGCTCACGCTCGAAGGCGTCGCCGAACCCGACCGGTTCGGCCCCGTCCCGAGGCGACAATTGCAGGTCCACCGAGACCTCGCCGCCGGCGGGGACGTTCAACCGATAATGCAACGCCGCCTTGGTGCCGGTGCGGTGGGGATTCACCGCGTTCGCTTCGCCCTGCACGATGCAGCGGTGAAACGCGTCCTTCACGTGGGGTGTGGCGTTCGCCACGCCGTGGAGCCGTTCGTGGTTGGTCTCGTTCTCGGTAAAAAGCGGGACCGCGACCGTGCCGTCGGACGCGGCCGCATGACGGAGAACAAAGCGGCCGAGCGTCTCGTGATCTGCCGCGACCGCACCTTCCCGATCAAGGCTGAGTTCTGGGCGGCGCTCCACCGCGTCGAGCGTGGCGCCCCAGCTCCAGGTGTTGCGGAACCAAAGCGAGGGAAGCAGGTGCAGCGGTGCGGCCTCCGGGCCGCGATTTGCGGCGGTGATGCGGATGAGCAGGTGATCGGGGCCGCGTTTCGCGTACGTTACGAAGATGTCGAAATAGCGTCCCTCATCGAAAACGCCGGTGTCGGAGAGCTCGAACTCGCGTTCGCCGAGGCCACGACGCTGGTTCTCTTCCACCAGGCGCGCGTAGGGATATTCAGCGTGTGGATACTTGTAGAGGGCACGCATCCACGAATGCGTCGGCGTGGAGTCGAGGTGGTAGTAGAGCTCCTTGACGTCCTCGCCGTGGTTGCCCTCGGGCCCGGTGAGGCCGAAGAGACGCTCCTTAAGGATGGGATCGCGCCCATTCCAAAGCACGGGAGCGAAGCAAAGCCGGCACTGCCGGTCGCAGAGGCCAAGCAGCCCGTCCTCTCCCCAGCGATAGGCGCGGCTGCGCGCATGATCGTGCGGAAACCCATCCCACGCCGTGCCGTTCTTCGTGTAGTCCTCCCGCACGGTCGACCATTGCCGGTCTGCCAAGTACGGACCCCAGCGCTTCCAGTTCGACGTTCGGTCCGCCTCCTCGCGCAGACGGACATGCTCGGGAGTGGATGGGTTCATGGCGAAGAGGGCGGCTCCGGCTGGGAACAGCCTCCCACTGTCTATTCAGAATCCGCCGAACCGCCAGTCGTTCATCCAAACGGAGGATACATTCAGATCGCCTTTCGTCGTCACCCATATCTGATTTACGACCTCGCTCACGGACGCCGGCGATTGGCCAGCGCGGCCAGGATGGCGTCAAGCACGTGGTCAAGACGCCGGCCCACATCCTCGGCGAGGAATCGAAGGACGAGACAGCCGTTTAGCTGGAGCAGGGCGTCCTTGCGGCGGTCGCGACGGTAGGCCTCGGCATCGGCCAGGTGCTGCGCGCCGTCCAGCTCGATGGCGAGGCGCGCCTCGGCGCAGTAAAGATCGATCTCCATTTTGCCCGCCTGATCGAATGGAATCGGGAGTTCCGCGTTCAGGCGGAAGTACCCGGCAGTCTCCGGCAGGCTTTCCAGTCTCCGATAGAGAAATGCCTCCGTAGCACTGCGTGCCCGCGCCACCCCCTCGGTGTCCGCGGAAAAGGTGCGGGCCGCCTGCACAAAAAGATTGGCCAGCTGCGAGTCGACCCCGTCTCGAACGAGACGTCGCACACTCCCCGCGTAATCCTTTTTCCAAACCGGATCCACCGGCAGCGCCACCCCGACCGGCCACCCGGGCACCGCACTGGCCGGGAGGAGAATCGAGTAGCCGATGGCCTCATAGCCGCGGCAGCGCCGGTCAAACATCCGGGCAAGCATCGGCACATCGAGATCGGCGTGGTCATAGACGCGCACCTCGCTCTTGCCTTCGTGGAGCCGATGGAGCCGCCCGGCATACTGGGCGATGGTGCCCCGCCACGAAACGGGCAGCGCGAGGAAAAGCGTGTCCAAACGCGGATCATCGAACCCCTCGCCGATAAACCGGCCGGTGGCCACCACCACGCGCCCGGTTCCAGCGGTCGTGTCGGCGAGCCGGCCGAGGGCGGCGCGCAATTCCTTCCGGCCCATGCCGCCTTGCAGGGTGATCACGCAAGGAACCTCCGCCGCCAGCGCCGCCGCGATGGTCTGCACGTGAGCGGTGCGCTCCGTCAGGACCAGCGGGCAACGGCCGGCCCGCACTGCCTCCACCACCTCCGCGCAGATCAGGCGGTTGCGAGTTTCATCCGCAGCGAGCGCTTCCACCAGATTCTGAAATTCCATCCTCGGGTCGGCGGCGGGCTCGGCGTTCGCGCGAAATCCCGTGGGCCGGACGAACACCTCGTGGGAAAACGGCCGGGCGATCGCCTGCCGCCGGGCGTCAACCCGATGACGCACCGGGCCGCACTGCATGAAAATGATCGGGTGATGCCCGTCCTTGCGCGCGACGGTGGCAGAGAGCCCTGTGACGAAGCGTGCCTTCGCCCGCCGCGCCACCAGTTCGAAGCTGTGGGCGGAAACATGATGGCACTCATCGACCACGATATGCCCGTAGCTGCCGACGCGGTCGTCCACGACGCCTTTGCGCACGAGACTTTGGATGAGCGCCACGTCGAGTGCGCCGGTGAGTTTCTTGCGTCCGCCCCCGAGCCGGCCGATCGACTTCGCAGGCACGTCGAGAAAGGCGGAGAGACGCTCGATCCATTGTTCGAGCAGCTGCTGACGATGCACGAGCACGAGAGTGTTGACTCCGCGCTCGGCGACGAGCCAGGCCGCCAGCACGGTTTTGCCGAAGGCGGTCGTGGCGGCGAGGACGCCGGTGTCGTGCCTGAGCATCGCCCGGGCGGCCGGCTCCTGATCGTCGCGCAGTTCCCCTTTGAACACCACCGGCAGCGGCACACCCGGGCAGCGTTCATCGCGCAACACCGGCTTGATTTTCAGCGCCAGTTTTCCCCATCGAAGTCCGCCGCCAGAAAAAAGCACGTCTCGTCCAGCAGCATAGGATAGACGCCCATGACAAAAGCCCGCCCTTGGGCGTCCCGCTCGCCCGCCAAATGACGAAAGATCACTTCGTCGGTGACGGGCAGCCAGCGTTGGTGCGGGCAGTCGGAGCACTTGATGCGCGGTTTTTCACAGATGCCGCGCACCCATTCGTTGCCGCAGGCGGGCTGGTAACCGGACTTGCCGGTCTTGCGACTTTCGAAGCGGGCGGGGTAAACGTCGGTCCGGCCACGAAAGAGCGACCGGAAAAGCGCGATTTTATCCGCGACCGCCGAAGCTTGGGTGACCGCGCTCACACCGGCACAACGTGCGACGAGGTTGGGTTCGCCGGAGATTTCTTCATCATGGCCAAGAGCCTTCATGCTTTGTCCGGTTGGCACCGAGGGTCAAGCAACCGGACCGGTGGAAACTTCGTCTGTGAACGACAAGCGCGGTCTGCGTCCTGCGCTGGATGAGGGACGAGGAGTAAATTGGTCGCCCGTGCGACTTCGCGTTTCCCGTCCAGAAACCAGCATCGCAGGGACGAAAACGGATAACGGCATTTTACCTATCTAAGCGCCATTCGGGTCAGGCCGATACATGTAATTTATTCGCTTTGAAATGGGGGGATGGCGCCATGTTGCCTAGGGCCGTGGCGAGGAAGCGGCGCATCGAGTATCCGAGGGCGATCTACCACGTGATTGGGGTGGCGACGCCATTGCGCCGATCTGGCGTCCCTTATCGCTGGTGGGCTCAGACCTTGCGGATGGGGTCACCGAATTCCGTGCACGCCTACGTCACCCGCTTTCAGGGAGAGAGGTTGCACACATCGGCTGACCCGGTCCGGCTCGACCCAACTCTGCGTAAACGCTCGTTTACGGCGTAAGTCTTCACCCAATTAACCTCGACTTTCCCAATTAAACTAGCAATGTATTGCCTCTTAAATTCGATAAGAGTCAATCCACGGCTATTAACTATGCGCTCCTCGCTCCATGATTTGCTCCCGTCCCCGACGCGACGCGCCTTGACCAAACTGGGGCAGGACGTGGCGACGGCGCGTCGTAAGCGCCATTTCACCGTCGCCATGATGGTGGAACGGATGGGCGTGGCTACGAATACCTATCGCCGAGTGGAAAAAGGCGATCCCACCGTGGCCATGGGAGCGTATGCGATGGCCCTCTTTGTCCTGGGCCTCGGCAACGCGCTCGGCGATCTGGTCGATCCCAAGCGTGACGATGTGGGCCTCCAGCTGGATGAAACCCGGCTGCCGAAACGCGTGCGCATCAAAAAAACCCCGACCTCGTTATGAAACGCATCCTTCACGTTTTCCTCGGTGATGAAGGCCGGCGCGTGGGCACCCTTCATTACGATCAAAACGGTGCGCGGGAGCATGCCGCGTTCACTTACGACGAAACCTGGCTGGCCGCGCCGGATCGATTCGCGATTGAGCCGAATCTTCCATTGGTCGTCGGTGCACAGTTCCACCGCAAGACCCCGGAGGGTTCGGTCTTTCACGCGGCGATTGCCGACACCGAACCGGATGGCTGGGGCCGGCGGGTGATTCTGCGTGATCACGCCAAGCGGCGCCAAACGACGCGGCGCACCGGACAGGACGCAGGATCGTCCCTCCTCAACGCTATCGATTTCCTGCTGGCGGTGGACGATGGCAGCCGGGTCGGCGCTCTTCGCTTTCGCGATGAGAGCGGCGTGTTTCAACGGGCAGCAGAGGCGGATCAGCGGACCGCTCCGCCCCTGTTGGAATTGCGGCACCTGATGAGCGCCTCGCGCGCGGTCGAAACTGAAACGGAGACCGCCGCTGATCTCGCCTACCTGCGGGGCCGCGGCACGTCGCTCGGCGGGCTGCGCCCCAAGGCCACCGTGGTTGATGACGACGGCAGGTTGGCGATTGGGAAATTTCCGAGTGTGCAGGACGAACGTTCGGTCACCAAAGGCGAGGTTTTGGCCATGACCATGGCCAAGGCAGCCGGCTTGGCAGTCGCTCCGGCGCGCCTCGTGGACAGCGACGGCATGCCGGTTGCTTTGATTCGCCGGTTTGACCGGACACTTGATGGCAAGCGGCTGATGTATGTGTCGGCGGCGACGCTGCTCGGCGTCGAGTCGGCCGATGGCCAGGAACACGCCTACACCGAAATCGTGGACGCCCTGCGCGTAAACGGAGCGGCGGCTCAATCTGACATTGAGGAACTCTGGCGAAGGATGGCCTATTCGATCCTCATCACGAATGTGGACGATCACCTGCACAATCACGGGTTCCTCCATGCGGAGCGCGGTCTTTGGCGTCTCGCGCCCGCCTTCGACCTCAATCCGTTCCCGGACCGGGCGCGGGAACTGAAGACGTGGGTGTCGGCGGACACCGGCCCCGAGGCAACGGTCGAGGCGCTGATGTCCGTCATCGCCTACTTTCGGCTTCCGCTCCCGCGCGCAAAGGAAATCCTGCGTGAAGTGGAACGCGCCGTGGCGGGCTGGCGCGAGGCCGGGCGGGCGCTGGGGATGTCGGATCGCGACTTGGAAAACTACGCCGATGCATTCGAGCATCCCGAGCGAACGGCGGCTCAACAGCGCTCCGCGTAATTGGGGAAAGCGGAGGCAATCCGACGGGGTCAGCCAATACATGCAATTTATGTGGACCGCGTCCAAGGAGAAAAATTGCACATATCGGCCTGACCCTGTCCGGCTCGATCCCGCTATGGCGAGAATCATGATATTTTATCGTTTGTGAAGGCACGGCCTCACGGGCCGCGTTTTGTTTTCGGCGCTCAGATGGCCTTATATCCCGAATATTGCCGCACACTGATTCGTTTCGGTGACCAGCGCGGCGAACAGCTTCGCAGCCCGGTGATGGCGGATCAGCTGAGCCCCTTGGCCGGCATACAACGCGGCGAGGTCAGCACGGTGTCGCTCCACTGCGGCGCGCTTCACCTCGGAGGTGGCCCAGCTTTGATAAGGAAACGGCAGAAGTACGCTGTCCGGACGCGAAGATTCCTCGATGAAACGATTACGGATGAAACGGGCCAGTCTTCCGGTGTAAGCGCGCGTCAGAACCGTATCGCGCGCATGACCGTCAAGAATCTGGCGACGATGAAACTCGGACGCACCGGATTCATCGCATGCGAGAAACGCGGTGCCGATCTGGACCGCCCCCGCCCCGAGGCGAAACGCCGCGGCCGCCCCCCGGCCGTCCGCTATTCCGCCTGCGGCAATGACAGGGATCTTCACGGCGTCCACCACGCGCGGCACCAGACTGAGCGTGCCGTGAAGCGAGTCCTCGGCACGTTTCAAAAACGAGGGTCGGTGCCCGCCGGCCTCGAATCCAGTGGCGAGCACGAGATCCACGCCCGCCTCTTCGTTGGCCAGGGCTTCCTCGACTGTAGTCGCCGCGCCGAGGGTGACAATGCCGCGCCTTCTGCACTCCTTGAGGATCTCCGCCGATGGGATGCCGAAGACGAAACTGAACACGGAAGGGCGGGCATCGAGGACAGATTCGACTTGTTGCTCGAAGCGTTCACCTAGGTTTGCGGGAAACGCCGGCGGAGCGATGCCGAGGTCCGCATGATAAGTGCGCAAGGCGGCGGTCTGTGCGGCGAAGTCAGCCCGCACGCGGACGGGATCATGGGGATCGCGATCGGAAACCCAGAGGTTGATGTTGAAAGGCCGGTCGGTCGCAGCGCGCAGTTCGCCGACGATCCGGCGGATGTCCTGCGCGCTGTAGGCCTGCGCGCCGAAGGAGCCGAGGCCACCGGCGTTCGAAACGGCAGCGGCGAGTCGCACGGTGGAAAAGTGTCCACCGAACGGTCCCTGGATGAGCGGTACCTTGATGCCAAGACGGCGGGCAACGGCGGTTTGATTCCACATGTTTTCTCCTTAATGACTGGCGGCTGGGTTGTGCTTTCGGTTCAGCGCCGCGTGCCTGCAATAGCGCGCCGGCTGAGGATCAGGCAACGAATCGGTCTTCGATCACCAATTCGCTGTCCTGCAACCGCTCGCCGCGCGGCCATACGGCTTTAGCCGGCTTGCCGATGGCGAGCATGAAACTAAGCGCATGGTCGGCCGGCAGGTTGATGAGCTTCGCCACCGCCCCGGCATCGAAGCCAATCATGGGGCACGAGTCATAGCCCAGCTCGCGCGCGGCGAGCATGAGGGTCATCCCGGCGAATCCGGTCGAGCGCATGGCCTCATCGCGGATCAGTTGCGGTTTTCCGTTGTAGAAGGGTGTGAGCGCGGGCACGAGGATGTCCTGCACTTCCTGCGGCGCGTGCGCCCAGTAGCGCTGCGGGTTCTTCGCGTGCGCGTTCAGGTCGGCGCAAAGGAGGACGAGCAGGGAGGCATCGGTCACCTGTGCTTGATCCCACGCAACGGCGCGAATCTGTCTCCGCAACTCCGAGTCGCGCACGAGCACGAAGCGGTAGTTCTGCATATTGAAGGACGAGGGCGTGAGCTTGGCGAGTTGGATGAGCCGCCCGACCTCGGCCTCGGTCATGCGGTGGGCGGGGTCGAAGTGTTTGACGGAGCGGCGAGATTCGATGGCTTCGGTGGTGGTCATGGTATGCTTGAGTTGAGTTTGCCGGGCGGCCCGGGTTTCCCCGGGCCGCCCGGACCGGAGCGATCACCGGCCGTGTTCGGCCACAAGCTTGGGCCACGCGGCATCGGCTTTCTTCAACGTGCCCTGCGGATCCTTGTTGAACACCTTTTGTACGTCGGAGCTGAAGTTCAGCACGAGGCGGTCGTTGACCACCTGCCATGTCGTGATGTCCACGGGCAGCAACACACCCAGTCCCGCGCCCACCGCGCAGTAGCCGCCGTAAGCCGGCGCGTAACGGTCGGGGTTCTCCTGAAAGGCGTCACGATTTCGGCGTGAGGCAAAGAAGTAGGTCGCGCCCTGGTGCGTGGCGGTGATCTTGAAATCGCCCTTCACCGGTTTCTTTTCGGTGAAGAAGGCGACCGGGTCGTGGCCGTCGAGAGCGTGGCCGACGGTGCGGTCTATGTTGAGCAGTTCGCCGGCAAAGGCCAGCGAGGCGGTCAGCACGAGGGCAGCGAGTATAGTGCGAGTCTTCATTGGATGTTCTTTTTTGTTTTCGGTTTGGCGGAATCGCCTTTCCAACGAAGACTATCGCAGATCCACCGTGCGGAGTGGTCCCGATGTTGTTCGATTTCGTCCAGAACGGTCTCGGGACATCGCCGCCCTCCCCACCCCATCGCTCATCACTCCGCATGTACCTCGATCGGCTTCTGTCCCATGTTGAAGTAAGCGTAGAGCCGTTCTCGCTCTGCATATTAAGCGGAGGCTGGCGGCTGCGACTGCCCGAACCTGCGGGGCCTCTCCTCCACTTTGTGCTGGCGGGCCGGGGAAGGCTCTCCGGGCCAGGCCGTGACCGGCACCAACTCGCACCATTCATGCTGGCCATTGTCCCCGGCGGTATGGCGCACTCCCTCGAATCGGGTACGTCGGTGAAGCGGGAGTTCACTTTCGACGCCAGCACAGCAGGACCGCCGGTCCAAAAGATTGTCGCGGGCTCGGCCGATGATCCCGGTCTGACCCTCGCATGCGGCATGGTGAACGTCCGCTACGGCCGGTCTATTGGACTGTTCGATCATCTCCGCCACATAATCGCGGTCGATCTCTCAAAGGAGCCTTTGGTGCGCGCGGCCTTTACGACGATCCTCGAGGAGCAATCCCGACCGGCCGAGGGCGGAGGGGCACTAACGGCGGGATTGATGACCGCTTCCCTTGTTTACTTTCTCCGGCACTTGCCCGCTGGAAACACTGGAACACTTCCATGGCTTCTTGCCCTTGAAGATGTGAGCCTCGGACGAGCAATCGACTCAATGCTCGATGATCCTGCGGCGCCTCATACCGTGGAGTTGCTGGCCGATGCAGCCGGGATAAGCCGGTCTGCGTTTGCCAAGCGCTTCCATGCAGCCTTCTCGCGCACGCCGATGGCGATGCTGCACGGCATCCGAATGGAACATGCCGCCAAACTCTTGCGCGACGGCACGCTGACCCTCGACCAAATCGCCCGAAGATCCGGCTTTTCCAGCCGCAGTCACTTCTCGCACGCGTTCAAGGCGCACCACGGCTCTTCGCCAAGGAATCTTCGAAATGAGACGCGAGCAGTAGCACGGGAGGGCGGTCAGGGCCAAGGACAGCCGGTTAAGTCCGGATGAGTTCGTGGGGGGTACTGGGACGGCTTCCCTGCTTCGATTTCTGGGAGGCCGGCCGGGGAATATTCACGCTCCAGCCAATTCAAACTAGGATCAACCCTCAACCCATCTCCTCTATGAACATAACCCTGCTCCGCTATCTGTCCGTTTTTTCGCTGGTACTCGGCCTGGCGGCTGTCGCCCACGCCGAACCGGTCAAGCCCAAGGTCGTTGGCGTCCTTTTCTACGCCGACTGGTGCGCTTCTTGCAAAAAGCTCGATCCCAAGATCGACGCAGTCAAAGCGGACTTCGCCAGCAAGCCGGTGCTCTTCACCCGGGTGGACTTCACAAACGACTACACGAAGCAGCAATCGGACCTCCTCGCGGCAGCCTTGAATCTCGGCCCTGCCTACGCCGAGCAGGGTCGGAAGACCGGCTTTATGCTCCTCCTCGACGCCGAGACAAAACAGCCGCTCGGCCGTCTCACGTCAGGCCAGAGCGAAGCCGAGCTCAAGCAGGCGATCGCGGCCGCTCTCGGAGGCTGACCGAGACGCCACCCTCGGTTCACGCCCAACACGCCTGAACCCTCAGGCCCAACGATCCGCCGGCTTTCCATCCAGGCGGAGAATCAATCCTCCCCATCCACCGGCTTCGTTGCCCTCAAGCCGACGGAGGCGACCAGAGCCGGCCCTTGAACGCCTCGTCGACCGGCGTCGTGAAGAGGTGATTCGAGTAGTTGCTCAGCGTTTTCACCGCGAGGGCGAGAATCAGTTCCAGCACCTGAACCTCACTGTAACCGGCGTCAAAGAACGCTTGCGCCTCCTCTTTGGACGGACGTCCGCGCGTGCGCATGAGGTGCTTCAGGAAACCGGCAAGCGTACGGAGCTTCGGGTCGGGAATCTCCGAGCCGTTGCGGATGGCGTCCGTGACCTCGAGCGGAACTTTCGAGAACGCGTCCGCGATGGTGCTGTGAGCCGCCACGCAATAATCGCAGCCGTTCTCGAAGCTGATCGTGAGGAAAACCACCTCCTGCTCCACTGGCGAGAAGCCCGAATTGGAGCGAAAGCGCTCATAACCGATCTGATAGGTTTCAAAGAGGCCGGGCGAGTTGGACATCGTCCCGTACATATTGGGCAAGAAGCCGAGTTTCTTCGCCGCGCCCTCAAGGAGGGGCTGGCTCTTGGCCGGTGCGGTGGCGATGGAGTGAAGAGGAAGCGAGGTTTGGTAGGCAGACATGATTGACGATGGGTTCCGGTCGATGCGGCCGTTTCGGCCGCGGTTGATTACGCGGTTTAGATGGCGTCGTGCCGGGATTATTCCCGCCCCCGCCCCGCCAGACTCTTTGCGTCGTACGTTTGAAGTCGGACCGATGTCGGTGCATACAGAAAGGGTTCACCCACCCTCGTCATGGACGACCCAACGCCTCATCTGATTGAATCGACTCAGCGACTACGCTACGCGGCCGTCGCGGTTGCGCTGGCCGCCCTCTGGCTGGCCGAGTCGCTCGCGCCGATGTTCGCCGGCCGGCGCGCGCGCTGGTCGCATCTCAGCGCCAATCTCAGCCTCGGCGCGCTCAACGCCGTCGTGGCCGCAGGCATCGCCTTCGCGCTCCTCGGCGTCACGGAGTGGGCGCGGCTCAACGAAATCGGACTGCTCAACGCCCTGCCCCTTCCCGCCTGGGCTCAATGGGTTTTGGCCATCGTGCTGTTCGACTGCTGGCAATACGCGTGGCATCGCCTGAACCACCAAGCGCCGTTCCTCTGGCGCTTTCACGCCGTGCATCACGCCGACGCGGAAATGGACGTTACGTCAGGCGTGCGCTTCCACCCGGGCGAGATGATCTTGTCGTTTCTCGCGAGGCTCGCGGTGCTGCCCGCCCTGGGCATGACTCTCCCGCAATTACTCCTGTACGAGGCGATCTCCCTCCCGATCATTTTGTTTCATCACAGCAACCTCAAGATTTCCGAGCGCTGGGATCGCCGACTGCGCTGGCTGATCGTGACGCCACGGATGCACACCGTCCACCACTCGCGCTGGCAGCCTGAGACAGACTCGAACTACGCCAGTTTTCTTTCCGTGTGGGACCGGCTCTTCGGTTCATTCCGTCTGCGCGCGAAGCTGGAGGAAATCTCCCTCGGCCTCGATCACTGGGAGCCGAGGGAATGGCGAAGCCTTCCGGGAATGCTGGCGGCTCCGTTTCGGAAATCGCCTGCAAGCCGGAAAAACCGTGATTGGGAAGACGGAAAAAAACCGCGGCATAAGGACTAGGCCTTCACCCGACCGGCGTTGCGGCGGTCGATGAACACGGGGGGACAACGACGCTGTTGGCGTCCATGCCTTCGACCAGCCCGGCAGCATACGCTTCGAAGACCGCCCGGATCTGATCGCGCACGCGCCTGAACACGGCGCGCCGTTCCCCCTCCGATCCCGTCGCATGAGCCGGATCGTCGAACGCCCAATGGTGTCGGTTACGCTGACCCGGGAAATCCGGGCAAACGTCGGCGGCCTTCCCGCATACCGTGATCACCGTCGCGATGTCGCGCTGAAGAAAGAGCTGAAGGTCCTTCGAGGTGTGCCCGGTCAAATCGAAGCCCGCCTCCCGCATCGCCTCCACGGCCAGCGGGTGCACGAAGCCGGAGGGTTTCGAGCCTGCACTGAACACCTCCGCGCGGTCGCCGAGACGAGCGCGCAGGAACGACTCAGCCATCTGGCTTCGGCACGAGTTTCCCGTACAGAGAACGAGAATATAAGGTTTGATCATGGTCGTGGTCGGGTTGGAGCGTCCGGATGGGGGAAGTCTATTCGCGTTCCCACAATTCGGTCCGCGGATAAAAGGCCTGCCACGCAAACCAGTACGCGTAGGTATGCGGCACGGGCTCGCCGGTGTCGGCGCGCGTGACCGCCAGGTGGCGTGTGGAGGGGTCGTACGCGATGCGCAGCGCGACGTCGCCAACCCGGTCGTCAAACTCGGCGCGCTTCGGAAGACGGGACAGCGGGTACGCCTTGGGCACGCCTGCCACGACGAGGCCGGCCACCCACTCTTTCGAGGGCAGCTCCTTGCGATGGCGCGGCACGGGGAACATGATCTGCGCCGAGTTCTCGTAGTCGGTGTAGGGCGAACTCGCGTAATCACGGACGAAACCTGTATCGTTCACGATCTCGTGCCACACGAGGATCCTCAGCGGATAGGCCCGGGTCTCCTCTCCGACCTGGAGGCTGACGACCAGATCGCCGCTCCGCATGAAGCGGGCCTCGTCGGGCTGAATGAACTTCGGACGATCGAGCGAGGGGATGCCGTCGCGCGGCGGACCGCCGCGAAGGATCTCTTCGGTCGGGATCGTCGCCTTGCTGACAGCGAAACCCAGGAAGTCCGCGCCACGCAACGTGGCGCCGAACAAACAGACAAGAGCTGCAAAAGCGCGCGTCGCGCACCATCGTCGCACTGAAAGCGTGGGCGCCATGAGCGCGCTTTGTGAAAGCCGAATGCAGTCAGCACGACACGGAGTTGGTTCAAGAGGATGGCCTTCCTTGGGCCAGGGATCCCGTTTCGGCGCGTCACGCATCTCTATTAAGTGCCGCTCCGCGGACTTTTCTTCCCACGAATTTTGGTCGGGTTCGTCGAAACTCAGCCTTTGTCCGCCGGTCTGCGGACTAGAAACTTCAAAACGGTCGCCAAATCCACAAAGGTTTGTCGGACCGGTCCGCGGACGTCGAAGCGACGGGCCGACGACAGAACGGGAGGCTTCAACAGCCGCGTGTGGCCGAGACGTCGCAGGCGAAGCGAGAAATCGAGATCTTCGCACCGGTCAAGCGGGCGGAACCCGCCGAGCGCGCGAAACGTATCGGCCCGCACGAACATCGCCTGGTCGCCAAAGAACTGGCCGAGCCAGCGCCCGCGCCAGTCCGCGAGCCAACAGGTGACCGCAAGCCACGTCGATGACCCGTCGAAGCGCCGGCTGAAAGCGCCGCCAACGATCCCTGGATCGCTTCGCAGCACCGCCTCCAGCGTCTGACGCCAGCCGCGCGGAAGGCGCGTGTCGGCGTGCAGAAACAACAACACCTCGCCACGCGCGTGCTGCGCGCCGAGGTTCAACTGGGCGGCCCGCTGGCGCCGCGGCGAACTCAGCATCACCACACCCAAGGCAGAGGCCACCTCCGGCGTCCCGTCGTCACTGCCGGCATCGACCACCATGATCTCCACGGTATCCGCCTCCCCGGCGATCGACGTCACGCACGCGGGCAGCATCCCGGCTTCATTCCACGTGGGGATGATCACCGTCACATACGGACGCAGATCGCGCAGAGCAGGCGTCGCCGAGTTGTTCACGTGTTCCAAGGAAACCGCCAGCGGGGGATGAAGGACAAGCGTTCGTTTCGGCTTCATTCAACTGGCTTGCCGGCGGTCGCCGCGGCGCCACAGCCACCACAGGGTCGCGCCCGCGAATGGCAGCCACACCGCAAGGCGCTCCCAGGCGGAGAGCTCCCAGACGCCGGTCAGGTCGTGCGTTTGCCAGACCCGGAAATACACGAAGGCACTCACGCTCAAGAAGAGCGGCCCGGGGTTTGCTGATTGGATGGCCCAAGGAATCAGCCAGACAAAGTACCACGGATGAACCGAGGGCAGGAAGCAAAGCAGGAGCGTCACGTACATCTCGGCGGCTCCCGGAAACGTTTGCGCCCTGAGCAACACGGCGACCGCCAGCGGCCCGAAAACAAAGGGTATCCAATAGTTGGAGTCCGCCAACGCGGGAATCACCAGTCCGGCCAGCCAGGGCGCAAGGTCCATCCCGCGCGCGCCCGCCACAAACTCCCGCGGCCAGAGGTCTCCGATCGCGCCGTACTCGATCCGGAACCAGAGCACGGAGATCGCCAGCGGGGCCAGCGCTCCGGCCGTCATCGTCACGACTCGCGCCGGATTGCCGCGATGCCTCCAAGCCATCCACGCAATCAACGGCAAGGTGATCCATTTCACCCCGGCGCTGACACCGACGGCAAACGCAGCCACGTGCCAGCGCGCCTGATCCCAAGCCCGCCACGCCACCACAAGTGCGAGCAAGAGGAAGCTCTCGAAGTGTGCCCCGCCTGCGGTGGCGTAGAGGACGAGCGGGTTCCACGCGAAGAGCAGTGCCCCCGCCCGGCCAAAACGCGCTGCGAGCGCGGCGCAAACGGCAAGATCGGCGGCCACGACGACGCTCTTCCACGCCCACAGGGCATCGCCAAAGGTCGCCGCAAACAGCCGGAGCAGCAGTTGGAACATCGGAGGGTAGATGGCCGTGTGCTCGCGATGATTGATGAGGTTCCACCACTCCGGCCGAAGAGCGGCCAGACCCGGCGCGTTCGGCGGCTCGAGGAAGGGGGAGTGTCCCGCAAGCTGGATTCGCCCTTCCCAAAAATATCGCCACACGTCATCGCCCGGCTCCATCGGGATCAACAGGACGCGCGCTCCGACGGCGACCGCCCAGAACCACCACGCGGGAATCGCGAATCCTGGCCCGCCTTCCTTTATGCGCCGCCAGGCGAGGCAAAACCCCAAGGACATCACGGCCGCGCCGAACAGGAACCACGGGACCTGGAGCGCGCTGGCCTCGCCGTGGGGCGCCATCAGCGCGGCGCCGGCGAAGACGAGCGCACCCGCCCAAAGGAGGCCGGCCGGTACGCGCCGCCACGCAAGACGCGCGATCGTCGACAAGATGATCGCCCCCGCCTGCGCGCTTCCTTTGAGCGTGCCGGAGATCTTCGACCGTCCACCCTGCCGACGACGATAGCCGACCGGGAGTTCCACAATGCGCGCTCCTTGTTCGACCGCACGCACCTGCATCTCGAGCGTCCAGCCGAAGCCCCGGTCCCGCATGGCGATGTCTTCGTACAAGGATCGACGGATCAGACGCAAAGGACCGAGATCCCGATAGCGATGCCCCCAGCCAAGACGAACGAGCCCCACCGAAAGCGCGTTGCCGAAGTTCTGGACCGTGGTCATGGCGGCTCGGGCGCACGGGCGGGTCCGGCGGTCGCCCAACACGAAATCGACGCCGGAGCCGGCCTCCGCGAGGAAACGCATGACATCATCGAGATCGTCGCTGCCGTCGGCGTCGCAAAAGAGAATCCACCCGACGTCTGCAGGAAGCGCCTGGGCGCCCGTCCAGCATGCCTGCCCATAACCTCGTCGAGGCTCGACCACGGTCTCCGCACCCGCCGCCCGCGCTCGTTCCACCGTGGCGTCATCGCTGCCGTTATCCACTACGCGAATCCTTGCGAATCCCCTATCGCGCAGCCTTGTCACCACGGTCCCGATCGCCTCCTCCTCGTTGAGCGCGGGAATCACCACTTGGACGGATTCATGGGGGATCATGAGCAAGGTTGTCGTGGGTTCAGAGCAACAGCGTCGCGGCCTATTCCTGGGCGCAGGGAATAAGTGTCGGCATCGTCTCTCCACGCGGCACATCGCCTCACTGCACTCTCCCGCTTCGCCGCGCGCCCCGCGCCAACCCTACACCGCCGGGCTCGCCCGGTTTCCCGAGCGCCACGTTCTCCCTTAAATCCATGCCTGACTCCCCTTCCCCTACGCCGACGAACGCAAGATGGAAATGGCTTTTGCTCGGCCTCGTCGTGGTCGCCTCGTCATCGCCATCCCATACTTCGACGTGAGCGAACTGCTTCCACGCTGGGCGCCACAGCGGCCTTCTTGATGTACGTGTACCTCGGATCGCTCGCGAAGGCCGCCGCCGGCAGCGAAGGCCGGACGACCCGGGAATGGGTGCCCAATGGCATCGGCCTGCTGCCCACCGTCATCGTAACCAAGGGCCTCCCTCGCCGGGACCGCGTCGCCGTCGGACGAGAGCGACCACGAATGATCGTTCGCATTTTCCGGGAATAACGCCGCGAAGCAGACCTCTAACCGGGATGAGGCCCTCCGAGTCCCCAGATCGTCCGCCTGCGCAATCGATCTCGGTCCGCCTATGGGCGCTCATCGTAGGCTGCGCGCTCGGCTCGGCGGTTCCCCTTGCCGCCGCCCCCTTCACCGAGCGCCTGCTTCGCAACGAAGCGTTATGGGGAGACGGAAAGGCCGAGTACGCGATTTACGATGCGGTCGAGGTTCGTTACGGAATTCCCCGGCCCACGGAGGTGCGGCACATTGTCGTGCGAGAGGACTTCGCCGCCAACGAACAGGTCAAGGCCGACGACTGGCGGGCTCGCGGGACCTACCGGGTCTTCAAACTCAACCAGATCATCACCGTCCCGACAGGCACCTACCGGTACGACCAAGGCCACTCCGCATTCTGGCGTGCCGATACGGGAGACCTGATCAAGTTCGCCCAAACCACCAACGACTCCTGCGGGCTCACGTACAAACAGGGTAATCGCACCGCCGAGGGTCACTGGCGCTACCGGGCATTCACGTATTGGGAAGGCATGAGCGAGATCGAACGCTCGGTGTCGCCGCCGAACAACGCCCTGTTCTACGATGAACTTCCCTTCAAACTCCGCCTCATCGACTGGGATCGCGTCACCACGTTCACCGCACCGCTGATCCCGTCGGTCATCGGCTCGAAAGCAGACGCCTTGGAATGGGGCCCGGCGACGTTCTCGATCACCCGCGGCGAACGCGGCTGGAGCGTAATGGTCACGCACCCACTCGGCGTAGATCGTTTCGAATTCGAACTCGCCGCACCGCACGGACTCTTGCGCTGGGAGAAATGGGACGGAGGGTCGCTGGTTCAAAAGCACTCCGTGCGCCTTCCCTACTGGGAACTCAATCGCCCGGGCGACGAACGTCGTCTCCAACCCTAAACGCTCTTCTCTTCGCAGCCGATCGCGCCCAACCCCGCATCACCATGACACTCTCATCCTCCCGCCCGGCGGGTCTTTCCAACGCAGCGGTTCTCCGCTTGAGCGCGGTCGTTCTTCTCGCAGCGCTGTTCGCCGGATGCCAGCCGACGAGCAACGAGGTTTCCAAACGACAGGTAGCTCGCGAAGTCGCGGCGGCGCGTGAGCGCCTCGAAGCGAACGACGGAGGACGGCTCGTACTCCAAGCCATCGAAGCACACGGCGGACTCGAGGCGTGGTACGCGGCGCCCACCAGCAGCTACACGTGGGACTACTCGAACCCGGGCATGAAGCTGCGCTTCAAATCGCGGCTCGTGGCCGACAACCGCACCCGACAAATCTATCACACCCTGCTCACGCTGGGCACCCCGGAGGAACCGCTTCCGGTCACCGGCCGCTTCGCCTGGACCGGTGAAGAAGCATGGATTGCTCCCGCTTCGATCACCCAGGTCAATCCGCGCTTCTGGGCCGCAACCGGCTACTACTTCCAGTCGATTCCCTTCGTTCTGGCGGATCCCGGACTTCGCTACGAAGCGCTCCCGGATGAACAACTCGACGGGAAAACCTACCGCATGGTTCGTGTCGGCTTCGAGGCAGGCGTGGGCGATGCGCCCGACGACACCTACACGCTCTATCTCGATCCCGAGAGTCATCGGGTCGCCGCTCTTCGCTACACGGTTACGTTTGGCCGTTCACCACAAGCCACGGCGGGGGCGCGGCCCGAGACGTTGTTCTATTACGAGGATTACGTCACGGTCGACGGCCTCACGGTACCGCGGCGGTTCCGCGGATTCAACTGGGTCGACGGCAAGGCTGGCACGTTCAAGAACGAGGCATGGGCCGACGAGATCTCGTTTCGTCGACCGTTCGATGCATCCCAGCTTGTGATGCCCGCCGACGGCAAGGTCGTGCCCAAACCCTGAGTCTCGGAGCACAAGCCGCCGACGCCCCGCCTATTCCAACCACCGCTTCGCGATGACCTCGCGAAGCTCGGCTTTCTGCATCCGGAAGTTGCCCCTCCGAGGCTCCCCGGGAAACCACTTCCAAAGGAACGCTCCCACCACGACCGTTTCCTTCTCCAGCGCCGCCAGCGCGCGATCCAGACAAAGGGCCTGAACGTCCGCGGCTCCCTCTGCCCGGTTTCCATCCTTCCAGGGCTCGCGGGCCGCCTCCGTCGACTCGTCATAACCGAGCTCCAGGAAGACGATGGGCTTCCCCTTCATGCTCCGCGACTACGCGGCGAGCTGCCGGTGCACCTTGGCCCACGCGGCATCCAGTTCTCCGGCCACCGGCCTGCGACCGTGGTTGACCAGGGGAAAATACGCCGACAGGCTGATCGCATCGAGCGCATCCCAAAACGGTATCTTCCGATAACCGTCCCAATTCGCCCCATAGGTCAGCGCCGCCTTGGTCTCCGCGCGCGCGCCCGCAATGATCTGACGCCACTCGCGTTCGTGCCCGGCAACCGTGCGGTCGAGTTCCGACCCGACGGAGAAGGCGTCGGCATCACGACAATGCCGTGCCAACCGCACCACGCTCTTCTCGTAGCTTTCGAAAAACCTTCTCCAACCCTCGCGACTTTCGAATGCGATATCGCCCCGCCACGACCAGCCTGCACGCCAGCCCGCGACATGGGGAACGATCGCAATCTTCAACCCGAGGGCGTGCGCCTCCCGGATCGGCCGCGACAGCCACTCGGGCGCACTGCCGTCTTCCGGCATCCCGCGAAGCGACGTCGAGCCTTCCCGGTCGATCTGAATGTAAGGATGGATCTGAACCCACGATACGCCGATCTCCTTCAGGTCGCGCATCGTGGCCACCATCTCGTCGGTCCCCCATTCCCACCCCCAAGACGGGCACGAGATAACCACGCCTTGCACGCGCTCGGCCCGCAGCGACCCGTCCGTTGCCGCCATCGCGATCGCCACAAAGGCCATGGCCAGGAGCCTCGGCCCGGAGCCGCCGCAAGCGTTGAACGACGGTAGTCCCGATCTCATTTCGTTATGACGCCCCGCACCCGGTTGAGTTTCAGCGGCGCGTCCATCGCCACCCGGATACCGCCGGCAACAGATCGCGGAGCGAAAGCGCCGCCACGGCAAAGAATCCAAACGATTTGCCCCCGAGGACGAGTGCGAGGTCGTACCGGCCCGATTGTCCCGCGTGCCAGCTGCCAAGCAAGAGACCGCACCCCAAGGCCAGTTCCGCGGCCACGATGGCCAGGAAATGCCTTCGCCCCTGCAGGCGCGTGAAGACGCTCTCGGAACGGGCGAGCGCACCGCCTTTGGGCGTGCGCACGAACTCCCCGCCTCTCTCAAACAGTCCTTCGAACACCGCGACACTGTTGGCGACGCTCATCGCAAGCCCGAACGACAGGATGAGCGGAGCGCAGCCAAGAATGATGACGGCATCGGTCCATCGACCCGAACGCACGCTCTGGGCGGCAGCGTAGAGGCCGATCGTCACCCACAGCACGAGCACGAGTGCCGCGGGCGGCAGGACCTCCCAAAGACCGCCGCCGGACGCATCCGACAGCGTGTACGGCACAAGAAGAATCGCGAACCCGACCAAGATGGGATGAATGAAGCCAACCAGAAGATGCCACGCCGCTTCGCGTTTGATCCGCGCGGGAAGCGCGCCGCGAAGGATCGAACCCAGCTGCTTCCGCATCACCTGAATGCCTCCCTTGGTCCAGCGTCGCTGCTGCGACTTGAAGGCCGCGATGCTCTCCGGCAACTCGGAGGAGACAACGTGGTCGCCCCGATAAACGAACCGCCACCCAAGCGCCTGCGCCCGGTAACTCGCGTCGAGGTCTTCGGTCACCGTGTCGGCGCTCCATCCGCCCGCTTCCTCCAAGGCGGTCCGCCGCCAGATCCCCGCCGTGCCGTTGAAGTTGAAGAACAAACCCGCAAAGTGACGGGCGGCCTGCTCGATGACGAGGTGCGCATCCAGGAAGATCGCCTGAAACCGCGTCAGCAAACTGGCCGTGCGATTCGCAAACTCCCAGCGGGCCTGCACCAGCCCGACTCGCGGATCGGAAAAATGCGGCATCAACCGCGCGAGAAAATCCTCGGAGGGGCGAAAATCCGCATCGAAAATCGCGAAGAAGGCCGCATCGGACAAGGTCATGCCGTGGCCCAGTGCGCCGGCCTTGTAGCCAAGGCGGTTTGTTCGACGAACATGTTGAACCATGCCCCGCGCCTCGGGATGCCGCTCAAGCCACCCCTCAATCCTGCCGGTGGTGTCGTCCGTGGAGTCGTCCAACACTTGAATCTCCAGTTGCTCCCTCGGCCAGCGAAGCCGGCTCACCGCATCGAGCAGGCCCTCGATCACAAACGCCTCGTTGTACACGGGACATTGCACGCAGACCTTGCTCCGGGAAAGCGCGGACGGGACAGCGCGGCCTTCGAGGGCCGCAACGGCGCCCCTTGCCCGCCCCCGAAAATAGAGCGCCAGCATCTTGACCTTGTGGAACGCAAACGCGACGAGCGCGAGGACCAGAATTCCATAGGCCGCGGTCAGCGCAAGCGTCGTCCATTCGACGGTGTTCACGCGGTATCCTTTTCTTGAATGCAAGGAGGCGTCTCGACGCCGACGGAGGGCCCCTTCGCGAGATGGCGCCGCCAGTCGTCCGCGGTGTCGATGTCCGCGAGCACAGGCAGCGACGCGCACGCCAGCCCGAGCTCGCGCACCCGATCGAGCGTCGTGGCGAGGACGGTCGAGGTTCCCCATGCAATATCCTCGAACAGTCGCGGCATCGGGCGCCGGATTCCCACGAGGTAGTAGCCGCCGTCCTCGGCCGGACCGAGCACCACGTCGGTGGTGTCGAGCCAGGCAAAGGCCCGCTCGAGCACCCGGGCGTCCAGCGCCGGGCAATCCGCGCCCAACACCACCACACGGTCGAAGCCGCGCGCGAGCGCGTCCGCCGTCGCGTGGCGCAGGCGCGCCCCGAGGTCGCCGGAGGCCTGCGGACGATAGGCTTCGCCCGCGCCCAGCCAGGCGCTCATCTCGCCGCCGGCATCCTCCGGGGTGTAGTGGATTTCTCGCGACAACTCACGCGGCATGCGTCGGATCTGTCCCTCGGCGAGCTGGCGGTAGATCTCGGTCGCCTTCTCGCAACCCGTTTCGCGGCCAAGCCGAGTCTTGACGAAACCGACGCGCGGGGCCTTCAGGAAGACGATCGCCAGAGGATTCATGGCCGGCGGTTGGGCGGTTCAGAACAGGCGACGGAAAAGACTGAGCCGATAGTCCCGGCCGCGTTCCCCCTGGTCGTTGAGACCCCAATGGTAATCGAGATATTTCACCTCGTAGGCGCGACGCTTGAGGAAACCGAGATGCCGTTCCGGCGCATAAGCCTCCAGCACGCGGGCCAGCTCACCCTCCCCTTTGAAGTCGTCGGCGTACCACTTGAAGATGTTCGACAGGCGCACGGCGCCGGCGTCGAACTGGTTGAGGTCCTCCCGACCCAGCCAGAGCCGATAGGCTTCTTCGGTGAGCGAGGCCAGGTTCTCCGCGGTGTAGGCCTTATTCAGCAGGGGCGGACAACTCCGCGCGGCGCACACGACCAGCGCGTGAACTTTCCATCCTATGAGGGGACGCAGGTTCTTGTGTTCGATGTCGTCGAGCGAAACCGTCTTTCCACCGACGTTCCACCGCGCCTCGCCCCACGAGTCATCCAGTTCGCGAATACTCTCGGTCGGATAGTTTTGGAGAATCCACAGGATCGTGATGGCGTTGTAGGCGTTGATGAGTGCCGCCACCTCCTCGTCCCCGCGCGCCGACGCTCCTCCGGTCTTTCCGAAGGCGGCGACGTAATCGGCGAGCGCACGCATGTCCGCCGCATTCGCCTTCCAGGCGGAGTAGTCGACCAGCCCCTGGCCGTCCACGTACGTGCGCAGCAACGCATCGTACGGCGCCGGATCGATTCCGGCCGGAACATTGACCGTGGGCGCCGCATTTGCCCCGGAGACGAGCGCGGCGAGAACCACGCACAAACGAAACAGGAATGTTTTCATGGAAATTTGGGAGGACGTTAAGGGGTTCAGGCCGGGGCCGGGATTGCGTGTTCTTCGATCGCCCCTCCGCAGCTGGAGCCCGCGCCCGCGGTGCAGCCGTAGCAGTGCGCGGCCGTCGCGATGGGATCGTCTTCGAGATCGGCCGGGGCGATTTCCCAGAGGTGACGCGGCCCCCGGCCGCCCAGGGGGAGCTTCATCATCTGATTGAAGTCGCAGTCGAAAACCTCGCCGGTCCAGCTCACGTTGACGGTGTCGCGGCACATCAGCCCATCGACGGTTCCCGGATTAAAAGACGTCACCAGGAGCGCGAGATAGTCCTCGTACTTCCCGTTGTTCCGCAGCCACGAGGCGAAGCGCGAAACCGGAAGATTGGTGATCGTGTACAGCCGGTTGAAACGGATGGCGAAGTGCTCGTGAAGCTCCCGTTTGTAGTCGGCCTCGAGTTCGTCCTGCGGACCGGGCAGCTTCGCGCCGTTCGGATTGAAGACGAGATGCATCGGGAGGTCGGGGTCCACTCCGTAGCCAAGCGCGTTGAGCCGCTGGAGCGCCACGATGCTGGCATCGAACACGCCGTCGCCGCGCTGGGCGTTGACGTTCTCCGGCGAGTAACAAGGCATCGATGCGACGATCTCGACCCGGTTCGCGGCAAGAAACGCGTCCAGTCCCTCGTAGCCGGGTTCCAGCAGGATGGTGAGATTGCAGCGATCGATGATCGTCTCGACCCACGGCATGGCCCGCAGCCGTTCGATCAGGTACCTGAAATCCGGGATCATCTCGGGCGCGCCACCGGTGAGATCGACGACCGGCAGGCGCGCGCTCTCCTGCCAGGCGAGAATGCGGTCGAGGGTCTCGCGCGTGATGATCTCCTTGCGGGCCGGACCCGCGTTCACGTGGCAGTGCATGCAGGTGAGGTTGCAGAGCTTGCCAAGGTTGAGCTGAAGAATGCGGGGAGCCGCGCGACGCAGGGAGCAACCGTGGGCGTTCAGCGTGTCTTGAAAGGCAATCATGAGAATATGCGGGAGGTTGAAAGTTTTCGGCGCGATCAGAGCAGATTCGCCAGGCAGGCCGGGTTGGAGAAAAAGGCGTCGCAGCAAGCGGATTCCAGGATCTGCCCGGCGCCGTCCTTGGGACAAAGGCACGCGACCCAGTCGGTCACGCGTCGCGCCTGTTCCAGATCATGGGTGACGATAACGATGGTCCGCGTGCCGCGCAATTGCAGGATGAGGGATTCGATCAATTCCGTCGAACGCACGTCGAGGGCGCTGGTCGGCTCGTCCATCAGGATCACCTCGGGATCGACCGCGAGCGTGCGCGCAATGCACAGGCGTTGCTGCTGGCCGACCGACAGCCGCAAGGCGGATTCCTTCAACCGATCCTTCACCTCGTCCCACAGGCCGGCGGAGCGCAGGCTGGACTCGACCAGGCCAGCCTCGTCGACGCGGCGAAGCTTCCGGTGGTGACGCGCGCCAAAGAGCACGTTGGCCGTAATGCTGACAGGAAACACGGCCGGCTGCTGGAAAACGGTGCCGATGCGGCGGCGCAATTCGTCGGGATCGACATCCGGCGCACGAATATCTTCGCCGTCGAAGCGAATGCTCCCTTCCACGCGGAAGCCGGGCTGCAGGTCGACCAGCCGGTTGAGGGCGCGCAGAAGCGTGCTCTTGCCCGCGCCGGAAGGTCCCACGAGGCCGAACACCTGACGAGCCGGAATCGTCAGCGACACGTCGCGCAGGATCACCCGCCCGCCCGCGCGAATCGTGAGGTGCTCGACCGCGAGCACCGGCTGTGTGGCGCACGCGTTGGAGGAGGAGGCGGGCGCGGACGGAGGGGACGCGGACGTCTGTGCATCAGTTCGCATGGGCGGGATCGTGGGCGGAGAGACGCAGCGGAAGCGCCGCGAGATTCAGGAGCAGGGCCATGGCGACCAGGACCAGCGCGGCCCCCCAGAGATTGACCTGAGCCGCGGGATGCAAGGAATCCTGCGCGAGGACGAAGATGTGATAGGGCAAGGCGAGCACCGGGTTGTCCCGCACGCCCGTCGGCAGCGTGGCCCCGGAAAAAATGGCGGCGGCAAAGAGAATGGGCGCCGTCTCGCCTGCGGCCCGGGAAAGACCGAGCAAGGCCCCCGTGACGAATCCGCCGCGACTCTGCGGAAGGATCACCGTGCGCACCACAATGCCAGGCGGCAGACCGAGTCCGACCGCCGCTTCCCGTTGGCCCGCGGGGATGGCGGCGATGCGTTCCGCGAGCGCAATCGCCAGCGTCGGCACGATCATCACGCCCAGAAGCAGGCCGCCGGTCAGCCACGATTTTCCCCAGCCGAATCCTTGGACGAAAATCATCAGGCCGAGCACGCCGAAGATGACGGACGGCACGCCGTTCAACAGCTGCAACGTCGCGCCAAGCCCGCGGCGGAGGCGGGACCCGGGAGGCGCGTACACTTCCTGGGCAAGCGCCCAAGCCAGGGCGAGCGGCGCAGCCACGACCAACGCCGTCGCCAGCAGGATGCCGGTCCCGACGATCTGCCACAGGATGCCTCCCTCCGCACCGGCGGCGCGTGTCGCCGTAAACAGAAAGGCAAGGTCGATCGCCTCTCCACCGCGCGCCACCACCACGCCCAACACGCCGATGACCATGGCACCCACGACCAAAGCGGCCAGCGCGGCGAAGCCTGGTACGAGCATCGCCCGCAGGCGTCGGTGCAGCCTCTTTGGTCCGGAGATCATCGCGTCTCCCCCCGGTCGAACAAGCGCCGCCTCAACCACCCGCCCGCGAGAACGCTCACACCCGTCAACCCCAGCAGCACCAGCGCCAGGCCCATGAGGGCGCCTTCGTGCAACGGGTCGCCCGATGCAAGGGCCGTTTCCGCCCCGCCGAGTTTGCTCGTGATCGTCTGGCCCGGTTGTGCGAGCGGCGCCAGAGAGAACAGCCGCTCGGGCCACTGGTTGTCCATGCGGCCGACCACAAGGAACACCGCCACGGTCTCGCCCAACGCCCGGCCCAACGCCAGCAAACCCGCAGCCACGATGCCGGGCCAGGCCTGCGGCAGGGCCACCGCGAGCACCGTCCCGGCCTTGTCGAGCCCCAGCCCGCGGGCCGCCTGCCGCTGCCCGGCCGGGACCGCGCGCAGCGCGTCGTCGCAAAGCGTCACCACGGTCGGAAGGATCATCGCCGCCACAAGCACGCCGGCGGTCAGCAGCGAGTCTCCGCTCAACGGCTCCCACGGCGTCAGCAGGCGGTAGATCCAATCGCGCAAGAAAGCCACGCCCAGCAAACCGTAGACGACCGACGGAACCGCCGCGAGCAACTCCACGGCCGTCTTGGCGACGATTCTCGGTCCGCGCGGCAGGTATTCGGAAAAAAACACCGCCGTTCCGATTCCCACCGGCATGGCGAGCAGCAAGGCCACGCCTGCGACGACGACCGACCCGTGGATCATGCCGAGGGCACCAAAGCGATGCGCCCGGTAAAACCAATCCGCCTCGGTGAAGAAAGCCGCCCCCGTGTGCCTCCACGCGACCCATGCGTCCGCCGCGATCAGTCCGAGCGCCGCCAGAAGCGCGCCCACCAACGCGACCACGCCCAAATCCGAGAACCTGCGCCATCCATCGAACGTGCGGGCGCTAGCCATGGCGGAGACGAAGGTTAGCGGCGACCGTTGCCATCGAGATCCTCCAAGGCGAGATTACCCTGTTTCCTCACGAGCGCCTGGCCGGGAGGAGAAAGCAAATAATCGACGAGCGTCTTCGTCGCGCCCGCCGGCTCACCGTCGGTGACGACGTAGAGCGGCCGGCTCAACGGATACGTTCCCTCGCGAATGGTGGTGGCCGAAGGAAAGACCGGTTCGCCGCCTTCGGCCGGAACAATGCCGAGCGCAAAGATCGCCCGCCCGTCCACCCACGAAAACGACAGCTGGGACAGCGCGCCGCGCGTGCCGGCGACCTTGGTGCGCGCCTCTTCGTTCGCGCCCACTTCGGGATGCGCCACCTCCGGCGCTTTCACGGCGCTGCCATAAAGCCAATGCACAAATACTTCCCACGTGCCGCGTCCCGGCTCTTTGTTGAAAAAGACGATCCGGCGATCCGGCCCGCCAACGTCCCGCCAATTGACGAGGCGACGTTCGTAGATGCCCCGCACCTGTTCCGCCGTCACCGCGCGCACCCCTCCCTCCCAGACGTCGCGCGAGACGATCAACGCCACAGCATCCTCGCCGATGCGATGCGGACGGAAATCCGTGTTCGGGTGCCGGGCGCGGTCCGCCGCCGAAACCGGTTTCGACGACATCGCCAGTTGCACCCGCCTTTCGCCGAGCGCAGTCAGGCCGCCGGAACTGCCTCCGAGGGTGTCCACATGAACGACGAGACCGCGCTCCGCCTTCAAGATCTCGGCCGCTTCGGCGACCACCGGGTTCACGGTGGTGGAACCCTGGACACGAAGGGGCTCGCCCCAAACGGTCGCAAAGGAAAACACCGCGAGCAGGAAGGTTGTCGCCGATCTGCGCATGACCAATGGGGGATTTCCGGAACAGCGGCGCGGCTCAGCAGCAACGCCCGCCACCTTCGTTTGAATCGTTCGGCGCGCAGCAGACGGCGGCCTCGGTGGTTGTGACATAATCCGCGCCTTTCGTCTCGCGAGGATCCCGCACGGCCTGCTTGCAGACCTCATAGGCGCGGGCCTCGGCCAGGGGCACTTCGACGCGGGGTTCGATCAGCTCGAAGGCGGACCCGTAGTGTCCGGCCTTGATCAACTGAAACGTCTTGTCGCACACCGCCTCGCGCACGCCCCGACGGAAGCGATGTCCGTCGTCGTCCATGAACTCGCGGCCCGGGCCCTTGTAGATGACCGCCTGGCGTCGCTCGAGACACGGCCCCTCCTTGCCTTTGTAAGCCCGGACGGTGACGGAGCGAAACTCGATTCCGTGAACCGTGCGCCACGGCTGCGCGTCGTACTTGACCAGCTCGATACCGTGGAACCCGGCGTCCTCGAACGCGGCGAGGAACTCCCGCTCCGTCATGGCTCCGGAAATACATCCGCTCCATAATTCAGGATCGCGTTGCAGGCCCAAGGGCACCGCTTCGTCCGCCACAATGTCCGAGATCACCGCGCGGCCGCCGCGACGCAGCACGCGGAACAACTCGGAGAACATCCGGGCCTTCAACGCGGGCTCCACAAGGTTGAGCACGCAGTTGGACACCACCACGTCGACCGATTCGTCCTCAACGAGCGGACGCGTTGCGCGCAATTCGGCCGCAGCCGCCTCGGCCGCCATCCAGCCATTCGCCGTCGTCACCGGCGCGGCGCGCAGCCGCTGATCGAGCGCCTCGAGATCGAGGGCCAGGTCCTGGATGCGCCCTTTTCGGAACGCGACGTTCGCATGGCCGATGCGTTCCGCGACGATCGGCGCGTTGCGCCGCGCGACCTCCAGCATGTCGTCAGTCATGTCGACGCCGATGACCTTCCCGGCCGGTCCGACGACCTGCGAAGCGATGAAGCAGATCTTGCCCGTGCCCGAGCCCAGATCGAGCACGGTCTCACCCTCCCGCACCCAGCGCGAGGGATCCCCGCAGCCGTAGTCGCGCTCGATCACCTCGGAGGGGATCGCCTTCAGGTACTTCGGGTCGTAGTCGACCGGGCAGCACAGGGCGGCCTCGGAGGCGCGGGCGGCGTTGGCGTAGCGTTCACGGACGGAGTCTTCGACGATGACGGCTGAGTTCTTCATGATGTATCAACTTTTGAAATACGAATCGAGGGCGGCGCCATCGAGGGCCGGCGCACCCAGCACATAAGCCTGCCGTCCGTCCTGCCAGGATGCGAGCAGCCAGTCATTCTCCCGCGAGAAGGACGGTGCGTTCATGGGCGGGAGGTCGCCGCGGCTTTCGTCGCCCTCGAAGATGTAGAGATGGGCGACCTGCTGACCTTCCCCCATGAAGCAGATGAGCGAGACGCGGCCGCGTGTGGTTTTCCACGTTTCACACCCGATCAGCGCCAGGCGCGCGAGGCCGGGCGGCAGCTCGCCGGGAACCGGCCCCTCGCGGGTCTCAAGCCAGCTCCGCACGCGGGCCAGGTCATTGGACATGAGCCCCAGCGAGTGTTGGTGCTCCGTCAGGTGAATCGAGATCTGCGCCAGCGAGGCGTTCTCCGGCAGCTTCAACGTGCGATCCCCCAGCAGGGCCCAGACACCCAAGGCAAGCATTAGAATGACACTCGCGGCGAGGGCGAGCGGCCGGAAGAGAAACCGCCGGCGCCTGGGTTCCACGGCGAGGCCCGCGATCAAGCGCCCGTCGGACGGAGTCGGAAAGGCCGCCAGCGCGGTCATCATCTGTTCGTCGAGACGCCGCTGTTCCTCGAACCACGCGGCCATCGCGGGATCGTGGCGAACCTGATCCAGCGCCTTGGCGAACGTCGGATCATGCGCGTCCTCTCCCCCGGGACGATAAACATTCAACAACAACTTTGCTTCGTCATTACTCACGATATGTTCCTCTTGCTCGGGTTTTGGCCGTCAATGACCTTGAACGGGCGCGCTTCGTTTACTTTTAGAATCTTTCTCAGCTGCTCCTTGCCGCGGGCGATTCGCGACATGACGGTGCCGATCGGCACGTCGAGGATCTCGGCGATTTCGCGGTAGGAATTGTTCTCCAGATAAAACAGGGCCAGCGGCACGCGGAAAACCTCGTCGACCGCTTGCAGGGCCTGCATGGCGGTGCGGCTGTCGATCACGTCGGACGGAGACTTTGCGACCGATTCGACCCGGTCGAAGTAGTCCGCATCATCTGCCGTCGGTTCCCGCCGGCGAAGGCGTTCGCTTTTCAGGAACTCGCGGTAAAGGACGGTGAAGAGCCACGACTTCGCCTTTGAGGAATCGCGCAACGCCTGCCCCTTCTCCGCCCAGCAGGCGAACGTCTGCTGGGTCAGGTCCAGCGCGGACTCGCGATTACGCGAAAGGCTGAAGGCGAACCGGTAGAGTGGGTCATACCAATGATCGAGCAGACGCTGAAACAAGCTGGCCTCCATACCCGCTAAGATCGGGATCCCGCGACTTTATTCCCGGGCGGGACTCCTTTTCAGAGGAAAGGCCCACCTCTCATACGGAGCGCATACACCTTGGGGTTAATCGCTTAGGCTCCTCCTATTCCACGCGCGTCGGCCCATTCCCATTCGTCTTGTGACTCCAGCCAGCCCTCGAACGTGAGGAAGCGCATATTTACTTCGATTTGCCGGCACACTTCGTTCCGCAGACTACCGGAGCGTGCCGTCGGCCGAATTCACCGGGCAAATGTATGGGCCGGACCAGTCGTATTCTCGCGAGATTTTCATCTACAATAGTGGCGAATTCAAGGCCAGTGGAGCCGATTCCATTTTGCACCATAGCGCGGCCCGGTTCCAGTTGGATAGGAGCGAATGGCCGGTGATCGCACTTTTCCCAGAGGCACGTCCGAAACTCGAATTGGAATGGGTCGATCCTCTCGGCCTTGAGTCGCCTGCGATTCCCATCGTGTTGCTCGATGGGACCACGGTCAGCAGTCGCGACTATCCAAGACGTCCGGACCCGCCGCGCTCTGCCTCCAATGGAGGGTAAAGCTGGGCATGATCAAGTCTTTGCCCACTTGGGCTGAAGATTTCCGGCGTGAATGTCGCGCATTGTTGCGCCGCGTGTTGGGGCGACCTCGCGCTTGCCCGCTCAGACGCCGCGCTGATTAACTCACTACAGTCATGAACACGTTAGCTTCCGTTCCCGTTGCTCCCGCCCGCGTCTTCGAGGCGCTGTCGCCCGATGACCTCCGCCGCTGCGCTCCCTCAATTTTCGCCGGGCACGCCCGGCCAGGGGTGTCCGCCCGTTACATCTTCGTTTCCACCCAGCAGGTCGTTGCCCTCACGATTTCAAACCAAGCCAGTGACGCGTGTCGCGATCCGCGTACTTCCCATAGTCGTGGATGGAGATGAAGGGTTGCAGCTTTCCACTTTCGATGTAGGCGCGAACTTGCTCCCGACTGCGATAGCCGGCTTTCGTCAAAGCCCTCGAAACCCGTACCCAAAACCCCGCGAACGGGCCGTCGGTTTCAAGTCTTCTCACGTTGCTCATCGTCGCGAGGGGTATCGTTGAGATCGGCACTTCGAACACAATCCCATCCTCAATACGCTGATGCTCGCTTCACCCTCGTTGCTCCACGCGAAGTCTTCTGCGGCGCCATCCTTTCGGGCGCCTCCACCCTGATCGTGGCGCACAACCACCTGTCGGGAGATCCGTCACCCAGTACCGCCGACATCCGGGTTACCCGTGCACTCAAGGAAGCCTCCCGGATCATCGAAATCGAGCACATCGACCACGTCATCTTCGACGACGCGAAATCCAATCCACTCCAGCCGGTTGGCCGACTATTACACCCGTTCCGGGTGGCTTCACCGCGTCGGAGATGGTGCCTTTACCGTCCAACCCGAGCCGCCGACCTGGCTGGGCGCGGTTTTCGGGCTTCAACAGAAATCGAAATCGACCGACGACGTTGCGAGGGATTGACGCCGCACTCCAACGCATTGCGGCAAAAATCCGCCGTGCCATGCCCACAGTGCAGGTCCGGGAGCAACAAACCGCGAGCGCCAAGCTGCTCATCAAGTTGACCTCATAAAAGCAAAGCGGCTGAACACCAAAGAGATTGATCAATCCCTTCTTCTCTCTTGCTTTCTGTCATATATAATTAACGTTATTGAAATTATCTCTTATGAAATTTCAAGACATTCTCCGGCACTTTGGAGGCTTCGGGTTTTTCGATCTCCCGAATGTGCTTGCGCTTACCCAAGAGAAGAAGGCGACCGTAAACGTGACACTCCATCGGTGGGCCAAGCAAGGGCTTGTCGTCCCGCTCCGGCGCGGCCTGTACGCTTTTCCCGAGGATATGGCCAAAAACCCGATGACGGCGGAACGGACTGCCAACCAAATCCAGAAGGACACTTATGTTACCGGTTTATGGCTCCTCAACCAGACCGGCCTGATTCCAGAGGGCGTAATGGAAGTCACCAATGCCACGTTGGGAAATCCCGCCAAATTCGACACTCCGCTTGGCCGCTATGCTTACCAGCATATCCAGACCCAGGGTTTTTTTGGCTATGAGACCAAACCGGATGCCGGTGGCTACATCGTGCGCGTCGCCCTTCCGGAAAAAGCGCTCCTCGATTTTTTCTGGTGGCACAAGTTGGAATGGGATCGAAAGGAATTTGAGCGTTGGCGCATCCAGGATCCTTTCGGGCGTTTGAATACCGGCCGCCTTCACGAGTTCGCGCGGCGCTGGGATCAACCGCGCCTCTTTCGCGCCGCAAAAAATCTCACGACGTATCTCAAGATCGCATGAACTTGGACTACATTGTTGAGATGGCCAAGGCGGCGCCGCTGCCCGCGCGCAGCCATGCGGCCAAGGAGGCGCTGCAGCGCTATCTCCTAACCCAGTTGCAAGACGACGCCTTGCTCGTGGATGTCGCGTTCATCGGCGGGACCGCATTGCGGCTGCTCCACCAATTGCCGCGCTATTCAGAGGATTTGGACTTCATCTGGAAGAACGCCGGTGCCGAGGCGAACCTCGACAAATGGAGCAAGACCCTCATTCGTGCGCTCCGCAAACTGGGCGTGACATCACACGTCAGCGCAAAACGCATGGAGAAAGACAACGCGAAAGTGCGGAAGCGATTCTTCGTCGTCCACCTCCTCGCCGAGTCGCCGGCGTTTCGGCCCTTCGCCGAACGGGGCCTCCAAATCAGTTTCGAAATCGATCTCGACCCTCCGGCCCACACCGAAGGCGAAACCCGCACTCTCACCATTGCGGGAAACCAGGTGACTGTGCCCAGCCTGGCCCTGCCTTCGCTCTTGGCGGGAAAGCTTCATATTCTGCTTACGCGGCGCGATCGGGAGAAGGGGCGCGACTGGTTTGACTATGCCTGGTATCGGCGAAACGGCGTCCTGCCCAGCGTGCCGCAATTAGGCAGCGCCATCGCGCAGACGGCAGATGGGCCGGAGGCGCGTTACTGGATGTCCTACCTGCGCGAGCGAACCAAGACCGTGAATTGGCAGCAGGTGCGCGAGGACGTAAAACCCTTCCTCGAGGACCCGGCGGCCGCGAATGGCCTGAACGAAGTCGCCATTTCCAACTTCACGCCTTATCCGGATTTTGCGGCGCTCATCGCAGAACTTCGCGAACTGAAGGGCGCGCATCCACTCTTGGCTTCAGCCAATCCAGTAATCGCCGACATTGAAGCTGCGGCGATGGAAGGCGACGAGGCCGCGATCGATTGCCGCGACGTCCTGGAAGAAATAAATAAATAAAGCTGACTGGATGGAGACGAAAGTACGGAACGGCGGCAGTAAACGGCGGCTGCGAGGCGGCCACATTAACCGTGGGCCCAAAACTCTGATTACGCACTGCGGCCCGTCCGCCGCAACAGTGGCCGCCGTTCCTCTCTCGACGACCTACGCTTGCCACTGCTTCACCAGACGACCGACCACGCCAACGGCGCGCTCGATGCGCGCACTCCATGCGTGGCCGCAATTTAGCCGGATGAAATTTCGAAAGCCGCCGTCCGGTGAGAAGAGCGGTCCCGGCGGCCGCCATATCGCAAAACTCCGCGAGCGTAGGCAGCGTGGCGCTGCCGAGGGTTGTCACACGCTTCAATGCCAGCACTTGTGCGTGCCACCTTCCGGTTGCGATGTATCCGACTCGATAACCCGGAGCCAGTGCCTTGGACTACGACCCGCACAGGATCACCACGTCATCCGGATCGAAGGCTTTGAGGCACCGGGGTCGCGCACCCTGATGTTGCAAGCCATCCCACAGGACAGGCACCCAGCGGCATTACGCTCAACCGCCGACACTCAGGATCGCTCCCTTGTCGGCGCTTGAGACCATGCTCGCGTAGTGCGCGAGATAGCCGCGCTCGAGTTCCTTCACCGGCCGCCGCCAGCGCGCACGGCGCTCTGCCAACACAGTTTCGTCCACGCACAGGCTCAGGATCCGTTGCGGAATATCGATCGCGACCACATCGCCCGGTTCAATCAGCGCTATCGGGCCGCCCGCCGCCGCCTCTGGGGACACATGCCCTATCGCGCCACCGCGCGTGGCACCCGAGAAACGTCCGTCCGTGATCAGCGCGACCGAATCCCCCCGCGCCGCGCACAAGCTGCGCCTCGCGCAGCCGCCGCTTTCGCGCCACGTGCGCTCGCTCGAGGAGAAACTGGGCACATCGCTATTCGCCCGAGCAGCCCGCAAGGTCACGCTCCCCGCCGCCGGAGCGATTATTTATAAGGAGACGCGCACCGTACTCCCGCAGCTGCTTCGCGCGGCCGAGGCCACGCGGCGCTTTGCCTCGGGAGAAACCGTTGCGGTGTGTTTCGCTTAGCTTTCGTTACGCGCACAAACCCGCGTTCCAGATTCACGTCCTCCCACGTTTGATGGTGTACTTCGGCCCGGCGCAGCCCGCAGAAGCCTGCAATGACGAGCGGAGCGAGGTATTCAGGATGTGTGGCGCGAAAATGCGTAAGCAGGTCACAGTAGACCTTGGCAGAGACTACGCCAATAACGTGGTCTTCCTCCCGGGCCGAGGATATCCGTCACCTGTTTTCTTCATACAACCTCATACAAACGTGGCCGTATTTCTGCCGGCAACTCCAAACTTCCCCAGAGGGAGAAGAGGAGAAGAGCGAGCCTGGTGCCCGGAGCGGGACTCGAACCCGCACTTCCTTGCGGAAAACGGATTTTAAGTCCGTAGCGTCTACCATTCCGCCATCCGGGCGGGGCACGAGGCGGGAATGTGGGGCGATTCTTTGCAGGAATCCAGTTCCGATTCGCATTGTCGCCCGGCCCTCGGCAGACCTTGTCCCACTCAAGCCGTTCATCGAATCGCACCCCTCGTGAAGCCGGTCTCCCTCTCCGCCGCCACCCTTGCGACATTCCTGTGTGTTCACGCCTTCGCCGCGCAAGTCGACGTTCGCGTCCACGACGCCGAATCGTTCCGTTCCGCCGTCGCTTTCGCGCGGCCCGGCACGCGGATCTTTCTGGCCGGCGGCAACTATGGTGGAGGCTATCACTTCGCCGCACTGCGCGGCGAATCCGGCAACCCCATCGTCATCGCCAACGCCGACCCGGGCCAGCCGCCGATTTTTCGCGACGCCAACGTGGGCCTGCACTTCTCCAGCCCGGCTTATCTGGAATTGCGCGATCTCGTGCTCACCCGCCTCGCCCACAATGGCCTCAACATCGACTCCAACCGCTTCGAACACGCCGGAGGTCGCGGCGTGAATCTCGGCGGCAGCACCGGGACGGCATCAGACTTTTAACAGGAGGTAACGGAGGCAAGGGAGTCAAAATGGGTATAGGCGCGGACATGTCGTAACGCTCGTGCGTAGGAAGGTAGAAGAGTGAAGGAGCGGATGTCTCAGTTACCTCCGTTTCCTCCTGTAAGAATTCAGGTTCGGTTTGTTCGTAGGAAGCAAAGGACGTCGAGACAGATCTCTCCTTTGCCTAATCCCTCTCTCTCTGCGGCCTCCGCGTCCTTCTGTGAAATGTCCTCCCGAACAGGCGGCATGGCATCCGCCGCCCAATATTTTCCCGTTTGGTTCGTGGTACATAACGTGTCATGCCTCTCTTCATTCCCATGAATCCCCTGTTCCGCTTCCTTTGCCCTCTCGCCGGGCTCGCGCTGGCCGTCTCCACCGCACCCGCTGCATCCCTCACCGTCGACTCGCGTCTCTCCGCCGCCACCGTCTATCCTGATCGCGCCGTCGTCACCCGCACCGTCAAGGTCAACCTCGTCGCCGGGCCGACCGAGCTGGTCTTCGATCATCTCCCGGCCTCGCTGGTCGACGCCTCGCTTCAAGTCTCCGGGCGCGGCACCGCCGGCGCCACCATCCTCGACGTCACGGTCCGCCAGACCTTTGCCGAGGCGTCGCCCAGCATGCGCGTGCGCGCGCTTGAGGACGAACTGTCCGGGCTCCGCCGCCAGGACCTCGTCTTTGCCGACCAACTGGCCCGCGTCGATCAGCAGCAGGCGCTCGTGGGACGTATCGAAATGGCCATGACAGCCCCAGCTACCGGCGACAACGCCGCCCCCCGCCCGTCGTTCGACGACTGGCAGAAGCTGCTCGCGTTCCAGAGCGAACACCTCGCCCGCCTCGCCACCGAGCGCCAGTCCTTGCAACAGCAGCGCCAGGAGCTCACGCACAAGATCGCCGCCGTCGAGCAGCAGCTCAACACCCTCCGCGGCCAGCAGCCGGGCGGACGCAGTTTCAAGGCCGTGACCGTCCGGCTGGCCGCCGCCGAGGCAGGTGATCTCGAACTCGCGCTCGTCTACGCCGTTCCCGGCGCTTCCTGGACGCCCGCGTACGACGCGCGCCTCCGCACTGAAACCCGTCGCGTTGAACTTACGTATCATGGTGTCGTGAGAAACGGAACGGGCGAGGATTGGAACAACCTCGCGCTCACCCTTTCAACCGCGCGCCCCAGCCTCGGCGGCGGAGCGCCGGAACTGCCGGCGTGGGTCGTGGACGAAGCGCGGCCGATGCCCTTGGCGGGGGACGACGGCTTCATCCAGCTGCAGGCCTTCGAGGTGCAAACCGGCGGACGCGGGCGCGCCGCTCCTGCCGCACCGGCGGCAAAAGCCGTGCGCGACGCGATCATTGCCACCGCGTCGGTGGAGTCTGCCGCCACCAGCGCCACGTTCCGGATCGCCACGCCGGTGACGTTGCCGAGCGACAACACCACGCAGAAGGTCGCCATCACGTCCGTGCCCTTGCCGGCGACCTTGCAGTATGAGGCCACGCCGAAGCTGATCGAATCGGCCTTCCTCTCCGCCAGGGCGACGAACGTCAGCGACTTCCCCTTTCTCGCCGGCGCGGTCAACGCCTTCCTCGACGACACCTTCGTTGCCACCAGCCGCCTCAAGACGGTCATGCCCGGCGAGACCTTCGATCTCGCCTTGGGCGCGGACGAGGGCATTTCCGTCAAACGGCGGCTCGTGAATCGCTTCAGCGAAAACACCGGGCTGATCAACAGCGGACGCCGCGTGACCTATGATGTGTTGCTCACGTTCACCAACAACAAGCGCACGGCCGAGCGCATTGTTTTCCGCGAGGGCATGCCCGTGTCGCGGCACGAAAAGATCGTCGTGAAACTGCTCGCCCCGGCCGAGCGCGACATCGGCACGACGGCCGCTCCGAAGGAAGTCACCCGCGAAGAAGACGGTCGCCTCGCCTGGCGTTTCGAGCTCAAGCCCGGCGAGAAGCGCGAGATCCCGTTCAAGGTCAGCGTCGATCATCCTGCGGATCTGGCGGTGGCGGGGTTGGATTGATTACTAATGGAGATGCGCAGGCTTGCCCGCATCGGGAAGGACCCTCCCCGGTGGACGCGCGGGTCCCTCCGCGCGTGGGTTGGAACACCTCCCGCCCCACCGATGCAGGGACGCCGTCCGCCTGCGCAGCGGGCGCAGGGACGCGCCCGCCCACCTTGTCGCACGATCAGGCCGGACTCCCCGGTGGACGCGCGGGTCCCTCCGCGCGTGGGTTGGAACACGGCCCGCCCCCCGCCGCAGGCATGCCGTCCGCTTCCGTAGCGGGCGCAGGCACGCGATCTAAAACGTTACAGTCGATCACCCAGCGCCAATCGGATTCTTGCGCGCAAAGGCCTTTAGCAACGGGATTTCTCCGCAGATAATGAGCCTTCTCGGCAAACTCCCGCTCGCTCCGTACCCGATGATCGAAATACCCCGCCTGCCAGGACACTCCATGGCAGCGCGTGTGGTAAGCTTTCCACTGCTGCACCGTAGCCGACATCCCCGGCTCGTAGGGAAAGGCCAAAAGCCCATGAATATGATCGGGCATCACGACAAAAAGCCAGCAGCGCCAGCGACCCCGCGAATGATAGTTCGCCACGGAGTCGAGGAGCACCGAGCCGAGCTTCGTCTCAGTCAACGGCGGTTGTGCCCCCGCCGCCAGGCGCAGTCGCACGTGATACGTCTCGCCTGCGGGAACCCACTTCGGCGCACAGTGATGTAGCCGTCCTTTCGGATGAGTTATCATTGTGCCTACAACGATCGAAAACGCCTCAGTGGTCGAGTTTATTGCAATTTATAAACATTAATTAAAGCCCGGCTCCTCCCCCACGGTGGACGCGCGGGTCCCTCCGCGTGTGGATTGGAACCCAGCCCGCCCCGCGCCGCAGGCATGCCGTCCGCTTACGCAGCGGGCGCAGGGACGCGCCCGCCCACCTTGGCGCACGGTCGGGCCGGAATCATATCAACACGGTGGACGCGAGGTCTTGCGGTCTTTGAAGAGTCTCCGCGCGTAGCTTCAGCCCTCTCCCTCATTCAGGGGGAAAATCAAGCGCAGCTTGCCACACCCCACCCCTTTTGTCTCACACTCTTCAAATGGCCCGCACCCCGTTGTTCCTCGCCGCCCTCGCGGCCGTCACCGCCCTCTCCCTCCCTGCCGCCGCCGCCCCCGCCGAGACGGCCGGGCAAACGGCCGAGCTCACAAAGCTTCTCGGAATGAAACGTCAGGCGGAGGCCGATATCGCCGCCGCCTCCGACGAGCCCGCACTCGCCCTCGCCGGCATGCAGGTGCCCGCACCGCTCAAACTCGATGTCTGGGCGGCCGAGCCGATGCTCGCAAACCCAGTCGCGTTCACCTTCGACGAAAAGGGCCGCATGTTCGTCGCCGAGACTTACCGCTATCGCACGAGCGTGCTCGATATTCGCGACTTCATCGGCACGATGCTCGAACCCGACCTCGCCCTGCGGACGATCGAGGACCGGGTCGGCCTCGTCGACCGCTTCTTCGGCCCCGAGGGACGCAAGGCCCTCTCCACCGAGAGCGAGCGCATCCGCCTGCTCGAAGACCGCAACGGCGACGGACGCGCCGACTTCTCCACCCTCTACGCGGAGGGCTTCAACACCGTGCTCGACGGCATCGGCTCCGGCGTGCTCGCCCGCGACGGCAAGGTGTGGTTCACCAACATCCCCAGCCTCTGGCTGCTGGAGGACGAATCGCCCGAGGGCCTCGCCCGCAAACGCACGGAACTGAGCCGCGGCTACGGCGTGCACTTCAACTACACCGGACACGACCTGCACGGCCTCATCTTCGGTCCCGACGGCAAAATCTACTTCTCCATCGGCGACCGCGGCACTCACCTCACCACCAAGGAAGGCCGCCTGATCGACCTGCCCGATACGGGCGCCATCTTCCGTTGCGATCCCGACGGCTCCAACCTCGAGGTCGTCGCCTACGGCCTGCGCAATCCCCAAGAGCTGGCCTTCGACGAACACGGCAACCTCTGGACGGGCGACAACGACTCCGACCAAGGAGACCTCGAGCGCCTCGTGCACGTGCTTGAAGGCGGCGACAGCGGCTGGCACATCGGTTACCAGTTTGCCCCGCTCGGCCAGGCCGGCCCGTGGAACCTGGAAAAGCTCTGGCACCCGCCCTCCCCCGAACAAGCGGCCTATCTCGTACCCGGCATCGCCAACATTGAAGATGGCCCCTCGGGCATCGCTTATTACCCCGGCACGGGCTTGGGCGACGAATATCTCGGCCATCTCTTTATCACCCACTTCAAGGGCTCGACCGCGCGCAGCGGCATCCAGACCTACACCGTCACGCCCGACGGCGCCACGTTCAAGATCCGCGCCTCCGAATCTTTCCTTAAGAACGCCCTGCCCACCGACGTCGACTTCGGCCCCGACGGCCGCATGTACTTCTCCGACTGGGCCGACGGTTGGCCCAAGTCGCGCCGGGGCCGCATCTACACGATCGAAAACCCCAACGCCGCCAACGACCCTCGCGTACAGGAAACCGCGCGCCTCCTGCGCGAAGGCTTCCGTCAGCGCGACGTCAACGAACTCGCCCGCCTGCTCGGTCACGCGGATCAACGGGTGCGCCGCGAGGCGCAGTTTGACCTCGCCCGCCGCAGTGCGCGCGACGTGCTCGCCGGTGTCGCCCGCGACCGCAATGCCGCGCCGCTCGCCCGCCTCCACGCCGTCTGGGGTCTCGGGCAGGTCGCCCGCCACGACCCAACCGCGCTCGCCACGCCCTCCGCCTTGGTCGCCAACGACCCCGACGCGGAGGTCCGCGCGCAGAGTGCCAAGGTCCTCGGCGATCACCGGCTCGCCAGCGCCTTCGACCTGCTCATCGCCGGCCTGAAGGACTCCTCCCCGCGCGTGCGCTACTTCGCCGCCCAAGGACTCGGCAAGCTGGGCCGCACGGAAGCCGCCGAACCGTTGATCGATCTGCTCCGGGCCAACGCCGACCAGGACTACGCCATCCGCCACGCCGTCGTGATGGGCCTCGTGGGCAGCCACAACCGCGACGCGCTCGAAAAGGCCGCAGGCGACGCAAGCCGCTCCGTCCGTCTCGGCGTGCTCTTGGCCTACCGTCGCCTGCAGCGGGAAGAGGTCGCACGTTTCCTCTCGGACTCCGACCCCTTGCTCGCCCTCGAAGCCGCGCGGGCCATCAACGACGCGCCGATCATGGCCGGCTACCCCGCCCTCGCGGCACGTCTCGATCCGGCCGCAACCGACGACCTCGTGACGCTGCGCGCGCTCAACGCCCACTTCCGCATCGGAGGTGATCGCAACGCCGAGGCCCTCGCGCATTTCGCGGCCGACTCCACCGCGCCCGCCAAGATGCGCGGCGAAGCCATCACCCACCTTTCGCACTGGGGTCACCCGCCGGCCCGGGATCGCATCGTGGGCAACTATCGCCCCCTCGGACCGCGCGACGACACCGTCGCGATGAACGCGCTGCGTCCGATGCTGCCCGCCTTGCTCAAGGAATCTCCCGAAGCGGTGCAACTCGCCACGCTCGAGGCACTGGAGAACTTGAAACTGGAAGGTGCCTCCGACCTTTATTTCGAGCTCGTCGCCAGCGATGATCAGCCCGCCGCCGTGCGCGAAGCCGCGCTCAAGCTGCTGGACCAGATGAAGGACCCGCGCCTGCCAGAAGCGGTCAAGGTCGCCGGCACGTCCAGCACCTCCTCCCTCCGGCTCGCCGCGCTTCCGCTGGCCGCCCGGCTTTCGCCGACCGAATCGTTGCCCGTGGTCGAGGTCCTCGTTACGCGCGGAACGATTGCCGAGCAAAAGGCAGGCTATCGCTCGCTCGCCCGCCTCAATGCGCCCCGCGCCGCCGAGTTGCTCGCCTCCTCGCTCGACGCGATGGAACGCGGCCAGATCGATCCCGCCGTGCAACTGGAACTCATCACCGCCGCTGGCGAGCGCAAGGAAACGGCCCTCGCCGAGCGCCTCGCCAAACGCGAAACGGCAATCGCCGCCAGCACCGATCCGCTCGCCCCCTACCGCGTCACCCTCGCCGGCGGAGACCTCCGTCGCGGCGAACGTCTCTTCCGCGACCATCCCGTTCTCGCCTGCATCCGCTGCCACAAGGTGGGCGATGAAGGCGGCGAAGCCGGTCCCAACCTCACTGTGATCGCCCGCGAACGCAGCGCCGAGCACCTGCTCGAATCTGTCGTGCTGCCCAACGCCTCGATCTCACCCGGCTTTGAATCCGTTGCCCTGACCTTGAAGAACGGGTCGAGCGAGGTCGGAACCGTGCGCGAAGAAACCACCACCTCGATCGTCCTGACCTTGGCTGACGGCTCCGTGAAGACCGTTTCGAAGGCCAATATCGCCAAGCGCGAATCACCGCCGTCGAGCATGCCTGCGATCTACGCGAGCATCCTGACGACTTCGGAACTGCGCGACCTTGTCACCTACCTGACGACTTTGAAGGAAGCCCCGGAGTCAACCGGCCCCCGAGCAACCACGGCGCGTTAACGCGGTCTGCCGCCGGCGCCAGGCCGGGACTGACGCCGCAGAATGATCACCCGTCATTCTCGCGGCACCCATCCGAGTTCCGCAATTCAAGCATTTCGTGCGTGTCGCCAGACCGTCCTTTGTGGTTAACTCCATCCACACCCTATGAAAGCTCCCATTCGTGTCGCAGTCACCGGTGCCGCCGGCCAAATCGGTTACGCCCTTCTTTTCCGCATCGCCTCCGGCGCCATGTTCGGCGCGGACCAACCGGTGATTCTCCAGCTGATCGAGGCGCCGATTGAAAAAGCGATGAAGGCCCTCGAGGGCGTTGCGATGGAACTCGATGATTGCGCTTTTCCGCTGCTCAAGGGCATCGTGCAAACCGACCAGCCCGAGGTGGGCTTCGCCAATGCCAACTGGTGCCTGCTCGTCGGCGCCAAGCCCCGCGGTCCCGGCATGGAGCGCGCCGATCTGCTCAAGGACAACGGCCGCATCTTCATTGCCCAAGGCAAGGTCATCGACGCCGTCGCCGCCGCGGACGCCCGGGTGGCCGTTGTCGGCAATCCCGCCAACACGAATTGCATGATCGCCGCCAGTCAGGCGAAGCGTCTGCCCGCCGAGCGTTTCACCGCCATGGTGCGCCTCGATCAAAACCGCGCCCAGACCCAGCTCGCCAAGAAGGCCGGCGTCGATCTCACCGCGGTGAAGGACATCTTCATCTACGGCAACCACAGCCCGACCATGTTCCCGGCCTTCGCCCACGCGACGATCAACGGCCAACCGGCGCCCTCCGTCATCAAGGACGACGCCTGGCTGCAGGGGCCGTTCTGCGAAACCGTCGGCAAGCGTGGCGCAACCATCATCGCCGCCCGCGGCGCCTCGTCGGCCGCCTCGGCCGCCAACGCACTCGTCGATCATGTCCGCAGCCTCGTCACGCCGGGCGCCATCCACTCCATCGCAGTGAAGAGCAACGGCGCGTACGGCTTCGACGCCAACGTGTGGGCCGGAATGCCCGTTCGCACGACTTCACCCGGCAGCTATGAGGTGATCACGGGCTACGCGATGGACGATTTTGCAAAGTCCAAGATCGCCACGACGAACAAGGAACTCGTCGAGGAGCGCGCCGCCGTGGTGGATATGCTCTAAGCCGGATCCATGCAGTTCAACCACGAATGGACACGAATCGACACGAATGAAAAACCGCGAGGAAACAATACCGAACCCGGATCACTCGCTGATGACTCTGGGGGGTCTTGCCCGAATCCCTTACTTATCGCTCTGAATTCGTGTTTATTCGTGGTTCTCCCACTGAATTGTTGGCTAAGCGGGACACGCCCGCACGCCCGGCGGAGCTGCAACGGCGGATAAAATTCCGCCGTCTGCTCAGCCCGCCAGGACCTTCTCAATCATTTCCATTTCGCCAGGGCTGAGGATAGGCTTTCCAAACGCGCCGTACAAATCATCGATCTGCGCCACGCGGCTCGCGCCGATCAGCACCGTGGTGACCTCAGGACGGCGCAAAATCCACAGCACCGCGAGTTGCGCCAGGGTGTTGCCCCGTGCGACGGCGATGTCGTTCAAGGCGTTGATCTTCGCGAGCAGCTCCGGCGTGATGCCTGCCGCCTTCAGGAAAATGCTGCCGCGCCCCGCGCGCGAATCCGCCGGCACGCCACCCAGGTAACGGTTGGTCAACAGGCCCTGCGCCAGCGGCGAAAACGGGATGCACCCGACTCCCAGCTCGCCAAGCGCAGGGAGCAGCGTGGCCTCCGGCTCGCGCACGAACATGCTGTATTTGGGCTGATGAATGAGCAGCGGAATGCCTTTCTCCCGCAGGATCGCGGACGCCCGCCGGGTTTGTTCCGCGTTGTAGTTGGAAACCCCTACATACAGCGCCTTCCCGCTGCGCACCGCCTGTTCCAGCGCACCCATCGACTCCTCCAGCGGGGTGTCGGGATCGGGCCGGTGATGGTAAAAGATGTCCACGTAATCCAGTCCCATGCGCTTCAGGCTCTGGTCCAGCGAGGCGAGCATGCCCTTGCGCGAGCCCCATTCGCCGTACGGTCCGGCCCACATCCGGTAGCCGGCCTTGGTCGAGATGATGAGCTCATCCCGATGCGACGCGAAATCCTCGCGCAGCAGACGCCCGAAGTTGAGTTCGGCAGACCCCGGCGGCGGGCCGTAGTTGTTGGCCAGATCGAAGTGCGTGATGCCGAGATCAAAGCACCGGCGAAGCAACGCCCGTTGATTCTCGAGCGGATCGACTCCGCCAAAATTGTGCCAGAGCCCCAGCGACAGCCGGGGCAGCAGGAGACCGCTGCGTCCGCAGCGTCCGTACGGGATGGATTCGTAGCGTTTGGGATCCGGTAGATAGGAGCTCATGGCGGGTGACGGCCACTCCACCGTCATCGTCCCGCAAATGCCAGCTGGATTCTTCGCTTCGCCCCGGACTTCGAACCTGCATGCCCAGTTTCTGCCCGCCCTCAAACCGCTTTCCTGACCTGATCCTTCCCCCGTCGTTTCAGCCTCGCCGACACACCGGGTCAGCGTCGCGGCCGGGCGAAGATCAACCACGCCGCCACCACGAGCAAAGCCCACGGCCAAAAGTCCTGGACGAACGTCATTACCCGCCGGAACTCCGAGCCCGCCAAACGAGCACCGGCCCCGACCGCAAGTACGCCGGCCGGAATCAACGGCCACCACACCCGGCGTTTGAAGACCGCGATTGAAATCACCGTGATGAGCACCCAGCCCGCAGCAAAGCAAAGCAGGAAGACCCCCGAATCGGAGGCGCGGCTCAAATCCGACGACCGCTGAAGCAACATCCCTGCGCCGATGCCGCTGAGGATGCCCCCGGGTACGAGCAGACCCCACTCACGCGCCACGATCGACCAACCCGTGAAGATCACTCCAAGCAACAACGGCACGGCCAGCTGGGCATTGAACGTGGTGTAACGGTCGAGCAGGGCCCAGCCCGCGACCAGCAGCAGCACCGCTCCCGCGACGCGCCGTTTGCGAAACGCAGAACCTGGGGAAGTAGAGGTATCAGTCATGAGATGGGGGGAATTTATTCGTCGCCGGGTTACACACCCACCCAGGCAAGGCCGACCTTTAGCCAAAGCGGAATTGCCACCAGCCCAACGATGGTCGTCCCAATCACCACTTGGACGGCCGTCAGAGGCTGTCCCCCATAGTGCCGCGCGATCACAATCGGAAGAATGCCGGCCGGCATCGCGGCCTGCATGACGATCACGCGCTTAAGCTCGACGGGGAACGGCAGAAATTTCGCCAGCAACAAGAAGGCGACAGGGATCAAGCCGAGACGAAGGACGTTGGACGACACGGTGATCCTGGCGTCGAACAATTCGCGCGGACGCCCAAGGTACTCGACCAGGGTTGCGCCGATGAGAATCAGGCCCAGCGGAATCGCGCACGCCGCGCTCATGCGTATGACCTCCATCACTACACCGGGAAGTCGCGCGCTCAGGCCGGTGGCGTTGATCGAGACCGCAAGAATCAGCGCCACGACCGGCGGGTTGAGCAATTTGCGCCAGCCTTCACGCAGCGGCACGCCCGCAAGCACAAGAATGCCCACCGTCCAGATTGCCGCCTCGCAGCCGACATTGTGCACGAGCAGGACCCCGACACTTTCCGGCCCAAACAGGGCGGTCATCAACGGAATCGGGATGTACCCGTAGTTGTAGATGCCGACCGCAAACGCGAAGGTGCGCAGGCCCTTGCCCTCCTTCAGCCCGATCGCCTTCGCCGCGTAGTAAGCCACGCCAATTCCGAACGCCATCGTCACGAAGCCGACCAGCGGCGCGAACACCAGGTTGGCGGGATCCCGCAGCGCCACGTTACCCACCACGTTGTCGAAGATCAGACTGGGGTAGAGAAAGTTCACCACCACCTTGAGCAAACTCTCGTCGGCCTCCTCGTTTAACCACCGCACCCGACGCAAGACGGCCCCGATGCCAATCAAGGCAAAGACCGGCAGGATCAACAGCAGCAGTTGCCAGTAGGAAGGCATGGAGGAGGGAATGGCTGAAAGCCTGAAGGGCTGAAAGACTGAATGCTGAAAGAAATTTTGCGGGCTTCGCCAGGTTGAGATTTTGGCGGACATACCCTCCGTCCCTTGCTCTCCCGACACGCTTTCACTCGCCTCGCGCCATCGATCTCCCCAATGCTCGCCCTTTCTCATGAAAAAAGAAGCCATTCTCACCAAGATCAGAACCGAGAAGGTCATTGCCCTGATCCGCGCCGACAATCCGGATGGACTGCTCGATTGCGCCAAGGCTCTGGCCGACGGTGGCCTGACCAGCATTGAGCTGACGATGACCACCCCTGGAGCGATCCGCATGCTGGAGAAGGCGACGGCCGAGTTGCCGGATTTTCTCTTCGGCCTTGGCACCGTCCTCGACGCGGAGACCGCGCGCGCGGGCATCCTCGCCGGCGCGAAATTCATCGTCACGCCGGCGCTTCGCCCTGACGTCATCACCCTCTGCAAGCGTTACAGCGTACCGGTCTTCAGCGGCGCGCTCACGCCGACGGAGATCATCGCCGCCTGGGAAGCGGGGGCGGACGCCGCCAAGATCTTCCCGGCGGAGTTCTTCGGTCCCGCTTACATCAAGTCCGTCAAGGCCCCGCTGCCTCACGTCGAGATGGTTCCGACCGGCGGCGTGAATCCCGAAAACGTCGGAGAGTTCATCAAGGCCGGTGCCTTCGCCACCGCAGCCGGCAGCTCGCTGGTCGAGGCCAGGGCGCTCAAGGAGAAAAACTGGAGCGCAATCACGGCGAAGGCCAAGGCGTTTGTGGCCGCCGTCGCGGCGGCTCGCTGAAGCGGTGCGCCGGAGCCCGCCTATGGCGCCGGCAGCAGCTTGGACACATCGACAATCCGCTTCGCGCGTCGGCCGGCGGCGTCCAACGCGAAATACGGGTCGACCGCCGCAGAGACTTCGACCTCTTCGTCAACGTCATCCACCGCGTCGTCCTCATCTTCGCTGCCGCTTTCGATGCCGGTGACCACCCAGTCGACGTCCTCGTCAAAATAATGGGTCATCCGCCGCGGCTGCGGTTCGAGAATGAGCAGCGGATTCCGCACCCGGCCGCCCTTCACGAACTCAAACAGGCAGGGCAGGAACATGTCCTCGTAGCGCCGCTTGAAATCCGAAAGCCACTTGTTCGCCACGCCTTCGCGCCGGTTGAGCAAAACGACATCCGAAAAATGGATACAAGCGTCGTACCAGGCCAGCATCTCGTGGTGCTGCTCGGCAAAGGAGCAGCTGACCACACAGAGGACCCGTCCGATCTCGGCGCCGTTGGTCTCGATCCAGGGTTTCAGGGCCTCGAGTTGGTCGACCGGATTGGCCCGGCCGTCGGTCACGAAGAAGACATGGGTCGCGCCGGCGGGGAACCCCGCCTCAAGGGCACCCTCCACCCAGCTCCAGCGCTGAACCTCACCCAGGCGTGCGTCCGCCGGCGCCGCCGCTTCCCGCTCCGTCAGAAGCACGACCGCCCGGTCGCCCTCCGCCAGACCGCCTTCCAAAAGGTCCGCGAGCACGTCGCGCCGCCCCGATCCAGCGACGCCCAGGATGATGTAAACGAGTGGTTTCTCGACTTCGGCCATGGCGACAATCAATACGGAGTGGGCCGCGTCGCCAAGGGACAAATCGGGACCGGCCTGCAACCCTTCGCCGCCCCACGCTTGACGACTCCGAACGCAACGGCGTGTATCGCCCTCTCGCCCGCCATGGCCCGCAACGCCGTCAAACGCACCGTCGACATGCAAATCATCACCGACTGGGTGGAGCCGCATTCACGCGTGCTCGACCTGGGGTGCGGTCGCGGGGTGCTGCTCGAAGCACTCGTGCAGTCCAAAGAGATCCACGCCGTCGGGGTGGACCTCGATTTCGACAAGATTTCCGCCTGTGTCCGCCGCGGCATCACGGCGTATCAGGGAGACATGGCCGCCTTCATGCGGACCTTTCCCGCGGGTTATTTCGATCGTGTCATCTGCTCGCGCACGCTCGAAGAGGTGCCCAACCCCGGCGAGATCATCGACGAAGCGCTTCGGGTCGGAAAAGCCCTCACGGTCGGCTTTGTGAATCACGCCTACTGGAAAAATCGCCTGACCACCGTCCTGCACGGGCGAAAGCCGCGCAACGAGGTGTACACAACGGAATGGTACGAGAGCCATCCGACAAACCCGGTGAGCGTGGCCGACTTCGAGCATTTCTGCACCCTCCGGGGACTTCGCATCCTTCGACGCACCCACCTTCGCGGCAACTGGAAGACGCCCTCGCGTTTTCTGCCCAACCTGCTCGCCGGCTACGCGCTGTACGACCTCACCCGTTGAGACACGGCGGGACGCGTGTCCCTGATCTGGGATCACGCGTTCAAAGTCACCTCGCCAGCAGTTCGCTTCGCCGGCTGTGCTGTTTCTCAAGGCTTCCACACACCAACTCGCAGAGCTGGAAAATCGAGGGATCTGCGATCGAGTAGAAGACCTGCAAACCTTCCTTCCGGCGCGCGAGCATGCCCGCGTCGGCCAGCGCCTGCAGATGGCGCGAAACGTTCGCCTGGGTGCCGCCGCTGGCCTCGACGAGCGCGTTCACGTTGCGCTCGCCCGTGAACAACGTGTGCAGCAGGCGAAGGCGCATGGGCTCCGACAGCAGGGCGAAACGCCGGGCAATCAGGGCGAGGGCTTCGTCAGACAAGACTCGGTGTTTTCCAGCCATGCCTGACAATGAACAAGCGCTTGACATGGTTTCAACTATATGCGTATATGCTCATATAAATCAACCCTCACTTTAGCTCTCATGAAAACTGAATCCTTCGTCCGCATCCTCGCCGGGGTCATGATCCTGATCAGCCTCACCCTCGCCCACTTCGTAAGCCTTGCGTGGTTGTTGCTTACGGCATTCGTGGGCGTTAACCTCATTCAGTCCGCCTTCACCGGCTTTTGCCCTCCAACCTGGCTGCTGAACAAACTCCACTGGGTCGACCCCTCCAGTCGCATTCATTGGGGAGGCCAAGGTTCACCCGACAGGTCCTAGCGCCGCTTCCGTCTCCGACCGCCCCGCCATGAAACTGCTTCCCGCCGCTCTCCTGGCTGCGCTCCTCGTCCACGCCGGCTGCAGCCGACCCGCACCCTCTGCCTCCAACGCCCGGACAGAGGGTGCAATCACGGTCACCACCGAACAGGTCGAAGCGTCGGTGATGCCGCGTTATCAGGACGTGACCGCCACCGTACGCCCGGTGGAGCGCGCAACGGTCGCGGCTCGCGTCATGGGACGGATTGAACGTATTCACGTGCCCATCGGAGGCCAGGTTAAGGCAGGCGAACCGTTGGTCACCTTACAGGCGGACGAAATCCAAGCTCGTCTGGAACAGGCGCGGGCCCAACTCGACCAAGTCACCCGTGATCTGGCTCGCGAAACAACCCTCGTCGGACAGGGTGCGTCCAGCGCCGAGACGGCACGCGCGTTGGAAGATCGCCGCCGCGCCGCCGCAGCCTCCGTCAACGAAGCGACCGCGCTCTGGTCGTACACCACCCTCACGGCGCCCTTCGACGGCGTGGTCACCCGCCGTGCCGCCGAGGTCGGCGACCTCGCCGTGCCCGGTGCGGCGTTGCTCGAATTGGAGGGAGTGGGCCTCCTGCGCGCCGAGGCCGAGGTGCCTGAGTCCTTCGCGCTGCTGACTCCCGGCGCCCGGATAGCCGTGCGGCTCGATGACGTCGAGTTGACGGGCACCTTGGCGGAACTCTCCCCCGCCGCCGATCCGGTGTCGCGGACGCGTCTCGCCAAAGTGGAGCTTCCGGCCAACTCAGCCGCGCGCTCCGGCCAATTTGTCCGCGTCCGCTGGCCCGCGGGCGAAAACCGCCGGCTCCTCGTGCCGACCAGCGCCGCCACCCGCTTTGGTCAAATGGAGAGAGTCTGGGTCGTTTCCGCCGGCCGGTTGACTCTTCGGCTCGTCCGCACGGGAGCGCGGTTCGGCGATCGCATCGAGTTGCTCTCGGGCGTCGCCGAAGGCGAAACCGTGGTGGTCAAGCCAACCCCAGCCTTGCGCGACGGTCAGCCGGTGAACCTCGCCCCATGAGCACGCCGGCCCCTCCACACTTCGGCTTCGCCGGCCGGCTCGCGGCGTTCTTCCTCGATTCGAAGCTCACACCGATCGCCATCATCGCCTCCATCGTGCTCGGCGTCTTCGCCGTGTTTCAGCTTCCGCGGGAGGAGGAGCCGCAGATCAAGGTCCCGATGGTCGACGTGATTGTCGCCATGCCGGGAGCCTCCGCCCGCGAGGTGGAGAATCGCGTCACACGGCCAATGGAGAAGCTCCTCTGGGAGATCCCGGGCGTCGAATACCTCTACTCCACCTCCAGTCCCGGACGCTCGCTCGTGATCGTGCGTTATGTCGTCGGCACTGACATCGAGGCGGCGCTGGTGCGCCTGAACCAGAAACTCCAAACCAACTTTGATCGCATTCCCGCCGGCGTCAGCACTCCGCTGGTAAAACCGCGCACGATCGACGATGTGCCCATCCTTGCCCTGACCCTGCATGGCAGCACGCAAGACCATCTCACCCTCAGGCGTCTGGCCGTTCAGGTCGACGATGCGATCAAGTCGATCGATCAGGTCGCGGAGACCACCCTCATCGGTGGCGGCCGCCGCACGGTGCGCGTGCAACTGGATCCCGCCGCCCTTGCCGCCCGCAGTCTGGCGGTCGAAAGCCTCGTCGCCGCCCTGCAGCTGGCGAATCGCCAGGACCACGCCGGCTCCCGACCGTTTGCCAACACGGAGTTCCTGCTTGAAACCGGTCAGTTTCTCGAAAGCGCCGCCGCCGTGGGCGACGTCGTGGTCGGCGTCCACGCCGGCAAACTGGTCTACCTGCGCGAAGTTGCAACCGTTCGCGACGATGCGGCCGAGCCCGCCGACTACGTCCTGCTCGGGCGACGCGACGAGCCGGGACTCGAGGCCGCCGTCACTTTGAGTGTGGCCAAACGCCCGGGCGCGAACGCGATCTCCGTGGTTGAAGCCGTGCTCGCCAAAGTCGAGACCCTGCGAGGCAGCCTCATCCCATCGGACGTCGAGCTCACCGTCACGCGAGACTACGGACACACCGCCGCGGAAAAAAGCAACGAACTCCTTCTCCACATGGGCATCGCCGTCTTCGGCGTGGCCGTGCTCATCCTGCTGTTTCTTGGCTGGCGGGAATCACTCGTTGTGCTGCTTGCGATCCCCTCGACGCTCGCGCTGACGCTGCTGATGTTCTACCTTTATGGATACACGCTGAACCGCATCACGCTGTTCGCACTGATCTTTTCCATCGGCATTCTGGTCGACGACGCCATTGTGGTCGTCGAAAACATCGTCCGCCACACGCGCCTGCCCGGGTCGGTGCACAAGCCGCTCAGCAAAGTCGCGCTGGAGGCAGTCGACGAGGTCGGCAACCCGACGATCCTGGCCACGTGGGCCGTGATCGCGGCCATCCTGCCGATGGCATTCGTCGGTGGCCTCATGGGACCCTACATGCGGCCGATCCCCCTCGGATCGACGGCCGCGATGCTCTTCTCGCTTGTGATCGCGTTCACCGTGACCCCTTGGGCTGCGGTGCGGGTACTGAAGCGCCGGTTCGCAGGTCAGGCGCACGAAGCCACGGCCAACGCCGGACACGATCCGGATCACGCGCCGAACGATTGGTTCACCCGGCTCTACCACCGCGCGATGGATCCGCTGCTCGATCATGCCGGATGGCGTTGGGGTTTTCTCGTTGTCGTCGTTGCGCTGCTGCTGGGGGCCGTGGGTCTGGTGGGACTCGGGCTCGTCCAAGTCAAGATGCTGCCTTTCGACAACAAGTCCGAGTTCCAACTCGTCATCGACACGCCGGAAGGCACCACGCTGGAACACACCACCCGCATTGCGCAGGAGATGGCGGCCACCTTGCGGACCGTGCCCGAAGTGCGGGATTTCCAAATCTATGCCGGTACGGCATCGCCCTTCAATTTCAACGGCCTGGTACGCCACTACTTCATGCGGCGTGGTCCCAACGTTGCCGACATTCAGGTCAACCTGGTCGGCAAAGGCGAACGCTCAGAACAAAGCCACGCCATCGCCAAACGGGTGCGCACGCTGGTCGCCCCCATCGCCGCCCGCCACGGGGCCGTCGTCGTCGTCGCCGAAGTGCCGCCCGGCCCGCCCGTGCTGCAATCGCTGGTCGCCGAGATTTACGGTCCCGACGAGGTACAGCGCGTCGCCCTCGCCCGCGAGGTGCGTGACATCATGGGCCGCACGAAGGGCGTCGTTGATCTCGATTGGTACGTCGAGGACCTGCAGCCCAAAGTTCGCTACGTCGTCGACAAGGAGAAGGCCGCGTTCCACGGCGTAAGCGAGGACTTGGTGGCTCGCACCCTTCACCTCGCCGCCCAAGGACGTGCCGTCGACCTGCTGCATTTGCCGGACGAACGTGAAGATGTCCCCATCCTTCTCGAACTCGCACCCGCCGACCGCAATTCGCCGTCTGCCCTGCTCGATCTTCAGGTTGCAAGCCAGACCTCCGAAGGGCGTTTGATTCCCCTTTCAGAACTGGTCCGCCTCGAACCCACAACCGGTGAGCGCAATCTTTACCGCAAGAACTTAAAGCCGGTCACGTACGTCACCGGTGACGTTGCCGGTGAGATCGAAAGCCCCGCCTACGCCTTGTTCGCGATCAACCGTGAACTGGCGAAGATCGACGCCCGCCACTACGGCGCAACCGAGGCGAAGCTGAAGGTGCTCAACTTCACGCTGCCCTTCGACGACCTGGAGCCCGCGATGAAGTGGGACGGCGAATGGCACATCACGCTCGAGGTGTTTCGGGACCTCGGTCTCGCCTTCGCGGCCGTGCTCGTGCTGATCGCCATGTTGATGGTCGGCTGGTTTCGCAGCTACCTGACCCCGCTCGTCGTCATGGCCGCGATCCCGTTCTCCCTTATCGGCATCCTGCCGGCGCACTGGGCCATGGGCGCATTCTTCACGGCCACGTCCATGATCGGTTTCATGGCGGGCGCAGGCATTGTCATTCGCAACTCAATCATCCTCGTCGATTTCATCGAGCTGCGCCGCGCCCATGGCCTTCCACTGCGCGACGCTGTCGTGGAGGCCGGCGCCGTGCGGTTTCGGCCGATGCTCCTGACCGCGCTCGCCGTGGTGGTCGGTGCCAGCGTCATCCTTGCCGACCCCATTTTTCAAGGCCTCGCGATCAGCCTGATGTTCGGCGAAATCGCTTCGTTGCTCATCAGCCGCATGGCTGTGCCGGTCCTTTATTACATGGCCAATCGCCGTGCTGCAGACTCTTCCGCGTCCAACCAGCCCATACCCATCCCATCATGAAATCCAATGTCGGCGGCATCGACCGCATCTTACGCCTGCTCGTCGGCCTCGCGCTCCTCGGCGCGGGCCTTTACTTCAAATCCTGGTGGGGCCTCATCGGCCTCGTCCCCCTGCTCACCGCAGTGTTTCGGTTTTGTCCGGCTTATCTGCCCTTCGGAATAAGCTCGTGCGGGCAACGGACATCCCGCGGAGATGCCAGCAAATAGCCGGAGCGTCGCCGCCAACTCTCCCAGTTGCATCCGGCACGCATCCGGCTATCGTGCAGCCATGAAAAAGCCCCTCCTTGTGTTCGCGGCCATCGCGGCCGTCTTTGGTTGGAGCCAGGTCTTTGCGGATACGCCCAGGGTCACTCCGGCCGAAGCGGCCGCCAAGGTCGCGTCAGGCGAGGCGATTCTCGTCGATGTGCGCGAACCGTCCGAATGGAAAGACGGCGTCGCGGCTCCGGCCGAACTGCTTTCGCTCAGCGATCTGCGCGGTGACCGCAAGCAGTGGACGGCGTTTCTCGAAAAGGCCGGCGACAAGCCTCTTATCCTCTATTGCCGGAGTGGCAATCGCTCAGGCCAGGCCGCCGAGATCCTCGCCAAGGAGGGCAAGACCGTCGCCAACGTTGGCGCGTTCAAGGACTGGGAAGCCGCCGGGCTGCCGACGCGCAAGCCCGAATAGGCCAGAGCCCAACGGCATTTCGTCCCAACGGAAGCCCGGTTGTAGCTGCGGGCGCCGACCGCGGTCCGTTGCCGTATCCAAAAAAACGCACAACAAGGACCGCTTCCCCGAATTTTGTCACAGGAGGTCGCAGAGAGCGCAGAGCAGATTCACTTCGAGCACCACGCGTCGGCAGCCGTACGATCAGCGGTGAGACGCCGTCGGTTTCAAACCGACTTAACCACAGATACGATCCGGATACGAGGCATCGACCACCGAGCCTTGGGGTATTCAATCCGGTATTCATCCGTGCCATCCGTGGCTAAAAATGCCGAGTTCAGCGGGAGCACGCCTGAGGGGGTTCGAGCACTCTCCCTCTGCTACCTCCCTTCCCTCCTGTAAGAATTTCCGGGAAAAGGATCCTTGTTTTGGGTGCACTGCGATGGGGCACGACCCGAAATCGTCGACCGAAGTGCAGCGTGGCTGGCCGTCTCCCCAAGATCCTTCGTATCGCACGGCTACAATTCGTCGTCCGGCGCAGTTCGCAGGACGCTGGCTGCGGGATCGGCTCGCACGCGTGCGAGCCAGTCGACGAGCAGCGGCTCCGCCGCCACGAGCTCAGAGGGTAGCGGCGCCGCCAGCAAATCGATCGGCCGCAACGCCCCGTCACTCGCGCGCACCAGATTCTTCGCATGGAGGTCAGCAACAAGCCACGGCTGATCCTCGACGAAATACAGCCGCGGATGGTCGCGGTGCGCGCGCAAAAACCGTGACGGAATCGGAATCAGCGGCGCCGGCTGCACCTGCGACGTGTCCGCTCCTTCCGCCAGCCGTTCTCCCAGCGTTTGTTTGGTAATCAACACGCCTTCCTGCTTCGTGACACCCACCACTTCCGTCGGCATGCCGTCGAGCCGGAGAATGAGGTCAAACTTCTCCAGCATCGCCCGGTAGCTGCCATCCGCCGCCTCTGCGTGAAGCGCGACCTCGTCGCCGCGGTGAAATTCAAAAGTGCCCCCGATCCGTCCGTCGGGTCGCGGCATGAAGAACTTGTAGATGGAATGATCCGCCGCCTCAAACGCCGTTGCCTCGACTCCGCTGCTGATCGGCCTCAGGCGAGGACCGCATTCGGCGAGCAGATCCTCGACCCCGGCGGGGAATCCAAACGCCTCCAACTCCACCAACGGGAGCAAATCGCGAAAGGCTCGCGCCGCCTCGTCCAACTCATGCCAAAGCGGATCCGCTCCGGCAAGAAGACCTATTTCGTCGGATGCCCAGAGGACGAGGTCATCGTCCGGATCCGTTCCGATGCCGACGCGCGCCGCTGCCGCGCCGAGACGAGCGAGCGCTTCCAATCTTCTCCGGTGATCGTGTTGAAGGGCGCGGCGGTCCGCTTCGGACGGAAGCCGTCCGCCCTGGATGCAGGTCGGTCTTCCGGTGAAGGGATCGGTTTGCATGCGTCGGCGCTCATCGTGCGGGCGAAAGGTCGGGCCGCACCTGAGGGATGGCAAACCGAAGTTGTCGGAAAATACTCCGGCTTACCCACAGGTTGTTAACATCCACCCGACTTTTCGTCTCGATTACGGTTCTCTCTCTCCGAGCCTCGGACCCAAGCGTACAAACCGGATCGGGGGAAGCGGTTAAACCGCCGCCTTGGCTTCCGCTGCGGATGGAGGCGTCTTGCCAACGAGCACCTTGTCGATGCGATGCCGGTCCATGTCGACGACCTCGAACCGCCAGCCTTCGAGATCGAAATAATCGCCGGCGCGCGGAATCCGTCCGAGTTGGGTCATCACGAATCCTCCCAAAGTCTGGAAATCCGTCTCCTCCTCCGAGGGCAGCTCATCAAGGTGCAACATCGTCTTGAGCGTGTCCGTATCGAGCGTGGCGTCGATCAACCAGCTGCCGTCGTCGCGCTGCTTGACGGACGGCGCGGCGCGCTGGCCCGGTTCGGGCAAGGCGCCCACAATCGCCTCGAAGACATCATTAATGGTCACGAGCCCTTGGATCGATCCAAACTCGTCGGTCACCAACGCGATGTGCTTGCCGGACTTCTTGAACTGCTCGAGTAAGGCGATGGCGATCATCGTCTCGGGCACCACCACGGGGGGCGTCAGCAGATTGCGCAGATTGGTGCTGAGACCGAAGGCGGTATTGGCCCAGATCGATTTGACCGAGACCATGCCGAGGATGTGGTCGCGATTTCCCTGATAAACGGGGAAATGCGAGTGCCCGCTTGCGACGATTTTTCGCCAGTTGGTTTCCTCGGGGTCATCGAGGTTGAGAAAAACAATCTTCGGCAGCGGGCTCATGAGCGAGGTCACCGGCAACTCGTCCAGTTCCAATACCCCCGCCACCATCTCCTTTTCGGTCTTGTTGAAGACGCCCGCCTGCATGCCCTGCTCGATGAGTATATTGACTTCCTCTTCGGTCACGGGCGCGCCCTTGCTCCGACCTACACCGAGTAGTTTCAAGATGCCTTCGGTAATCGCCGTGAGCAGGTGCACCAAAGGATGTGCGATGCGCGACAGACGGCTGATCGGCACGGCCACGTGGCGCGCGACCGCCTCGGGGTGGGCCAACGCCAACCGCTTGGGCACGAGTTCGCCCACCACGATCGACATCAATGTGATGACGATGACCACCAATGTCGTGGCAACGATCGTGGCGTAGGCGGCCACCGCCGGCCACAGCTCCGCAAGATTTGCCGCAAGTCCCCGCGCAATCACCGCTCCACCATAAGCGCCCGCTATCGTGGCGATTAACGTGATTCCCACCTGCACCGTGGAGAGGAACCGCGCCGGTTCGTTCGCCAAGGCCAGGGCCTGCGCCGCCTTCTCGTCACCTTCCTCCGCCATCTGCCGAAGCCGTGCCTTCCGGGACGAAACAACCGCAAACTCCGCCATGGCAAACAGCCCGTTGCCGAACAGCAACAGAAGGATGACGACCAACTCGGTGGACAGGCCTGAGATCAAGGGAGGCGAACACCCTATCACTTTTCCGGCTGGGCGCGCAATCCCATCCCTGAGGTTTCTTCGGCTGAAGAAACCTTGTTAATGAACATTTGAATTAGCCTCTGCGCTCTCTGCGACCTCCTGTGAAAAATTCGGGGAAATGGTCTTTGTGTTGGGTCGTCTTTGATGTGGCGACGGTTCCGTGGCTATCGTCCGTCAGATCGATCCGTTTGCCTGAACATTCGTAAGAGGGAAGGGAGGTAACAGAGGAGGAATGCTCGGACCGCGTCAGACGATAACAACTGATGGGAACGTGGCGACATTACCATTGCAAGCGGGATGCCACTGCGCGTGATCTAGATCGGATCTTTGTCGAAGATCGCTTGGTCAAATTCGCCTTCCGACTTGGCGACAATCGCCGAAACCGCCACATCGCCCGTTAGGTTGACCGCGGTCCTGACCATATCAAGCAGCCGGTCGACGCCGTAGATCACGCCGATGGCCGCGACCGGCAGACCGACTTGTTGAAAGACCATCGCCAGCATCACGAGCCCCACGCCCGGCACGCCCGCCGTACCCACTGACGCCAACGTCGCCGTGAGAATCACCATCAGGTAACCCTGCAACCCGATATCGATATCCAAAGCCTGCGCGATAAACACCGTGGCAACGCCTTGCATGATCGCGGTGCCGTCCATGTTGATCGTTGCGCCAAGCGGGATCGTAAAGGAACCGACCGCCGGCTTGATGCCGATCTGGTGTTCGGCGTTCTCCAGATTGAGAGGCAGCGTGGCGTTGCTGCTCGCCGTCGAGAACCCGAAGAGCTGCACGCGACGCATCTTTCGAAAAAAGCGGAACGGATTCAGCCCGGCGAACACCTTCACCATCAGCCCGTAGGTCACGAAGAGGTGGGCCAACAGGGTGAACAGCACGAGGAAGAAGTATTGCCCGAGCGCGAGAATGGCGGTGAAGCCCTCCTGCGCCAAGGTGCGCCCCACAAGAGCAAACACGCCAAAGGGCGCCGCCATCAAGAGAAGGGTCACAAGCTTGAGCACGATGACGTTGAGATCGGCGAACACCGCGAGTACGCGTTTGCCCGGCTCTCCGCCAAGGCTGGTGGCGATGCCAAACAAGATCGCGAATACGATCACCTGCAGCATATTCCCCTCTGCCATCGCCTTGAACGGATTGCTCGGAAAGATATCAAGCAGCACCTGCGTCAGGGGAGGACTGACCGCGACGTTGAAGTCGGATTGGTAATCGAGGGTGAACCCTTTGCCGGGTTGAAAAAGCACCGCCAGGGAGATGGCCAAGGCGATCGCCACTGCGGTGGTCGCGAGGTAGAAGCCAACGGTCTTCGCACCGATCCGGCCCAGCCGGCGAATGTCGTCAAGGGCCGCCGTCCCGCAGATCAAGGAGCACAACACCAAGGGTACGACGAGCAACTGAAGGGAGCGGACAAAGATGCTGCCGATCAACGGAAACAAATCCCTCACGAAGAAGGCCACCACCGGCTGCTCGGTCCCGATAACGTTGAAAATCGATCCCACTGCGGCGCCCAGCGCCATGCCGATGAGGATGTTTCGGGTCAGATTCTGGTTGGACATGCGGGAAGATTGCGAAGGGTGGCCGGAAACCGAAGGTTGAGCTCCGAAAGCAGGGCGCATTCCACTATTCGTCGCTCCTCGGCTGCGTCAACGCACGGATGACCCGGCGCGCCCCTCATCCCACCGCGTATTCACGAAGACATTTAACAGGAGCACGCGGAGAACACAGAGAGTCGGCGGAAGGAAGAAGAAGGTAGCGGGTAGAGGGCGCCGGCGGCGGTGTTTGAAGGAGCGGCGACCCGGCTCACCCAAGCGATAGCGGCGTTAACAGGCTCGTCAGTCCGCTCGGGATTCGTGTCAATTTGTGTCCATTCGTGGTTCCTCCCCTGAATTTCTACGCTCAGAACAACGTCGCGGGATACTCCCCTGCGGCCACCAAGGCCAGCAGCGCCGCCGACACCCGCGGCTTGTCCTCCCGATAGGTCACCCCAAACCAGGAGGCGGTGGTCGGCAACACCTCCACGCTCGCCTCGCCGGCTCCGATCTGCGCCGACACTGCCTCGGGCAAATAGAACTCGGCCTTCAATGAATTGCCCGGAACCACCGCGCCGAAGAACGCCGCAAATTGTCGGTCCAAAGCGGGAAACAAGGACTCCGAAAACGCCCAGCAATTCATCGAGACCGTCTCGTCTCCCCGAAACCGAAGGCCAGGCCCCACCTCGTCGCGCCGGATGCCGGTGTGCTCGACCACCGTGTGCAGGGTCCCGTCCGCGCCGACGGCGCAGACGCCCCGCGACACCGAGCCGTGCTCGGACAGCGTGTTCTCCAGTCGGTATCCAACCATGGCATACGCCGCTCCGCCCGCCGTCCCGGACGGAGGGCGCCCGAGAAAGCCCGCGAGTTGCACAAACGCGTCGCGTCCGAAAAAATCGTCCGCCCCGATCACCGCAAACGGCCCGCGCACCGCCTCGCGCGCGCACCACACGGCGTGTCCGGTGCCCCACGGTTTCTCCCGACCCGGCGGCAACGTTTGCCCCGGCGGAAGCAGATCCAGCGATTGAAACACGTAATCCACAGTGATGCGCCCCGCATACTTTGCCCCCACCTGCTGCCGGAACTCCGCCTCGAAATCGCGCCGGATGACGAACACCACGCGGTCGAAGCCGGCCCGGATGGCATCGAAGACCGCGTAATCGAGGATCGTCTCGCCCGAAGGACCGACGGGGTCGAGTTGCTTGAGTCCGCCGTAACGGGAGCCCATCCCGGCGGCGAGTACGAGGAGCGTGGCAGCCATGGGCGGCGATCAAGCCCGGGGCTACCCCCCCAGGCAAGCCGCGATCAGCCGAGCTTCTCCCCCAGTTCCTTGCAGTGAGCGCGCCCGACCGGCAGGCGCAGCCCGCAGCGCAACTTCCTCGACCACGCCCCGGACTGGCTCATGCAACTAGCCCAACCCACCGCCGATGTCGTCCGCCGGATCGTCAAACAATTCGAGGCCGGCGGCCCCCCGCACTCGAAACCTCCGAGCTCTTCCGCCAGGTCGCCCCTCCGGGATCAAGCAACGTCATCACCCTTCTTAAGCAGGCCGGCGATCCCGCCGAAGTCATTCGCCGCATCAAAAAAGGACTGTTTGTGGCCTGAAACGCCCGCCTTGACATTATTCCTGCATGGAATTTTCCTCTCTATCCGTGTGGAAGCTCCAACCCAGCACCCAGTTCTTAAAGGACCGGACGTGGTACGACAAAAAGCACCCTGCGGAACTCGCCGCCGTGCTTAACAACCTCCAACGCTTCATCACCTTAGCCAGCACCACGCCAAACTCACGCGCCGTCCAGGCCGGCTACGTGCATACCGAAGGCAAAGGCGTTCTCGCAGTGGACGAACGCGCCGGCGGCCCCAACTTCGCGCCACCCGCCTTTACTTCTACGCCGACGACAAGGCCCGAATTCTGCATGTTATCACTTTTGGGAATAAAGATTCGCAACAAAGTGACGCCAGTTACTGTCACGAGTTCGTAGTCCAAAACTTTCCCCCCGCCTGATTATGACCCGTTCCACACAGCCTCCCGCCAAGGAAGCGCCCGTTCCCACGGGCCGCGATTACACCAGCGTGGCCGAAATGCTCGCCGGTGAGGGTGCCGATCACGAAGCCCAGGCCCGTTTCCTCGCCCTTCAAGCCGAGACCCGCATCAGCAAGCTCCTCGGCAAACTGCGCACCCAGCACGGCATCACTCAGCAGCAAATGGGCGAACGCCTCGGCTGCACACAAAGCGCGATCTCCAAGCTCGAAGCCGGTCGCGACGAAGACCTCACCCTCGGCCAGATCCGCGACTACGCCAAAGCCCTCGACGAATGCCTCGGCATCGGCTTCGGCCGGCCCTACACCCACGCTGAGGCCATCAACCTCCACGCCGAAGGTATGCGTGCCCACCTGATCGAGCTCACCAAGATCGCTCGCAAAGACGGTGAACTGGACCGCCACGTGCAGGCGTTTTTTGGCGAAGCCTTCTTCTCCCTGCTCAAGATCATCGCCACCTGCCAGGAACATATGCCCAACGGCGTCGCCGGCTTCGACCTCCGCATCGAAGCCGTCTCCGGCAAGCCGCTGCCTCCCTTGGCCGCAGCCCGCGACGCCGCTGCCGAGCCCGCCGGCGCTCACTAAGTTGCTCGCGCCTGGTCCCACGTTTGCGCGAACCGGAGCGACTCCAAGCAGGACCCGAGCTTCCGCTAGGGTCCAAGTTAAGGCATCAACGCTTAGTCTTTAAACTATTCATCTGCTTCAAGGCCGCGGGGCGGCTGCCGCGAAGGGCTTCCGACACGTAGCGGCAGACCGCCGGCGGTGGCCCCATGTTCAGCCTCTCGCCCAGCCAGCGGTTGGTGCAGAGCATGCGTTTCTTCAGGTCCGCGGCGAGGGCCACCTTCCAATCCGCCGATTTGGGATCGTTCTGCACGTCGCGAGCTGTCTTGCGCAGCCGCTTCATTCCCTTCTCCAAAACCGCCGCCCAACGCTCCTGCCGTACTTCTCGGGCTTCCGCCTGGGTCTGTTTGATCACCCGCCGCTCCATGGCTTCGTCTTGCACGAAGTCCTTTTTGAAACGGTCTCCGCCAATCGCCCATCCCCGGCTCATCTTGGAGAACGCCAGCTCCTTCTGAGCGGGCTCGTTGGCGCTTAGCCAAGACAGATACTCCGCGTACTTTCGCCTGCCCGCGGGAGTGTCCTCCAAGCTCCCGGCACCCCCCAGACACGTGGTGAGATCGAGGACCCGTGGCCGATCCTTCGGTCTCTGCAAATGCCAGTAACTCGACCACCGGTATCCCGCCAGTTCCCCGGGCCCGCCGAGCTTCGCTCTCACGGGGTTCAGATGCAAATAATGACAGAGCCATGCCAGCCTTTCCCGGTTCTCCACGATCAGGCTCTTGTACCGCCCTTGAAACAGATGCCCGCTCTCCTTCCGGTACCGATTGAACCGGTTCGCGTACACGCTTTGCAGCCAGCGCATCCCCTCGCTCAGGTTTCCCTCCGGAGTCTCCAGGGCCAGATGGTAGTGATTGCCCATCACGCAGTACGCATGCAGCACCCACCCCGCCCTCTCGCACGCCTCCAGGAGCGTCGCCTCAAACGCGTCCTTCGCCCCCTCCTCCTCAAAAATCCCCCGCCGGTAATTACCCCGGTTCAACACGTGGTACAGCCCGCCCGCCTCCTCCATCCGGATCTTCCGCGTCATCCCTTCACCATGACCGTCGATGCCCTAATGTCAATTGTTAATCATTGACCCCTTTTATGGGCCCTCAGCCGTTGGACAGGCCCAGGCGCCGCTTGGCCTCGGTCAGGCTGACGCCTTTGCCGGCCTCGATGTCGGCATGGCGCTGGGCCAGTTCGCGCTGATACTCGGGATTGTCGGCGCGCAGCAGGTGCTTGAGGTAAGCCATCGCCTTGACCCGTTCGTCGTGGGGAAGCTGGTCGATCTGAGGCCTAAGTTCGGCAAAAATCATGGGCAGAGCCTACCTCATTCCCCGGTGTCCGCAAGCCCGTCCTCGGCCGCTTCTTCGGCCAGTTCGGCCGCGAGTTCCGGATCGAGGGCCAGACACGCAGAATGCGTCCGGGTATGAATTACCTTCAATTGCCGAACGAGACCTGCGGGTAAATCTGGGTCGTCTCGGGCTTCGCGTATCCGAGCATTTCCTGGATAATCGGATCCAAGGGGTCATTTCTTACCTTTTACCTGGCGAATCGGATCCAAGGAATCGGATCCAAGGGGTCATTTCTTACCATTTACCTGGCGAGGGTTGCATGCTGGCAAAGGTAAAAGGTAAGAAATGACCCCTTGGAAATGACCCTGGCAAAGGTAAAAGGTAAGAAATGACCCCTTGGAAATGACCAAGGTAAAAGGTAAGAAATGACCCCTTGGAAATGACCCCGCCGCGGCAGAATTCATCGGGATTTCGCGAACGCTTCATCAAGTCTTCACAGAGCCGTGTGACAATGAAACCATGAATACCAAGAAGAGTTTTCTCCCCGTTCTGCTCGTGCCGTCATGCATCCTAATGATCCCCGCAATGGCGATGCTGTTCAAAGCCGAAGGATGGGCCTGGGACGCAGCCGATTTCGTCATGATGTGGATCATCATCGCCAGTGCGGTGCTCGCGTATAAGTTCGTGGCGAGTCGTGCGCCCAATCGCGCCTACCGCATCGCTGCCGGTCTCGGCGTGGCGACCGGGCTGATCCTCCTATGGATCAACGGAGCCGTGGGTCTCATCGGCAACGAGGACAATCCGGCCAATTTGATGTATGGAGGAGTGCTTGCAGTCGGCCTGACCGGCGCTGCGATTGCCCGATTGCAGCCCTTGGGAATGGCCCGGGCGTTGTTCGCGACCGCGGTTGCACAGTTCCTCGTCCCTGTAATTGCGGTGATCATTTGGCAGCCCGACTTCAGTCCCGGGGTCGTGCAGGTGTTTGTATTGAACTTCTGCTTTGTCCTCCTGTTTGTCGCATCAGCGCTCCTGTTCCGGCGCGCGGGAACCAAGTCAGGCGAAGCAGGCGTGCCGCGACTGGCCTGAGCCGCGAACCGATGCCGACGCTCCGTGAACATCCTCCGCAGGTGAACGCCTGCGCATTGAACGAGTCGGCGTTCCACAGCCTTCAGCAATAGCCTCGAGCTGTTACTCTTAGGCGGTGCCGTGAAAATTACGCTACCAAGAGTCCCATCGTGAGTGGGGCAGTCCATCCGCTACGGCGCTGTCAACGTGAGCTCGGCCCGCGCGAGCACGCGGTTGTCACCGCCGTTGACGTAGCGGATCTCGGCTGGGCCAGCAGCGGCAGGTGCGGGGACTTTCGCGGGTGAACCGGTTCGCGTGTAGGCGAGTTTCCCGGTGACGCCGTCCTTCGCGCCTTTGGACACGATCGTGAGGTAATCATTGGTGTGGTTCGGCCCGATCCACTCGATGGATACGGTCGAACCGGCAGGCGCTGAGGCCGGAGCGGTGAGCTTGATCTCGGCGGCTTTGACCGTGATCGTGAGCGCAGCGCGGCCGAGGATTTTCCGTGAGCGACCGGCGATGTAGCGCACCTCTGCCTTCCCTGCCTCGAGCAGAGCCGTCATCGTCAACGGGCTGCCCTGTCGCGTGTAA
>JBBQUU010000013.1:0-79409 GCA_038212175.1 Opitutales bacterium | reverse complement strand
CAGCGGCGCGCCCAAGGTGGACGCCCGGGTCCCTCCGCGCGTGGTTCGTCCTGTTTCACTCGCTGGCACCAGCCTCCCCATCGGCCGTGGCGGCAGCGGGCGCAGGGACGCGCCCGCCCACCGGATGAATTCAGGCTAACTTTCCTGGGCGGAGCGCCAGGCGAGTGGGCTCGTTTGCTCGGCGGCCTTGAAGGCCCGGTAGAAGGTCGTGAGGTCCTCGAATCCGCATTCGTAGCCGATCGACGTGATCGATCGGCCCGTCTCGCGCAGCAAACGACGCGCGTGGGCGAGTCGGTGCCGGTGCAGGGACTCCAGCCACGACTCGCCGGTGGTTTCGCGAAAAAGCTGGGTGAAGTGGCGGCGGCTCAGTCCCAGGGCCTGCGCGGCATCGTTGACCGTCTGCCGGTGATAAAACGTGCGCGCGAGATCCGTGGCGTACGCGGCGACCCGGGCGCGTGCCGGATGGTCTGCGTGCTCGGACGGCGTGGGCGTCCGGCCGCCCGCCGCCCGGGCGACGTGTCCCAAAGCCTGCCAGGCCAGACCGGCAATCATCAGGTCGGCGCCGGCGCGCCCGAGGGTTTGTTCATGGAGCAAGTGGCGGAAGAGGCCGCGCATCTCTGCGCTCCAGGCCGGGGAAGGGAAGTGGCGAAACTGCGCCAGCGAGACGGGCAGCGGCGAGAACACCCGCGGTGCCAGACAGAGCGCGTAAAGCGACAGCGGCCGTGCGCCGTCGTCCTCGATGTGGTGGCGCGCCCCGGCCGGCACCACGACGAGATCCCCCGGTCGCAGCGGCACCTTGGCCCCCGGCCGCACCAGCCAGCCGGCGCCGGAGAAGGGGTGGATCAACTTCATGAACGCGTGCTGCACCGGCTCCATGCGAAAGCCGCGGGCATGGTGGCTCTCGAGCACAAACACTCCGCAGGACGGAAAACGCACGTCAATGGGCTGGCGGGCATGCGGGTCGAACATCGGCCAGGAGGGTGGAGCACGTCGCCCGATTTGCAAAGACAGAATGCCCGGACCGCCACGACGACCGGCCACAACCGTGTTACCCTCACGCTGCCCCATGAGTCTCACCGAGGACACCGTCATCGCGGCGCTGCGCCGCACCTGGCAGCCCGTGGCCAATGCGCCTTCGCTCGCGCCAGGCTCCGTGATTGGGTATACGTTGCTGGAGACCGAGCTGGTCATTGCCCGTTTTGCGAACGGAGACCTGCTCGCCGCCGACGTGGCTTGTCCGCATAAGGGAGCCCGGCTCTCGGCGGGTTGCATTCGCGACGAGGTCTTGATGTGTCCGTACCATGGCTGGACCTTTGGCGGCGACGGCACCTGTCATTCGATTCCGTCATTGGTCGAGCCCAGCCCGGAGAAACTCGCGCTCTCCCATTTGCGCACGTACGCGATTCAGGAGCGCTATGGTTTTATTTGGGTGAAACTCGATCCCGCTCCGCTGCCGGACGGCACTACGCATGAGTTGCCGGCCGTGCCGGAGTTTGAAGATCCCCGCTGGACCTACCGGCTGGGTCCGCCGATGGCGTTCGCCGCGGGCTGGCGGCGCGAGGTGGAGAACTTCCTCGACATGACCCACTTTGCCTTTGCCCACAGCGGGACGCTGGGTGTCTGCGCCGACCCGCGGGTGAAGGACATGAAGATCTCGGTGCATCCGGATGGCGGCTACCAGATGGATGCTCCGTTCCCCGCGTTGAACTCGGACCATGAGATGCCGGGAAAGCTCCAGGGCGCGCACCATCGCCGGCAGCGCAGCTGGCTGCCGAACTTCACCACCATCCGCCAGAGTTTCGCCGATGGCGACGAACGGATGCTCGTGCATATCCCTTCGCCGAATACACGCGAAAGCTGCACCTGCTTCTGGTCGCTGGCGATCTCGCCCGGCTTCGAAGGGCCGCCGCCGGAGGACCAGATTGCCTTTGCGGTCAACGTGCTCGACGAGGACCGCCGCATGTGCGAGTTGCAGGTTCCGCGCGAGGTCCCCATCAACCCGGCGCGGGGCGCGTGGGGCGTCCTCGTCATGCCGGGCGATACGCTCGCCAACACCTTTCAACGTCAGTTGCGCCGCTGGCTGCTTGCCGGCGGCACGTCGTGACCGCAGTCTCAGTCCAACCCTCACCCCCAGCTCACCATGTGCGAATCCTGCCCCTCCACCTCCGCGCCGGCCAAACCATCGAAGTCCCTCGCCGCTGCCGCCGGCCTCAAGCCCGCCTCGGTCAAGTCCGCCCGCCCCGCGGGTAACGCGCTGCCCAAGTCGCCGCGCATCCTGACGACCACCGTCGGCTCCTATCCCGTGCCCGAGTGGCTCGCCGCGCTGCCGAGCGAGCAGGCCGTGATCGATGCGACGCGCGTGGTTTTCAACCTGCAGCGCCAGGCCGGCATCGACCTGCCGACGGATGGCGAGCTCTACCGTTTCGACGTCAATCATCCGGACACCAACGGCATGATCGAATATTTCATCCGGCCCATGTCGGGCATTTCCTCCGTGGTGGGACGCTCCGTGACCGAGGAGTTCATGCGTCATTCGCCGATGGGTTTCCGCCGCAAGCCGGCGGGGGTCGTCACCGGCGCCCTCGGTGAAGGCTCGCTCAACCTGCTCTCCGACTGCCAGCGCGCCGCCGACGTGGCGGGAGGCGCGTTCAAGTTCACCGTGACCAGCCCGTACATGCTGTCGCGCACGCTGCTCGACCATCACTACAAGAATTTCCGGGATCTCACGCTCGCCATCGCCGACGTGCTGGCCGATCAGGTGCGCGGGCTGCCGGCGGCCTGCATTCAGGTGGACGAGGCGAACATCCCCGGCAACCCCGCCGACGCACCGCTCGCCGCCGAGGCGATGAACCGCGTGCTCGATGCCATCGACAAGGGGACGGAGCGCGCCGTGCATTTCTGCTTTGGCAACTACGGTGGCCAGACGATCCAGGCCGGACGTTGGAAGGAGCTCATCCGCTTCCTCAACAGCCTGCACTGCGATCACCTCGTGCTCGAGCTGGCGCATCGCCCGGCCTCGGACATCGACGCGTTGAAGCAGATCGACGCCAAGATCGCGCTCGGTATCGGCGTGGTGGATATCAAGGTGAACCACATCGAGACGCCCGACGAGATCGCGGCGCGCATCGCCGCGGTCGAGAAAAAGGCCGGCGAAGGCCGCGTGCGCTGGGTGCACCCGGACTGCGGTTTCTGGATGCTCAAGCGCTCCATCGCCGACCGAAAAATCGAAGCCCTCGTCCGCGGCCGCGACAAGTACCTCGGCCGCTGAATACTTCATCCTTTTGGTTCTCCAAGAGTGGTAACTCTCCTGTTTTGCTCGCCAACAGGGCGCATGGAATCGAACTCGCCCTTCCCTGAACGCCGAGTCAACGTGCCTCCCGTTTCCCTCCGGCATTCGCTCCAAGGCCATCCAAACCCTGCTTGTCTTGAAACCCCTTGTTCAGATTTCCCTGGATCTCATCGATCTCGACGAGGCACTCGCCACGGCCACGGTCGCGTTGCGTGCCGGCGTCGACTGGCTTGAGGCCGGTACGCCGCTGATTCTGGCGGAGGGGCTGCGCGGGGTGCGGGCGTTGCGCGAGCGGTTTCCCCACACTCCGATCGTCGCCGACCTCAAGACCATGGACGGCGGTTATCTTGAAGCCGAGATGATGGCCAAGGCGGGCGCGACCCATGTCGTCGTCATGGCGCGGGCGCATGAGGAGACGATCACGTGCGTCGTTCAGGCCGGGCGCGACTTCGGCGTCAAGGTGATGGGCGACAACCTCGGGTGTCCGGACATGGTCGCCGGCGCGCGCCACTTGGAAGACTTGGGCTGCGATTTTGTGATCCACCATATCGGATTCGACGAACGCCGGGGGATCGCCGCAAGCGGACGCCGGATGCCCAGTCCGTTGGATCAGCTTCGCGCGGTCGTGGCGGCGGTGAGCGTTCCGGTCCAGGCCGTGGGCGGGCTTACCTTGGAGCAGGCCGTTCGTACACCAGAGTACGGCGCCCCGCTCGTCGTGATCGGCGCGCCGCTGGCGGTCGATGCGGATTCGTTCAAATCCGCGAGCGGCGACCTCGAAGGAACCTTGCGGATCATCTGCGACCGGGTGCACGCCCATGGTGACGTGGTCGTGCGGAGGGCGGACGCATGACATCGGCCGCCGTCGTCAATTTTTCTTCCGCGCCGCACAGTGTCGAATTGCGTGAGGTGGCCCGCCCCGAGCCCGGACGCGGCGAGGTGGTCCTTGCGGTCGAGGCGGTCGGGGTGTGCGGCAGCGACCTGCACCAATGGACGGGTTCGCACAGCTGGCCGGTGAACTATCCGGTGGTGCTGGGCCATGAGTTCGCCGGCGTGGTGGCGGCGGTGGGCGCGGAGGTTCGCGGTTGGAGTGAAGGCGACCGCGCCGTCAGCGAGACGGCCGCCGTGATCGATGCGGCAAGTCCATTGTCGCGTGCCGGGCTCTACAACCTGGACCCATCGCGCAAGGGCTTCGGTTACGGCGTCGATGGTGCGATGACGCGTTACGTACGCGTGCCCGAGCGTTGCCTGCATGCGGTCCCGCCTGGGCTTTCCCTGGAACAGGCGGCGCTCACTGAACCGTGCTGCGTGGCGTACAACGCCGTGGTCAACAACGCGCGGGTGCGTCCGGGCGACCGGGTGCTCGTGCTGGGGCCGGGACCGATCGGCGTGCTGTGCGCGGCGATGGCGCGCTTGATGGGCGCGGAAGTGGCGTTGGTCGGCTTGGAACGCGACCGCGCGCGGTTGGAGATGGGCCGTGCCTACGGTTGCGAAGCGATTGTGGGCGATGCGACGGTGTGGGCGCGGGCGCGCGACGGGCTGGGCGTCGACGGCGTGATCGATGCCGCCGGGGTCTCGGCGGCCTTGAAGTCCGCCCTCGAATGGGTGCGCCCGGCCGGCTGGATTTCCAAGGTGGGCTGGGGACCGCAACCGCTGAATTTTTCCCTCGATCCACTCGTGCAGAAGAACATCACGTTGCAGGGAAGTTTCAGTCACAACTGGCCGGTGTGGGAACGCGTGCTGGCCTTGCTCGCCTCGGGGCGTTTCGACGTACGCCCGATCATCGGCGGCGTGTGGGCGCTTACCGACTGGCACGAAGCCTTCGAGAAAATGCACCGCGGCGAGATCCTCAAGGCGGTGCTAAAACCGGCGTGAGGCATCGTCCGTCATCGACACGACGGACCCACTTCCCGAAAATTCTCACAGGAGGTCGCAGAGGTCGCGGAGGAAAACCCCGAAACCACATCAACGCAATCTGCCTGGTATCCGGATCGCATCCGTGAAATCCGTGGTTAAGAACTCTGTCTCACGTCTCCATGTCCCGACTCGAAGATAAAGTCATCATCGTCACCGGCAGCACCTCGGGCATTGGGCGCGCGATCGCGGAGCGCTGCGTGCGTGAAGGGGCGGAAGTGCTGGTGCACGGCATCGACCAGACTCAGGGCCAGGAGGTCGTGGCCGTCCTCGGCGACCAGGCCGTGCTGCACCTCGACGACCTCATGGATCCGGCGGCCGCGGGTCGGATCGTCGCGGCGGCGGTGCGGGCGTTCGGCCGCATCGACGGACTCGTCAACAATGCGGCCGTCGTCGTTCGGAGCAACCTGTCGACGACCAGCGCGGACTTCTTCGACCGCGTCATGGCGGTGAATGTGCGCGCTCCCTTGCTGCTCATTCAGGCGGCGATGGACGAGTTGAAGAAGACCCGCGGGCGCGTGCTCAACATCGGCTCGGTCAATGCGCACAGTGGAGAACCGCAGCTGCTCGACTACAGCATTTCCAAAGGGGCGTTGCAGACGCTCTCGCGCAACCTCGCCAATGCCCACGCCGGCGACGGCGTGCGCATCAATCACTTCAATGTCGGCTGGGTGCTGACACCGCGCGAGTACGACCTGCAGGTGAAGCTGGGTCAGCCGGCAGACTGGCCGCAACGCGTGCCGAGTGTTTACGCTCCCTCCGGCCGGTTGCTCGCTCCGGAAGAGATCGCCGCCGCAGCCATCTACTGGCTCAGCGACGAAAGCGGGCCGGTGAGCGGCACCGTGCTCGAGTTGGAGCAGTACCCGCTCATCGGCCGCAACCCGCCTAAAATTTAATCTCTTAACCGCCTTTATTCGCACCATGGTAAAATTCCTCATCAGTTTCCTGATCGTCCTCAGCAGCGTCTGCGCAAAGGACCACTACATCTCCCAATCGGGGATCGGCGGTGCAGACGGCTCAAGCGCGGCGAATGCACGCGCCGTAAGCTGGCTTAATACCTCCGGCAACTGGGGCGAGGGAGCGGGCAAGGTTTCTGCAGGAGACACCGTTCGGCTTGCGGGAACGATTTCCTCGCCAATCACGGTGCATGGCAGCGGGGCAGCCGGGAAGCCCATCACGATTCTGTTCGAGACGGGGGCAAAGCTGAGTGGGCCCGGCCTCCGGGGTAATTGGATCACCGTGGACACAAAGGACTATATCACGATTGACGGTGGCGCTTCGGGAATAATTGGTGGCCGCGGTGCGAATCTGGCCGGCGCCAATGGTGTAATCGAGAACACGGACAACGGGACGGGCCGGGGCAACCAGGTTAACACCACCGGCATTTTCACCCGCGGCTGCCGGCACATCATCGTGCGCAATCTTGTCATACGAAACTTGTACGTTCGAACCGACATTGAGGACATGGCAGGTGAGGGCCACGGCTTTTATATGGACGATGACAATCGGCGTGGGATAAACAACCACCTGATATCCAACTGTCACCTGAATGACATGAGGGTGGGAGTCGCGTGGGAATACGGGCCCAACACCTCCGACCTCACGATGAATCAAGTCACCACCACGCGGGTCAACTTCGGTGGTCGCTGCGGCGGCTGGGGGGCGGGGGTCTCTGGAACGCGGCTCAACGTGACCCATTGCTGGATCTACGACTTCCTGAATTGGGATAACTATAGTAAGAACGATAAATATCATCACGACGGCTTTTTCATATGGGCGGTCTCCGGGGCGACGTGGGCTGAGGCAAATTTCGTCGGGAACATCATTGGACCCCATTACACGACTTATCCGGGTGGGTACAACTCGGCCACAGCCGGTATTTTCACCCAGGGAGGCATCGCAGGCCCCATCAATATCTACAACAATACCTTCCCGAACGACGGAAAGGGCGGGCCTAGCGATGGAATAGTGAGCCTGAGCACCACCGGCACGGGGGTGTTTCGTGTGCTGAATAATACCTTCATCGGGGGTACTGGTGCGAATCAGCTTAATTTTTCCGCGATGACGGGCGGAAAGCTGACCATTCTTATTCGCAATAATATCTTTACCGGGCCCGACCGAGCCATTGGGTCGCTGTTCCGTAACGGGGTGACGATCAATTCGAGCCATAACTTAGGATACCGCCTGGTGGCGAATCCGTTCTCCTGGGGCACCGGTGGCGACGGCGGTGGGATCTCGCTCGCGTCGTGGAAGTCGGCGACCAAACAGGACGCAAACTGGATAACGGCCAATCCGCGACTCACTGAAACCTATCGTCTTGTCCGCGGCTCACCGGCGATTGGAGCAGGCGAGAACCTGAGCCAGTATTTCTCGACTGACGCCGCCGGCAATTCCCGACCCGCCTCCGGACCGTGGGACGTGGGCGCGTTCATGTTTGGTGAGGGGGTGGAGATTCCGCCCGATTCCTCCGCACCTCGCCCTTGACTGGCGTTTGCCCACACCGCCCTGACGCGCGATGCATCAGCGACCCGTCCACCAAGAACGACCTGCAGACGTGCTATTTTGAGCTTCCTCCCTCTCTGTGATTTGGACTTTTGGCGTTTGTGATTTCCCCTCTCGACTTCGCTGATTCCCCAAACCTTCCGACTCATTCGATGCCCAAACTCGCCGCCATGCCCAAGGCCTACATGCGTGAGCTCTGCCGCGACGGCACGATGACGCTGCGCGACTGGGTGGACCTCGCGGAACCGCTCGAGCTCGACGGACTCGAATACTACTGCGGCTTCCTCGAACTCGCCGATCCGGCCCGCTGGCCCGAGGCCCGTCGCACGGTGGAAGAGCGCGGGCTGTGCATCCCGATGCTCTGTTGCTCCCCGGATTTTGCTCACCCGGATGCGGAGTTTCGACGTGCGGAGGTGGCGAAGGAGATGGGTTGGATCCGCATGGCGGAGTCACTCGGGGCCTCGTATTGCCGCGTGCTTTCCGGGCAGTGGCGTCCGGAGGTGTCGCGGGCCGACGGACTCGATTACGTGGTCGGCTGCATCGAAGCCTGTTTGCCGGAGGCGGAACGCTGCGGAGTCACGCTGATCATTGAAAACCATTACAAGGACGACTTTTGGCTGTATCCAGAGTTCGCCCAGAAGGCCGACGTCTTCTGCGAATTGATCGACCGGATCCGGCATCCGTATTTCGGCGTCAACTACGACCCCAGCAACGCGCTCATCGCCGGCGACGATCCGCTGGCCCTGCTCGAACGGGTAAAAACGCGGGTGGTGACGATGCACGCCAGCGACCGATACCTCATTGAGGGCACGATTGAAGACCTACGTCGCGAGGAGTCGGGCAGCGAAGGCTATGTGAAGCGCCTGCGCCATGGCACGATCGGACGCGGGCTCAACGACTACGATGCGATTTTCTCCGCACTCCGTGGAGTCGGCTTTGACGGTTGGATCAGTCTCGAAGACGGCGTCGACGGAATCGACCAACTCGCCGAAAGCGCCCGCTTCGTGCGCGCGAAGATCAAACAACACTGGCGCTGAACCCCGCGAGTACGCCCCACAAGGAGCGGCGACACGTCTAACCGCCTTTGGAGGTCTTGTCCCCGTCGGGGCCGCAAGTGGGTCCCGGCCACCGGGGTGCCATTCTTTTTACCCTCCTGCGACCAATCTCTCGGATTACCCCACAGGAGTCCGCAGAGAGCGCGCAGGGAATCAAAGTGCGCGGAACGGGTAGAGCGTAACAAGGTGAACCTTCCCGAATACCGGATTGAAGTTGTAGCCGCGGGCGCCGACCGCGGTTCCGTGCTGATGGTCCGTTCTCTGCGCTCTCCGCGTTCTCCTGTGAACCAATGCACGTCATTCTCACAGGAGGTAACCGAGCTGACAGAGGCCGAACCCGGACCGTGGATAAGTTCCTCCTCCGTTACCTCGGTTCCCTCCTGTAAATACATCCCGACTTGGGCTTACGCGGGCGATTGCACGGGCCTTGTTTATCGTGTAGGCCTACAAAGCATGAACCGACGCACCTTTTCGAAAGCGGTGATGGTGGGCGTGGGAAGCGCGTTGATCGGCAGGGCAGGCGAAGCCGAACCGGAGATCGAAACGGTCAAAGGCCGGATTCCCGCGCGCGCGCTCGGCCTTGCGCTTGCCCATGAACATGTGCTCGTCGATTTCGTCGGTGCCGACCGTGTCTCGCCGGAGCGCTATGATCGCGACGAGGTGATTGCGTTCGCGCGGCCTCATCTTGAGCAGGCGCGGGCGCAGGGGGTGCGTGCCGTGTTCGAGTGCACGCCGGCGTACCTCGCGCGTGATCCGAGGGTGCTGGTGCGGCTTTCTGAGGAAACCGGACTGCATTTCGTGACCAACACCGGCCTATACGGAGCGCGGACGAATCGGTTCCTTCCCCCGTACGCCTTCACCGAGAGTGCGCGTCAGTTGGCGGATCGATGGATTCGCGAGGCGCGGGAAGGCATCGAGGATACGGGCGTGCGCCCCGGCTTCATCAAGAGCGGCGTCGATGCCGATGCGACCTTGAGTCCGGTCCATCGCAAGCTCGTCGAGGCCGCCGCGCTGACGCACGCCGAGACGGGTCTGACGATCGCGGTGCACACGGGAAGGGGGCCGGGGTTGGAGCAACTGGAGGTGCTCGCCGCCCACGGAGTCGCTCCGCAGGCGTGGGTGTGGGTGCACGCGCAGGGTGCGGCGGATCCGGATCTGCTCGCGGCGGCAAGGAGGGGCGCGTGGGTGTCGTTCGACGGATTGAACCCGTCGTCCCTGCCGCGCCATCTGCATCTGTGCGAACTGTTCAAGAAGGAAGGACTGCTCGACCACGTGCTCATCTCACACGACGCCGGCTGGTACGACCCGGAGAAACCCGGAGGCGGCACGTTCCGTCCCTTCGACCTCTTGTTCACCGCCTTTTTGCCGATGTTGCGCACCGCAGGGTTCGGCGAGACTGAGATCGCGCACTTGCTCGTGACCAACCCCGCCAGGGCCTTTACGATCAGGACACGGTTGGCGTGAGCGGGGCGGCCGGCAACGTGCTGTTCTGTTTTTGGACGCTTGGAGATGAGTCCGCGTCCAAGGCTACCTCCGCAACGGCCCCTCGTTGGCGGATCTTCCCGGCCCCGGCGTCATCGCCTGGATACACTTCGCGTTCCGTTGGAGATTTTTGATGGAGAGGATCTTTCGAGGTCGCGTTCAAGCCAGTCATCGCGGAGATGGTAAAGTTCGGCGCCGCCCCCGGTGCGTGGATGAATTTCCAGCGATCAGCCACGATCATGCGCCAGTCCTGCCTTCGCTGTAGCTCAAGGTGCGCGGCGTGGCGGCGCCGTCGCAGGCGGCCAACCAAAAGGAACGCGCCGGAGACTGGGCGTGGATGGGATCGGCCGCAAGATCGAGGCCGGCAGCCGAGAGCAGGGTGGCCGGAACGTCGATCGATTCCACCGGGTCGTCCCGCATGACCCCGCCAGGCACGCGGCCGGGGTAGCGCAGAGTGGGCCACGTGCCGGGCGCGGGCCATGAGGCGGCGTTGTTGACGAGACCGGGAGAGCACTGGCTTGCGCGGAAACCGTGGAGCCAGGACCAGCGGGCCGGCATGCAGACGGGCAACTCGCGTAAGCCTGGCGGAAGGTGGTGCCTTCGGCGCGCAGCCGATCCACGCGGGGGGTGGTCAATTGGGGCACGACGCCGCCCGTGTAGAAATCGTGACGATGCTGGTCGTCCGTGATGAAATGGAGGTTGGGCGTGCTCATCTTTCTGCATCCGCCCGCCACCGGAAGGCGGCGGTGATCAGGTCTGTGTCGCGGGCGCCAAGACGGCGGTAAACGTCGGCCGCTTTCTCGGGTGCCGCGACCTCGCCCACGACCCCGTCCAGGGAAAGCACTCCGCGCGCCAGCAGATCGAGCACGGTGCGGGAGTCGGCCGGTTGATCCGAGCGGGGCAAAAGCAGGGTGGGCTCACGCCGGAAAAACGGCAGATACGGAAAGGTCACGTCACCGGTGTAGCTGCCTTGGAAAACGTAACGCAGGTTTGAAACTGCTCCTTTTCCTTCGTCCCAAGACAGCATGGAGAAGGAGAGGGAGCAGGGTGGGACGGCAGCGCGGCGCCGGGGCCGACGGGCGCATGTCCGCCCATGATGTAGGGATTGATGCAGGTATCGTCGTGGGCGCGCGCGAACCGCCAGAGCCGCGTGGCGAGCGTGACAAACGTGTTTGCCAGCCTTGAGGGCGGCAACGGTGATCGGACGATGCAGATAAGGCCTGTGCCAATTACGCCGAGACGGAGGGGGCGGGGTAAGGTCATGAGAAATTCAGGTCGAGGAGACGGGAGTTGCAGATCGCAAGGCTTTGGTCGGCTGGGGACATGTTTAGGCATGACGCAGGCAAGACCATTTCGACGGCCCGTCGGTTAACTTTGCCCCACTGCTGATTTCCTCGATCCTGACGGAGCTCAAGCAAAACCCTGAACCTGCCCTCACCTACAAATCCTGAATCTGCCCTATCATGAGAAATCCCCTTACCCTGCTCGGCTTGGGCCTCGCCCTGCCCCTCGTCTCACCGCCGCTGGTCGGCCAGGCGGCTCCTGCTCCTGCACCAGCTGCGACCGGCGAAACGATCCAACTCGACGCTTTTCAAGTCAGTTCCGAGCGGGATTTCGGATGCCGGAAAACCAACGCTGTAACGGCCACCAGGATCGGGGCCGAGATCAAGAATATCCCGCTCAATATCTCGGTTATATCCTCCGAGCTTGCCGCGTGGCAGGCGAACCAACCTTGATGCAGCCTTGTAATGACGACTAACACGAAGGACGAAGAAGAGTTGAGCGAAGGGTCGATGGGATTCATCGGCCTCGGATTGATGGGCCGTCCCATGGCGCGGCACTTGCATTCCGCCGGGGCGCGTTTGGTGGCGCACAATCGCAGTCGGGCATCCGTGGACGAACTGGCCGCGCTCGGTCATCAGACGGCACCTCATGCACGGGCCGTCGCCGAATTGGCCGGTCCGGGCGTGATTGTGCTCATGCTTACGAATACGGCGGCGGTGGAGGCGGTACTGGAGGGGCCGGATGGGTTGTGGGCGGGACTGGCGCCGGGTGCGCTGGTCATCGACATGGGTGCTTCGGGGGTGATGGAGACGCGGGGGTGGTCCGCGGTGGCGGCGGAGGCGGGAGCAGGATGGCTGGACGCTCCGGTATCGGGAGGCGAGGCGGGTGCCCGGGCGGCTGCGATCAGGCGCCACGCGAGTTCGTCTTCATCAGCGTGGCGGTGACGGCCGATGAGCTCATCCAGTATCGGCAGCCAGCGGCCGGGATCGCTTTTGACGGCGTGCGACACGAGCACAGGATTCGAAGTCCCGCCCACGGCGCCTTTCGCCACGGCGGCTGCAACTTCCTCGGGAACGCAGGAGTCATTCCACCAAGGCGCGCCCAACGCGGTCATTTGTTGCATCCGGGAGGTCCGGTCCGCCGGCGTGGCGGCGTTCATTTGCGGCTGCCTTTTTTGGCTGGGGCGTAGGCTGCGGTGCGACGCGAAGCGTTGGCGTCGGGCGGCTCCAAGGCGGCCTCCCAGCCTTGCTCGCTGGCATCCAGCACCCACTGATGTGCGGGGGTGACCGTAAAGCCCTTGTACGGACGGCGGGGGAGGTGTCGCACCACCCACAAATAATACATCGCGTAACCGGGTGCGGCCACCTGCCCGTGGTCGAGTCCGCCGGGAATGATCACGGTGTCCCGGTGTTGCACCTTCACCACCTCTTCGCCCAGTTCGGCATGTCCGTAGCCTTGGGCGGGCGTGAACCGGTAGTGATAAATTTCCGGCTGCGGGTGGTGGTGGGGCGGGTAACTGGACCAGCGCCCTGGCAGATTGACGACTTCGCCAAGCACCAGATTGGACTCCGGCCGGTTGGAGTGATCGAAGACGGTGCGGACCAGGCGCTGGCATGCCCCCTGGACCAAACCGCGGCCTCGCACTTCGGTGACGTGTTCGTCTTGGGCGTAAAAGCGGGTGCCCTTGTAGCGCGAGTTGGTGGTGCGCATGACAATCCACTCCGTCTCATCGACGAGCGCGTGGATGTCGATCGTTTCGCCGGCCCCCGCGTGCAGGACGATGGGGCCTTGTTCGAGCAGCGAGTCGCGCTCGACCCGGTGATTTCGTCCCCCGAGGCTGACATGGGCGGCGCCCTTGAGCAGCAGCCACGCGGTTTCTTTTTGGGTCTTGTCCTGCACGGCCTCGTTGGCCCGGAGGCGATGGATCCCGAAATCCATCATGCCGTCGATCGCGTGGTCGCCGGCCTGGCCGCCTTCCTGCGCGATTTCATTATAGCCCCACTTAAAACCGGACAGAGGTGGACGGATGAGACACGGGTGCGGCGTGCGGTGGGCAGGAGCAGGGGACGAATTTTTCATCGAGTTGTGGCAGGAGTTTTTCGTCCGGACCGGCGGACGACGAGCCGGGTTTGGCCGTTTCGTTCGGATTCATCCCAGCCTGCGCGGCTTCCACCCGCCTGCGTCGTGTCGCAGAAGGAGGTTCCCACGTCCGGCGCGAATCAGGCGTTTCCAAAGTGCTCGGGCCGGCCGCGACATCGCCGGCAACTGATGCGATTTAACCTTTATTGGGTGCCAAAGCTTTGACGGTTTTCCCGTCGTTCGATTGACGTCAGCCATGGCTTTGCCGGTACTCCCGCCGATCCCGCCCGTATGCGCCCGTGCTCGCGGCTGCTTTGGTCGCGCGCGTGTCAGCTACCTCTGTGCGCTCGGTTTCGCGGCGGGCTGGGCGCTGACACCGCCGGGCCTGACTGCGGCCGAAGTGGAGGAACCGTGGCGGGAGATCGCGCTGCATCGGTTCAAAGAGGCGCGGGTGGCCTTTGTCGAAACGGCACCCGGATCAAGGGAGAGCATGCTGGGTGAAGCGGTGGCGTTGTTGAACCTGCAACCGCGTACGGAGCAGAACATCCGGCAGGCGGCCGTGCAACTGGAGGCGGTGGCGGCCGCGGACGGCCGCGACGACCTTGGTCTGACGGCGCGGTATGTGCGGGCGCGCATCGATCAACTGCATCTGGCGCAGTCGCAACCTGACCAGGCGGTGGAGCAGTATCGCGCTTTGTTGCGCGACGCCCCGGCGAGGCATCCCTTGGCGGCGCAGGCTGCGGTCAAGCTGGCGTTGCTTACGCTCTACCACCCGACGGACCCGCGTAGGCCGGCTGAGCGCCTCGCGGAACTGGAGCAGATGACCGAGACGGTGGCCCAGGGGGCGGCGCGCCGCGACCTGCATCTCTTGCTGGGGCGCGGCTACCTGTTTTTCGATTTGGAGCCGGCGCGGGCGCTTTTTCATTTAGAGGCGGCGTGGGCGGCCCGTGTCGTCAACCGTGCCAACCGCGCGGATACGCTTCTCGCCATTGCGCAGTTATCCGGGAAGCACGGCGATCCGGCGCGGACCATGGAAGCGTACACTCAATTTTTGACCGAGAATCCGCACGATGATCGTGCCTATGGGGTGCGGCGCTGGCTGGCGGGGGAGCGTCCGGAGGACCAGCCATGACGAGACGCATCCTGAATGGGCTGGCGGCGGTGCTGCTCGCGTCGGTGTTGGTCTACGTGGTGGCGCGGGTGCCCTGGCGTCAGTCGACCCGGCCGGCTCGAGCCGGCGAAGCGGCGCCCGTGATGATTCGTTACGCGCACGATAATATCCATGAGAGTGTCCGAATCGCGCTCGCGAAAATAAAGAAGGACTACGAACGCCTGCATCCGGGCGTCATCGTGGAAATCAACGAGGTGCCCGCGCGCGTCTGGAACCAGTGGATGCGCTCCCAACTGGTCGGAGGCCTGGCGCCGGATCTGATGAAGGCGGCCATCAGTCTGTCCGACGCGGATCTGGCGCTGTATTTCGAGCCGCTCACGGCGGCGATGGCGGAGCCCAATCCCTACAATCGCGGGACACCGCTGGAGCACGTCAGCTGGCGCGACACGTTTATCGACGGGCTCTCGAATACCCAGAGCTTCCCTCCCGGGCTCATGGAGGTGTACCGCGTGCCCTTCTACGGCAGCACCGACCGCGTGTTTTATAATCGCGCCTTGTTCAAGGCCGCGACCGGTCGGGAGGAGCCACCGGCCACATTTGACGAGTTTATCGCGACCTGTGCAGCGCTGCGCGACTATGCGGAGAAGCAGCGGTTGGAGTTGGTGCCGATCGCGTCGGCGACGAACGCGGACAGCGCAATACCGTTGTTTAATCGCATCTTCCAGCAGCAGACGCAGCGCCTGGCGCGCCAGGTGGGCACGTTGAAAAACTTGAAGATGGATCAACGCGAGGCGGCGATCGCCTACTTCCGCGGGCAATGGCGGATCGACCAGTCGCCGGCGCGCGAGGCCTTGGACTTGATGCGGGAGATCGGGCGGAACTTTCAGCCGGCGTTTCTCCAGGCGCGGCGGGAGGACGTGACGTTCCTCTTCAGTCAACAACGGGCGGCGATGATCGTTTCGGGCAGTTGGGACGCGTCGTATTTTCTCAATCAGCTCACCTTTCCCGTCGGGGTGTTTTCGATCCCGTTGCCCACCCCGGATCATCCGCTCTACGGCGCGGGTGTGTTGGGCGCGATTGCCGAGGGCGACGAGTCGGGTACGGGTGCCTTTGGTCTGGTGCGCGGCTCTCCGCACCGGGAGCAGACGCTCGATTTCCTGCGGTATATAACGAGTGTAAAGGTGAACGAGGAGTACGCTGCCACGATCCAGCGTGTGCCGGCGGTCCTGCAAGCGGGCATCGCGCCGGAGATCGCGGCCTTCGCGCCCAACCTGTCTGGTTGGAGAGGGGGATTCTCGCCGGACTTTTCCGAATTTGGCGGGAAGTGGGTGCGCCGGGCCTTCCTCGTGCATTTGCATGATCTGCTGGCGGAGCACGGCAGCGTGGATACGTTCCTCGCAAATTATACGGACGCGTTCGACCGTGCCCTGCGGCAGGATGCTCAGTTCCATCTCACGAACGCGCGCCGCACGGCGCAACGCAGCGACAGCGTGATCGTGGCGCTCGCCCAGCTGGGGCTGGCCGGCGATGCCGATGCCGCGGCGCGCGGTGATCGCATGATGGAGGCCCAGAACCTCCAGGAGGCCGGCGCCGCGCAACTCGCGTGGGTGCTCGCCACGGAGGGTCAGGACGGGCGGTGAACCGCCTGGTCGACACTGACGTCAGGCCATTTCCAATCCGCGCATGGTGGACGTACCCGATGCGAACTGCCCTTCCTCGATGCCCATTCGCTGGAGCATTGAGACGAAAAGATTAGGCAGGGGATAGTTGCGAGTCGTGTCGAAGGCGAGGTGCTGCCCGTGTTTGAAACCACCCCCCGCGAAGAGCGTCGGCATGTTGGTCGTCACATGCGAGTTCGCGTCGCCGAGATTCGATCCGTACAGGACCATGGTCCGGTCCATCAAGGTTTCCTCGTCTTCCTTGACTGCCTTGAGGTCGTCGAAGAGACCGGCCAGCAGTTTCATGTGCCACTGGTCGAGGGCGCGTAGCTGGGAGCGTTTTGCCTCGGATTTTCCGTGGTGCGAAAGGTTGTGGTAGCCTTCGGTGATGGTGGCGTCTTTTAGGTCGACGACCGGTGTCGCAAGGCTGTCGAGCATGAGCGTGATGCACCGCGTGGAGTCAGTTTGGAAGGAGAGCCGGGCGAGGTCGTACATCACCTTCACTTTTTCCATGTAAGCGGCCGGACTCTCCGGATCCACGGGAACCGGGGCATCAACCACGGGCTTGGGCTTGTCCTCCCAGCCGCGCGACGCAGCGAGGCGCGTTTCGAGATCGCGCACGCTGGTGAAGTATTGGTCGAGACGGTCGCGGTCGCGAGCGCCGACGTTGCGTTGAAGGGATCTGGCCTGACCCGCCACGGCGTCGAGAATGCTGCGACCACGGTCAAGCCGGCGGATCTGCTCCTGAACATCCTCCGGCGAGCCTTGAAGGAAGAGCTGCTTGAACACGTCTGAAGCGCGATCCTCGCATGGGATGGCGACACCACTCCCCGTCCACGACAGGCTGCGGCTCCGGGTGTTGACCCCCAAGGTAAGGGACGGGAAACGCGTGAGTATGCCCAGTCGCTCGGCGATGTGCTGATCGAGGGAGATGGTGTTGCGAAAGGACGAACTGCCCGGGTGGGGTGCGGCGGTCAGGAAACAGACGTCCGCAGGATGTCCCCCATCGACGTTCGGATGAGACACGCCGCTGAACACCGTGAAATCGTTGCGGTGGGCCTGGAGGAGGTCGAGGTACGGAGAGTTGACGTAATCTCTCCCTGTCCCCTTCGGAAAGAATTGGTCGGGCAGGAGGCCAAGATTGTTGCAGATGGCGAACATCCGTCGCGGTGTCGCCCCCGGCGCGAGCGGTGAGGAAACGCTCGAGGCCCGCGCGAACGGCGGCAGCATCGTCTCGAGGAAGGGGAGCGACATGGCGATGCCCACCCCGCGGAGAAAATTGCGGCGTGAGAGCGGAGAGCGGGTGGCGACAAAGGGGGCGCCGAAACGGCTAGGAGTCGTGGAATTCATGGGCGTTCGGGTTTGGCGCAGCCGGCAGGGAATGCGGTTACTTGTTGATGAAAAGTTCGCTCTGCACGAGGCCATGGATCAGGCTGCGTACACCGAAATCGCGGGAGGCGCCCGCCTCGAGGATTCGTTCGATCACCGGACGGTCGGCAAAACCAACGGAAGCTCCCGTGGCGTAAATCGCGAGCTGCCGCACGAGATTTGCGGCGATCTTGCGTTCGTCATCGAGGAGTAACGTCTTGAAATCCCGAATATCAGAAAACGGCCGGCCATCGGGCAGTGCTCCGGCCGAGTCGACCGGCAGGGCGTGATGAAAAGCGAAGGCGTGGCCGTTCATGCCAAAGCCCGCCGCGGGAATCGCGTCCTCCGACACGGCGCGGTAGTGCTCGCGGTAGGCGCCGAAGACATCGAAACCTTCGAGGGCAAATCCGGGTGGATCCATCTTGTTGTGGCAGGAAGCGCAGCTGGGATCAGCGCGATGCTTTTCCAGCTGCTCCCGGATCGTCACGGCGCCGCGGATGTCAGGCTCCACCGCTGCCACGGGTGGAGGCGGTGGGATGGTTTCTCCCAAGATGCGTTCCGTGATCCAAAAACCCCTCAGAACAGGAGAGCTGGTGGTGCCGTTTGCCGTGACTTTCAGGACGCTGGCTTGGGTCGGAATGCCTCCGCGGAGACTGTCCTTTGGCAAGGTGTAAGGAAGCATGGCCGCGCCAGAAACGCCCTCGATTCCGTAGTGTCGTGCGAGGCGTTCGTTGAGGAAGGTAAAGTCTGAATCGACGACGTATCTTGCGGGGAGGTCGCCTTTGATAAGGTGCCCGAAATACAGTTGGGTCTCGTCGATCGCCGCTTCCTGGAGTGCGGTGTCCAGGTAGTAGTCGGGATACAGGGTGATGGACGGCGTGGTCTCGTCCATTTTTCGCAGGTCGAGCCAGTAATCGAGGAAGGCGCTGACGAAACGCCGCGCCTTCGGATCGTCGAGCATGCGCTCCGTTTGCGCACGGAGAACGTCTGGATTCCGCAGACGTCCATTCGCCGCAAGTTCGCGGAGCGTGGAGTCCGGCGGCGAGTTCCAAAGAAAGAACGCCAGACGCGAAGCGAGCGCGTAGCCATCCAGGGGTCCCGGCATTTCTTCAAGGAAAAGGAACCCCGGTGAAATCAGCGCCGCCGTGTATCCGGAAAGCATGGCATCCCCGAAACTTGAGCCTTTGTCCATCTGATCGCGAACGACGCCGAGGTAGCGGGTAACCTCATCCTCGACCACAGGGCGGCGGTAGGCGGCCGCCATGAATCGGCGAAGCAGCCTGTCCGCGTCCTTGGCGGGATCAGCGGATTTGACCTCCCAAGTCCCGCCTTCCCTCGGCCTCAGCGGAAGGTCGTCGAAGAGCACGCGATAGCCGGAATCGGCGCCATCGTCGTAAAAGGGTCCGTCCACCTGCATCCATTGGAAAGCGACGCCTGGCGTGCCGTCCGCCTGGGCGAGCGGATTGGTGAAGCCGTGCGCCTGGGCAGGCCGGCTTCGGAAGAAACGGGAGGCGTCCACCCAAAGACGTTCCCCCGCCTGCATCCATGCTTCGACGATGTATTCGCCGGCCTCCGGGTGCAGGTCGAAGGTCCCGACGCGGCGGTTCGAGCCGGGGGTCTGCGAGTAGACCGTGATCGGTTCACTGCGACGGCCGGGACTGACGTCTTCTCCATTCGGCTTGTACCAGACGGGCGGGAGGGGGCGGCCGACGCGATCGTGCTCTCCGGCGAATCCCCTCGAGTAACCGTAGGGCCCGAACCATACGGTGTATCCGCGGAAGGTGAATCGGTACCGACCTGCGGCCGGCGCGGTGAATTGATCCCAGCGATAGCTAAAGCCCGTGGAATAACTGCCGTGCATGGTCGCAATCGCCTCTTGCTCGCGGCGGACGGGATCGCTGTCGCCGACCGTCACAGGTGCGTACCCAAGCAGAACGTCCGGATCTGCGCGGGTGCCGATGATCGGGAAGCCGAGGCGTTCGGGATGGGGATGAAAACTGGTGCGGCGGACGAAACGCGTGGTGAGGCTGTTCTGGTCGCGCGCGTAGTGGCGCCGGACGGTCCGCTCCGGCCGCTCGGAGGCGAGGGTGATCACTTCGCGCATGGCCGCCTCCGCCGCATTCATGAAGCGCGCAATCTGCACGTGGGAAACATCGAGGGCCTCCCCGACCTTGTTATAACGATGGGCGATGCCGTCCTCCGGCAGTGTGCCGCGGAGTTCCAGCCACGGCGCCTTGAGCAAATCGCGCAGGGCGTTTTCGAATTCGTACCCGTTGAGACGGCGCTGGGTGGAGCGGCCCTCGGGACGGACGCGTTCGCGATCTGCGGCGGACAACGTGGTGGCAAAACCGTTCAGGAACGTTTCGAGCTCGGTCCCTGCGGGGCGTCGTCGCCGTTCCTTCGGGGGCATTTCGCCCGCCTTGATGCGGTCGTGAACGAGCACCCAGCGCGCAAGATTCGCCGGATCGGCAAGATCGAGGGGCAGGGCGGTGAGATCGAAGCGCCCTTCCAAGTCAATGTCGTTGTGACACGCGTAACAATAGCGGTCGGTGAAGGCGAGCAGATCGTTTTCGGAAAAGCTGGCCGACCGGGCGGGCCGGACAGGCTCGCGGAGACGGGACAAGACATCGACGGGCAGGGGCTCGGGGCGCGGCGGTGCTTGATACAAGGGCAAGGGCGGTGCGGCGCCAGCAGGGCCGGACGAAGACGCTTTGGTTGCGAGCCAGATCGCGAGGCGCTGGCCGGCCGTGTTCAGACTGTACTTTAAATCATCGAGGACGGTCTCGTCGAAGGCGGTCGCTAGCACCCGCCGCCGGTCCCGGAACGCGTCGAGCTGGGCCAGCTCGATGCCGCGTTCCGCGCCGCGGGGCATTTTGTCGATCAGATCGGCCAGGCGGGCGAGCCGGCGGTCCACGAGGGCAAAAGGATCGTCCGCTCCTGCGGCCGATGCGCCCTCAACGGCGGGCGAAGCGGGTGCCGCCGCGGCGGCGAACGCGTCCGCGTTAGCGATGAAGGCTGCAAGCGGAAGCGCAAGAACTCGGAGACGGACGAACGGCATGGGGGTGGAAAATCAGGCGCGGGCGAAGGGGCGCCCGCGCCTGACCGGTTGATCAGAAGTTAAACGTGTTGGTGAGGAAGATTGTAGTGGGATCAGGGATACGATGGACGGCCGCGAAGCCGTCCGGGTTGATGCCGATCGGCTCCAGATCGTCGCTGGCGAGGAAGTTTCGAACGTTGACTTGCGCCTTCCAGCGCACCCGATCGCGGAAGATGCGCCGGGTGTAGGAGAGCCACACGTCCCCGCGAAGCTTCGTGTCGGAGAAGAAGGGGTTGTCGATGTCGGAGCGCGGTCCAAGGGCGGGATCGTTGATAATCGGATAGCCGATGGCGGCCTTATCCTGCCAGCGCAGGGCGCCGCCAACGCCAAACCCTTCCAGCCGGGAGCCGCGGGCGAAGGCGTAGTTGGTGACCGCGCTCCACGCCCACTTTCGCTGCTGGGGCGAGATCCGGCCCTCGGTGATCAACGCATTCGCCAGGGGAAATCGGATCTGCTGATCATACCTCTGGGCGAAGGTCTGCGTTGGTGTACGGTTGAAGGAGAAGTACTCCTCCCAGTAGGGAAGGCGTAGCGCGAGGAACTCCTTTGCGGCCGAGCCGGTGTTGGTTTCAATCGTCTCCTGCTTGGATACGTTGAAGGAGATGCGCCAGTTGGGCATAGGGTTGTAGGTCACCTCGAGTTCGAGGCCCTCCGCCACGAAGTCGGCGGTTTCGACCAGATTATCAACGCGGCCGGGATAGCCGGCCGGTGGTGCCTCGTATTCGCCTTGGCGTCCCGCCAGCGTGAGCGCCTGCAACAACTCGTTTTCGAAACCCGTCAGGCGCCAGAAGGTGATGAAGCGGACGCTGCCGTTGCGATTGTTGACCTGTGCCGCCTCGAACCAGTTGACGCGGGCATTGAGCTTGTTGTCGAAGAGGTTCAGGGAGAAACCGTAGTCCTCTCCTTCGCCGAACGGTGCCGCGACGTCCCGGCCGAAGATGTCGATGTCGCCGGCGGCAGGCTGGAAGTTCTCGGACTTGTTGTAGTGGACGCTCAGCCACTTGAAGGCGTGGAAGACGCCACCGTAGGTCTGCGTGTCTCCGCCCACGTAGGGACCGAAATCACCCACCCTCCAGCTGGCGTCGTCGACGGCGAACTGCAGATCCGAGCCGAGCACCGGTGCGGGCGCGTTGGCGCCTTTCTGTTCGTCGTGACGCTTGCCGTAGGTGAGGACAACGCGGTCGTCCCAGAGGTAGGCTTGAACGGCACCGCCGTACCCGTTGCCCTTGATGCTGTTCTTGGTGAAATTTTCGTTGGCATTGCGCTGGTCGGTGCCCAGCTGGACGGTCTGCGCTTGGAAGGAGTTATTAAGCCACAGCGCCGAGAAACTGCTGAGATCAGGAATGTTCACCGGATTCGTCGTGTTGGGATCGCCCACGAAGTCGCCGAGGTACCAGCGGTAGCCGACGCGGTTGCGGAAAGGACCACGCCCGGCCCCGATGGCCGCTTCCGGACCCGTGGTGAGAAATTCGCGCGTGGTGAGGGCGCGACGCGAGATTTCGTTGGTTTCGAAGAGGCCGGACAGCTGGAACCGGCCCAGCCATTTGTTGTATTGCCGCAGGTCGAGCTCGTAGGCGAGGGACGCGCGGAAATTTTCACGATCGGTGCTGGATTCGCCACCGAGACCGGTGCCTTCAACATAGGGACGTCCGAAGTTGGGATTCGGTGAGCCGTCCATCCGCGTCTGATTCACATCGACGAGGACCGCGCGATGGGCGGAGCGGATCGGATCGAAGGATTCGCTTTCGGACGTTTCTTTGTAGTACGCCAGGTCGATCGCGAGCGAATCGAAGAGGATCTGTTCGACGGACAGGTTGAGCGCCCGCTGACTTTCTTCGTGCGTCGAGAGCGCTCCGATGTTGCGGTCGCGGAAAGGGAAGATGCTTTCGTCCGTCAAGGTCGAGAGCTGCGTGTACGGAACCTCATAGTACTCGTTGGTGGTGCTCATGTACCTTCTGAGATTGTTCGCGGGTCCGGCCTGAAGAAAGCTCGCGTAAGTGGGCGTGCTGGCGCCGGGCGACTCGTAGAATGCCTGGACAGATTCGAACCCCTCGAAGGAGATGCCGAGGCCCTTCGGAGGGCTCTTGCCGGTGTCGGCCACGGGATTCCAGACCGGCTGCCCTGATTGGAGCCAATGAGTGACGCTGTCGACGGGCGGCGTGGGGCGCGTGAGATTCGAATCGATTTCGATCCGCTCCCAGCTACCGCGCACCGTGGTGTTTTGAAACGGTTTGAACAATGCTGTCGTGTAGACGCGGCGATCGCGATTATACTGGGGCTCGGCCTTGGTGTATTGCGTGTCCTGGCTCATGGCCGACACTCGAAAGGCGAGTTTGTCCCGCACCAAGGGCTGGTTGTGGTCGAACGCCAAACGCCACTGGTCGAAGCTACCGACCCGGATCGAGGTCTCGGTTTCGCGTCGGTTCAACATCGCCGGGTTCAAGCCCGAATTTACCACGCCGGCGGGGTTGCCGAGGCCGAAAAGGATCGAGTTTGGGCCGCGGTTGATGTCGATGCGCGAGGTGTTGTAGGTATCGACCGAGATGCTCGTGGGAAAATAATTTCGTGTGATCGTGGGGGAAGCGAGGCCGCGGACACGGCCACTCTGCGGATTACGGGCCGCGCCCGCGTCCTCGAAAAGGCCGCGTGCCGAAGTCGATCCCGGGGTGTAATTGGCGGTGGTCTCGACGTTTGCGGCGTACAACAGGGCGGAACGGGCATCGGTCGCTCCCACGTCCGAAAGAAACTCGGCCGTGAGCACCGTCACGGAGGCCGCGACATCCTTGAGTTCGGTACGAATCCGGCTGCCGGCGAGGGTGTTGGCCGCCCGGTAGCCTTCGTCTTGAGATCCGTCGACCTGGAAGGGCGACAGGGTCACGACGCTTTCGGAGGCCGGGGTCGCGGTTGCCGGGGCCACCGCCTGTGCGTGGGAGATGGAAGCGGCAACCACTCCGAGGGTGGCCGCGAGGAACGATCTGCGTTGTTTGGATTTCATTGGGTTGGGGTGGGTATTCCCATTTGGGAGGACAGAAGTGGGGGTGCGCTGATCGGGATTTGAGCTTTCGATTCTGGAAGCGGGGCCGGATGCATCGCTGCGGCGGCGCAGGGTGAAGACCACGCTCTTGACCTCACCCGCGGCGATGACCGTGCCATCCAGCATTTGCGCCAGGGCTTCCCGGCTCGTGAATTCTCCCTCGACTGCGTGGGTGCGCACGCCGTGAACGACTTGCGGAGGGTAGAGAATCTGCAGCCCGGATTGCTCTGCGAAGAGCTGGAGTGAGGCCCCCGCATCGCCTTCCGGGATGGAGAAGCGGCGGCGTTCGTCTGCGGTTTCGGCTCTCGCAAGGCCGGCGGCACCGAGACACAAAATCGCGAAGAGCGCCCACAAGAACGAGAGCGTTCGGGCGGGTTCGACACGGACCATAAGCGTGTTCATCGCGAGGGGTGACTCGGAAACCGAAGGCATCTCGTCCAAGCCTGAAATATCAATACCATGCTGATTTCCTCCCGCATGGCGAGAATCGCGCGAATCTTCCATCGGACCGGGCGAGGCCGCGAGCACTCCGTCAACAAGCCCGCAGGTCATGATCGCCCAGAATGCGAGGGTGCAGAGGGGGCCTCGAAACCGGCGCAAGGGAAGGCGACGCGCAGCGCGGAAAAGCGACATCATGAAAAGGGCGGGGCGGGGTAGATCGCGCCGCGAGCGCGGCGTTCAATGATCTGAGACGGCCCGCGAAGCGAAACCAGCGACAAAAAAAATCGGCAACCTGGATTTCGCGAACAGCGACTTCCGGGTGCCCGTTGACGCAATCGTGCAACACGTAGACGAGTCGTGAAGACCTTCGGCGCTGTGGCCGTTTCAGCGCGGGCGGCGCAGAATGATCTCTCCCGCGTTCCTCCACTCGGCCTCCACACCGAAACCGGAGACGAGCACTTCGACGAATTGGTCGACGTTTTCCGCGCGGATGCGCCCGCTGACGAGCACCTCCCCGACAGTTTCGTCGCCCAGAACGAGGCGCGGACCGCCCGAACGAGCATTAAATTGTCCGGCGGCCTCGCGCAGCGGAGTGGCGTCGAAGTGCAGCCGTCCGGTTTGCCAGGCCAGCATGCGATCAATGTCAGGCACGGCGGGCGTGTCGACCACGACGGTGCCGACGCGCCCCGATTCCGGTTCAACTTCCAGGATCGTGCGCTGGCCTGCGGAGAGGGGAAAGGGGGCACGCGAGGTGTCGAGATGCGCGTCGCCTCCGCCGCTTGAAGGCCGGGTTGCGGAACCGGCCGAAGGGTCGAGGTCCACTTCGACTTTCCCTTCCGTCACCAGGACCTCGAGCCGGGCGGCATCCATCCGGATGTTGAACGCGGTGCCGATGGCGCGTACCGTCGCGCTTCCCACTTCAACCACAAAGGGGCGCTCTAGGTTGCGCGCGACCGAAAAATGGGCTTCGCCTCCACGCAAGACCACGCGACGCACCCTGGCGTCGAAGTTTTCCTCGAGTACGGCGCCGACATTGAGTTCCACGACTGAACCGTCAGAGAGACGCACCAGGCGTTCCGTCTTCAAGGCCACCTCGGCGCCGGGCGAAGACTCGCGATCGCGGTTCCCAATCCAGAAGATCGCGGCCACCGCCACCGAGGCCGCCAGCACACCCATCGCCCAAGAGCGGCGAAGGACGGGTGGACGGAACGGCCTGTCCTCGATCAAGATATCCGGATCGGAGGCCCGATCCGCCGAATGAGGATAGGCCGAGAGTGCGTCGAATTGGCGCCAGGCGTTTTCGATTTCTTCGAAGATCGCCGCATGTGCAGCAGACCGGGAGCGCCAATCGGAGAAGGACGCATGCTCCGCGGTCGTCCACGCGCGAGCTTCCCGGAGCGCCAGCCAGTGGGCAGCCTCCCTTTCAATTGTCCGTCGCGTCCACGGACCTTTCCCAGAATCGGACGGCCTCATTGTCCGCGTGGTTTCACTCCTTTGCGGCGTAGATACTCCATGCATCGCCGCATCCCCCGCACGACTTGGGTGCGAACCGTATGTTCGGAGATGCCCAGCCGCTCTGCGACTTCGCGCTCCGTGTAACCGTAGATTTTTGTCAGAGTGATCACCTGGCGGCAACGCGCTGGAAGCTCTCTTAGCGCATCGGCAAGGAACTCAAGTTCCTGCCGCACGCTGACTGCTTCCGCAACGTCGGTATCATCCAAGACGGCTAACTTGGACATATCAGCGACAGAATCTATTGAAACCACGCCTTGGTGCCGCGCTTGGTCGGTGGCCAGGTTGCGGGCAATGGCAAAAAGGGCGGCCTTTCCCGAGTGGATGGGTTCTCTGCCGGGCTGGGTTTGCCGGCGCCAGAGCCGCGAAAGCGAATCCTGCACCACGTCGTCGACGTCCGTCATCCACGGAAAACGAGCGTGCAGCCAGGATCTCAGACGCGATTTGTGCGGATACACCTCCTCGGCAAACCACTGCTCGTGGTTGTCGGCGGAATCGTCGTTGGGCGGCAGGGGGGGCATGGAAGGAAGCCTGGACCTTCGCCCTGGGGAGCGGGAGCCGGCGCGGCCAGGATTGACCAAGGGGTGACGCGTTTCCTTGCAACGGATCGTTCCGGGGTGCAAGCACGATCAGCTTTTCCAGCGAGGCCTGCCGCCTTCCCCCCGCTTCCGATCAAGCCTTCAGATTCATGCGCCCTTTCTCTTTTGCCTTGGTTCCGTCGATGCGGCGGTCGCCTCGTTGGTGGGCAGGCGCCGCCTTCTTCGTTGCGCTGGCGCTAGTGGCGGGAGTCTTGACCTGGCGTGAGCGTGCCGCGTTGCCCGCGCCGCCGGCAGGCATCGATCCTCCGCTGCTGGCCGATGAGCTGCGCGCATCGCGCGCGCGCGGCGTGGCGTGGTGGCATCCGCGGCGGCGCGAGGCCTTGCGCGAGTTTGCCTTTCTCGCCCACGCCAATGGTCTGTGGGCGCTGGCGGACCAAGCCTATGCGCGCCTGCAGGCCCTGGAGCCTGCCCGGGCGGACTGGCCGCAGTTGAAAGCGGATGTGGCGCTTAACAGTGGCGACGCGGTTTCTGCGGTGATGCTGCTGGAGATCGCGGTTGCCCGGGAGCCGGCCAACGCCGCGGCGTGGGCGCGCTTGGGCGACCTTCGCTATAAGCAAGGTCAGTCGTCGGCGGCGAAGAAGGCGTGGGAGAACGCGTTGGCCGCAGATCCCGCGCAGCCTGTCGCCGGACTCGGATTGGCTCGTCTGCTGGCCGACGACGGCGAGCGTGACGCTGCGCTAGAGTTGTTGCAAAAGGCGATTTCGGGCGATCCCGCCTTTGGTGCACCCTACTCGCTGCTCGCTTCGCTCCTTGCGCAAACGGATCAACGGCAACGAATGAGCGTGGCGCGGGCACTGGGCAGCAAGTATTCCGGAGTGCCGGCCCGGCCGGATCCGCGCCTCGCCGAAATGCTCGACTACACGCGCGACGTCGAGCGTCTGGCCGTTCTGGCGGACCTGGCTTTGCTCCGGGACGAGCACGAGCAGGCGCGCTCGCTGGCGGTGCTCTCCACGCGCGTCGATCCCCGCTCGTGGCGGGCGTGGCTGACCGCCGGAGTGGTCAACGAACGCCTCGGTCAGTTGGACGCCGCGCGAAAGGCCCACGAGCAGGCACTGGCTTTGGGGGGCGACCCCGTTACGTTGAAGCTGGAACTCGCTTCAATCGCGCAGCGCCAGGGGGACTACGCCACGGCGCGCGCCCTTCTGGTGGAGGCGGAGGAGCGCGGGGTATCGGAGAGTCGGATACGAAACGCCCTCGGCGAGGTCGAGCGCGATGCCGGACGATTCGCGGAGGCAGAGGCTCGCTTTCGCGAAAGCCTGGCGGCCGATGAAAACCAGGTGACCGCGGCGCGCAATCTGGCGCGATTGCTTTGGGAGGCGCAGCGGACGAAGGAAGCCGTGCCACTGCTCCAACGCGTGCGCGACGCGGATCCCCTCGATTTCGCGGTGCGCGCCACGCTGGGCGAACACTACGCGTCCGCGGGCGAACTCTCCGCCGCGTGCGAAGTCCTGCACGAGGCGGTCGACCTGGAGCCGCGGAACGAGGCGATCCGCCGGCTGGCCTCCGAGTCGGCGCGGCGGCTGGCCAGGGAACTCGCGGGCCAGCGACGCCTCGACGAAGCCGCCCAACGTCTGCGCGAATCCATCGCATTTCAACCCGACGCCTTCGAGCCGCTGGCCGATTTTGTCATGCTCGCGTCGAACACGGGTCGACTGCCGGAGGCGCTGGCGCTGGTCGAGACCTACCTGCAACGACGGGCAGCCGATGCGAAGGGGTGGTTGCTCCTGGGCGACCTGCGGACTGCGCTCGGGCAGCCGGCCGCGGCGGGGGAGGCCTGGCGCCGGGCGCAAGCAGCCGGCCCGGGCGAGCCGTGGTTGCGCGCGGAGATCGAAAAGCGACTGCGCAAGCAGCCTTGATGATTCACCATGGAAGCCGATCGCTCGTTCTCGAAATCGTTCTCGTTCTCGTTCTCGGTCCTGTTAGCGGACTCAAGACAAGACCAAAGAGAACGAGAACGATTACGAGAACGAGAACGAATCGGTCTTGGGACGCACAGAGCCCCTCGGCCGGTTCCGGACCCCACTCGACTCCACTTGGGGCCTGAGCCTGTCGCAGGGCCAAACAAGCGAGAGCGCCTAGGGCGCACTTTTTTGGGATTTGGCCGCTTGTGATTTGGGATTTCCGGCCTGGCCGGCTCAGTGCGTTCGCTCCCAGAGCAAAATCCGATTCAGATTCTCGAAGGGTGGGAAGGCATGCATGGAACCGGTGACCAGTTCGCTGCGTCCATCGCCGTTGAAGTCGGCCGCCGCGGTCGCCAGCAGGTGGGTGGGGCGCCGTGCGATCGGGCGGGCTTCGAATCGCCCCGGTGACACCTGCTTGTATATCATCACCGTAATGGCGTCCGGCTTGTCCCAGTGGTTGAACGCACTCACGACGGCGATGTCCATGTCGCCGTCGCCGTCAAAGTCGGCCACGACGGGACCGAAGGCGCCGGCGAAGTCACCCAAACGTTGATAGGTGAAGTTGCCCTGGCCGTCGTTGCGCAGCCACTGCACGCCGTGCCAGGGTCGCGGGCCGGGATATGCGAAGTCGAAGGCGTCGCCGTTGGTGAAAACGAGATCGACGTGACCATCCCCGTCGACGTCCGCCGCGACCATGCCACTCAGGCCAAAGTCGGTGTTGGTCGAGCCCCAGAGCAAGCGGCGCGTGAAGTTTCCCCGGCCGTCGTTCAGGAAAAGATGGACCTCCTCCCAGTCCTGCGAGACCAAGGCGGCAAAATCCGGATGCCCGTCGCCGTTGGCATCAAATACAGGGGTATGTATTGTACCGGCCAGCTGGAGCAGGGAGTGACTGCGCCACGTGCCGTCGCCCAGGTTCTCCATCCACCGGACCTCGCCTTCGATGTATCCAAATTGTCCGACAACCAGATCCATCCTCCCGTTTCCGTTGAGATCGGCGCCCCGCACATCCGTGACCCGGGCCACATTTTCCAGCACGACTGACTTCTCGAACGCGCCGTCGCCGCGGTTGTGCAGAATCACGACCGACCCGATGCGGTCGTTGCTGGGCATGATCACGCCCATGCAGGCCACGAGCAGATCGAGGCGTCCATTGCCGTCCATATCCACCGCATCGAGGTGAACCGGCGCCGGCAGGCCGGAGGCGAGCAGGCGTTCCTTCCATTCGCCTTGAGCGTCCCGGGAGAGGTAGATGATTTGCCCGAGCTGTCCTTCGCAAGCGACGATCCCTGGTCTGCCGGTCCCCTCAAGATCAGCCACGATGAGATGGGTGATCCAAGGCTTCCCATGGGCCGGTGCTCCGATCGTTCGCATGCTGTAAGACCCCTGAGACGGTCCGGATGCGGAGGCGGCGGTCTCCGTGGGACGGCCGCAGCCGGCGAAGCCCAAACTTAGGCAAACCAAGAGGGCGCTTGAGGTGATTTTCGCGAACATACGCTTGGGGCGCGAACCTGGCTGCGTCGAAGGGAGTGCGACGGGAACAATCGAGCCGCCGCTCTCTCGCCGGGTTTCGCGCGAATCGGCGAAGCACAACGCCCCATGGCCTTGGGTTCAAGGAAGACTGGTCGTGTTGCTTGGAAAACAGGGCAGTGATGTAGCCGCCCATGTCCTCATGGGCGTGGATGAGTAGGCGGCCGTGGCGGCCGTAGTTATCGATCAACGACACCGTCATCGGGTAACTACATGCCCACGGCGGGTACCGTCGAAATACTCCGGCTACCCGCCTCTGGCCGGAGGTTGGTATAGGCTACCCCAGCGTGAAGGCCGGGAGCTTTACAATCTTGCCGCCCTTTTGGGCGGATTCGTGGGCGCAGAGGCCGACGCAGGTCCAGTTGGCGGACTTCACGGCGTTCGGGTACGGATCCCGGTCCTCGACCAGCGCGGAGATGAACTCGTGGGCGAGGTGCGGGTGCGAGCCGCCGTGGCCTGCCCCTTGGGTAAACGAGAGATGGGTCTTCTTGCCGAGGTCGTAGACGCCCTTTGTCGTGAACTTGCGGATACCCGCAGGCAACCGCTTGGCGTAGTCGGGGACCTTGATTTTTTGCGGGATCTTATGCTCGGGCTTCTTCGCCGTGTGCAGCACGTGCGGCTCGTGCTCGATGAGCGACCATTCGAAGGACTTCTTGGAGCCGTAGACGTCGATCGACTCGCGGTACTGGCGGGCCGTGTCGAAGAGCGAGCGGATGATGCGCGCGGTGAGGTCACTGTCCTTGAATTTCACGTGGGCGGTTTCGACGGCAAAGGGCGAGCCGTAGTGTTTGACCAGTTCGGGTCGGATCGTGCCCGAACCAAAGCAGGAGACGTATTCGGCCGAGGCGTCCGTCAGCGCGAGCATCGGTCCCACGCAATGCGTGGCGTACCACATCGGCGGCAGGCCCGGCCAGTAGTTGGGCCAGCCGTCCATGTCCTGTTGATGGCTTGCCTGCAGGAACTGGATTTTTCCGAGCTCGCCCTTGTCGTAGAGCTCCTTCACGTAGAGGTACTCGCGGGCGTAGACGACGGTCTCCATCATCATGTACTTGAGGCCGGTCTTCTTGGTGAGATCGACGATCTTTTTGCAGTCCGCGATCGAGGTGGCCATCGGCACGGTGCAGGCCACGTGCTTGCCGGCTTGAAGCGCCTTGATCGATTGGGCGGCATGATCGGGGATGGGCGTGTTGATGTGCACGGCGTCGATCTCGGGATCGCGCAACAGATCGTCATAGTCGGTATAACCCTTGGGAATGCCGAAGGCATTCTGAAGCGAGGCCAGCTTCTTCGGGTCGCGCTGGCACACGGCGATGAGGTTTGCGTTGGGATGCGCCTGGAAGATCGGGATGAACTCCGCGCCAAAGCCGAGGCCGATGATTGCTACGTTGATTTTTTTGCTCATGGGTGGGAGTAGGGGATGAGGTTGATGGAGGGAAGAGGTGCGGGGCGATTGCGGAAACTGCGGTCAAGCCCGGCGGTGTGCCGGGCCCGAGCATCCGAGGTTGCCGGGAGACCGTGGATGCGGGGGACGCGCGCCAGTCCGCAAACGAAGTCATGTGATCGGACAGTAAGCAGCCTTCGGTTCATCGAAGCGATTCGAGGAAAGCGAGCAGATCGCGAAACTCCTCCACGGAGTACGTGTTTTCGAGTCCTGCGGGCATGAGGGACTCGGTCATGGCGTCGAGCGATTTGAGATCCGCGTTGGAGACCAGGCGTTCCCCGCCGTCGAGCACGACAATGCTCGCGCCGCTGCCGCTGCGGTAGTGGCCTTGGAGTCCCGTGATGACTTCTCCGGGGTGGGTGGTGATTTGCCAGCCTTGGTATTGGGGTGCGACCTCGGCGGATGGGTTGACGATGGACTGGATGAGCTGCGTGCGATTCGCGGTGCGGCCGACGACGGAGAGATCGGGACCCAGCGTGCCGCCGCGACCGTCGAGGCGGTGGCATTGAATGCAGAGCCCCGTCGAGGAGAAGAAGGCGCGCCGTCCGGCGTCGATGTCGCCGCCGGTGCCGACCCTTCGCCGCCACTCTTCCGCCGTCGCTGGTCGTTGGTCGGACGTTTCGAGCCCGAGGGCGAAACGCAAGTCCGAGCCCAGGGCTGCGCCGGCGCCGGCCGCGGGAACTGCGGCGAGTTTTTTCTCCAACGCGGTGCGCACGGTGGAATCGCCGAGGGCGAAGCGCAGCGCCCGCACGGCCTGGGTGCGGACGAGCGACGAAGGATCGTCGAGCAAGGGAAGGGTTGCGGCGTCGGCGAAGGGGCCGAGGGCGGCGACGGCGTCGCCGCGGGTGCGTTCTGGCAACGACCGATCGAAGGCGACGGCGAGAAGCGTGGGCCCGGCCTCGGACGTGGGCGAGGAGGCGAGGCTGCGGAGGGCCTCTTGCTGCAGGCTGAGGTCGGCGTCGCGGGCGAGGTGCAGGAGAAGGCGCTGATTGGAGGGCTTGCGCGTGTCTGTCAGCCGGGCGAGTGCGAGGGCGCGGGCAAGCGCGGGGCGTCGCTCGTCGTGCACGATCGTTTCGACGAACGAGGGTTCCACCCGATGGGGAATGCGACCGCCCGGCGTACCTTTGGCGTACAGCTGGTCGACGTCGGACTGGAGAATGTGCATCGTGGCGAGCCAGGTCTCGAAGAGCCGCGGGGTAAGTCCGGGGAATTCCACCGCAGCCTCGACGGCGGGCAGCAGCGATTTAATCACGCGCTCACCGGTCCAGACCAAGGCCATCTGGCGGACCGCGCCGTCGGGATCGGCGAGGTGCTTGGCCAGGAGGACGGCGGGATCGGCGTAGTGGGCGCGGCGCAACGCGAGCAGGGCGCCGAGACGGATGCGGGCGTCGGCATGGTCGAGCGCCGCGAGGGCGGCTTCCCGGTAGACCGGCTTGGACAATGCCATTTCGGCCGCGTGACGGACGAAAGGATCCTCGTCGCGAAGGGCGGCGTGCAAGTCGGGCATGGCGGCGGGATCCTCCAACGATGTGAGGCGCTCGAGGCGTTCGCGGTCCGCGTCGGGCGCGAAAGGTGCGAACGGATCGCGTGGGGCGTTCGTCGCCACTCCGGGACGGGCGCTGATTTTCCAGACCCGGCCGCGTCCGTGGTTGGGGTAGTCGCTGAGCATCCAGTCAGTCAGAAAGACGGAGCCGTCCGGTGCGGGGGCGAAGGCCACGGGTCGGAAGAGGCGGCCTCCGCGAAGAAAGGGTTCGGCGATTCCCGTGAGCGACGCGCCGTTGGGCTGGAGACGAAAGCGCGTCACGTTGTGTTCGCCCCAGACCGTCACGAGGACGGTGTCCCGATAATCCGCAGGGAAAGCCGCCAGCGAGCAGTCGAGCAGGCCACTGGGTGCCTCGCCGACTCCGGCGGCGTAGGGCAGGGTGCCGGGCAGTTCGCCTTCCCACGCCTGGTACGGATGAAGGCCGGAAGGTCCGTAAAGCGAGCGGTAGCCATAGTCGCCTCCCTTAACGATATGGATCAGGCGATTCGGTCCGCGGGAATCGGGATCATTGTCCACGAGCAGCAGGCGTCCTTTGGCGTCGAAGCGAAGATCGAAGGCGTTCCAGAAGCCCGTTGCGACACGCTCGAGCTGCGTGCCGTCGGGACGGCAGCGGACCACGTCGCCGCCGTCGCCGTAGCCTTCGAGACGGCGCCCGTCGGAGCCGACCCAGGCATAGGGCCGGCCGCCGACATTGCCGCGCGTGACGTAGAGCCAGCCATCGGGCGAGAAGGTCAAAGCGAGCAGCTGGCTGTGCGGATAAAGCTGCGCGGTGTCGAGGGACAGGACGGTGGTGCGCGCGTCGGCGCGACCATCGCCATCGCGATCATGCAACGCGAAGACCGACTTGGCGGCGCACACGTAAAGCGTGCCGTCGGCGGAGAACGCGATCGTCATCCCCTCGTCGATGTCGTCGGCGAAGACGGAGACGCGCTCCGCTCGTCCGTCCGCGCCCTCCCCGTCGAAAATCAGAATGCGATCGAGCTCCGGCCCGTCGTAGACGCGCGGCCTCAGATGCGTGTGCGATTCGAGCACGAAAAGGCGTCCCTGGGCGTCGACGGCGGCGCCGATGGGCGTGACGATGTCCGGGTCGGAGGCGTACAGCGTGATCTGAAGGCGCGGATCGGCGAGTTGGGGAATCTCGATCTCCGCGTCGGCCGCGACTACGGCGGTCGCGAGGCTGAACGCAAGAAGGCCTTGGGCGAAGGAGGGACGGAGCATCTTCAAAGTCTCACGTAGGGTTGGAACAATTCGCGCGCTTTCCGGAGGTTCTCCACGACGGGTTCCTTGGGCTCCGACCAAGCCTGTTCAACGATGAGGTAGCCGCTGTAGTTTTTGGAAAGCAGATGGTCGAGAAAGGCTTTGAAATCGGTCACGCCCTCTCCGAACGGAACGGTGTCGTGGCCGGCGCCGCGTTCGCGGCAGTCCTTGAGGTCGACGTGAAGGATGCGGGAGTGGAACTTTTCGATGACCTCGTGCAGGTCGACGTTCACGCCCTCGAAGTGACCGGTGTCGAGACACATGCCGATGTACGGTGAATCGATGGCGGCGAAGATCTCCTCGTAGTCGGCGATGTTCTCGAGCACGTTCTTTGCGTGGTTCTCGAGCGTGACAATCACGTCGAGTTCCTTGGCGGCGGGGGCGAGTTCGCGGCAGACCTCGATGATGGCCTTGAGGCCGCCCTGGGTGTCGCGGCCGGCGCCCGTGCACTTGATGCGGCGGCAGCCAAGCTGGCGGCAACCATACATGAGGGAGAGTTTGTGACCGACATCCTTGATGACGCCGGCGCGCCCCTCGGCGCCGAAGCCTGAGCCTTGCAGGGAGATCGGGCGCAACCCGGTTGCCTCGCAGCGCCCCTTGATGGTGGCGAGATAGGAAGGCGTAATGGTATCCGGATACCAAAGATTGAACTCAACGTTGAGAAACCCGATCTCGGGAATGAGACGGAAGGCCGGTTCGTGACCCTTGTTGCCGAAGCCGTCGGTGCAGATGGTGGCGATGGCGAGGTCGACGAAAGGCTTTTCGGCGGGCATGGGGCGGGAAGGGGGTGAGGGTTGGGCGGCGAGACGGGACGTGAAGGGAAGCGTCGTGGCGGCGCCGAGGGTCTTGAGGAAGGAGCGTCGATCGGAGGCGAAGGAGTCCATGGCGGTAAACGGGCGAAAGGCGGCGCGCCGAATCGGCGCGCCGCCTGTCATCAAGGTTGGGTGGTGACTAGAAATAGAGCGTAACGGTCAGCGTAGTTTTTCTCTCCGTTCCGTAAAGGAAAGGTTTGTTGGTGTAGCCGAGGTCGTTGAGGTGGGCGGGGTCCCATCCGACGGGGCGTTCGAGTTCGAACAGGTTCGAGACATTCACCTGCCAGCGCCAGTCTCGATCAAAAAGGCGGTGCCGGTAGGCAACGAAAGCGTTTCCGTCCCAGACGCCCGGATACACGCGCTGGCGTTCGCCGTTGATGTTCGCCCGTTTCGCCTCGGCGATCTCGTCGCTCTTGTAGTTCACGCCGAGTCCGAGGGTGAGTCCGTTGAACCGGCCGGAGTTGAAGCGATAGCTCGTGACGGCGCCGAAGCCGTAGTCGTAGGAACCGATCTCGGCCGCTCCGTTGAGCAAGGGGTTCACATCGCCGCTCGAGAAGACGTCCATGGACGCGTAACTCAGCAAGGTTTGCCATTGACGCGTCCACGAGACGATCACGTCGACCTCCCAACCCTTGGAGGTGTTGAGTCCGCGGGCGACGTTGGCGCCGAGCCCGGTGGGGTTGTTTGGGTTGGGCGCATTCGCGTCGAAGATCACACGGTTCGTCTGGTCGATGTTCCAGAAGCTGAGCGTGCCCGAAACGCGGCCCTCAAAGACGTCGAACTTCATCCCGTATTCGTGTCCTTCGCCGAAACGCGGTTCGAACGGGTTGTTGAAGGCATCGCGCAGGTCGCTGTTGGGCTGGAGGGATTCCGAATAGAGGGCGAAGAAACTCAGGTTCTGCCAGTCTCCGGAGAACGGGCGGAGCACGATGCCATACTGGGGCAGGGTGGCGGACTTGTCGTAGAACGGATTCATGGTCGCCTCGCTGTTGCCTGTCTTCTGCTGGATGTCGGTGCGGAAGACGCCGGCGCTGAGGATGACCCGGTCCTGGGCGAACTTTCCGCTCCACTGCGCCCAGAGCGAAGTAAAGTCGTTCTTCGTGCGGTTGGAGTTTGAGAGCGAGGTGAACGTTCCAGTGCCGGGGGGCAGCAGATTCATCGGGAGATCCGAGGGCCGGCGGGTGTTCGCCGCGTTCATGTTGATCGGCAGATAATCGAACCAGATGCCCGGAGAAGGCCGGGTGCTGCGGGCGTCGAAGATGCCTCCGTTGAGCGACGGATAGTTGTTGCGGAGCAAGGCGGCGTTGCCGGTCGAGGGGACGTTCGAGGGGATGAACGGCGCCACGATCACGTTACCCTGGGCGTCGCGGGCGCGGAGGTCGCGCTGGTCGGCCCACTGGCGGAAGTTGGCGTCGTTATAGAAACCTTGGAAACCGACCGTGAGGGTTTGATTCGTCCGACCGACGACGGGGAGGTCGAAGTCCCGTTTGTAGACGGCTGTTCCCACCAGCGTCTGCGCCCAGTCCCAGCGCTTGGTGAGATCCCAGCGACGAAGCTGGAAGGCGTCCTGCTGGGGCGGCGTCGGTTGGTCGACCCAGAACGTGCCATGGCCTTGGATGAGGGCGATGTTGGAGTAATTCTGGATGTGCTGGCGCTCGAAGGCGTTGGCCTGGAGGTTCAGGTTGAGGTGCTCGCCGATGCCTTGGCTGACGGTGACAACCCAACTCTTCTCGCGCACGTCGCGGTGGGCGTCGGGGCCGGCGAAGTTGTAGCGGGGATCGACGTTGTAACGGGAATCCTCATACAGCGGGATGTCCATGCCCGGGATGAGCGTCGGGTAGTTGGGCGTGGTCTGCACGCTGGAGGTGGTGTTGCCATAGGCGTGCCGCTGGTCCTGCCGCGAGCGGCGGGCCCACGAAGACAGATATTCCACCTGAACGAGGGTCTTTTCGAACGGGCGCCAGCTCAATTGCGGCAGGGCGGCCCAGCCATCGCCCTCGCTAAACCAGAACTCGCTGTCGTAATGGGCGGCCATGACGTTCAAGCGAAAGGCGACGTCGCCGGTGAGGCGGCGGTTGACGTCGAAGGACCCGCCATAGTTGTCGTAGCTCCCGTAGTGGGCGCGGACTTCGCCGAAGTTGCGATTGAAGACCGGTGACTTCGTGATGGCGTTGTAGATGCCGGTGGGTTCGGAAAGGCCGTAGAGGACCGAGGCGGGACCGCGAACGAGTTCGACGCGGTCGACGAACTCAGACGGGAGCTGGCCGAAGACGCGGAGCCCGTTGCGCAGATTCGTGCCGGAGGTCAGGCCGCGCATGCGGACGGCTCCGAAAAGCGCTCCGGTGCCGTCGAGGTCGACGCCGCCGTCGTTCTGGTTGCCCGACCGCGCGTTGTGCACGGAGCCGAAGTAGCGCAGGGCCTCCGTGGGACTGCGCACGGCGAGGTCGTCAAGGAATTCGGACGTGACGACCTGGATGTTCATCGGCACCTCGCCGATCGGCACGTTGGTGCGTGTGCCGGAGATGGAGTTGCTGGCCTTATAACCGACGTCCTTCGAGGAGTCGACGGTGAAGGGCGAGAGACGGACGACGTCTTCGCCCGGAGTGGTGTTGTCCTGGGCTTGCACGAGCGCGCAGAGAACAGGGCAGGCGATGCCAAGCATCGCCAACCGGATCGTAGTATTCATGGTTGGGGCTAGTTGCCCGGCGGTGGCGACCGCGGGCCAAGGGTTGTTGTGTTCGGGGCGGATCATACCCGAAAGGAATCGCGCGAAACCATGAGAGTTCGCGAATAAATCCTTAGATTTTTAACCGCGTCATTCCTGGGGTCCTCGATTCCCGGAGAAAGAAGTATTCATTAATCAACGACAGTTCCTCCGCCCTGGCCGGTGGGCGGGCGCGGCGTTCCTTGCCACGAAATCGCTTCGCGACCCGAGGTCCACTAGGCGAAAATGCTAATTTGGGGTTGCTGACATTTGGTTTCTTCGGAGAATCTGTTTGTCTCTTCGCAGAGTCTCGCGGCCAGCGCGGACGATGTTGAAGTCTGAATACCCAAACTGATCGATCCTCTAGCTCCCATGGGATGCCAGCCTGCCTTCACTCCGGAAATTAGGTCCGAACTTGCGGCGCGATGCGCACTTCTGTCCGCAACGCCGCGCGCGTTGGTCGTCGATGGCGACATGCATCTGACCGATCTCGCGCGGATGTCGCCGGAGGCGGACGCGCTTCTTCGCGAGAACGGTCCGGCTTACTATCACGGACGACCGCTTTCCGCGGAGGACGCGCTGGCGGAAATGGCGATGAGTGGAGTGGACGTCGCGCTGGTGTGGCAGAATCCTGCGGCGACCGAACGCGGCCCGGACCCCCGGCGCAACTACGAGGCGCTGCTTGAGGCGAACCGTCACATCTTGGAAGTCGCGCGCCGGTTTCCCGACCGATTCATCCCCGCAGGTTGGACCGATCCGGGCGGGCTGGGCCTCGACGGCGCACTGGCGCTGGTCGATCGCTGCGTGTGCGAATTCGGGTTCCTTGTGATCAAGCTCAACCCTGCGCAGAATCGTTATCCGATCGACAGCGCTGAGGTGCTCGCGGTTGTCGACCGCATTCTTTCGCATGGCGCAATCCCGGCTTTTCACGTCGGCGGCGACACGCCGTTCACGCCGGCCTCGGGCCTGGCAAGGGTGGCCCGGCACTGCGGGGATCGTCGTCTGATTGCGGTGCACATGGGTGGCGGAGGCGCGGGGTATGTCGAAGGCGAGGAACTCTACCGGCAAATCCGCGCGCTTGGGCTGGCGCAGCCGAATCTGTTCTTCGTGCAGAGCGCGAAACGGGACTGCCATATCGAGAGCGACTTTATTGCCTATCAGGAAGCCGGGCTGCCCTTCTGCCGAAACATCGCCGTGGGCAGCGATGCGCCGTACGGACGCCTGAGCTGGAATTTCGGCGGCTACCGGGCGATGTTCCGCAGCCTCCAGGACCCGCGCCACCCGGATCCGCGTCTTCGGGCGAATCCCGGGTTGTTCGACGAGACTGCGGTCGAGGGTTATCTGGGAGGCAACATGGCGCGATTGCTCGCGGATGGCTTCGCCGCGTGGCTCGGCTGATTCGCCATGGGCCCGCCCGCCACGATGTCCATGGGCGCAACCCGGAGGATCGTGACGTATGGGTGCGCAGCGCTCGGCGTGGTGGAGGCGGCGAGAGCCGGCGGACCGGCTGTTATGAGGCAGTTTTTCCCGCGCCCGTGGGTTTGCGGCGCCCGGTCAGCGCGGCGAGCGTTGGACGAGAAGTCGAGTGCGCGGCTCTCACTTTCATCATCCGATCCTTGGCCTCTTCACCCGTTCGAGAAACGGTTGAAGTCTCGCGGGCGGCTATGAAATCGAACGTGCCGTTTCCGCTTCATCATGGAGATGGCAGGCGGCGAAACGTCCGGGTCGAATTTCGAGCAAGGGAGGGCGGCGCGTGGCGCAGGGATCGAAACAGGCGAGGCAACGAGGATGGAAGGAGCACCCCGGCGGGAGTTTCGAAGGGTCCGCGATCTCGCCGGGGGTCTCGAACCTCATGGGCTGGTCGGGGTCGGGTTTCGGGACGGCCTCGAGCAGCGCCCGCGTGTAGGGGTGGAGTGGAGACGCGAAGAGTTGAGCGACGGGGGCCAGTTCGACCATGCGTCCCGCGTACATCACCCCGACCCGATCGCAAAAATGCCGGACGACGTCGAGGTTGTGGGCGACGAAGAGATAGGTGAGGTTGAACTCGGACTGCAGGTCCTTGAGCAGGTTGAGCACCTGGGCCTGCACGGAGACGTCGAGGGCCGACACGGCTTCGTCCGCCACGATCAACCGGGGACGCATGACCAGCGCGCGGGCGATTCCGATCCGTTGGCGTTGTCCGCCGGAGAAGGCGTGGGGATAGCGCGTGCGATGCTCCGCCTGGAGCCCGACTTTTCGCAGGATGTCGACCACGCGATCCTCCCGCTCGCCGGCGGTGCCCATTCGATGGATGTCGAGCGGTTCGCGCACGATCTGGCCGACCGTCATGCGCGGATTCAGCGACGAGAACGGATCTTGAAAGACCATCTGCATTGACGGGCGGAGCGCCTTGAGGGCGTGGGCCGGCAAGGTCGCGAGGTCCACTGGCGGGCCGTCGTGGGGATGAAACACGATTGAGCCGCTGGTGGGATCGATGGCGCGGAGGATGCAGCGGGCCGCAGTGGTTTTCCCGGAACCGGATTCCCCCACCAATCCGAACGTTTCCCCCGGATGCAAATCGAACGAGATGTCCTCCACCGCGCGCACGGTCCCGACCGTCTTGCGAAGGAATCCCCGGCCGAGAATCGGGAAGTGTTTGGTCAGGCCGCAGACGCGGAGAAGGGGCGGGGAGGCGGCGCTCATGGCAAAGGAATCTCCTCTGCGCGCACGCAGGCCACCGTGTGCCCGGCCGCGATCTCGCGCCGGACAGGCGGCGAGCCTTCATCGCAGAGCCCGGCCCGGGCGTGCTCGCACCGCGGATGAAACGGGCAACCGGATGGAATCGCGTGCAACGACGGCACCGTGCCGGGGATCGAGGCGAGGCGTCCGCCGGGATGAAGCGAGGGCAGGGAACGCAGGAGCCCCTGCGTGTACGGATGACGCGGTCGCTTGAGCAAGTCGCGGACGCTGCCGTGCTCGACCACCCGGCCGAGGTACATCACCGCGACCTCGTCGGCCGTCTGGGCGACGACGCCGAGGTCGTGCGTGATCAAGAGCACGGCGCAACCGATCTCGCGTTGCAGCGATTTGATCAACTGAAGGATCTGCGCCTGGATGGTGACGTCGAGCGCGGTGGTGGGCTCGTCGGCGATGAGCAGTTCGGGCCGGCAGACGAGGGCCATGGCGATGACGATGCGCTGGCGCATGCCACCGGACATCTCGTGAGGGTATTGATCGAAGCGTTTCTCGGGCGCGGATACGCCGACCTTGTGCAGCATGTCGATCCCGAGCCTTCGCGCCTCCGCCTTGTCGACGTCCTGATGGAGCAGAATCGCCTCGGCGATCTGGTCGCCGACCGTGTGGACGGGCGAAAGGGCGGTCATGGGCTCTTGAAAGATCATGCTGATGATCCCGCCGCGAACTTGAAACAGGCGGTCGTCGTCATCGTGCAGCGTGGCCAGGTCAATCGTCCCCGCGCGGGCGGAGCGGAGCAGGATGCTGCCGCCCGCAATCCGTCCGGGCGACTGCACGAGACGCAGCAACGAGTACGCCGTGACGGACTTTCCGCAGCCGCTTTCGCCAACGAGGGCAAGGGTGCGACCGCGCGGAATCGAGAAACTCACGCCGCTTACGGCAGGAAGGATGCCGTCGTCCGTGACGAACTCCGTGTGCAGGTCGGTCACCTCCAGCACCGGGCCGGCCGTGGCATCGGACAGGGGTGGCGACGAGGCCGGGTGTGCGGGTTGGGGCATGGCGTTCGGGGGAATGGCTAACCGGTGCCGAGGAAGGTGCGATCCTGGTCCATTCGCAATTCCCAGAGCAAGCTCGAGGCCGGCGGTTCGACCATGTCCCACGTGAGCGTTGCGCCTGCGGGTGCGGCGACGCGAAGTCGACAGCCGGCTGCGAGGTGGAGCGGGATCGGGTTGCCGTCGGCCCGTGGAAGAGCGGGGCGCATGAGCGCCTGGACGGATTTGTCCTTGTCTCCGGGGATGACCGCGCCTGCGGGCAACTCCTTGTCGATTCTCATGAGAACGTCGTAGCGCGGCCGGTATTCGCTGGCGCCGGTGGGTACGCCCAATCGCACGGCGGTGAGCAGGGTTATCGGGGTCTCCACGCCGCAGAGATGATGCGGTCGGAAGATCAGGAAGGCATCGCCCCGGCGGTTGGAAATATGGCCTTTCTCGCGCAGGATCTTGCGCGAGTAGTCGCTCCGGCAGCCGACCACAAGGAACACTCCGCCCGCCAGCCCGGGTTCGTCGGGGTGGCGCACGCAGGAGATGGCGTCTACCACGCCGCTGTGCGTGAGAATGCCGCCTTGCGAGCGCGGGCACAGCACCTCGGGAATCTCCGTGATGCGCAGGACCGGGCAGTGCAGGCTGTCGATGTCCGGGCGCAGTCCGGTTCCGTTGACCGCGAGCGCCATCTCGGTGACGTCGTAACCCATCAGGCCGCAGAGGCCCCCCAGATGAAGCCGCCGGTGGATGCTGGCATCCGCGGGCACCGGGTCCGGGCCATAGCGTCGCAGGGTGCCCGCGGGCAGCTCGAGCGCATTCCCGTTGCAGACGAGACGACCGGCCGGCGGATCCGCGATAATGTCGAATTCCAGCGCCTTGCCCGCGCAAAGGATGTCGAGGCCGAGCTCGCGAGCCCAGTCCACAAGCCCGATCAGCAGCCCGTGCTGGTCGCCGTCCACCGCCGTATAAACCAGGCCTTCGCGGTCGGCGAGGCGCTTGAGTATCGGACCGATCGATACATCGGTCTCCTTCGTGACCATCGCGACGTGCTTGCCGTGCCGGAGTGCCTCGCGGCCGTGAAGGGCGCCGGCCGATGCGACCCCTGTCGCCTCGACGACAATGTCGAGGGGGAGATCCATCATGAGAAGGGCGTCGGCGACGACCGCGCAGCGTCCGCCTTCGATCGCGCGGAGCGCCGCGGTGCGACTGTCGCACACGACGATGTCGTCGTCCGGCCAACCCGCGAGGCGGAGCGCCGCCTGGGCCGCCTCGAGGTTGACGTCGGCGACGACACGGATGTCCAGACCGGCGATCGCCCGGCTTTGCGTGAGAATCGCCGTGGCGTAGTGGCCGGTGCCGATGACACCAGCGCGAACCGGCGGCAATTCCGCGCCGTTCTTGTGGAAGAGCTGTCGGTAGATCATGAGGCGGGAGATCGGTCGTCTTCGACGGCAACGACGCGGGCCGGGGCTCCGTCGGCGTCCGCTATCTTGAGCGGAAAAGCGTAGAGCTGGGTGAAAGGGTGCCTGAGCGCAGCGAGTTTGCAGACGTATTCGATCAGAGGGATGCCGTTGCGAAGCAGGACGTCGTGGGAAACGAATTCCGCGATCGGCTTCGTCACGCCATCGAGAAGGTGCCGGATGGGCTCGTCTTGGGGAAAATCGACGGCGAGCGCCTTGATTTTGCGATCGAGGAGGAACTCGCAGGCCGCCCGCGTCAGCCAGGGTGACTCGCGCCAGAACGCAGGGGTGTCGGGGGAGCGGAGGGTTTCCCAGCAAGTCTTGAGCACGACAATGTCGCCGGGCGCGACGTGGCTGGCGGCGTCGATGAACCGGGCGGTCGGAATCTCGCGATCGGGTTCGACGCCGGTCAGATCCACGATCGCGGCGCGGCCGCACAGGCGATCGAGCGTGAGTTCGTCCGTGGTCGGTCCGCCGGGCACCATGTGGCGAGGGGCGTCCACGTGGGTGAAACCATGCACAGCCATGCCAAGCCACGTAATCTGAAACTGATCGCCGCGGGCGTGCTCCTCCTTGAGGCGCCGCTCCACCCGCCAGCGGAAATGATCGGAAACGGTCATGGTGAGATCGATGAGGTGAGGCATGGCGGGATCAGCGATGGGCGTAGGGGTCGGCGGCGTCGCGCAGGCCGTCGCCGACAAAGTTGAAGGACAGAACGGTGGCGACAATCGCGACGACGGGAAGGAGCAGCCAGGGGTAATTGGAGACGACCTGCAGGCTCAGGCAGTCCTGGAGCATCACGCCCCAGCTGACGATCGGGGGACGCAGGCCCAGACCGAGGAAGGAGAGCGCCGTCTCGCCGAGGATCATGGTGGGAACGCCGAGCGTGAGCGTGACGATGATGTGGCTCGTGAATCCGGGGAGCAGATGTCGTCCGAGCACGCGGGCGTGCGAAGCGCCCAGCAGGCGCGCCGCCACTGCGTAGTCCTCCTCGCGCAAGGCCAGGATCTTGCCGCGCACCACCCGCGCGAGACCGGTCCAGTTGAGCAGGCTGAGCACGACGGTCACGGCAAAGTAGACCTGCAGGGACGACCACTCCGCCGGCAGCGCGGCGGCGAGGGCCAGCCAGAGCGGCAGATGGGGGAAGGAGTTGAAGATCTCAATCAACCGCTGGATCACGGTGTCCGTGCGCCCGCCGAGGTAGCCCGACACCCCGCCGATGCTGACCCCAAGCAGGAAGGTGATCGCAATCGAAACCAGCCCGATGGAAAGGCTGATGCGCGAGCCATGGATCAGGCGGCTGAAGATATCCTGTCCGAACTTGTCGGTGCCCAGGAAGCAGAAGGTCGCGACTCCGGCGGAGGCCGTTTCAATCCGGGCGCGATCCACGCCAATGAGATGGCGGCGGGCCGGGATCAAGCCCCACAGGCGATACGGCTCGCCGACCGCGAGGAAAGTCAGCGGAATCGCGACGGTGCGATCCTCGACGTAGTTGTTCTTGAGCGTGACCGGATCGACATGCCGCCGCATCGGGTGGACGTGGAGGCCATGCGCAAGGTCGAAGCGGGGCAACTGCGGCGGACAGTACAGATGGTCGAGGCTCTGCCACGAGCGCGAGTACGGCGCGACGAAATCCGCGAACAAACTCGTCGCGTAGAGCCAGCCCAGCACGACAAGCCCGATCGCCGCGAGGCGGTGGCGCAGGAAACCCCGGATGATGAGCCGCCATTGCGACATGCTCGGCGGCTCCGTGCCCACCGGCGCCGGTGGGCGTGCCACCGCCACGGGCGGCGGCGAAGACGGGACAATGGGTGGGTTCATCGGGAACCGCCTTCCAAACGAATGCGCGGATCCAGCCAGAGCAGGACGAGATCGCTCGCGAGCGTGCCGAGCACGCTTAGCAGGCTGAGGACCATGAGCATCGAGCCCGCGAGATAAAGGTCCTCGGAGAGAAACGCCGACAGCATGAGCGGGCCGACGGTCGGCAGGCTGAGCACCAAGGCGACGATCGCTCCTCCGGAGATGAGTTGGGGGAAAAGTCCGCCCAGGCCCGAAACGAAGGGGTTGAGGGCGAGTCGGACGGGATACTTCAGGAGCAGGCGGAGCGGACGCACGCCTTTGGCCCGGGCGGTTGTGACATAAGGTTTGCGCAGCTCGTCGAGCAGGTTGGCGCGCATGACGCGGATCATCGCGGCTGTGCCGCCCACGCCCAGCACGACGACCGGCACCCAGATGTGTTTGAGCAGATCGAGAATCTTCGGTCCGTCCCATTCGGGCCGGGTGGCGAATTCGGGTGAGAACAGACCGGTGAGGTTGAGACCGAGGTACTCGCTGCCGACGAAGATTAGAATCAGCGCGAGCAAGAAGTTCGGTATGCACATGCCAAGGAAACCGAGTCCCGTGACGAGGTAGTCGCCAAACGTGTAGCGCCGCACGGCGGAGTAGATGCCGATCGGCAGGGCGAGACCCCAGGTGAGCAGGATCGTGCCGACCGAGACGAGGACCGTGAGCAGAATCCGATCGCCCACGAGCTCGTTGACCGAACGAAGCGTTTCCATGGACCTTCCCATGTGTCCCTGCAGCAGCCCGGCGTCCTCGCGCGCGAAGGTGATGAACCACGGCAGGCCCAACCAGCGCGCGTAGCGTTCGACGACGGGCCGGTCGAGATGGAACATGCGGCGCAGATCCTCCATCTGGTTGAGAGCGCTGTCGTCCCCCTTCATCTGCAACTCGAGCAGCTTGGCCTGGAGGTAGTCGCCGGGTGGCAGTTGAATGACCGTGAACGCGATGACCGAGATCACGAGGAGCGTGGGAACCATGAGCAGAAGACGGCGCCCGATATAAGGGTGCCGCACGCCCGCGAGCACGGCGGAGATTACGAGGATCCCGAGCAGCAGGCGCCGGATGATCGTGGCCAGTGCGCCGCCGGCGTCCGGCCGATCCATGGCTTCGACGGATTCAGGCGCGGGCGCGATCGTCAGCATTTGCTGGCGAAGCTGGGTCTGCGCGCCGGGCGATTCATGGGCTGATTCGAAATAGAACGTCTCGAGGCCGGCGTTGGCGGGCGACATGTACGATGTGCCGTAGAGCAGGCGGCGCGGGACGTTGCGGAAGCCGTCCTTGACGACGGCGATGACGGGAGGAGGGGTGGCGATGTTGATCGACCAGAGGTTGTCCGCGGCGAGGTCGAGGATGCGGTGCAACACGGCGCGTTGCGCCTCGGGGTCGGCGGCGGCGTAGAGGTCGGCCACGAGTTCCTGCGCCGCGCGCAAGGGATGGCCCGCCGGCGGTTTGATCGCGGCGGAGGCGCGCGCGCCGAGGTCCGCGCCTTGCAAGCCGCCCAGTGCGAACCACAGACCGTAGCCGCGGGCGAAATTCGAGGCCTCCTTGTCGGGAACGAAGCTGCGCAGCTTGACCAAGGGGTTGAACTCGTCGAGTCCCTCGCGCGCGAGAAAGTCGTGCGTGCGGTTGGCCATTTCGACCGACAGCAACGCCCGCGAACGTTCGCGTGGAATGGCGCGGATGCCGACGCGCGCCCAGTCGGCCACCACGAACTGCGCCGGGCCGACGCCGGTGTTCACGCCGAAGTGGATGAACCACGTCATGCGCGTGCCGTCGGGAAAGGTGCGGTAGCCGTCGTTGTCGCGCTCGCGAAGGCCGAGTTCGTCGAGCAAGGCGCTGGCCGTGTCGGGATCGAACCCGGTGAAGCCTGAGTGCAGGCGCGGATGGTGGAAGAACGAAGCCGGACCCGGCGAGACCTGGGCGGGTTCGCCGACACCTTGGTATACGGCGGACACGATGACCGGACGGTTGATGGCAAGCGAGAGCGCCTGACGGAAGCGGATGTCGTTCAACAGGGTATCCTTCCATCCGGCGACCGGGTCGTCCGGCGGCGTGTGCCGGTTGAGGTTGGGCCACAAGGCCCAGAGCGACCGGTCGGCGGGATACCAGTGGAGCACCTCGTACCCCTGCGCGCGCCGCTGCGACATGAGCAGGGTGTAATCCTCGAAACGGAGGAGGCGCGGCTGCAGGGTGAGACCGCCGTTGGCGGCCGAGAGCGCGATGAGGTTCTGCGCCTTCACCTCGACGTGCAGACGGTCGACGTAGGGCAACTGGTTGCCCGCGGAATCCACGGCGAAGTAGTACGGATTGCGCACGAAGACGTGGGGCGGGGTCGCCTGATAACTCCGGTAAACCCACGGCCACAACCGCGGATACTCGGGATTGAGGAAGTGCAGGTTGAGCGCCGATTGCCGCAACTGGTCGTAGAGGCGGTCGGCGGACGGCAGGCGCTGGGCCGTCAAGGCTGCGGCGATCAGATCGGGATCCCCGAGCTCAGGATGGTAGCGCGAAAGATAATGACGCGGCGCACAGTAATCCCATGCGAACGGAAGCAGATCGAGGAACAATCCGTTGGGCTCGGGAAAGACGAACCGAACGGTGTGCGCATCGACTTTGACGATCTCGCCGGGTTTATCGCCGACGCGCATCCACGTCGGCACCGGCAGACCGAGGTACTTGATCTCCCACTCCCACCAATAGAGAATGTCGTCGGCGGTGAAAGGGTGCCCGTCGGACCATCGCATGCCGGGCCGCAGATGAAAGGTCCACTCGCGCCGGTCCGGCGAAACGTCCCACGCTTTCGCGATGTGCGGCACGATCGGGGGTCCCTGGGGAGACCACCGGACCAGCGTCGACGCGGAGTAGAGCCAGGCGACCGTCCAGATGTCCTCCACCGCATTGGCGGCGACGACCCAGGTGCCGCCGTAGCGGCCGAGGCCATCGACGCCTTCGAGGACCGCCGGCTGCGGGCCGACCCGTTCGGCGACAGGAGGCAGGAGGCCCTCCGAGACGAGACCGGCAAGCACGGGGGCTTCGCCTTCTGGCCACCACGAAGCCGCCGGACCCTCGGCGTAGTCGACTTCCCTCCAGATCAGGGGGCCCTTGCCTGGCGGATCCAAGGTGGCATCGCGCGCGGATGTGGCGGCTTCGACCTCGCCTGGCGTCGGGACAGGAATCGATTCCGACAGCCTGGGCTTGAGGGCGCACGCGCCTGCATAGAGCAGGAAGACCATTCCGGCGCCGACGGCGCCGACCAGCGCAACACTTCGCGCGAGGAGGAGAGGGGGGGCGGAAAACCGGCGCACGGGAAGGAGGAGGGCCGTACCGGCAAGACTGCCGGGACGGCGAGGGCGTGCAAACCAAATGGCCGCCGGTGCGTCGAGCGTGCGACCCCGTTGCCCGGGGCCGCACGATCAATTGACACTCCGGCGGACGACACGGTCCGCCACGCGCGGCGATCAGAAGTTGAACGTCAGCGACACCGTGTATTCGGGATCGGATTTGAAGACGTACGGATCGTTCGAATTCGGTTTGTAACCGAACTGAAGATCGCGACGCGGGAGGTTGTTCGAGAGATTGTCCTGCCGGGCGAGGTTCTTCGCGTTGACCGTGACGCGGAAGGGCAGGCCGCCCCACGTTCCTTCGTAACCAAGCAGCGCGTCGATGCGCGTGATGGGGTCGAAGTACGTGGGGTTGGCCTTCTGGTTGAAGCGATATTCACGGAGGGTCTCGCTGCGCCAGTTGATGCCGCCCCCGAGGAACAAGCCCTTCATCGGGCCATGGGTGACGGTGTATTTGTTCCAAACTACAAGCTTGTGGTTGAACGTGCCGTTCTGCGCGCGACCCTGCACGTCGGGGTTCGGATCCTCGGTGATCTCGGTGTCGTTCCACGAGTAGCCGGCGATGATGGACCAGTTTGGCGTGGGGTAGAGATAGAAATCCAGATCGATGCCGCGGGCTTCGAGCACGCCCACCTGGACGTTCGCGCCACGGGGGCTGTTGGGCTGGGTGGGGTCGGTGAACCGGTTGGGCGCGTTGGGGTCGTTCACAATCCGGCCTTGGTCCTTCACCTGGTACGCGCTCACCGTACCGTGCACCTTGCCTTCGAAGAGCTCGAACTTCGTGCCCACCTCGATGCTGTCGGCGTATCCGGGCGTGAAGGGGTTTCCAAAGCCGTCGACCGCCGCGAGATTGGGATTCGTCGAGCGGGAGAAATTGGCGAAGAGGTTGATCGTGCGGGCCTCGTCGAGGAAGTAGAGCAGGCCCGCCTGCGGCAGCCACTTGTCGCCGGAGTTGTCGACCTGCGGGACGAAGCCCAGGCCGTTGTACGTGTCACGCCGGGTGAGCGTTGCGATGTCCGCCCGATAGAGGCCGACCAGCGAGATCAGGCGTCCATCCTGCCAGCGCCCTTGATGATTGAAGTAAGGCGAACTTTGCGTGGTGTGGACGAAGTTGGCGTCGAGAGGCCGGTAGTAGAACGCTCCCTGCGGGTACTCGAGACTGTCGGTATTCCAGTTGGCGATCTCGAAAGTCTCGAAGAACCGCTGCGTGGGGTTGGTGGAGGAAAAGGCCTGCCAGCGGCTGGTGGTCCGTTTGAAGTCGGACGATTGATACCCGAAGACGATTTGTTGTTTCGAGCGTCCCCAGTTGAACTGGTAGTGTCCGGAGATCCGGTACTGATCGATGTCCGCCGGAGCGAGTTGCCGGTTCCAGAACCGATTGATGACCCAGTCTGCGGGATTGACGCTGCCGGCGGGGGCGCCGGGGCGAAGCGCCGTCACCGGGCCTGGCTGCTCGATGAAGTTCAAGGCGCGGTTATGGATGTTGCCGGCGAATTCCATGGAGAAATTATCCGTGAAGCGATGTTGGATCTTGCCGGATAGGTCGGCGACATCCTCGGGGGCCTGCCAACCCGGGCCGTTCCAATTTGCTTCGATCGGCACGCCGTGGGAGGCCGCGAGCGGGATCTCGCCCTGCGCGAGCGACCGGTTTCCGATCGTGAGATCCATGCCCATCAGCCGGTCTGCGCGATCGGTGGTCATGTCGTAGCGATAAAAATCGACGCTGATCGTGGTGTTTGCCGTGGGTTGCAGGCGGATCGACGGCGTGTAGGTGCCGACCTTGCGATTGCCGAAGCGGGAGAGGCCCTCGGCGTATTCGTAGCCGCCGACGATGCGGAAGGCGAGCAGGTGGCCGTGATCGAGGCGCGGGCCGAGATTGCCGACGTTGACGTCGAGGAAGGCGTTGGCGTAGGCCCGCGGCGCACCGGTCATCAAGGTGGTCGAGGCGAAGTTGCGGCCGGCCACGGCCAGCTTGGGGATCATGTTGATCACCCCGCCAGGCGAACTGATTCCCTGGAGCACCGCCGACGGGCCTCGAATGATCTCGATGCGATCGAGGGAGTAGGGGCTGAAGTCGCTGAGATGAAGGAAGCCCTGGCGAAGAAATTCGTCGGTGTTCAGCCCGCGCACGTTCTTGTCGTTCACCCCCGGCGACCAGCGCAGGGCCTCGCGTTGCCCCATGACGGCGGCGTCGAACATGAACTCAGAGGTGATGACGGCGATGTTCATCGGGACCTCATTCAGGGGAATGTTGATGCGGGTGGCGCTGATCGTGTTGAGGGCGCGATAGCCTTTGGTCGAGCCGGCGGAGACTTCGAACGGGGAGAGAACCACGGCAGGGGAGGTCGCGTCGGGGGAATCGGCGGCGGCTCCGTACGAGAAGGGGAACAAGGTCGACAAGGCGGCAAGAGCGAGGGCCGCGTGGGCGGGGCTGATCTTCATTGTTGCAGGGGGTTGAGGGAGGAACGGACGAGAAAGCGAGAATCTTGATCGTCTTAATTGCATATGCAATTGACATCGATCGGAGTCAAGCGCGGAATTCCAACCATGAGGATTTGCCGTTTCGCCGCCGCTCCGAATGGCGGGCCACGGGTCGGGTATTGGCTCGACGAGCGCCACCTGGCGGACCTTTCCGCGCTGGGCGCGGCGCGCCTGGATGAATTTTTGGAGTCGGCGACCGCAAGGCGCGGTCTTCCGGAGCTGGCGGCGCGGGCGCCGCGGTGTGCGCTGGCGGAGTGCACCCTGCTCGCCCCGGTCGAATTGCAGGAGGTCTGGGCGGCCGGGCTCACCCATCCGCTTGCGCGGACCGCGCGCATGGTGGAGTCGCCCGCCAGCGCCCTCGCGCACAACCTGATCTACGAGGCGGAACGACCGAAGATTTTTTTCAAATCCCTCGCCGAGAAGGTCGTCGGGACGGAGGACGCCGTGGGCGTGCGCAGCGATTCGAAGTGGAACGTGCCGGAGCCCGAACTGGCGCTCGTGCTCGACTCGAAGGGACAGATCGTCGGTCATGCGGTGGCGAACGACATGGGTTCGCGCGACATCGAGGGTGAGAACGTGCTTTATTCGCCGCAGGCCAAGATTTACCACCGTTCCTGCGCGATCGGGCCCTGGGTGCTGCTCGGAGCGTCGACCGAAGAGATCCGTGCCCAGCGGGTCGGCATCGCGATCCACCGGCTTGGCGTTACGATCTACAGTCGTTCCGTGGCGCTGGCCGAGACGACCCGCGCCTACGAGGATCTCGTGACGTTCCTCTATCGGTGCCAGCGGTTTCCGCACGGCGCCTTGTTGCTGACCGGCACCGGTATCGTTGCGCCCGAGTCGGTGAACCTGCTTCCGGGCGATCGGGTGGAAATCGAGGTCACGGGGATCGGCACGTTGCGCAATTCCGTGGTGGCGGTGTAAAAGCTTGGTTGCGAAACTCCGGCCGGCGTGCAATCTCCGTGCAATCTCCGCTCCGTACCGCCGCCCGCACCGCCGTGAAAAAACGCATCACCATCAAGGATATCGCCAAACGACTGAATCTAAGCCACCAGGCTGTCTCCGCCGCGCTCAATCCCGGCAATTCGACGACCAAGGTAAGCCCGGAGACGGCTGCGCTCATCCGCGAGACTGCGGAGTCGATGCATTATCGACGAAGCGTCGGGGCGCGGATCATTCGCGAGCATCAGGTCCGGCAGATCGGGTTGATCGGCGAGAATCTCTCTGCGCGCCACGCCCCGCAGCTGAAGATGACCACCATTCTGGGGCTCCAGCACAGCCTTGCCCAACACAAGCTCACGCTCAGCATCATGCAGGACAACGTTGCGGGCGCCGTGCCCGAGAGGGTGCCGTACTACATCCAGACTCTGACGCACGACGGCTTCGTCTACAATTCGCATTCGCCCGAGCAGGACGCGATCTATCTGGAGTACTTTCGCAAGTACCGCGTTCCTTGGGTCGTGCTCGACGGTCCTCCGGGCAATCACAACAATGTCGCGCACGATCACTTTTCCGCGGCGAAGATGTTGACGGAGCATTTGCTGGGGCTTGGGCACCGTCGCATCCTCTATCTGCGGTACGCGACCAAGCAGTTCGCCGCACAGTTCCGGTACCAAGGCTACTGCGCGGCCATGAAGGAGGCGGGCGCGGAGCCGCTCAGCATGCTCTGGACCGTCGAGTACTCGATCGAACGTTTCGAGCGGGACCACTATCCGACGTTTCCGGAGAACACCATTCATCTGCTCGACTCCATGAGCACCTACGAGCCGACGGCGGTGCTGGCGTCCCACGATTCCTTCGCGTGGTCCGCCAATCAGATCCTGCAATTGCACGGATACCGCATTCCCGAGGACATCTCGATCGCGGGCATCAACGATCTGCCGAATACGGATTTCTGTTTTCCCCCGCTTACGACCGTGCGCCTGGATTACTTTGATTTGGGACATCAGGCGGGCGAGGCGCTGGTCAGGCGAATCGCGCAGCCCACGCGCTCGCTGGTGGTGCCGGCGCTCGAACCCAAGCTGATCGTGCGCCAGTCCACGGCGGCTCCGCGCACGGGCCAGAGGCTCGCGCCGCCGCGCCTTTCGGCGCTGCCGACAGGTTAAGGGGCCCGTCGGCGCCGCCGGTCAGCCCGGAGCCGCCGCCGCCGGCGGCATCGAAAGCCGCGCCGCCGCCCCGGTCGCCAGCGTCGTCAGCAGCAGGCAACAGCTGGTTGCGCCGGGGTCGGGCACGCCGCGCGAGCGTTCGCCGAGGCGCGAGGCCCGGCCGCGGCGCGCGATCATCGAGGTCGTCGCGTCGCGTCCGGCGGCGGCGGCGGCCTTCAGGGCCTCAAGGGCCTGCGGGAAGGTCCCGCCGGCCTCCCGCGTCGCGGCGAAGGCCGTCCGGGCCGGGGCGAGCACGTCGAGGAGAGTCTTGTCGCCGGGCTGGCATTCGCCGACCGCGCGGATCTTTTCCCCGGCGGCGGCGAGCATGGATTCGAAAACGGCCGCGTCGATCCAGTCGTGCTTATCGGCGACGCTTCCCATTGCACGAAACAGCGAACTGTAAAGCGGGCCCATCGAGCCGCCGATCTCGAGCAGCGCGAGCCCCAGCACGCGCAGCGACGCGGACAGGCTTGCGGTGTCGGGTCCCAGTTGCGTGGCGCATTGCTGGAACCCTTTGTTCATGTTCACGCCATGGTCGCCATCGCCGATCAGGCCGTCGATGTCGCTCAGGTGCTGACGATTCGCGGCGATGACATCGATCATGGCGCGCACGATTGCGACGCCCCCCTCGTTGCGAAAGGCCGGGCCGGATGGAGAGGCGGGCACGTCGCTCACGGCTGCACGAGTCCGACGGACTCGCAGGGGTGGTCGATGCACGTCTTCAATTCGTCGTCCAATTTCATCAACGTCAGGGTAACGCCCATCATTTCGAGGGAAGTGAAGTAATTGCCCACGTAGGCGCGATGCACGCGGAGGCCAGCCTCATCGAGAAGGCGCTCGATCTCGGCATACGCGATGTAGAGTTCCATCACCGGCGTCGCGCCGAGTCCGGAGACGAGAACGACAACCTCGTCGCCTTGCTGGAACGGGAGATCGGGCAGGACGATGTTCGTCATGCGTTTCGCAAGGTCGGACGCGGTCGCGAGCGGCGCCACCTCTATCCCCGGCTCGCCATGATGGCCGATTCCCACCTCCATGGTGCCGGGTTCGATCTGGAAATTCGGGTGGCCCACGGCGGGAATCGTGCAGGGCGTCAGACCGACACCGACACTGCGAGTGCGGTCGATCGCGCGCTGGGCGAGCGCGACCACCTCGTCGAGGGTCCCTCCCATGGCGGCCTTGGCCCCTCCGACCTTCCACATGAGGACCTCGCCGGCGACGCCGCGGCGGCGGTTTCGTTCGTGCGCCGGCGCCGAGGGCACATCGTCGTTGGCGACCACGGTTTTGACCTCGATGCCTTCGTCACGCGCAAGTTCGACCGCCATCTTCACGTTCATGTTGTCGCCCGCGTAATTGCCGTAGAGGCAGGCGACGCCCTTGCCCCCGTTGGCCGACCGGAAGGCCTCCAGGAAGGCGGAGGCTGGGGGGGAGCTGAAGATTTCGCCGACGGCGGCGGCGTCGCACAGGCCCGGACCTACATAGCCGACGAAGGCGGGCTTGTGGCCGGAACCGCCGCCGGTGACCACGCCAACCTTGCCGGCGACGGGGGCCCGGATCGCCTTGACCGCGTTGGGGCGGGACGTCCCGACGACGAGGCGGCGGTGGGCCTTGAGGAAGCCGGCGAGCATGTCGTCGACCATGCGATCGGGATCGTTGAGGATGCGTTGCATGGTATTCAGGAGCGGGCGGTGCCCGGCGCTTTGCGCGGCTTGCGGCCGCCGGGGAGGGGCGTGAGATTGCGGCGCAGGCGACGTTCGAGCTGGCGCATTCGTTGCACCTTGGAAGCCGAACCGCCGCCGGCAAAATCGGACCTCAGCCACGCCTCCACCACCATCTTGGCCAGCTCGGGGCCGATGACGCGTTCGCCCAGCGTGATGATTTGCGCGTCGTTGCTCTTACGCAGGCGCTCGGCCGAATATACATCGTGGCAGGTGCCGGCGTAGATGCCGGGGACCTTGTTGGCGCACATGGCCACCCCCAGACCCGTACCGCAAAGCAGGATGCCCCGGTCGAACCGGCCTCGGCGGATCTGGGAGGCGAGATTAATCGCAATGTCGGGATAATCGACGCGGCGGGTCGCGCCGTAGGCCAGATCGACGATCTCGTGGCCGAGCGACTTTACGTGGTCGAGGATCACCGTTTTCAAACTTTCGGCGAATGGATCGCAGTCGATCGCGATCCGCGGAGAAGGGAACGACGGCTTTGTCATTGACGTAATTGCATATGCAATCAAAAATGCCCTGTCAATCGCCCGTCCATGCCCCGGCCAAAAAAATTCATGATCCGCTCCGATATGGAGGGACTCTCCGGAGTGGTGAGCTACGCGCAGGTGACGCCCGGTTCGCCGGCGTACGCCTTTGGTCACGCGATGCTTCAGGCGGAGCTGGCGGCGGCGATCGACGGGCTGCGCGCAGGCGGAGCGGGTGAGATCGTGATTTACGACGAGCACGTCGCGGGGACGAATACGGATATTTCCCGGTTGCCGGCCGGCGTCAGCGTCATCTGCGGCAAGCCCCGCTATCGAGCGGACTGGCGCGGCGGACTCGACGAGACCTTCGCCGGCATGCTGCTGCTCGGTTTGCATGCACGGGCGGGCACGCCCGGCGCGCTGCTGGCGCACACCTACGAGCACGACATTCGCAATCTCTGGCTCAATGGCGTGCTGCTCGGCGAGATCGGCGTCGAGGCGGCGGTCGCTGGCGATGCGGGCGTGCCGTTGGTTCTGGTCATCGCGGACTCGGCGGGCGTGGCGGAGGCCAAGGCTCTCCTGCCAGGCGTCGTCGGGGTCGCGGTCAAGGAGTCGCGTGAAATCGACGGTGGGGTATGTCCGTCTCCGGTCGACACCTGCGGCTGGATACGCACCGCGTGTCGTCAAGTGGCCCGCCGGTCGCCCCCGGTCAGGCCGTATCGGCTCCCTGGACCGGTTACGCTCGAACTCGAGCTCGGCGATGGTCCCTACCTGCGGGCGTTTCGCCGGCGATTTCGGCACGCAATGCTTGCGTCGAACCGAGTTCATCTCACCGGACCGACCTCCACGGAGGTGTGGGCTCGTTATTGGGAAATGAAGCTGGCCGCAATAGCCAGCTGAGCTTGAACCGAAGAGGTCACCGTCCAAGGAGTGAGCGCATCTATCCCCGTGGCTTCACGCCATAGCGGTCGAACGCAGGCGATTCCTCAACGGCCCGTCATCGGGCGGGCGGGCGGGGTTTTCGGGTCGAGCGCCCTGGCCTTGGCGAGGTCGTCGCCGTCGCGGTAGAGGGCGATGCGGTCGATGCCAAAGCCGATCGAGCGGCCGCCGATGCGCACTTCGTTGAGGCCGCGTTCGAACTCGAAGCGTTGCACGCCCCAATCGAGCCAGCTGAACCCGGGACCGTCTCCGAGCGAATCGCCGATCCGCACGATGGGGTCATTGCGCTCGCCGCGTTTGTGCAGCGGCGCGATCCACGTGTCGTTGTCGCCGTCGACGTGCAGGTGGTGGTTGCGCACGTCGAGGCGATAGGCGCCGGCTTCCGCGACGTCGAAGCGCAGGATGAGCCAGTCTTCGCGGGAGCCCTGGCGAATGTGCAGATGATCGTTGTTGCCGAAGTGTCCCTCGACGGTGACGGCATGGTTTGGTCCGCGCCACTCGAGATAACCGCGGCCGGTGAATCCTTCCGGGTCGGTCTTGAGGATCCAGTGGCGATGGTAAGTGAGGTCTTCCGCTTCGAAGACGGTGTATCCTTGCCGCACCGGCCAGATCTCCGTCGGGAGCCACGGCATCTGCGCGATCATGGCTTCCGGCACGGGTTCGGTGCCATCGTTGCGCGTCTCGGGCGGGCCTTCGCCATGGGGGCGAAGCGTATCCGTGCGAAGCAACACGAGCTTGTCCACGCGCCAATTGGGATAATGCCGAGAGAGGGGAGGCTCCTCACCGTGGTGCTCGGGTTCCGCGCCTTTTACCAGGTAAAGGTTATGCCATCCGGGCGCTGGCACTTCGATCATGGCGGGGGCGGGCGTCTTGCGATTGTCGGCCCTTCGGACAAACGCGCGGTCGGTCCAGTCGGGCCGATCCGGGAAACGAAGTTCGAAAAAGCGTTCGCTGCGGGGTTGAGGCGTTTCGTTGAAGAAGACTTTTACTTCGTCGGCGCCCGGATCGCCGGCGCTCTGGCCCAGCGCCCAAAGCCGGTAGGTGCCGGCACTCTCGAAGTGGATCGCGTAACGAAGGTGGTCCGCCCAACCGCCGCTGCGGATGAGCATGGCATTGCCGCCCGGGGGAGTGATCGTCGGCGGCAGGCTCAGGCCGAGGTCCTCGGAGAGCGGACGTTTGTCCGCCAGCACGATGGCGGCGGCGATGTCGCGAAACTTCCCCACCAGGCCCTCGAAGCGAACGCTTGGGCTGAACACCACGAGGGCATGACCCGCGGTGTCGGACGTTTCGACGGAGCGATCCATGGCCAGCTTCACGGTGAATCCTGCGTGTTCGAGTCGTTGTTTGGCGAGTGCGTCCGTCACGCGTAAGGGGATTTCCTGGACGATCTGCAACGCCGACGGCGGGTGGGTGGAACCGTCGGTGGCCCAGCGAATCGCGGCGTCGAAGAGGGCGATGGATTCGGGTAAATTCTCGCGCGGTCCCATCGTGGAAACGCGGCGGCCGGGAGCGGCGAAGCCTCCGGGAAGGCGGGCGCCTTTTTCATAGCCGTAGACGACCGCCTTGCGCGGGTCGTGTCCGGCGACGACCGCCACGTTGGCGTGCTCGTTGGGAAATCCCCATTGCAGCCGGCTGTTGCGGGGCAGCGCGATCTCGCCCCGCAGACCGCCCGCGAGCGGGTGTTCCGCGTCGGCCACGACCATGCGATGATCGGCCGACGTTCCGTGGTTGAGCTCGGTCGCGTTGCGGCCCTCGACCTCCTCCCACGGGCCCACCATGTCGGTGTAATGCTCGGCCTCGATCGACACGACGCCGTTCTTTTCCAGAAACGTGGGCGGAGCTCCGGCGGGAAGCAGGGCGGTGGAGCCGAGCAAAGCGAAGGCGAACCGGTGGGTGGATTTCATCATCATTGGGGAAAGGGGAGAGGGGACGGGCGTTCGCTGCCGGATGGTTTCGGGCCCGAAAGACGAGTGCGCCCGTTCCATGCACGGACGCGGGGGATGGTATCGTAATGACGGGCGAGCCGCCATGAGAGATGACGAAATAATTCTGAGAAATTTCACCGTCGCTTCGCCCCGGCTCGGGGCGCGGGTGTTACGGTGCTGGTCGCCGGACAGCGTAGCCCGGCCGCCGTTCGTCAGCGCCGGCTTTTGCGCCGATAGTCCCGCGGCGACAGGCCCAGCTCGCGCTTGAAGACCACACTCAAATATTCCGGGTGCTCGAAGCCACTGCGCACCGCGATTTCCTCCAAGGAGAGCGTCGTGTCGGAGAGCAACTGGCGCACACGGTTGAGCCGCACGGAAAGGATCTCGGCGTGGGGCGTGCGGTTGAGCAGCTTCAGAAAACGTTTCTCTAGAATCCGGCGCGACACCGGCACGACGCGCAGCACGTCGGCCACGTCGATGGGGTCGCAGGCGTGCTCGCGAATGAAGCGCAGCGCCTGCACGACGTGCGGATCCTCGATGGCGAGGACATCCGTCGACTGGCGGGCGTGGAGTCCGAGCGGGGGAACGCGGGTCTCGAACTTCGACGGCGCATCTCCGCGCATCATCCGGTCGAGGAGCGCAGCCGCCTCGTAGCCGGCGCGCCGGGCATCGGGGATGACGCTTGAGAGCGGCGGGTAGGCGAGTTCGCAGAGGAGTTCGTCATTGTCGACGCCGACGACGGCGACTTCTTCGGGAACGGCGAGCCGAAGATGGCGGCAGGCGTCGAGCACCTGTTGTCCGCGGATATCGTAGCACGCGAAGACGCCGACCGGTTTTGGGAGCAAGCGCAGCCAGTGTTGCAGGGAGGCCGTTTCGCTGGCCGGCTCGCCGGGGGCCGAGGCGGGGGGCGCAGTGTGCACGGAAAGTCCGGACTTGGCCAGGCGCTGGGCGAAGGCGTCGCCACGCTGGCGGGACCAGGCGAAGCGGGCGTCGCCGCAGAAGGCAAGGTGCTTGAAGCCGCGTTCAAGCAGGTGATCGGCGGCGAGGTCGGCGATGGCTTCGTCGTCGGTCTCGACCCAAGGGAGCGATGGCACGTACCGCCCCGCGCTCACGTCGACGGCCGGCAGGCCGCTGCTGACAACGGCCTCGGCGATGCGCGGGCTCTCGATGCGCGCGATGATGCCGTCTCCCTCCCAACGGGCGAGCCAGGCGGGTGGGTCGTCGCCGCGTCCCTGTTCAACGAGGTAAAACGACCATGGCGCGTGCTCGCGAATGTAGCCCACGACGCCAAGCAGGAGATTTCGGGCGTACGCATTGGACGTCTCGATCACGAGGGCAACGCGCCGGCGCGAGCGCATGCGCAGGCCGGTGCTTTGGCGGAGGAGAGAGTCTGATTTGCGCGGGGACATCGGGGACAAGCGCGAATGCGCCCGTGTGTTGTCTGGACAACGCGGCCGTCAACCCATGGCAAGCCCAATGGTGGCAAACCCGTTGAATGATGCCGCAACGCCGCCGTTTGTGAAGCGGGCTTCCCCTGTAGCGGCGGCTGTTCCCAGCCGCTGTCTGGGGATCCGAGCTAAAAGCAACGGATGAGGACATCCGTGACTACACGGGGATCGAAACAACGCCTGGGGACAGGCGTCGCTACACCAGCGTTACGTCCAGCGCTTCGGCGCTGGCGTGCGTGGGGAGAGTTCCACGAAGGGGGGGCGCACCGGCAATATTTGCGGCGGCGGTTGACCCTAGCTCGCCTGACCGCAAAGATGATCATGGAGTTGTCCGTGATGCCTCTGACGTCGCAGCGGTTGATGGGGCCCGCGCGTTTGCTGGCCCAAGACTCCGTCCCCACCGTAATCTGATCTTCGTCTTCCATGTCCAACCATTTCCAATCTTCCCTTCGCACCGGTGTCATCGGCCTTGGCCGGATGGGTCTTCCCATGGCGGCAAACCTGCAGAAGGCGGGGTTTCCTGTTTGCGGCTACGATGTGCGGCCTGAGGCGCGTGAGGCCGCAGCGGCACTCGGTGTGGCGATCGCAGACTCGGCGGGATCCGTGGCGGACCAGGCGGACGTGGTGGTCCTGAGCATGCCCACGGAGCCGGTCTTGCTCGCCGTCATGACCGGGCAGGGTGGCCTGGCGGGCCCGGGAATCGCGGGTAAGATCATGGTGGATACAACCACCACCACGATCAAGGTGGCCGAAGAGATGGCTGCGGTCGTGGCAAACCTCGGGGGAGTCTACCTCGACGCGCCGGTGACGGGAGGCGTGGCCGGCGCCGAAGCGGGGTCGCTCACGTTCATGGTGGGCGGAGACGACGAGGGTTTTGGTCGGGCCCAACCGGTGTTGGCCGCGCTCGGCAGCAAGCTGGTGAAGGTCGGCCCCAGCGGCCACGGGCAGGCGGCGAAGATGGTGAACCAGATGTTGATGGCGGCGATCTACGTTTCCATGGGCGAGGCATTCTCCTTCGCCAGTCAACTGGGCGTGGACGTGGCGAAAGTTTATCAGGCGGTGGAGGAGGGTGGCGCGCAATCCCGGCTGCTGCGGTCAAACAAAGAGGCAATCCTGGGCCGGCTGCTGCGGGAGAATGGCAACCTGGCCCAGCACGGCAAAGACATCGACTACGTCATGAACGAGGCGAATTTGAGGCATCTGCACCTGCCCCTGACGAGCGCGGTGCACGAGTTCTACAACTTGTCACGGTCACTTGGCTTCGGCGCGAAGGCTTCGGGCGACATGTGGGCCGTGTGGGAAAAGATGCTCGGCGTCGCCTTCACGTCCTCTGCCGGCTCCGACGCGACTTCGATTTCCGCGTAACCGTATCATCCCTTCATTCGAGCGCGCGGAACCAGAGGCGCTGTGCATTGCCCCCGCAGATGGTGGCGACCCTGCTCTCGGGCAGGCGGCGGCGCAGAGCGGCGCGCGGTGCGTCCAAGGCGGCGCGGTAGCCTTCGCGGCCGCAGCACAACGGCCAGTCGCTTCCCCAGAGCAGGCGGTCGGGGCCGAAGGCGTTCAGCGCGGCATCGAGCAAACCTTCGGCGGCGGCATGGTCTTCGGACGTCAGCGGCGGAGGGGCAAGTTCGCCGAAGCCCGGGACTTTCATGAGAACGTGCGGGTGGCGCGCCAACGCGAACACGGGGGCGAAGGCGCTTGCCGGCGGCCGCGCGCCCGGGTCGGCACCGCCGAGGTGTTCGAGCACGATCGGCAGGTCCGGAAACGTGGCAATCACTTCGGCGAAGTCAGCGCTGACGAAGTCTGTCGGAGTTCCGTAAACGCTGACCGGCAGTCCGAGGTCGGCGGCGGCGCGCCATTGGCCGAGGGGATCGGCTCCGGGACATCGGGAGCGCGCGCGTTGGCGCAGACCCGTGCAGCCTTGTGCGGCCCAATGGTGCACGGCCCTGCCGTCGTCGTCCAGCGGCACGCGCATGATGGCGGAGAACCGGTGGGGAAATCGGTTCAGGCATTCGACCAGATACGTGTTGTCGGTTTGGGCGTGGTGCTGAACCAACACCGCGCCGGAGACCCCCGTCAGGTCCAAGTGAGCGCAGAGCAGCTCGATCGGCTCGTAGCGGTCGAGCCCCACGTGCACGTGGGCGTCGATGAGGGGAGCGGTCATGTCGCCACGTAGCCAAGGATTTTGTCCACGACGTTGATCAGCGGATCGCCTGCCCGATACCGTCGGGCGTTTTCGATCAAGATTTCGGCGCGGCGGTCGTCCAGGCAGATGGTCGTGCGGTCGGCCGCGTGCGGGGTGATGATGACGTTTTCCATGGTCCACAGGGGATGGTCTGATGGCAGGGGTTCCTGCTCGAAGACGTCAAGTCCGGCCCCGCCAAGCCGGCCGGATTGCAAGGCTGACACCAGCGCGTCGAGACAGACCACGCGCCCGCGGCCGACGTTGATAAGAATCGCGTCGGGCTTCGTGCAGGCGAAGAGCGCTTCATTGAAAAGGGAATCCGTCTCTGGCGTGTGGGGTGTGGCGAGGACGATGTAGTCTGCGCTGGGCAGAAGGGTCGGGAGCCGATCGGGAGCGTGCACGCCGGCCAGCCAGTCGGGACGACCCTTGGGATGGGGGTCCACACCGATGACGTTCAAACCGAAGGCGCGGGCGCGCTGGGCCACGGCCAGACCGATGCCGCCGAGACCCACCATCAGCAGGGTGGCGCCGTCGAGGTGGCGAACGGGAGCACCATACGCCCAACGATGGGCTTGCTGGCGCCGCGCGTAGAAATGAAATCCTCGCGCGAAGGTCAGGATGAATGCGAGGGCGTGGTCGGCGATGAAGTCGCTGTAGATGCCGCGCACGTTGGTGACGTGGACCGTGCTTGCGCGGAGCTCCGGGAACCAGAAGTTGTCGAGCCCGGCGGTGTTCGCTTGAAGCCATCGGAGGCGCGGCGCGGTGGCGAGGCGTTCGGGGGTGAGGTTGCCGTAACATGCCTCTGCGTCCGCCAACGCCGCCCGGATTTCGTGTTCCGTGGCCGGGGCGCTGCAACGCCAGCCGAGGCCTTCGAGGCGGTCGATGACGCCGGTGGACACCGGGGCGAGCAACACCAGATGAGGAGAGGTGGGAGACGCGGATGAGTTCACTTTTTTAGATCCTCACGTGTGAATAAAGATGGAGCTTGAGACGATCATGGAGTGGAAAATTTAAAACACCGGCGTTCGAAAAGCCATGGACCCGCGAGCGCCTGCGGCGCGCTGTTGTTTGGGATTTGGAAGTTTGGGACTTGGGATTTCCTCAGTGATTCGTGGTCGCACGCAGAATATCGAAGTCGCATCCTTCGTCAGCTTGCGTGACATGAGCGGCGTAGAGCGCACCGAATCCGCGTTGGGGATGCGCGGGGGCGGGACGCCATTGCATGCGGCGCCTCTCGAGTTCCTCCGCTTCGACGAGCAGTTCCAAACGGCGTTGTCCGACGTCGAGTTCGATCAGGTCGCCGCTCCGCACGAGCGCGAGCGGGCCGCCGATGGCAGACTCGGGACAAACGTGCAGAATACATGTGCCGTAACTGGTGCCGCTCATGCGGGCGTCTGAGATCCTGACGATGTCCCGCACGCCTGCGGCGAGCAGCTTGCGAGGGACGGGAAGTTGGCCCCACTCGGGCATTCCGGGGGCGCCGAGCGGGCCGGCGTTGCGGAGGATGAGCACAGAATCCGCAGTCACCTCGAGATCGTCATGATCGATGCGAAGCTTCAGGTCGGTGTAATCGTCGAACACCACCGCCGGCCCGGTGTGACGCAGCAGCCGGGGGTCGGCGGCGGCCACCTTGATCACGCAACCGCGGGGCGCGAGGTTGCCGCGCAGGACGGCGAAGGCGCCCGGCGGATGCAGCGGACGATCGAGCGGGCGGATGACGTCGTCGTTGAAGACCCGGGCGTTTTCCAGGTTTGCGGCCAAGGTGCGGCCGTTGACCGTGGGACGGTCGAGCGTGAGGTGTGATTTGAGTCGCGAAAGGAGTCCGCGCAGACCGCCCGCATAAAAAAAATCCTCCATCAGGAACTCCCCGGCCGGACGAAGGTTTGCCAACACGGGGACGCGCCGGGCGATCTCGTCGAATCGGTCCAGACCGAGCGGGAAGCCCGCGCGTCCGGCGAGGGCGATGAGATGGATGAATCCGTTCGTCGAACCGCCGAGCGCCATCATCGTGGTGATGGCGTCGTCGAACGCCGCCGCATTGAGAATCGTCGCCGGGCGCAGATCCTCGCGCACCAGCTCGACGCTGCGGCGTCCGCAATCGGTGGCCATGCGGGCGTGGTTGGCATCGACGGCGGGGATCGACGAGGCGCCGGGCAACGTGAAGCCGAGCACCTCAGCCACGGCCGTCATGGTCGAGGCAGTACCCATGGTCATGCAGTGCCCGTCCGAGCGGGCGATGCCGTCCTCGATTTGGGCCCATTCTTCCTCAGTGATGCGTCCGGCGCGGCGTTCGTCGTGGAATTTCCATTGGTCGCTTCCGCTGCCGAGCACCCGGCCGAGCCAGTTGCCGCGCAACATCGGTCCGGCGGGAAGGAAGATTGACGGAAGCCCCATGCTGATCGCGCCCATGAGCAGTGCTGGCGTGGTTTTGTCGCACCCGCCCATGAGTACGACGCCGTCGATCGGCTGGCTGCGCAAGACCTCCTCGGTCTCCATGGCGAGGAGATTCCGATAGATGAGCGGACTGGGCTGCATGTAAGTCTCGGATACAGACGTGACGGGAATCTCCACGGGAAATCCTCCTGCCTGCCAGACGCCCCGCTTCACCTCTTCCGCGCGCGTGCGGAAATGGCGATGGCAGGGATTGAGATCGCTCCAGGTGTTCAAGATGCCGATCACCGGCTTGCCCGCAAAGTCTTCCGCAGAGTAGCCCATTTGCTTGAGGCGCGAGCGATGGCGGAAGGTGTTGAGCGGATCAGTCTCGAACCAGTGGCGACTGCGCAGGGGAGGGAAGGGTTCAGCGGGCATGGGCGTGGGGTTGATCTTTAGCTCATCCAGTTCCGGGCGCCGGAGGTGTCCCACCTTCGCGTTGTCTTGCGTGTCTTGGTCCAGAACGAAAGGGCGTCTTTCGCGGTGATATCACCCTGGCCAAACCGCGAGGCGTTCCAACCTCCGAAACCGAAGGGTTCCCTCGGCACGGGCACGCCTACGTTGATTCCAAGCATGCCGGCGTTGGCATGTTGTTCGAAGTGCGCCGCGGCGGCGCCATCGCGCGTGAAGAGGGAGGCGGCGTTGCCGTAAGGGCTGCGGTTTTCAATGGCGAGCGCCTCGGGCAGGTCGCGCACACGCACGATCGTCAGCACGGGCCCGAAAATCTCCTCGCAGGCGCACTCGTCGCCCGGGGCGGCATGATCGAGGATCGTCGGTCCAAGGAAACGACCTGAGGGAAAATCGGCGGCGCGCACATTGCGGCCATCGAGCCGGAACGTGAGCCCGCGCTTGGCCGCGCGATCAAGATAACCCTGGATGCGGGTGAAGGCGTGCGGGGAAACGATGGCGCCGAGATCCACGCCGGGGCGGAGGCGTTTCGCGTCTTCTACGATTGCCTCGATGAGAGCGTCGCAATCGCCGACGGCGAGCACCACGCTCCCGGCCATGCAACGCTGACCGGCGCAGCCGAAGGCCGAGCTCACGATGCCGCGGGCCGTCGCGGCGACAGGGGCGTCCGGGAGGAGAATGAGATGGTTCTTCGCTCCGCCGAGGGCGAGCACACGCTTGCCCGCCGCAGAGCCGCGCAGGTGCACGGCGCGCGCGGCCGGGGTGGAGCCCACGAAGGCGGCGGCGGCGATGTCGGGATGATCGAGCAACGCCTCGACCGTGGACCGGTCTCCCTGCAGCACGGTAAAGCACCCGGCGGGCAGACCGGCGTCGTGGAGCAGTTCCGCGAGACGCAACGGCGTCAACGACGCGTGCTCGGATGGTTTGTGAACGAAGGTGTTCCCGCATGCGAGTGCCAGCGGAAACATCCAGAGGGGGACCATGGCGGGAAAGTTAAAGGGCGTGATGCCGGCCACGACCCCCAGAGGGTAACGGCGCGAAGAACACTCGACTTCGGTGCTGACCTCCAGCGTTTCCCCGACGAGCAGCGCAGGCGCGGACGTGGCGTACTCGACCACCTCCAACCCGCGACGCAAGCCGGCCTCCCCCTCGGCGGGCGTCTTGCCGCTTTCGCGGGAAACAAGGGCGGCGAGCTCCGACAGGTTCGCTTCGACCCGCTGCTTAAAACGAAACAGCGGTTCAACGCGTTCTTTTACCGATCGCCGTCCCCATTCGGTGAAGGCGGTGGCGGCGGCGGAGACGGCTTCGTTGACGACCGCGGGCGACGTGCTGGCGATCGCAGCGAGCGGATGATCGTCCCACGGCGAAGTGTGGGTCGCGGCAATCGGACCGTGGGCGGGTCGTCGGCATCCACCGATAAAGTGGTCGGAGACCGGAGCGGGCGGAGACGCGGGCTGGACTTGCGGTGAGGGACCAGAGGGGGAGGGCAGGAGCACACCTTCACCTTGGGGCGGCACCGGCTGGCGGCCATTCTCCAAGCATACCTCGTTGCGCAAGGGCATGCCCGATTGGGCGGCATGGACATTCGCAACGGCATCCGCCATCTTCGGCAGCGATCGCATGAGTGACGCCAAACGTTTAAGTTTTTCGACCGGAGCGCTGCCCGGCGGATACGAAATTTTATTCACGGCGCGCCGTGCGACCGGTTTGGGTCCGCTGGTGGCAAGTCGAGCTCGCTTCATCGGACTCAATCGCGTGAAGATCACACGTTCGGCGCAGATACCCCTTCACCAGCACACGGTGCACGAACTCGTGATGGTCGAGTCCGGTCCCTATCGATGCCGGATCAATGGCACGCCGCTGACCGTAGCGTCGGGCGGGGTGCTTGTGGTCACGCCGGGAGACGGGCATGAAGTCGAACTGCACCGGGGTCAGCGACACTCGGTGTTGCATTTCGCGTTGGCCGGCTCGCGCGGAAGCACGGGGTTGTTCCATGACGACTCGCCGCCGGAGGCCCACGTGGTTTCGGGCGGGAGCCCTGAACTCGGGCGGGCGATCCGCCGCCTCTTGGAGGAAGTCGCCTCGCCCGATGCGTACACGACCGCGTTGCAGGACCTCTTGATGGAGGAAATCTACTGGCGTCTGCTCCGGGTTGTTCCGGCCCAGGCGCGCGTCCCGGGCTTGGGCGGCTTGGAGGAGGATGAAGATTTTCGTGCACGGCTCGCAACGCTCTTCGAAGCATCCCTGGCCGGGACCCTGCCGGTCACGACCATGGCGAAAGAATTGGGCATGAGCCGGCGTAACCTCACCGACAAGTGCCGGCGCGTGTTTGGCCAGGGGCCGGCGCATGCGTTCATGGATCTGAAGCTCCAGCGCGCGGCCCTGCGGCTGGCGGAAACGACGGCGTCGGTAAAGCACGTGAGTTATGAGCTTGGATTCCGGAATCCCTACCACTTCTCGCGCGCGTTCCGGGCCCGCTTTGGGCTGGCGCCCTCGGGCTTCCGAGCGGCGGGCACACCGCGCCGTTCAGCGTGAGCCCGACAGGCTGTTACGGATGATCGAGACCGGCCGCGGCCCAGATCATGCCGAACTCCTCGAGATTGGTCCGCTCTTCCAGTTCCTGCTGACGACGGCGCGCGTGGGTATCCGCTCCTTCGTTACCAAGTGCGGCCAGGGCGGCGAGCAGAGTGTCCTGGCGCGCGAGCGTCCGGCGGGCGTTGCGGATCGAGCGGAGGAGGTCCTCGCGGCTGGCGCTGGCATAGGCTGGCGAGACCTGGTCGAGGAACGCTTCGGGCGACCCGTCGGGACCGAAGAGGACGTGGAGATTCGAGAGAATGGCCGCGTCGCGCTGGTGACCGGCGTCGCCGACGGTCAAGGTAAGGCCGTAGGGATAGCCGCCCTCGCGAGGGGCGAAGGGAGCGATGTCGTCATGGGGCTCGTTCCCGACGATCACGGGCAGGAGCCGGCTGTGGCGCGCGAACTCGGCGTTGACCGTCGCCGAGGAGAGGAACTGCAGGAAGTCGAGAGCCCGCCCGGGGTCGCGCGCGTTGCGGGTGATGCCGAGCGAAGCGCTGGCATTCTGTTCGATCTCGGTGAGGTCGCCCGCGGGGTTGTGGCCGAAGCGCGGATGGCCGGGCCCCGGCAGCGGAAGCGGGAATACGCCGACGTCAAAGTCGGCCTGCTGGACGACGGAGTCAAAGAAGGCGCTGCGGCCCATCATGATGACCGAGCGTCCCTGGGAGAATTGGAAGGTGGCGTCGGCGCGCGTCGCCCCCATGAACCCCGGCGGCATGAACGCCGCGAGTTCGTGAAGGATGGCGAAACTGTCGGCGAAGGGTCGGGAGGTGAGGGCGTCGTTGCGGCGGGAGAGCCAGAGGTGCGCGTCGATGGGGGAAACGCGGAGCGAGCCGAGGGGGTCGCCCTCTTTGAGCGCGAGTTGCTGCGTTTGCTGACCGAACACCCGGGCGGCCAGCAGCAGGTAGATCTCTTTGGAACCCGTGAGCGGTTTGACGGCCCTCCGCTCGCTGACGGCCCAGTCGCGAATCTGTCGGCAACGCTCGAGCAACTCGTCGTAGGTGCGGGGCGGCTCGCTCGTGCCGGTGGCGGTCTCATAGAGCGCGCGATTGTAGAAGAAGCGGGAGGTGACGAGATTGGTCGGAATGCCGAAGATCTCGAGGTGAACGTCGCGGAAACCCGGGGCGGTGGTGAGGCCGTCGACGAACGTTTCGCGCCACGGTACGTCCGCGAGGCGGGTGCCTCGGTTGTGTGGATTCGGCAGAGCGGCGACGGGCCCGAGCGGCAAGAAGTGGCGGGCGACGTTCTCGTTGCTCATCTCCACGATGACCTCGACGATGTCGGGGGCGGTGCCGCCGGTAAACTGGGTCGTGAGCCACGCGAGAAACGACGCGGGCGGAACGTCTAGATACTCGATGCGGATCCCGGGGTTGAGCGTTTCGTAGCGTTCGGCGACGAGTTCGAAGGCGCGGCGCATGCCCGGATCGATCTGCCGGTGCGCGACGCGGAGGATGTGCGACGAATCGCTCGAAGCCGGACGCCCGCGAAGATGAACGTAGGCGACGGAGGCGAGATAGCCGGCGGTCAGCAGTGCGACGCCGCCCAACCAGACGGGGAGGCGCAGGCTCATGGCGACGGAAGGGCGCGCAGGCCTTCGACGAGGCTGGCGACGTGATGCCGGCGTGCGTCGCGTTGAAACTCGCGCAGATAGCGTTGGAAGAACTCGAGCGAGAGCGGGGTGCGGCCGAGGGCGAGGGCGTGGTTGCCGATGGCGCAATAAACGTCGGCGCGCGTCTGGGCATGCACGATGCCGAGAGATTCAGCGTGCAGGAGGTGATCGAGGATGTGTTCGGGCCCGGGTTGCATGCGCCCCCATGCATAAGCCATGAGAAGGTGGAAGTCCTTGCGCAGCGAAGGATCGACAAAGGTCGGGGCTGCGTTTTCGGCCGCCATCAAGCGGTCGGCTGGCGCCTCGTCGGTGGCGATGCCGGCGAGGTGGAGGGCGAGCCAGCGAAGCGCCGCCAACTGGGCCCACCGGGTGGGGGAGTGTTCCCGCCACGCGCGTTCATAGAGCATTTTCGCGCGGGGCTGGTCGGGACGAAGGCGGTGGATGCCCTCGATGCGGGCCAGAAAATAGGCCGCCGCCGCGGCCAGATCGCCCGTGACGGAGGGCGCCTGTGCGGCGGCGGAGAGCAGACGCGCTGCCTCGTCGAGCCGGGCCTCCGTCGTCGGCGGGGTGTTGAGCAGGACGAGCGCGTGGGCGAAAAGGCGCTCTGCTCCGGCGTCCGCCCCGTTACGTTCGAGCAGCCGGTGCGCCTCGGCAAAACGGGACTGGCCGGCGAGCGCCCATGCCCGCGCCAGGTCGCCCTCGTCGGTTGAGTACGCCGGTACACCGGCCGCACCGACCGCGAGCAACCCGGTGAGGAGCCGGGGACGAAGGCGGAAAAGGCGGAAGGCGAAAGCGGACGGCATCGAAACGAGGGGCGCGGAGGCGGGGCGGGCCGCCGCGCCGGCCGGGGAACCGGCGAGGGCGGGGTCAGAAGCGTGCGCTGAGGGACAGGTAGTATTCGCGCGGCATCTCGAAGGAGTAACCTTCGATGGTTCCCGGCACGTAGCCGCTGACGCGAGAGGTTTTGAGCAGGTTGCGCCCATTGAGCGTGAGGGTCCAGTCGATATCGTTCCAGCGGTGCGACCAGCCGACGACGGCGTCGGCGAAGGTGTGCGGATCCTCATAGGTCTCCTGGCCGCTTCGGTAACCGCGGAAGCGCTTGCCGTTGAAACGGGCACCGCCGCCGACGTAGAGGCCCTTCAGTGGTCCATCGGCAAACGTGTACTTGGTCCACGCGGTCGCGCTGTTGCGCATCCACTGCGAGGAGCGGAGGCCATTGTTGGCCGGCACCGGGTCGCTGGTCCGGTAGAGATCGTTGTAGGCATAGGTGAAGATCACCTGCCAGTGATCGCTCGGTGAGAGCACCAGTTCGACGTCGATGCCTTCAGCCGTGTTTTCGCCCACCTGCAGTTGCCCGCCACGGTCAGCGGGATTGCCGGTTTGATTGAAGATCGGGTTGGGGGCGAGGGGATCGAAGACCACCTGATTCTGCTGAACGATCTTGTACCCGCTGACGGAGCCCACGGCAAAGTTCCTGAACAGGTTGACCTTCACCCCCAGCTCAACGCTTTCTCCCGACTCGGTCTTCCAGGGATTTCCGAATTGGTCGACGCCCGTCCGGGGCCAGACGGAGGTCGCGTGCAGCGCGAACAACGACACGCTCGGGGTGACGCGGAAGAGGGCGCCGATCTGGGGATTGTACTTGTCCTGCGGGAACTCCTGCCGGGCGCCGACATCCGGAATCAGAGTGTTGTCGATGTTGGTGTAGGTGATTCCCGGCGACAGGATCAGCCGCTCCTTGAGGAACTTGCCCTGGTAGCTGACACTGCCGGTGTAGTAGTTGTTGTCGTTCCGACTGCGAGGCAGGCGCACGTAGTTGATGTCGCCCGGGCGTCGCAGATCCGCATTCCTCCAGTCGGCGAGGGAAAACCAGCGGAAGCGGCGCTGTCCGGTGCTGCCGATCTGATCCTCGTAGGCGATGCCCTTGCTTTGCTCGTCGTTGTACTGAAACGAGGCGAACACCTTGTGTTTGGTTTCGCCGATGTCGAAGCTGTAGACGGCGCTGGCGAGGCCCGAAAGATATGTGAGATCGAAGGAGAAGCTTTGCCAGAGCACACGGGCGGAGCGCAGGTTCGTGGCCGGGTTGGTATCCACACCAGGGACACGTGATGAGTTCGCCCGGTTGTTCATCCGGGAGAAATAGTCGATGGCGAATTGAAACTCCAACTGGCGGCTGACCCGGTGACTGATCTTGCCCTGCAGGCTGCGGATATTGTCGTAGGTATCCACGTCGGGTCCGGTGAAGGCGTACTCGATGGGAATTCCCCAGCCGACGGCGATCGGCACGGTGCCGTCGAGCATCTGATACGCGGAACGCGCTTCCTTTTCGTCGCGATTCGCGATTTCCACGTCGAACGTAAGCAGGGTGTTCGGCGCGAGACGCCAGGTGCCCGCGAGCATGCCGGAAAGTGTCCGCTGCTCGTTGTGATCGACCCAGAGGTCGCCTTGGGCGGTTTCTCCGTCGGTGCCGTAATAGTTCATGTGGCCCCCGATGAACCGAAGGCTGAGGTCAGGTGTGAGCGACTGGTTCACGTCAACCACCGTCTGGTTGTAGCCGAAGCTGCCGAAGACCTGCCGGATCTCACGGGTGTTTCGGCCCAGCAGGGCGGGCTTGGTCGTGATGTTCATGATCCCTCCGGGCTGCGAGATGCCGTAGAGGACGGCGGCCGGGCCCATGATGAGGTCAGCGCGGTCGATGATCCACGGCGTCATCAGGTCGGCGCGTCGAAAGCCGTTGCGAAGATTGAAGTTCGCCCTGTAACCGCGGACCCGGCGTTCGTCCCACGAAGCATTGTAGCGAGTGGCCTCGTAATCGTTGAGCGCCATCATGTCTTGGATGAGTTCGCCGGTAATCACCTGCACGCTGACGGGGATCTCAATCAGCGGAAGATTGGTGCGCGTACCGGAAAGCGTGTTGCTGGCGGCGTATCCGCGAGTGGTGGTGGCATCGACGACGAAGGCGGAAAGACTAACGGCTTCGGCGGGAGTGGTGTTTGCTTGCGGCGATTGCGCGAAGGCGGATCCGAGCAGAACGGCAAAGGCACCTAGCGCGGCGAAAGGTGCGGGGCATGGTTCACATTTCATAAAACGATATCGGGGTTGAGGGTGGGGGAAGATCCGGGCGGAAGGAGAACGTGCCCATTAAAGGCAGAGGGATGGGTGGATGACAATAAAAAATGAAACGTTTAATTAAATTTGCCAAATGCGTCGTTCGCCCGTTTGTAAAGAGCATCTTAGCATTGATGAATCGTATCATTAATATAAGTTTCTCATGGATAAACCTCCCGATTACTTTCCCGCTTCGAAAACGACGACGATCAAGGACATTGCCCGGGTCCTTGACGTGAGCGTGGCCGCCGTATCCCACACGCTTTCAGGGGCGGGCAAGGGAACCACCCGGGTGAGTCCGGAGAAGGCGGCCTTGATCCGGGAGACGGCGCTCCGCATGAACTACCGACGAAGCATGGGCGCGGTGGAGCTGCGCACACAGGCGGTGCGCCGAGTGGGCGTGGTGGTGGAAAAGTTCCTCGCGGGTTACCCGATGATGGTGAAGATGAATGCGTTGATCGGATTGCAGGAGTACCTGCTCCATCACGGGCTGGCGATCGACATCCTCCAGGAGGATGTCTCGCTCGAGCGGCGCGACGAGGTTCCGGAGTACATTCGCACCAAGAACCATGCGGCCCTCGCCTTCTATTCCCGGTCCACCGCGGCGGATGCGCTCCTGATCCGTCGGTGCGAGGAACATCGCATCCCTTGGGTGCTGATGGACGGTGCGAGCGGACAATCGGGTACGGTGGCGTTGGACGAACATCGTGCCGGTCACATCGCAGCGGGGCATCTGCTCGAACTCGGGCATCGCCGCATCGCCTACGTCGGATACGACCTCGAACGCGTCATCCACGTTGTTGAGGGCCGCCTCGTGGAACCGGAACTCGGCGGAGGCGAAGTCGGCCCAGCCGAATCTCCTTCCGGGCTTTCGCCCCCACGCGCGGGAACCGCATTAAAGCCTTCGTCGATCCACGACGCCGAGATCCTTCGCTTGAAGCGGATGATCTCCGGGCCGGCTTCGAATGGGCTGAAGACCACGCAGAAGTCCGACCTGACGCGGTATCGAGGGTTTGAGGATGCGATGCGTTCGAGCGGCCTGCCTGTGCTCGCCTTCTCATGGGTGCCGAATTCGCCAGAGGTGCCGGTCTGGCGCAATCGTGCCGTCGACTTGGAAACACCCGCCCTCAGGGCCCGTTTTGTTGAATTTGTGGAACGCAACCGTCCGACCGCGCTGGTTTGTCACAACGATGCGTTTGCCTGGACGGTCATCCAATTGCTTCGCCAGACCGGTCGCGATGTTCCGCACGATGTTTCAGTGGTCGGGATGAACAATCTCGCGGCGACGAATTTTTCGTCGCCCGAACTGACGACCGTGACTCTCCATTATTCGGACCTCGGCCTGCATGCCGGGCAGTTGTTGCTCTCGCGCCTGGAGAACGGGCCCCATCCCGGCGAGACCCGCCTCATCCCGCCCGGCCTCCACCGCCGCGAATCCACCCGGCGGATCGACTGAAACGGCGCCCGGTCCAGCGGCGGCTCTCCCAAAGTGCCTTGTGTAGCCGCAGGCGTGCCGCCCGCGCGGGGAGGGCGCTCGCATGCCGTCGGGGACGCGATTGACCCGGTCGCGCCTATACCGGGGTGCGGTTGCCGTCCGTGGGCGAAGCGGGCGCAGGGACGCGCCCGCCCACCTTTCGGCGTTTTGCGCAGATCGTGTAGCGACGGCTGTCCCCAGCCGTTCTCCGGGATATCTTGGCTTGAACCAACGCCTGGGGACAGCCGTCGCTACACCAGGCTGATTTCCAACGGCGCGGCGCTGGTCTCCGCAGGGCGGAGACCAGCGAAGACGCGTTCGCGGCCAGTATCCGGATCGCTGATACGCAGCGTGTGCGTGCCCGACGCGAAGACGGGCGGGCGCCAGTCGTTCGCCGGGAGGCGGAGGAGATAGAGGGCTTCGCCGGTGGCCTCCTCGATCACCTCGATGAGGGGGCGCGCACCGCCGGTGGCGCGGAGGGGCGGCAGGTGGCCGGCGGGCTTGCGGGCGTAGTTGTCCATCAATGACACGGTCACCGGCCAGCCGGGAAATTGGGTGCCGGGTGCGAGCGGGTCGGCGAGCAGCGGCCAGCATTCGATCGTGACGGTGCCCGCGCGTCGGTCGAAGCGCACCACGCCGAAACCGGCGGACTTGTCGGTTTCCGCTTCGAGCACACTGCGGCGGAACTCGGTCGCGGGATTCGCGGCTGCGAGCACGGTGAGCGGATGGCCGAAGCTGTCGCGGTAGTCGCCCGAGTCGCGATCAACGCCGTCCGGGCTGAAGCGGCGGGCGTAGAGGTTGTTCACCGCGGGCGAGGCGAAGGCGACGCCGGCATCGCGGTGTTCGTCGATCCCATAATGCACGACCGCAGGCAGGTGCTGGTCGCCGGCGAGGTGGAAGGCGAAGACGCGGCGCATCTCGCGCAGGGCGCGGTTGCGCGCGGTCTGCGGCCAGGCGTTGGTGTCGTAGTCGGCCACGAGGCGGTCGGCGCGCGGACCATGGTGCGTTGCCATCGCGGTGAAGATGGTCTGGGAAATGACCGCCTTGAGGTCTGCGCCCTTCCAGTCGCGCGTCCACGCGCGGAGAAAAGCCTCCTGGTCGTCGCCGAGCAGATTGAGGCCGGGCAGATCGGCGGACTTGGGGTCGAAGTCCGGGTCAACGACGTGGTCGGCGCGTCCGCTCGTGGTGGGGGGCACCTTGCCATCGGGCGCCGACTTGTACTGCCGATCGGCGAGGATGGCGAAGCTCACGCGGCCGTAGGTGAGCGGACCGTAATAGCCGGTGATGCCCTGCTCGCCGGGTTGCGCGGGCGAGTCCGGATGGTGCGACGTTTGCAGGCGGTGCACCGTATTCACGAAGTCGGCCGTCATCTTGTAACCGCCCTTCGACTCCGCCACGCCGTCGTAACCGGGAGCGGCGACGCCGCCTTCGCCCCAGAGGTTGCCGTGATAGACGTCGTGGTCGTCGGGGATCGTGACGCTCGGGCGGTCACGCAGGACCTCGCGCCACGTCCAGCCGTGTTGCGTCCATTTGCGCAGGACGTCGAGGGCGGACCAGTCCCCCCCCCGGCGATCGACCCCGTAAGCGCCGGTGCTCTCGTAGTACTGGTCGCCGGTGAAGGCGAGCAGGTCGGGATTGAGTTTCGCGATGCTCGCGGCGCAGGCGTTGTTGGGAAACGCGAAGTGAGCGTTGCACGAGATGTCCGCGACGGTCAGCACGTCGCGGTCGACAGGATCGCGGCGAATGACGCCTTCGAGGAAATGTTCGGTCCCCGTGCCATCCGCGCGGCGCAGCGTGTACGCGAGGCGGTAAGGCGTGTCGCGGGTGTCGTCCCAGTCGGTGACGCGAAAAAGCGCCGTGCGCGAGGCGGGTTCGATGGGGGCCTCCGCGCGGGTTTGCCACGCGTTGCCCGGGCGAAGTTGCAGACGGACCCTCTGATCGTCGCGTGCCCCGATCGGGGGCAGCTGCACAGACAGCTTCAATGTGCGGGCGTGCAGCGTGTAGTGATTGAACCACAACGGGCCGAAGGTGCGATCGTCGTGGGCGACGACCTTGGAGCCTTCGACCTGCCAGTCGGCGAACCACCAGCGATCGGTGTCGGCGGTGGCCTGCGTGCGCGGACCGAAGTTGGCGGCAAGCGTGAGGTTGCCGACGAGACGTGCGGCGGGAACGTTGTCATGCTCAACGCGGCCCAGCGGACGACCGCTGTCGACCTCGCGGGCTTCCAGAACGACGCGATACATCTGACCGTGGGGCTCGGCCGTGAGCACCAGATCGGCGACGCGTGCGTCACCGAGTGTGCAAGGCGCAGTGCGCGCCTGTGCGTCGTTGCCAATGAAGAGTTCCCCTTTGGCGCGCAGGCCGCAATCGAGCCCCTGGCCGAAGACCAGGTGATGGCGATAATCGGGCAGGGATCCGCGCACGCCCACGGCGAAACCGGCGGCGCCGGCGCCGTCCGCAAGGCGGCGATCATCGAGCAAGCCTAGCCGCACGCGGAGCTGGAAGGTGCCGGCGTGCTCGCCCAGCTGGCGGGTCAGCAGGTGAACCTCGCGGCCGGAGCCGGCGCGGATGTTTTCGAGGCGTCCGTTGGCCACACGCCAGTCTTGCAGCGGATTCGTCCAGTACTCCGGTCCGGGCCAGATACGTCCGGGTGTGTTCGCCCAGTCGCTCCTGAACGGGGTGGCCGATGAGGCGGGCCCGGCGGAGGCTCCCGGAAGCCGGGGCGCCAGCGCGACGGCGGCGCTGGCGGCGGCGAGGTCGACGATGAAGGTGCGGCGGGTGAGGGGCGGAGAGGGTTTCATGGGGCAGTGCGCGAACGAAAAATCAGGCAGCCTTTCGCCGGAAATGCCGGGTAATGTTCCGGTACAGGTGAAAGGCCAGCAAGCCTGCGGGACCGAGCAGGAGCGTCAATCCCAGCAGGGGGATGATGGCGAGGTGGGAGAGGTTCTCGTCCTTGGCGCGCTCGAGAATCCAAGTGCCGACAAAGTAGTCGAACGCGAGGTAGTGCACCCAGCCGGCAAGCAGCATCCAGGGGTTGGTAAAAAGAAGGCGCAGTTCTTCAAGAGAACCGAAGCCGCCTTCGATTGTCGGCCACGCCGTTGCGAAGGCGGCCACGTACACGCAGGCCAGTACGAGAGGCACGGCGAGGCGGGCGCAGTTGAACGTCTTGGGCATCCAACGGGCGGGGCCGGCGAGGAAGAGCCACGCGAGGGCGGTGCCGCCGGTGGTGAGGGAGAATACGGTGTCTGGTGTCATGGTAGGGCTCGCCAACCTTGGCGAAAGAGGGATTGGCAGAGGGCGAGAATTTTGGAGGGAGGCAGGTCGGAGTAGGGTGGTTTGGAGAGCGCGCCGTCGATGAGCAACATCGCCACGCCATGCACGAGCGCCCACGACGCGAGCGCAAGTTGCGCGCCGTCCTGCGCAGCGATCCTGCCGTTGGCCTGGCCGGTTTCGATCGTCGCGACCAGCGAGTGAAATGCCTGTTCGCCGGCCTCCTGCAGGCTCTCCGACGGCGTGCCCTCGCAGAGCACATTCTGCGTGAACATGAGCCGGTAGCTTTGGGGTTCCTTCAACGCGAAGGCCAGGTAGGCCTGGCCAATGGCGTCCAGGTCGCCCGGCGCCGCCGAGCGCGCACCTTCCAGCCGGGCATGCATCTGACGGAAACCGTGTTCGGAGATTGCGGCGAGCAACGCATGCTTGTCGGTGAAATGTCGATACGGCGCGGCCGGGCTGACCTTCGCCTCCCTGGCAACCCGTCGCAACGAAAGATCCGCAAGGCCCTCCTTGCGCAGCAGACGGATGCCGGCCTGCACAAGCCCGTTGCGCAGATCGCCATGGTGATAGGCGGGCTTGCGGGCGGGTGCCTTAGGCATGCTGGGAGTCGTGTGCGTTCCGGGAGCGGCACGCGGCTTGGCGCACAACAGCACCCAGCGCGAAGCACCACGGAAGGATGAAGAGGGCCAGCGCGATTCCCAGCATCATGGCGACGGGCATGGACAAATCCGTTGGCGCGCGACCGAGCATGGCCTGCGTTTGCATAGTCACCACCACGCCCGCGAAGCCCAGCGCCGATGTCCAGATCCACATTCTACAAACGGACGCGGCAATCGCGAAGCGGGGGATCAGGACGGCGAGCAGTGGAATGATCTGAATCGCGTGAAGAGCGAGGGCGTGGGGCAGCTTGAGATTGCCCGCCGCGCCCAACGTCGCGGCGGTGGCCAGATTCTCCGCCACGAACCTCCCGCCGACCAAAACGGCGTTGGTACCGTGGATGGCCAGGATTTGTCCTGAGATTTGGGCGGCGGCAAAAATAAGCAGACCGCCCCGAATACCGGCCAGGATGGCCGGCGGCGCGGAGGACGTCCGCCATGCGAGGGCTGCGAGTAGAAAGGCGAGCAGGGCAAACACAACGATGGCCATCCCCATCAGCGTCCACAACGCAGCATCGAAAGGAGTTGCCAGATTGAAGTGCGACGGCACGCCGCGCAACCGCTGCCCGGCGATGATGGCGAGTTCGATCAGCAACGTTGCGCTCATGCCGTGAAGGATGACGGCATGAAGGCGAGACGAGAGGCGAAGATGAGCGGCGATCCACGCAACGGACCAAAGCGTGAGTCCGATCGACACCCCGAAGACGGCGGGTTTGCGAAGGCCCATGGGTCCGGACCAAAGGGCGTTCGGATCGACGAGATACGCGAGGCCATGCGCAACCCCGGCAAGCAAAGCAAAAGCCCCGGCCCACACCGCGACACGGGAGGCCGGCGAAGAAGAGCGGCGGGAAGACAGGAGTTTCATGACGATGTAAACGTTGATCACACTGGATGTAATCAACGTCAACATAAAACTGTTCATGAGGCCCGGTTGAGCGGTATAAATGCAAGCCTCTGCGAAGGGCGGTCTGGCCGTCTTCACCGCGTATTCGCAAAGACATCTCACCGAAGGGCGCGGAGGGCGCAGCGAGTCAGGGGTAACGCAGTGCAGAATGGTCTCCGCTGCATCCTTTGCCCCTGTGAACCAATCGAACCTGATGTTTTACAGGAGGAAACGGAGGTAACAGGGAAATCCGACTCCTTCTTGCCACCCGTTTTTGGCTGGCGCTTGCCGCAGGGGGGCAGGCAGAAAGTATTCGCCCCCGATGAAATCACTGCCCAAGCGACAATCGCTCGTCAGCCAGACTGCAGACATCCTCCGCGACGAGATCCGCCAGGGAACCTGGCGCGAGGTACTCCCGGGCGAGCGCGTCTTGTGTGCGACGTTGCAGGTGAGCCGCAACACACTGCGCGCGGCGCTCGCGCAGTTAAAGCGGGATGGAGTCATCCGCTCGGATCATGGTTCGGGAAATCGCATCCTTCGGCGGCCTGTCCGACGGGCAACCGGTTTGCGCTCTCACGACGTGGGGCTGCTGTCTCCCGAGGCGATCGAGCGTCTGCGTCCGTCCCAAACGCTTTGGATCGACGAGTTGCGGGCGATGCTCAGTGAGCGCGGTTGCCGGCTCCACGTGTTTCATGGCCCACAGTACTTTCGAGCCAACCCTGCCGCCGCCCTTGAAAAACTCGTGGCCCAACATCCCCATGGCTGCTGGGTGCTCACGCTGTCCAACGAGAGCACCCAGCGCTGGTTTGAGCGCAAGGGAGTCTCATGCGTTGTGGCCGGTTCCGTCCACGCGGGTTTGAATCTGCCGTTTCGGGACCTTGATCATCGGGCCATGTGCCGGCACGCCGCCGGTCTCATGCTGGGGCAGGGACACCGGAAAATTGCCCTGATCATCCAGAAGTCCCGCCGAGCCGGCGATCTGGAGAGCGAGGCCGGGTTCATCGAAGGCGTGCGCTCGTCCTCGCACGCCGATGCGGCGGTGGTGGTGGTGGGGAATCACGAGGCGACCGTGGCGAGCATTTGCAATGCATTGCGCCGGCTGATGGAGCAGAAGCCTGTCCCCACTGCGCTGCTGGTGGCGAATGCCTATCACTACCTTACTGTCGTCGGTCGCCTCGCGCAGATGGGCTGGCGGGTTCCCCAGGACGTTTCGGTGGTTTCGCGCGACGAAGATCCTTTTCTTTCCTTCTTGGTACCTACTCCGGCGCGTTACGTTGCGAGCCCTCATACCATGGCCAAGACCCTGCTCCGTCCGGTGCTCGAGCTTTTGGAGGGCGGGGTCATCACCCATCGCGCCGTTCGCATCATGCCCGATTTTATCCGGGGCGAGACTTTGGCGGCGCCTCGGCCCGCCGCCTCGCTGAACCCGTGATCCAGACTGGTCTTGGTGTGGTACCACCGGTTCGGGGTGTTCCTTCGCGAAGGGATCCGTTCCATTGCGGGGAGAACCAGCGGCCCCTGATCGCATCCCCATGGCCGAGTTTGATCGGTTGGGTTGCGCCAAATTAACCCCACAGATCTAGCTCCATGAAACATCGCACCCTGAATGCGCAGCCGCACCGCCGGCTGCTTGCCGCAGGAATCCTCCTGTTCGCTCCACTTGCCTGCGCCCAGGTCGCCTCCACCGGGACGGCCGCAGCCGAGCCGGTTGTTCGCCTGTC
>JBBQUU010000012.1:0-85117 GCA_038212175.1 Opitutales bacterium | reverse complement strand
GCGACGAAAAATAAAAAGCCGGAGGCTTTCGCCTCCGGCTTTTGTATCGGCCGCGGGTGGCGGCCTTGGGACCGGGCTTACGTCCAGCGAAGATCGTTGCGGATCAGGGGCAGGGTGCGGATGCGTTTGCCGGTGGCGGCGAAGATCGCGTTGCACACGGCCGCCGGGACAGGCGGGATGACGGGTTCCCCGAGGCCCGTCGGCGGATTTTCGGTCAGCAGGAAATGCGACTCGATCACCGGCGGCGAGTCCTGCATGCGCAGGAGCGGGTAGGTGTCGAAGTTGCCTTGGACAACCCGGCCGCGGTCGATGCCCAGTTCCTGGCCCCACATCGCGCTGAGTCCGTCGACCACCGAGCCTTCCACCTGCTGCTCGGCGCCCGAGCGGTTGATGATCTGGGAGCCGACGTCGCACGCTGCGACCACGCGGTCGACGCGCACGGCGCCCCCTTGAGTGACCGAAACCTCGGCCGCCATGGCGATGTAGCCGCGGTGACTGAAATGGAAGGCGATGCCCTGGCCCTGGCCGCGGGGGAGTTTCTTGCCCCAGCCAATCTTGTCGGCGGCAAGTTTGAGCACCCCGCGCATGCGACCCGCAGCATAGGGAGGCGTGGCGCCGGGACCTGACCCGCCACCAATCACTTCTTCCGTGCCGAGGAGGTCCATGCGGAACTGATAGGGATCCTTGCCGGCGGCATGCGCGAGTTCGTCGATGAAGCTGTGGATCACCCACGAGAACACGCAGCTGCCGGGAGCGCGCCACGGTCCCATCGGGATGTTGGTTTCGATCACCGACTGCTCACTCTGGAAGTGGGACAGAAAGCGGGCGGGGAATTCGTTCGCATTGAGGCTGCCGCCGCTGCCGACCTGCCCGCCGGCCGAGAACGTGACCGAGTGGCTTTGCCAGCCTGCGACTTTGCCCTCGGCGGTGACACCGCCCTTGAGAAAATGAAATCCTCCCGGCCGGAGCATGCCGTGACGCATGTCGTCCTCGCGGGTTGACGTGAGTTTAACCGGTACCCCGGCACGCTGGGCGATGGCCGCCGCATCCACCATGAAGTCGCCGATGAGACGGCGGCCAAATCCGCCGCCGCCGCGGATCATGTGGACGGTGATGTTCTCACGCGGGATCTTGAGAACCTCGGCCACGAGGCCCTGGCCCGAAGCGGGATTTTGAGTGGGTGCCCAGAGGACAACCTTGTCGCCTTTGACTTCGGCCGTGCAGTTCATCGGCTCGAGAGTCGCGTGCGAAATGAACGGATAAGAGTATTCGGCCTCGAGCACCTTGGTGGCGCCTTGGAAGGCCGCAGCGACATCGCCGTCCTTGCGCAGGGAGCGTCCGGATTGCGAGGCAAGTTCCTTGGCTTGAATGGTAAACCCCGCCCAGCTCTGGTTGGCAAACTCACCTTCCTCCCACGTGACGCGCAGTTGGCGACGGGCACTGATGGCAGCCCACGTCGAGTCGGCGATGATGGCGACCCCGGAGACGTGCCCGCGCACATTGGGTGTGCCTTCGAGGATAAAGGCATCGCTCACGCCCGGCAGCGCCTTGATTTCGTCGAGATTGGCGCTGAGGGCCTTGCCGCCGAACACGGGGCACTTCTCGTACACGGCGTACGCCATGCCGGGAACCTTGACGTCGAGACCGAAAAGCCGCTCGCCCTTGACGATCTTGGGGTTGTCCACGCCGCTGATCCATTTGCCGAGCAGCTTGAAATCCTTGGGGTCCTTGAGCGTGACGCTCGCCGGCTCGGGCACGGGAAGTGCCGCGGCCTTCGCGACGAGCGCGCTGAACGGCAGGCTTCGCCCGGACGACCGGTGGTGAATGGATCCGTCGGCGGCGACACATTCGGAGGCGGCCACCTTCCACTCCGCGGCGGCGGCGGCGGTCAACATTGTGCGGGCCATCGCGCCCATGCGGCGCAGTGGTTCGTAGGACGTCGGGGTGGAGTTGCTGCCCCCCGCCGACTGGTTCATGTTGAGGACGTTGTAGGCCGGGTTGAGGTCGCCGTGGACGACCGTCACCTGTTCCCACTCGATGCCGAGTTCTTCGGCGACGATCATCGGCAGGGACGTGCGCACGCCTTGACCGACCTCAGGCTTGTGAGCGTGAATCGAAACCTTGCCGTCGCTGCCGATGGTGATGAACGCATTGGGCGAGAAGCCGGCCGGGGCCTGGCCGGAGGCGGCGAAGGCCTCCGTACCGTTGTTGAGATAAAATCCTAGCAGCAGACCGCCGCCGGCGTAGCCGGAGAGGCGGAAGAAATCGCGGCGATCCATCGTGAGCGTATCCATGGTCATATCGGTTGGGGGTTTAGACGCGGGCGACGGCACCGGCGGTCAGGCCGGCGGCTTTCTTCACGCCCTGGCGGATGCGGGTGTAAGCGCCGCAGCGGCACAGGTTGCCGGCGAGGGCGCCATCGATCTCGGCGTCGGAAGGTTTCGGGTTGTTGGCAAGCAGGGCCGCGGCGGTCATGATCTGGCCGGTCTGGCAATAGCCGCATTGAGGCACGTCCTCGTCGCACCAGGCTTTCTGAAGCGGGTGATCTCCGTCCTTGGAGAGGCCTTCGATCGTCGTGATCTTCATGCCGGGCACCGTGGAGACGGGGAGCATGCAGGACCTCATGGGCACCCCATTCATGTGAATGGTGCAGGCGCCACATTGCCCGACGCCGCAGCCGAATTTGGTGCCGACGAGGTCGAGGTGGTCACGGAGAACCCAGAGAAGCGGTGTGTCGGAAGCCACATCGACGGTGCGTGGCTGATCGTTGATGGTAAGGGTATATTTCATGACGCAGTAAGGGAAGGGGGCGGGCTCAGTCGGGGAGGGCGTCCAAGTGCTAGACTATGCTGCGGACCGGGTCAATCCGCAGCGTGGTTTAAGTGGTTAATAAATGGTTCCGGCGGAGACGGCTCTGCCGGGGAGGGGCGCAGCGTGGCAGCTCGGCGGCGTCAGACATGGAAAGCACGGACGACGCCGGGAGGACTACACCGAGCTGCTTCGATTCTTAACCCATTCCACCAAGGCGGTCTGGTCATCGAGATGGGTCCAGACAAGACGGAGGAACTCGGCCGGATGGATGTCGTGGGTGCTGAGAAAGTTCCGGTCCCCGCCGCATGCGTACATCAGGCTGGGCGGCAGCTCGCCGCGAAGCTTCGCCTGGGCCTTGGGAATGATGCGCGGCAGCCAGGAAATGTCTTCGACCTCGGCGTCCTTGGGCGGAAGGGTGGACGCATCGAGTACCCGCAGGGAGGCTGCGCCGTTCTGAACGTTGAGAAAGTAATCGCGCCGGATGAGTTCGATGCCCACGGCGGTGCCGAAATCCGGCTCGCCGTCGTTGTTGGCGTCTTCGGCGTAATCGTAGAGATGCTGGGGCGTGATGCCATTGGCGGCGAGGAAGGATTCTTCATCCGGGCTGAAGTAGCTGTCGGCGCCGCGCTGTCCGCGGGCGTAAAGGCCGACGGCTTTGTCGTAGAGCGCCCGGAAGGCGGTGGTAAAGGTGTAGTGTTTCATGGCGAATGCAGAATCGACGCAGGCAAAGACGAATTGCAAACGCGCGCGGCATGGACGCGCGCCCTTCCAACGCCGAATCGAACGCGGACCGCCTGCCGCGCGGAGGAGGCCTCGTCCGAGACTGGGTGGGGGATCAGCGGGCGAGGCGGAAGTCCAGCAGGCGTTTCTCGCGGTCGACCTTGTGAACCTCGACTTCGATCTTCGCGCCAAGGGTGAATTTTGCCTTCGATTTGCGACCGACGAGTGCACTGCCGTCCGGGCTTTGCACGAAAAGGTCGTCCCCGAGAGCGTTCGCTGGCACGAAGCCAAAGGCCATCGATTCCACCAATTCGATGAACAGGCCATGCCCTCGCACGTCGGTAATGATCGCGGCGAACCGCGTCCGCTTTTTCTTTGCGAGTTCGCGCTCAAAGTATTCGAGCATCTTGATCTTCACGCTCTCGCGCTCGGCTTCCTGACTGTTGGTTTCCGTGAGGCTGAGGTGTTCGCCCATTGAATCCATTTGACCGGCGGTGTAGCCGAAGCGGTATCCCGGGGGCGTCGGCCAGCCGGCGTGCTTGATCAGGTAATAATCGAACACGCGATGGACCACCAGGTCGGAGTAGCGCCGGATGGGCGACGTGTAATGCGTATAATCTTTCTTGTGCAATCCGTAGTGTCCGTCGGGCGAGCCGCGGTAGGCGGCCTTTTTCAAGCTGCGCAGAAGCGAGGTGCGCAACATGTGGCCTTGAGGATGATCGCGGAGGGTCGCCAGCAGTTTGACGACGGAGGCGCGTTGTCCGAGATCGCCGGTCTGGATGTGGAACGTCGCAAGATACTCGCGCAGCTCGGCGAGCTTCTCGTCGTCGGGTTGATCGTGCACGCGATAGAGCGAGGGCAGGCGGTTGATTCGGGTCACACGGGCGACGGCCTCGTTGGCGGCGAGCATGAATTCCTCAATCAGCTGATGGCTTTCGTCGTGCTCGATGACCTCGAGGCGGTCCGCGAAGCCCTCCTCGTCGACGAACACCTTGGTTTCGGGCATGTCGAGATCAAGGCTGCCATGCGCCATGCGATCAGCGCGAAGTTTCTTCGCGATCGCCCAGAGTTTGCGCACCCAGCCTTGCAGATCGCAGAGTTCGAGGTCGGAGAGATCCGACAACGCGCGCCCCGTGGACCCGGTCTGGTGTTTTGGCGGCAACGGTAGGGCGCGGATCTTCGCGAGGTCGTTCTCGAAAAGGAGCGCATAGGCCTGCTTGTAGGTCAGGCGCTTGCGGCTGCGAATGACGGTGTTGGAGTACGTCGTGCCCTTGAGCCGGCCGCGCGTGTCGAAGGTGAGAAACACGGCCTTGGTGAGGCGGTCTTGTGCCTCGACCAGCGAGCACAGGCCGTTCGACAGCTTTTCCGGCAGCATCGGCACGACCGTGCCGACAAGGTAGGTTGAATTGCCCCGCTTCTGCGCTTCGCGGTCGAGCGCCGTGCCCTGCTTAACGTAGGCGGAGACATCCGCAATATGGATACCGACGCGCACCGAGCCGTCGTCGATCGTCTCAATGGACAAGGCATCGTCGAAATCCTTGGCATCGTCGGGATCGATGGTGAACGTGGGGATCTGCCGGTAATCGAGGCGGCCCGTGGTCTCGCGCTCGCGCACGGAGTCCGGCAGCGAGGAAACTTCGCGCTCCACTTCCGCCGGGAAACGGGGATCGAGATCGAATTTGCGATAGACGCCGAGCAGTTCGGCCCGGGGCTCCCAGGTGCGGCCCAGCCGTTCGGTGATCTCGCCTCCGATGAGATGGTGGCGCTGCGTCCACTCGCCGGGTTTCACCACCACCTTGTCCCCGGGTTCGGGCGTCGGTTTGAGTTTCCCGGTGGATGGATCGGGCACCGCGATGTCGTGGATATAGCGGGGATCGTCGGGCGCGACGTAGAAGCTCTTGCGGATGCGTCGCAGGGTGCCGACGACTTCCGTGCGGCCGCGCTCGACCACGGCAACCACGTTTCCGGTCGCCTCGTCGCCTCGACCATCGCGCCGCGCCTGACGCCGGGCGTTTACCCGCACTTGCACCGTGTCTCCGTGCAACCCCGTGCCCGTGTCCTCGGGTGCGATCTGAATCGCGTCGGGGCGGCCCTCTCCGGGTTTCGTCCCGGGTATCACGAAGGCGGAGCCGCCTTGACGGAATTGGAGGCGACCGGTGACACGTTCATCGTCTGCGGGAAGCGCGATGCGATCGCCCTTGACGAAGACGACGTCGCCCTTCGAGGCCATGAGACGGATTTCATGGGCGAGCTGGCGCTGGCTGCGCTTGTCGAGTTTCAGTTGGCGCCCGACGGCGGCGGCATTGACCGGGCGGTAGTCGGGCTGGCGGAGGAGGTCGAGAACAGGTTCGCGAAATTTCATAAACGAGGAAGAGGCACGACGGTCGGCGGCGAGGATTGCCGGAGCGACCAAACCCGCCCGCAAGAATTAGCGTTGGAATGCGGCGGACGTCAGTGCTTAGTTAATCGTGATGAAAATCGTTCACGTCGCGAGTGAATTGTATCCGTACGTTAAAACCGGCGGACTGGCGGATGCGGTGGGCTCCCTCGCCGGAACGCTGGCGGACGCCGGGCACCAGGTATCCGTGTTCCTGCCTGGCTACCGGGCGGTGCTCGATCATCCCGATGTGGCGCGGGCGGAACGGTTGCAGCGGTTGCGGGTCGAGATGGGCGATGTGTTCATGAGCGGCGACGTGCGTTCCTTTTCTCCACGGGAGAACCTGACCGTCTATCTGATATGCCGCGAAGAGTTCTTCGACCGGCGCAATCCTTACGGCAACGGCGAGCGCGACTACGAGGACAACCACCATCGCTTCATCTTCTTTTGCAAGGGTGTGGTGGAAGCCCTCCGACTGAACGAGATCGGTGCGGATGTGGTGCATGGACACGACTGGCAGGCCGGACTTCTCCCGTTGCTCCTTCGCCATGCGGAGCAACGTTACGGCGTGACGCTGGCGATGAAGACGATCTTTACGGTGCACAATATCGCCTTCCAAGGTGTGTTTCCCATGCGTTCGTTCTACCGGACGAATCTGCCGGAGGAGCTTCAGGGCATCGATGGCGTCGAGTTTTACGGCCAGATGAGCATGATGAAGGGGGGACTGCTCTTCGCAGATCGCGTGACGACGGTGAGCCCGCGTTATGCCTTGGAGATGCAGACTCCGGAATTCGGCTGCGGGCTCGATGGCGTCGTGCAGACGCGCGCGGATGATCTGGTTGGCTTGATCAACGGCATCGATACGCAGATCTGGAATCCCTCGGTGGATACCCGGCTCCCGGCCAACTACTCGTCGGACGATCTGTCCGGCAAGGCGGCCTGCCGGGAGGCCCTGCTCAAGCAGGTGGGATTCGATCCCGCGTCGCAGGCCCCCGTGATTGGAATGATCTGCCGCCTGACCGAGCAGAAAGGCGTCCAGCTTGTCCTGGCGAACAAGGCTATTTTCGAGAAGGAAGACGTTCGGTTCATCGTCCTCGGCACGGGAGAGCTGCGGTTTGAGCAAGGGATGCGTGAACTGGTGGCGGCACTCCCAAGAAAGGTCGCGTTTGCCTCGCGACTTGATGAGACCATGAGTCACCTCGTCGAGGCGGGCAGCGATTTCTTTCTGATGCCATCGTGCTTCGAACCGTGCGGGCTGAACCAGATGTATTCGCAGGCGTACGGCACGATTCCGCTGGTGTCGAAGGTCGGCGGGCTCGTCGATACGGTGATCGACATCGAGGTCGACCCCGCCAAAGGCACCGGGATTATGTTTGCCCCCACCGTCGAGGGCGTCGCGGGTGGACTTGCGCGCGCCTTTCGGTTGTACGCCGACCGGCCTCGCTTTGCGGCTGTGCAGCAGCGGGGCATGGCGCGCGACTTCAGCTGGCGGAAAGCTTCACGCGCCTACGAGCAACTTTACCAAGACGCCCTTTAGTCCCTCACTCGTGAACAACGAGAAGGTTTGAGACGATAATGGACGGGAAATTCCAAACGCCAAAGGTCCAAACGCCAAACGAGCGAGACCCTCTGCGGTGTACTTTTGTTTGGGATTTGGGCATTTGTGATTTCCGGCTTGGCCGGGTTGGGTGAAAAGGTCGGCCGGTCCCCTGCCTTGCGTGAAAGTGAGCCTCCTTAGGCAAGGGCGGCGTCGCCCGCCCTTGCCTCGGTCTTAACGTTCACCGCAAAACCCTTTGCGAACCCCCTCCCGTCCCCGCATGCCCTTCTTTTCACCATGAATCCCTCCGAATATCTCACGTCCCTCTTCTCGCTCTCCGGCAAAGTCGCCGTTGTCATCGGAGGCACGGGCGAACTGTGCGGCGCAATGGCGGAAGGCCTGGCGGGCGCCGGCGCCGAAGTTGTGCTCGTTGGCCGCAACGAGGAAAAAGCCAAGGTGCGCCTCGACCGCATCGCCGCGGCGGGTGGCCAGGCGTATTTCGCCTCGGCCGAGGCGAGCAACAAGGCGGCGCTTGAGACGCTCCTGGCGGACGTACTGAAGCGTTCGGGTCGCGTGGATGTCGTCGTCAACGGGGCGGGCATCAATTCGGCGACGCCCTTCCTCGAGATCACGGAGGAAGAGTACGACCGTATCCTGAACGTGAATCAAAAGAGCGTGTTCCTCGGCTGTCAGATTTTCGGAAAATACCTCGTCGATCGCGGCGAGGGCGGTTCGATCATCAATCTCGGTTCGATGTCGGCCGTCGTCCCGCTGTCGCGGGTTTTCACCTACTCGGCAACCAAGGCGGCCGTGCACAATCTCTCGATGAACCTTGCCCGCGAATGGGCGCCGAAGAAGGTCCGCGTCAACATCCTCGTCCCCGGGTTTTTCCCGGCCGAGCAAAACCGCAAGGTGCTGACCCCCGATCGCGTCGCCTCCATCATGGGCCACACGCCCGCGAAGCGGTTCGGGGACGCGCGGGAACTGGTGGGGGCAACCCTCCTGCTCGCGAGCGACGCCGCCGGCAGCTTCATCACGGGCGAGGAACTCATCGTCGATGGCGGCTACCACGCGATGACGATTTGAGGAGCCGGCTTGCGCCCGCTCACGAATCGACACGAGCGGGTGCCGGCGGCGGGGAGTTCGGTCAACGGTTGTATTCGAACCGTCGTGACGGCCCTTTCGTCCATCAGTCGAAGATCGCCTCGGGCAGGTACCCGGTTACGGTGATGGTTGGCACGTTCACCAGCTGGCTGATGCGCAGATCCAGCACGACACTGCACAGGGTGTAGGCGAGTTCGGGTGTCACTCCGAGGCGATCCGTCAGGTAGTCGATCGCGCGACGCACGACGCGTTTGCAGGCCTCGCGAGGCTGTTCGTCGCTCTCGACAAACAGGTGCCACGGCTTGGATTGATATCGTGGCGACACCAGCGGGCCGGGGCAGACCGCATAAGGAGCGGGCAGGGGGCGTTGTTTGATCAGATTGATCTCAAGTGTCACGCGCATCGGCGCCTCCATGCCGTTGATGCAAACTTCGCCGTCACCCTGGGCGGCGTGGCAATCGCCGGCGAGCAGGTTGGCGCCGGGCGTGAGCACGGGGAGGTAAAGGGTGGTTCCTTCGGTCAGGTGGCGGACGTCCATATTGCCGCCGAACGGTCCGGGCGCGCGGGTCCGAAATTCGCCAAATTCGGCACGCTGCACCCCGATGACGCCGGCGAACGGATGCAAATCGAGCGTCACGCCCGGAAACGACCGGGTCCGGTTTCCCTCCAGTTTCCAAATAAAGAGGTGATGATCCGGAAAGTCCTCCGGCAGCAGGCCGAGGCCCGGGATCAGGCTCGTCCAAGCCCAGCCGCGATGCTCATAGGCGCCGATCTTGACCTCAAGGCGATCGCCCGGCTCGGCACCCGCCACGGCGATCGGGCCGGTGAGTGCGTGCACCTTCAGCGGGTCGAAATTCGCACGGAAATCTGCGGCCGTCCAATCAGGCTGCACTTGGAATCCGCTGGAGTCAGCCATGTCGAGACACACAAGATCGCCGGCAGCGATCGTCAGACGGGGCGGAACGGAGCGGTCCCAGCGATGCACGGCCGAGCCGGCGTCGAGCGTATGAAGAGTGGCCATGCCCGAGCAATCGCTTCGCAACGCAGTTTTGGCAACGCCAGACACGGTTGTCGTGTCGCCAGAATCCGGATGCACGCGGCCTGCAAATGGGCGGGCTTCCCGACGAATATAAGAGCTCTATATTAAGCTTGCTATAAGACACGCTATAGGTCGTTTCATAGCGTTATGGTCACTGAAAAAATCCAAGAACTCGCCGCACTCCAGGCTAAAGCCGCGAAGCTGCAGGCTGCGATCGAATCCCAGCGCACGTCCGAACTGTCTGCGCTTCCCTCCAACTACGGCTACGCCTCGCTCAACGATTTCATCAAGGCCCTGAAGGCCGCGGTGGGCCGGGGCAAGCGGGGGCGCCGGAGCACGAAGGCAAAAGCGAAGGGCGGAAAACCCGCCAAGAAGTCCGGGGGCAAGCGCAAGCGCGCCAAGATCACCACGGAGCTGAAGTCCCAGGTTAAGTCCGCCGTCGAGGCAGGCAAGACCGGTGCTGCGATCGCCAAGGAGTTCGGCATCTCGGTCCCGAGCGTTCAGAACATCAAGAAGGAGCTTGGTTTGGTAAAGAAGCGCAGCTGAGCGCACCCGCTCGGCCTTTGTCTTTCGCCCCCCGCCCGACAAGGCCGGGGGCTTTTGCTTGTCCGTTTGATGCTTGCGACGCGGCCGGGTTCTGGTGGCGTCAGCCCGATGAGGTCCGCTCCTTATATTCAGGCCAATATCAACGGCGTCCTGCAATCGGCTGATGCGCCCGCCATCGCTCCGCTGAATAGGGGATTTCTCTACGGGGACGCGATCTATGAAGTGTGGCGGACCTATCACGGCACGCTTTTTGCGTGGCAGGAGCATTGGGATCGACTGCTCCGGTCGGCCGCCGCCCTGCATTTTGCGCTGCCCTTCTCCGCAGAGGAGATCCTGAACGAAATCCGCCGCACCGTGGCCGCGTTCCGCGAAAAGACGGCGGTGCGGGGCGAACTCTACATCCGCCTGCAGGTGACTCGCGGGGCCGGTCCGATCGGTTTGGATACGGCGCTGGCGGACCGGTGCGATTTTGTCCTGTTGGTTCAGTCGCTGGCACTGCCCACGGCGGCGGATTTGCGCAATGGTCTGCGTCTATCGATCGCGGCCGGCCTGCGACGCAACGCCCCGGACACGCTCAACCCGGCATGGAAAACGGGCAACTACCTCAATAATCTGTTGTGCCTTCGCGAGGCGAGGGCACGCGGCGCCGACGAGGTGGTGATCCTGAACCAAGCGGGCGAACTCACGGAGGCGGCCGTCAGCAATCTCGCCTTTGTTCGAGACGGCGTGGTGCTCACGCCGCCGCTCAGCGCCGGGATTCTGGAGGGGATCACGAGGAACCTGGTGTTGACCACCGTAGCCGCGGCGGCCGGGGTTGCCGTGCAAGAGGTCTCTTTGCGCCCCGAAGATCTTGCGACGATGAACGAGTGCTTCCTGCTCGCAACCACGAAAGATGTCATGCCCGTGCGGGCGATCGACGAAACACATTTTAAGACAGGCGATGCGACGGTGACAATGCGGGTGAAGACGGCCTTCGCCGCCTACGCCGCGACCTACGCGCGCCAGCATCCGGAACTGGCGGTTCCGGAGGGATGAACCCGCAAGCGCACTGGACGGCATATAATGGTTAGAAGGCCGCAACTACCGGCTTCGTCAGCAGCGGAACGTTCGTCCGGCGACCGCGTCTATCTGACAGGCGTCACACCCTTTAAACCCACGCTTCACGTCAGGTAATGTGAGTGAGGTTGTTTCTCCAGGCACCCGGCCTGTGGCGAATCCCCCGGGGCATCGTGGAGAAAAAGACCTGCCTGCGCCGAAAGCGGGCTTCACGAGCTTGGGCGCGGGGAATTTTCTCGTCTCGCGAGAATGCCAACCTGAGGCTTGGGCGTCCCCTAAATACCGCATCGTCAAGTTATTCACGGCCTTACCCCCTTTGCCAGCCTTCTCGCTAGAGCGAGCCGGGTTGGTTTAACCACAGTGAATCAGTGCTCAGCGCAGCACTCCCAAGTCTCTTATGCATGGCATCACCACCCTGGATATCATCGTAATCGTTGCCTATTTCCTCCTTCTGATCGGCCTGGGTTTTGCTGCGATGCTTCGGATCAAGGACCAGGAGGATTATTTTCTCGGCGGGAGACGTTTTGGGCGGGTGTTGCAGGTGCTGACGTCATTTGGGCAGGCGACGAGTTCGGAGAATGCCGTGGGAACAGTGACCACCACGTACCGTGACGGTGCCGGCGGAATTTGGAGCCAGCTGATTCTGCTTTGGGCCACGCCGTTCTACTGGTTTACGGCCAGATGGTACCGGCGCATGCGGATGATGACGATGGGCGACTTCTTCCGGCAGAGATATGGCTCGCAACGGATGGCGATGACCTACTCGGCGTTGGCCAGCTTCTACATGGTGATCATCATCGCGCTCAGTTTGAAGGCCGTCGGCGCGACTGTGCTGGGGATGACGCTGAAGCCGCAGGAGGCATTTACTCCCGCCGAGCAGGCCGAATTCGTGCTCGCCCAGCGCCTCGACACCCTTCTTCAACAGGCAACCGTCACCGAACTCACCGAGGCGGAGAAAAACGAACTCGCCAACCTGCAATATCTACGGCCCAGTCGCGAATTTTCCGCGGTGAACGAGGACTGGCTGATCTGGGGCGTGGTGTTGGTGGTGTTGGTCTATGCCTCGATCGGCGGGCTGGTGGGAGCTGTTTGGTCGGATGCCGTCCAAAGCGTCCTGATCATGGTGCTGTCCTTTCTGCTGATCCCATTTGCCATCGCCAAGTTGAACGCGATGCACGGCACGTCGGGACTTAGGGAAGCCGGAGGTGTGCTTCACCAGGAATTACCCAGTTATTATTTCTCTCCGTTCGGATCGGCGCAAAGTGCCGACTTCACCTGGTACTTCATCATCGCCCTATCGATCATGGCCACCTTGAACGTGGCCGTGCAGGCGAATCAATTTACGGCCAACGCGTCCGCCAAGGATGATCTGACCGCCGGCATCGGCTTTACCGTTGGCACGTTCCTTAAGCGTTACTTGACGGTGATCTGGGGGCTCCTCGCCCTGCTTTGCTTCGCCTTGTATGGCCGGGAGATTCGCAATTCCGATCTGGTCTGGGGTCACGCCACCCAGGATTTGCTGGGCGGGTTGAACATCGGTTTGGTCGGTCTCATGATCGCCTGCCTGCTCGCGGCTTTGCAGTCCACGGCCAGCACCCTGATGATGTCGTCCGCCGCATTGCTGACCAACAACGTATATGCGCCCTTGGTCCCCGGACGGACGGACCACCATTACATTACGGCCGGGCGTATTTCCGGTGGGATTTTTCTGGTGGTGGCGGCGCTCCTCAGCACGGCCTTCGACACGATTCTGGAGATGCTGAAGTTCATGTGGGAATTCAACACCCTCGTGGCCGCGAGCTTCTGGTGCGGGCTCAAGTGGAGACGCGCGACCCGGCAGGGCGCCTGGGCATCGATCCTGACGGCCTTCTTGCTCTTCATTGGCCTGCCGATCCTGCTCCCATCAGTCTTTCCCGGGATGCGCACTCATGAAAGCCTGCTTCGCCAAACCCAGGCTCGCACCATTGAGCAGGCCTTCGGTGCCACACCTCGCGACGTCGAAGAGCGCGCGCGCCTTCTCGCGGATTGGGGCAACCGGCAAAATCCGCCCCCACCGGTGGTGCTCGGAGAGGAAATCAATCGGCCGATCACCATGCACCCCCGCCCGATCTATTGGTCGCAGGATGTAGTCCTGGTCGACGGGACCCCGCGTGGTCGCGGGATGTTCTTCCCTGAGATGTGGCTGCTGGACCAACTCTTCGATCTTTCGGGCAATCCGTATGCGCTCAACGAAACGATCCGCTACACCTACAAGATTCTTCTGCCTTTCATCATTCTGATTGGGGTCTCGCTGCTCACCAAACCTGACGACGGACGCGAAGTCCGGGAGTTTTTCCTGCGGATGCGGCTCAAGGTAAACCAAGACCGGGTCTTGGATCGAAAGTCCGTAGAGGCCGCCTATGCGGCGCCTGAAACCACCACACCCAAGTTGCTCCTGCCGCGCACCCACCTGGAGTTTTTCAAGTGGGACAAGGTGGACACCATCGGCTTCGTGATCGCTTGGGCCGCGGTCTTAACCGTCGTCGGGCTGCTCTATCTGATTCTCAATTTTGGGGCATGATGCCGGAGGTGGCCCTGTGTATTCCGGGGCCGGCCGGCGCTTTCTACCGAGCCGTGGTCGCAAGATCGAAAACGCGCTTGCCGGCCTATTGCCGATGCGTAACAGCATTGTCCGATGCCAATATATTCCGTGCTCGGGTTCATGGAGATGTCCGCGAAGGTATTGTGCATCGTACACTTGATCCGGAACGATCGGAGCTTCATGTGGATCTGGCTCATCCTCATTTTCCCCGCGGGAGGGCCGCTGATCTATTTCATCCTCGAGATCTGGCCGGATTTACGCGGTCACCGGAACATCCGCGGCGTGTCATTCAAACTCCCGCTTTCGAGCAACGCCTCGATTACCCACCTCCAGGATCAGCTCGAGTTTTCGAACACCATCGCGAATCGGGTGAAGCTCGCGCAGGCGCTGGCGCAGGCCCGACGCTTTGCCGAGGCAATCGAAACGTTGCGGGAATGCCTTCGCGGGGTCTTCAAGGATGATCCTCTGATCACCTACGAACTGGCCCACATCGAATTCGCCGCAGGGCATCACGAAGCGGCGCTGAGTGCACTGGAAAAACTCGACGAACTGCGCTCAAAGCACGAGACTGCGGATCGAATTCTGCTCAAAGCCCGGTGTCACGAGGCACTCGGGCACGCCGCCGAAACAGAGCGAGACTACGAGCTTGCACTGACCGTCACCTCGGGCGAGGAGGCCCGCTGCCGCTATGCCCTCTGGCTGGAAAAATCCGGTCAGGGCGAACGCGCACGTCAACTCTTCGCCGAGATCGCAGGTCACGCGCGGCGCGCCGACGGACGCTACCGGCGGGATAATCGCGACTGGATCAAGCTGGCCAAAGAACGGCACGCCACGCGTTGACGAGCGGTCATCCCCATTCCTGTCCCATGAACCACGATCATGCGGCCGCATTTGATCCCCCTCCCGGCTACCGGCGCATAAAAGTGGTCGGGAGTTTTAACGAACTTGTCTCCACGCCCTTCGCCGACGGAGTGAATGCCGTGTGCTGGCCACGCGCGCTGGAGGGTGATTTTGATGACATCGTGACGAGACTGGGGACGATTGATGAGATCACCACGCTCGATGACTCCGATCTGCTGAGACTCGAGCTGGGCGCTGCCGGCCGCGTGGCGCGCGAGCGGCTCCTCGCCGACCAGCGTCTGCTTCGCGAGGTCGGACTGTCGCCCGTCCTCGACTGCATACCGGCCTATCCACGGGACGACGAGTCCGGGCCGGTGCCGACCGACGTGTATTCATTCCATGCGGACAGCGCGAATACGATGGCCGACACTTATCTGTGCAGCTACAACGTGTCAGCTTCCGAGGGACTGCGTAATGAGGAGGCCATGCGCTGCGTGGAGGTTCCCGAAACGCGGGCGCAGTTGCTCGCCCGACACGGTGGCCCGGACGACGAGGCGTTCCTCGTCCACCTCAATGAACATTTTTTCGATCTGCACTATGTGGCGGCTCCCGGCGCACGCCCCTTTTCCTTCGGCTTGGGAAACCTGTGGCGCATTGCGACTGAATACCCCGGAAGCCCCGTTCCACCCTGCGTGCACCGCGCCCCGGCCACGATGCCCGGACAATCGCCCCGCCTGCTCTTGATCAGCTGAAGGGGCGGCGGACCGTAAGGTAAATTCCGGTCTCGCAATCGACGGTGAACGAACATTCTTGAATTAGACCGCGACGCGCGAGTGTGGCGGCGCCGGATCAGCCCTTCCTCGAGACCCCCTTCGCCCGCCCATGCACCTCGTCCCATTTCGCGTCCTGCCTTATGCGTTCGGAGCGTTGGCGTTCTTCGCTGCGGTCATTTCATCCCTGGCGCAGGACCAGCAGTTCCCCGTGGCTGCCGGCAGCGGGCTCACTGCCGAGGATGCCGCACGGCTCATGACCCTGCCGGACGGCTTTCGCTCCACGCCCTTCGCGTCCGAACCGGTGGTGCACCAGCCCATCGCGTTCATGATCGACGAACGGGGGCGCCTGTGGGTCGTGGAGAACTACTCCTACCCCGATTGGTCGCCCTATGGTCGGGATCGGATTGTGATTCTCGAGGACACCGACGGCGACGGTCGCTCCGACAAACGTACGGTATTCTTCGAGGGCCTCAATTTTGCCAGTGCGATTGCCGTCGGCCAGGGAGGAGCGTGGGTGGGGAGTGCACCTTATCTCTTATTCATTCCCGATCGCAATCGTGACGACACCCCCGACGGTCCGCCGCAAGTGATCCTCGATGGCTGGGGCTGGCAGGACACCCACGAGATGCTTGGGTGGCACGGATGCAGCCGGCGGCGGGCACGCGCACGCGGGAACGTTGATTTATCTCGGCGACACGTTTCCAGCCGAGTATCGCGGCACGCTCTTCACGCACAATATCCTGGGCAACCGCATCAATCGCGAAGTGCTAAGGCCCACGGGCTCCGGTTACATCGGCAGCCATGCTCCTGACTTCATGAAGGCCAACGACGGCTGGTTTCGCGGGCTTCGGCTTGAGTTGGGACCCGACGGCTCGATCTTCAACAGCGACTGGTACGACGCCCGCGCCTGCCACCAGCAGCAACCGCATGATCGCACCAACGGACGCATCTACAAAATTTCCCACGGCAAACCTGAGCCGGTTTTAGTCGATCTCGCGAAGCGAGTCCCGACACGGCCATCATCGCGATGGCCGACACGCTCGCAGCGCGTTTTGGCGACCGTGCGGTCTTTGCCGCAAAGCGTGGGATCATGATGGAAACCTTCGCTCCGCTTCCTGCGCGCCAAGCCGCGTTGGAGGTCGTCTTGCAACGACGGGATTTCCAGTTGTCGCCCTCTTATCAGAAGCTTTTGACAGAGCCGGGACTGCGGCTGGGAGCGCTCCGTGGACTTGCGGCCTACGACGTGCCTTCGACCCCGCCCGCAATCCTTGCCGCGTACGCGACCTTCTCCACCGAAGAGAAACGGCAGGCCATCGCCATTTTGACTCAGCGCGCACCTTACGGGCGGGCGTTGGTGGAGGCGATCAAGGCGGGTCACGTGCCTCGCGAAGATATTGACGCAGCAAGCGCCCGCCAGCTCAGCCTGCTCAATGATCCGGACCTCGACGGTTGGCTGGCCGAGAGCTGGGGTGTCGTGGGCCAATCGGACGCCAACGCGGAAGAGGAGATCACACGCTGGAAGGGGATACTGACGGAAGAACGCGTCGGACTGGCCAATGCTTCGCGCGGGCGCAGGGTGTTTGAGCGCGCCTGTGCGAGCTGCCACGTGATGTATGGCGAGGGTGTTCACCTCGGACCGGAGCTCACGGGTTCGAATCGCGCCGATCTTGATTACATTCTTCGGAATATTCTCACGCCCAACGCCGAGATCGGCCGCGACTACCAGTTGACGACGATTGAGACCAAGGATGGTCGCACTGCGGCGGGCGTGGTGCGAAGCGAAACCCCCGCGGCGGTCACGATCGCAAATCAGGCCGAGACGTCCACCTTCGCACGCGATGAGATCGCGAAGATCGAACGACTGGAGTTGTCGCTCATGCCGCCAGGTCTTCTCAGCGGAATGAGCGAGGACGAGGTGGTGGATCTGATTGGTTACCTTAGGACTCAGGTCCAGGCGCCGTCGCCGTAAACGGAGTGCCGGGTGGTCAGTGCGTTTGTTCGAGCGGCAGGTCGTGGAGTTTGAGCTCGGGGTTTTTTTCCACGAAGTAGCGCATCGTCCAGTCGTTCGGGAAAAGCGCCACCATGTGGTCGAAGCGATCCGTGCCGAAGCTCACTCCGTTCGCCACGATCAGGCCTTGCGGGTTCTTCAAACTGGGATGCGGTTCGAGCCACTTGAGCAGCGTCCAAGGCGTGGTCTCGAGGCGCGATTCGGCGTCGTACTCGGATTTCAGCCGGTATTGCACGACTTCGAACTGCAGAGGGCCCACGGCGGCGAGCAGCGTGGCGCCGGGCGGTGCATTGCGGGCTTGGAACGATTGCACGACGCCCTCCTGCAGCAGTTGCTCAAGCCCAGCGCGATATTTCTTCGAGTCGGACGAGTTCGGGTTGGAGATGTAGGCAAACACCTCGGGCGGGAAACGCGGGATCTCGTCGTACGCGATGGAGCGGTCTTCGGTCAGGGTGTCGCCAATACCGAAGCTGTCATGACCGACGAGGCCGATGACATCGCCCGGCCAGGCTTCGTCGACGGTCTCGCGTTCCTGTCCGAAGAGTTTATGCGACGATGAGAGACGCACGTTTCGCCCCGTGCGCTGGTGGGTCACGACCATGTCACGCAAAAACTTGCCCGAGCACACCCGCAGGAAGGCGATGCGGTCGCGGTGACGCGGGTCCATGTTGGCCTGGATCTTGAAAACGAAGCCGGAGAACTTTCCGTGGTCCACAGGAACTTCGCGCGCCTCGGTGGGCGCCGGAGCACCCGGCACGGTGATCGCGGTCGAGCGGCGGGACGTGGGGGCAATGGAATTTTGCAGGAAACCCTCGAGCAGGAGTTGGACGCCGAAATTGTTGACGGCGGAGCCAAAGAACACCGGCGTCTGTTTTCCGGACTGCACGGCGGCCAGATCGAAGGGAGCGCTGGCGCCGTCGAGCATTTCAATCTGCTCGGAGACTTCGCCGAACGTGTAATCGTCGAGCTTGTCGCGCACGATCTGGTCGTGGAGACCCGTGACGTTGACCGGAGCCCGGTACGCGCCGTGCGGGGTGCGTTCGAAAAGATGGACCTCCTTCGAGCGTCGGTCGTACACGCCGCGGAAGGACGGGCCGTTGCCCAGAGGCCAGGTCAGCGGGCAGGGGGCAAGGCCGAGTACGCTCTCGAGTTCGTCGATCAGCGCGAGCGGGTTAAGCGTTGGCCGGTCGCACTTGTTGATGAAGGTAAAGATCGGTACGCCGCAGCGCCGGCAGACTTCGAACAGCTTGCGCGTCTGGGGCTCGATGCCTTTGGCCGCATCAATGACCATGAGGGCGGCATCTACGGCCGTGAGCACGCGGTAGGTGTCTTCGGAGAAGTCCTTGTGACCGGGGGTATCGAGCAGGTTGACCGCATAGCCTTGGTAATCGAATTGCAGGACCGTCGAGCTGACGGAGATGCCGCGCTGCTTTTCGAGTTCCATCCAGTCCGACGTTGTCGCGCGCTGGCTCTTGCGGGCGGTGACGGTGCCCGCGAGATGGATGGCGTTGCCGTAGAGCAGGAATTTTTCGGTGAGCGTGGTCTTGCCGGCATCCGGATGCGAAATGATCGCGAAAGTGCGGCGGCGGGCGATTTCCTGGGCGGGCGTCATGGAGAAACCGGTAAGCAACAGGTCGGGCCCTCGGAGGGAAAGGCTTTTCGGCGGTGTCGTGATTCGTTCGCTTTCTCATATTCGAGCGTCGTTTTCCTATCGCACCGAAGTCGGGCGGGGGATTGCGCCGGTACGGCTTCTTTGCCGGATTGACCCCGGGCGGACCTGCGCTCCGGATGGCCCCATGGGTCGCAGTGTGGTCCTCAATCAAACCCCGCGGTGCGCGCGCTGCTTCCAGCCGCGCGCCTGGTGTCTTTGCGCGGTGGAGGATCGGGTGACGCTGCCATGCGCGGTCGATGTGCTCATGCACCACGCGGAAATGCTGCGGCCGACGAGCACCGGCCACTTGATCCATCGCCTCGTGCCCGATGCGAAGCTGCAGGTGTTTCGCCCCGAGGGTCCGCCCGACTTCGCTTCGGTCCAACGTCCCGGAAGGACAGTGTGGATCCTCCATCCGTTGGGCGAAGACCGGTTGCCCGGACCGCCGCCGGATGATGTGCAGGTGATCCTCGTCGACGGCTCGTGGCGCCAGGCGTCGGCCATGTTGCGGACCATTGGAACTTGGGGACAGAAAGTGCGTCTGCCCATGGCGGGCACCAGCCGCTACTGGCTGCGCTCGCAGCAAGGGGTGGGGCAATTCTCCACGATGGAGGCGCTGATTTTTTTATTGGAATCGTTCGGCTGGAGCGCGGAGGCGGTGCGGTTGCGCACGCAGTTCGAACTTCAGGTCTATGCCGGGCTCAGCGTGCGAGGGGACAAGGCCCGGATGGCGACCTATCTGGAAAGTTCCTCCGTCCGCGATGAGGTGAAGAGCTGCCTCGACCGACGCCTCGCGACGTTCAGTTCGCCTCCGGCGCGGGTTCCCGAGGCGCGGACGCACTGACCGCCAGTCCCAACATTGCGAGCAGCAGACACCCCGCCTGAGTAAGTACAGATCGCGCACAAGGGCCCGGCCCACCACCATCCCGGCCCCCGCAGTCATGCCCTGAAGCGCGCGAAAGACCAGCAACGATTCGATTGTCCGGGCAAGGGCGCAGGCCGACGGAGGCGAGTAGAAAGAGCGCCGTGCCCCGCAACACCACGGTTCAGCGACCGAGCGCGTCCGAGAGCGAACCATGCCACAGGCTCATGATCGCAAACGGCAGCATGTAGGCCGTGAGCGTTTGCTGGACCGCCAGCGGGGTGACGCCGAGATCGACGCTGATTGCCGGAATGGCTGGCAGATAGGCGTCGACCGCGAACGGGCCGATCGAGGAAAGGCCGGCAAGCAACGCAACCAGTCCACGCGGCGGTCGGGCATGGGGCGTGGGCACGGGCGGCATCGGGAAAAAGTGAGCGGGCTCCCTTCAGTCAGCAATCGGTGGCGTCGGTCGTGTCCGATCTCGGATCCCATCATCGCGAACCTCGGCGGTGACGATCAAATGTCCGAGGCCAGCCCAGAGCGCTGCGGCTGCGAGCCATTGCCAGAAGGCGAGACTCATGGTTACGGGGACGCCAAGCTCGCGCCAGTGCCGGTCAACCCAGCCCAGATCGCGTTGTCCCAGGTAGATCACGGCCTGACTCACACCTATCGCCACCAGGGGAAGTACGACGACGACGGCAGCCCAGCGGTGGTGGCGGTGGCGGCGTGCCCGTTGCAGCGTGAGACCAAGCAAGGCGGTGTACAGCGCGACAAAGCACACCAAGGCCAGCACCTCGTGGGCCTTCGGCAGGAGCGAGGAGAGGTGAAAGACGAAAAGGCGTTCCGCGCCAACGAGGGCGCCCGCAATGAGGCCGACGCGAAGCGCGGTGTGGCTCCAACCTGTATCGGTCGACCGAACCTTCAGGTAACGCGCCCCCGGCCAGAGCAAGGCCATCGCGAGCATCAATCCGACGGCAAACCAGGCCCCGCCCGCCGGGTTGTGCTTGGAGGACGCGAGCGCCGACATCACCGTGTAAGGCCAATCGTAGCCGCCTGGATACTCACGGGCGGCCAAGACCACCCCCGCACCCACCACCGCTGTCGCAAGGGCGTACGACGCGAGAGGAACGCGACGCGAAGGAAAGGGCGGAGAGGAGTCGGACGGCATGACGAACACGATGAGAAAGGCGCAGAACGGGCAGACACGGAATCGAAAAGGCAGGTCCCATTGATTTGATGAAGGTCGTCGCTTTGATTTTCCGCGTAACGGTCGCGCGTTCCCTTTGTCATCGACCTGGCGCTGCCCTTCGGCGGAGGGTAGCGGCATGGCAAATCTCGCGATTGTCGGTCCCGGTGCGGTGGGTGGCGTTGTCGCTGCATGGCTAAGCCACATCGGCGAGCATACGATCACACTTTGCGCCCGTCGGCCGCTCGACGGGCTCCGCGTCGAAACCTCGGAGGGATGGGTGGTGCCTCGAGTCAAGGTGGTCGTCGATCCGGCGACGGCGCCAGCGGTGGACTGGGCCCTCGTTACAACGAAGGCGTATGACGCCCCCAGGGCGGCGCATTGGCTGGAGCGCTTGTGCGCGGGTGGCGGGCGTGCGGCGATCCTCCAGAATGGAGTCGAGCATCGCGAGCGGTTCCAAGGGACGCTGCCAGAAGACCGGATTGTGCCCGTCATCGTGGACTGTCCGGCGGAGCGCATTTCGCCGACCGAGATTCGCCAGCGCGGCGCAGGGCGCCTGACGGTGGCCGACGATGCGAACGGGCGAGCGTTTGCCGCGCTTTTCGCCGGCAGTGCGGCGGAGTTGGTGCTCACGAACGACCTAAGGACCGCGGCATGGCGAAAACTCTGCGTCAATGCGGCCGGCGTCGTCTCAGGTCTTGTGCTCAAGCCCAACGGAGTCCTTCGCGACGAGGCCTTGGGCGACGTCGTGCGAAGGATCATCCGGGAGGTCATCGCCGTGGGCCGGGCCGAAGGTGCGATTCTGGACGACGAATTGGCGGAGACGGTCCTTGCGGGCTACCGCAACGCTCCGCCTGATGGAGTGAATTCGCTGCTGGCCGACCGGTTGGCGGGACGAACGACGGAGATCGATGCCCGCAATGGCGTGGTTGTGCGGCTGGGCCGCAAACATGGCATTGCGACCCCGTGCAACGAAATGGCCGTGGCTTTGATCTCGGCGCAACTGTCTCCGGAAGGATAAAAAGAGGAGACCGCCTCGGAAATCGACTCGCTCCCGAACGGCAAGCGATTTGCTCGTGTCGCCGCCGGTCCGGCCGGGTCCTTGGAGGCGGTTCCACCTTCATCGATTGACCGCGACGGTGTTCGTCACAAAGAAGGACTTCTCGTTTCTCCGGTCGGCCTTGACGGTTGCTGGCATCGTCTCGCTCGGCTTGATCGTGTGTTCGATCGTCTTCGGTTTCAGCCTGGGTCTCATCTTCTCTGCCGGAATGATCGTGGTCGCCGGCGGAGCGATCTTGTACGACACGTCCCGCATTCTGCATGAGCACAAGCCCGGCGAACACGTGGCGGCGGCACTCGAACTGTTCGCGTCGATGGTCCTGCTGCAGTGGTACGTCATTCGTCTGCTGCTCGCCTTCGGTCGCAGCGACGACTGACGCGAGAGCCGGCTCCCGTTGTCGAAAGCGAGGCTCCTCGTCAGGTGCATCGCTCGCGAAGCGCGCCAACGCTACCGGTCGGGCCGCTCCACGAAGGCGCCCGTGGCGTCCTGAAAACGAACGAGGTGACGCTCAGAGTCGTATCCGGCGAAGATGATACCGAGTTCCTCGTTGATCGTCGCACCCAGAGTGTACGAAGTGCGGTCGATCAGAACGCGGGGATTGGAACCGGCCCGCACTCCGAGGATCCTCAGGTTCGCCACGTAAGTTCGGAACTCGAGACTGGGCGTGGGCACGACGTCTGCGGACGTTGATACCTCAGCCGGACGTGAAGGTGCAGTCTCCAAGGCGGGCGCGGCGGCATCGGCGGTCTTCGGCGTCTCGGCCTGGGCGGGCGCGGCCACGACATCCGGCCGTGAGTCTTTCGTCGGTTCACCGTCTTCCTCGCCGGGCAACTCCAAGCGTTCTTCGGGGGCAAACGCATGGACTGCGTTGAACTGTCCGGAGTAGGCCAGGTAGCCGACTCCGGCGAAGAGGGTTAAGCCGAGAGCGCCGATCAGCAGCGCCGCGAATTGAACCTTTCTCCCTTCGGCCGCGAGTTCCTCCGATGAACGACGAGGTGACGGAGCAACGAAGGGAGAGGGGGCGGTTCCTTCTGTGGACGCCAATGGAACGTTGACCAAGCCAGCTTGAGGCACGGGCACCTTGGGCTTGAGCCTAAAGTCTGGCGGTGCCCCGGTCGGTGGTAAGGGAGGAGGAGACGTCGCGGCGTCAGCGACGGGAGGCCCAGGCGGAGGGGAGGTCGGGGACTCCGCGGCCAGCCGGGGTTTAATTCGCAATTTCGGCACGTCGTCGCTCATGGGATTCGGGATGTAGCAAATTTTTGGCCAACGGAAAATACTTTGTTAGCAATAGGATCCACGCAGGCGCTTCATTGACCGCACCCGATGTGGCTCGCCCCGGAATGACCACAGGTCGTGAGCGCGTGACGAACAAAGATAACCCGAATGCGCAGGCTCCCAAGGAGCCACGAACGTTGGGCGCGGGGCGTGGTCAACTGGCCGGGAGCTTCCGGTTGGGGCCCGCTTGATCGGGTTCAGGTCAGCATCGCCGCGACGCTGGCGGTGAGAAAGCAGGCGATGCTCCCACCGAGCAGTGCGCGCCAGCCCAGCTTCGCGAGTTCGCCCCGTTTCTCCGGGGCAAGGGCGCCGATTCCGCCGATTTGAATGCCAATGGAGACGAGATTCGAGAATCCGCAGAGCGCGTAGGTCATGATCATGCGGGTGCGTTCGTCGGTGAGCACGCCCGAGGTCTGCATCCGGTTCATGGTGAAGTACGCATAGAATTCATTGAGCACCGTTTTCTCGCCCAGGAGTTGACCGGCGGTGATAAGATTTCCGCTGTCGACTCCCATCAGCCACGCAAGGGGAGCACCGAGCATTCCGAAGCAGAATTGAAGGGACAGGGATTCGTAGCGGCCATCGGTGACGGCGGCGATCCAACTGTTGAGGCCCGTCCAGCCGCCGATCCAGTTTGCCATCGTCCAATTGACCAAGGCGACCAGCGCCGTGAAGACGATGAGCATACCGCCGACGTTGACGGCAAGCTTGATGCCGTCGGTCGTGCCAAGGCAGATCGCATCCAGCAGGTTCGCACCGGGCTTCTCGACATTGAGGGCCAGGGTGTTGTCCACCGGTTCTTCTTGGGGAAGGAGAATCTTGGCCGTGATCAAGGCGGCCGGCGCGGAGAGGACGGACGCGGTCAGCAAATGGGTCGCCCAGCGGACCTGTTCCGCCGGATCGTTGCCACCCAGAAGGACAATGTACACGGCCATGACACCCCCGGCGATCGTGGCCATGCCGCCAATCATAATGGCCAGAAGCTCCGACCGTGTCATCCGGTTAAGGTAGGGCTTGATGAGCAGCGGAGCCTCGGTCTGGCCAACGAAAATGTTGGCCGAGGCGCTGAGCGTTTCGGCGCCCGATAGACGCAGCGTCTTCGACATGAACCACGCAAAACCGTAGACGACGATCTGAAGCACGCCGAGGCGGTAAAGCAGGGAGGTAAAAGCAGCAAAAAAGATGATCGTCGGCAGGACCGAGATGGCGAAAATGGGGCCGCCCTGCGTGAACGGAAGGCCTTCGACGTTTCCGCCCGCGATGGTGTTGAGCCAGCCGAAGACAAGCGCAGTGCCTTCGTTGGTAAAACTCAGCAGCGTGACAAAAAAACTTCCGACGGCTTGAAACAAAACGCGGACGGGCGCTGCATACAGGACCAGCCAGCCGATCGCGATTTGGAGTGTGAGACCGATCCCCACGACCCTCCATGGGATGCGTCGCCGATTCGTGCTGAACAGGGCGGCGAGGGCGACAAACGCGGCGATGCCGACCAAGCCGCGCCACAGGTGGGTGAACGTTTCCATGCAGGTGCGCCCTAGCAGCTAGGATGCAAACTTTCCCTGTGCGAGAAACTTCTTTGCAAGTTGTGCGTCTACGAGGAATCGCGCTCATGTTTGCCGTACTTTATCAAATCACCCTCGCCGTCGCCTGCCTTGCAGGCGTGCTCATGCTGGGGCTTGCTGTCGGATTGGGATGGGTTGTCTGGTTTGGGGGCAGTGCACGCCACCGCCGGGACGGCGATCGAGAGCCATAAGGCTTGGCGGCGACGCGCCTCCCTCGTAAGCCATGCAGGACATGGACGTACATGAACGCCTGGCCCGTCACCTTCAAAAACAGCCCCATGTTTCCGGGGCATTGTTTGTCGCAGCCAACGCGACCGTGATCGGCGACGTGACACTCAAGGCACGCAGCAGCGTGTTTTATGGGGCCGTCTTGCGCGGCGACATTGCCCGAATCGAAATTGGTGAAGGCACCAATATTCAGGACAACGCCATCGTGCACCTGGCCGACGACCAAGATGCGATTGTGGGAGATTGGTGCACCGTCGGTCACGGCGCGATCGTTCACGCCTGCACGATTGGCGACGAGTGCCTGATCGGCATGGGGGCGACGATTCTTGACGGTGCCCGTATCGGTGATCGCTGCCTTATCGCCGCCGGTGCAGTGGTCACCCCGCGAACGGTCATTCCTTCGGGTTCAATGGTCGTCGGCACCCCTGCGCGCGTTGTGCGGGTCCTTGATGCCGGAGAACAAGCCGCCCTGCGCGGGTGGGCGGAAAAATATCTCGCGGTTGCGTCCGCTCACGCGGAACTCGCCTTGAAGGCCACCCCGCGACCGTCCTGACTTCGCCGTCGGATCAAATGTCGAGGGTGGGGTCGACGTCCGCCGCCCAGATCACGAGCCATCCGCTTTCGCGGTCCTCGTAAACGAACGTGGACGCCCCGGCATTGCCCGGCACCACGTAGTCGACCCGGGCGAGGGAGGAACCAGTTGGGGCCGGTGCCGGCTCCCGCCAGGGCGAGCGCACCAGCAAAAAGGCAAAGGCTGCGGCCGCGGCGAGCGGAAGACCGAGCCGAATCCATGTCGTGGAAGGCTGGATACGCCCGGAACCCCGGAGACGGGCGCGCACTGCCCGCCATTCCTCGCCGGCACTCGGGACGGAAAACGCGGCCGTCTCCGCGGTCCAGCCGGCGAATCCTGCCTGCAGGTCCTCGTGGAGACGCCGGCAGGCGGTGCATCCTGCCAGGTGGTCCCGCAGAGGTCGGATCTCGCCCGACGGAGACGGTCCGTCTCGGGTGGCGAGGAGCAGGTGTTCGGCGCGGGTGCAGTTCATGGCGGGAGGCCTCCGTCAGCGACGATAGCTGTAACTGCGGGGTGAATACCCGCGGGGTGGGGTCGAGACCCACACGCGCTCGGTGCGCCGTTCGTAACGTCCCGGGGTGTGGTAGCTGATCCGGCGGCCGCGTTCGTGACAGGTTGTCCAGTATCCAGGAACCCATACTTTCACACGAACGCTGTCCCAGTAGCCGTGACGTTCATGGTGTCCTCCATCATAGCGGGAGTCGTAACGGTCGCCATAGCGATGGGCAACAATGACCCCGGTCGACGGCGGACCCGGGCGATGGTCACTGATGGCGTGGCCGACCACCAGGCCGCCGATGAAGCCGCCGAGGGCGGCGAAACCGTCCGAACCGGCTTTGGCCGGGGCAGGCGTGAAGGCGAGGGTGGCGGCGCTGAGCAGGGAAACGAAGGCGATGGTTTTCATTGGTCCTCCATGGTTGGGTTTGACCTTGGGACGAATGAGAATCGCGGTTTATTCAACGGAACTCATCGATCCATTTAAGGAATCGTGATCGATCCGACCAACGGTTCGTTCTGGATGGTGGATGAGTACCGGCCTGCGATCTATCATTTCGACCCCACCGGCGTGCTGGTGAACCGCTATGTTCCGCAGGGAACGGCGGCGGCGGCGGGCCAGCCGGCGGGCACGTTTCTGCGAATCCCCGGGGTCACCGACCAATGCTGTCCGGTCATAAGTAATTGATCTCCATTTGTTTATTTTGATCGAGATCGCTTGATTTTACCTCCTTTTCTGTAAACAGTTCATTTAGCGATACTTTCGATAAGGAATGGATTGAGATAGCACGGACGAGGGTATGGATTCTTCACTTCGTTCAGAATGACAGGAAAAATTAGATCACTTCCGTGGACCGAACTGGCGCAGGCCCATCGAGTCGGCTTCATGGTCGATGCACTGTTTCAGTTCCGCGTCGAGTTTCATGAGCGTCAACGTGACGCCGGCCATTTCGAGCGAGGTGAAGAGATTGCCGACGTAGGGGCGGTAAATTTTTATGCCGCGCACGGTGAGGAGTTTTTCGACTTCGCTGAAGAAGATGTAGAGTTCCATCGCGGGCGTGGCGCCGAGGCCGGAGACGAGCGGGACGAATTCATCGCCAGACTGGTAGGGCAGGTCGGGCACGATGAGATCGACCATGCGTTTGGCCATCTGCGCGGCGGTCTCCAGCGCGGCGATCTCGAGAACCGGTTCGCCGTGTTGGCCGATGCCGACTTCCATCGTGCCGGGCGCGATCGTGAAGTTCGGATGGCCGACCTCGGGGATGGCGCAAGGGCTCAGGCCGATGCCCATGCTGCGGGTGTGGTCAATGGCCTTCTGCGCGGCGGCGATGACCTCATCAAGACTGCCACCGAGGGGCGGCTTTGGCCCCGCCGACTTTCCACATGAGGATTTCACCGGCGACACTGCGGCGTAGTTGCCGTAAGGGGTGATTTGAAAATCAGACGGTGGGGAAGGCGGGCAGTCGTGCGAGGTCGGTGAAGAAGGAATCGCGGCCGTTTTGTCCGCCCTTGAAAAGAAACTCACGGCCATGCGCGATGCGCCCGGGAGCGTGGATGCGGCAGAGCGGTGCGCCCGGAGCAACGGGTGCGAGAAACTCCAGCGCCTCGATGCCGAGCGTGCGGGCAGCATTGCTGGAAGTGTCACCGCCGCAGACGACGCCGCGGGCACCGCTGGCGTCTGTCATGGCGAGTTCGAGCAGGAGAGCGAGGTTGCGGCTGAGATTGGCGGCGGCCGTGGCGAATTTTTCCTCCGGAGTGTCCCCGGCGCAACGCAGGGCCGCCTGCTTGTAGCCGATGCTGCGCGGGTCTTCCGGTCCGCGGGCGGTGTGAAAGATGACATGTTGCCCGACGGTCAGGGCGGGCTGGGCGCGGGCCACCGTAGCCGCGAGCAAAGCACTCGAGTCGCCGTCGGCCGCGAATTGCGCGCTGTCGCAGGCGATTTCGACAAAACCGGCCGCGACGGCGTGCGCGATCTGCCGCGCGGTGACGGGCGAGCAGGTGCCGGAAACAATCGCCAGCTGCGGTGCCCGCGCATCCGCCGCCGGCACATGCGCGGCCGGAGCGGATAATAATCCCTCGGCACGCCAGTGGGCGGTGAGCGCGTATTCGAGTCCGCTGGAGCCAACGCAAAACAACGGCGCGCGGGCGTTCGCCTCGGCGGCGATGAGTCGTCCGATGACGGGAAGATCGCCGTCGGTGATGGTGTCGAAGAGCACGATGGGCGCGGCGGGCGATGATTTCAGCGGTGAGCGTAAATCGGCGGTGCCGCTATGGTGCAGCTTGGTCACGTCGATCAATTCGACGGGAATCTTGGTTTGGGGCGCGAGGATGAGCCTGATGTCGGCTTCGCTCATCGGCGTCACCGGATGACGGCTCATTGTCGGGTGGCGGTCGAGACGCGACGGATCGGTGTCGAGGCCGGAGCGGGCGAAAACATTTCCGAAGGCGACATAGCGGCCGAGCACTGGCGCACCGATGACCAGCGGTGTGAGCGTGTCGCCAAACGTGCGCCGGCCCAGTTCGATGGCGAGGCCGATGGATCCGATCGTCGGCGAGGAATCGAAGGTCGAGCACATCTTGTAGTGCACGATGGCTGCGCCGCTTGCCCTCAAGGCGGTGAAGGCGGGTGGCAGCGCCGCTTCCATCTGGGCGGGCGAAAAGGTGCGCGATCCACCGGCGATGCCGAAGCTGCGCAGTCCGGGATAACGCGCGAGCTGGGCAGGCGTCGGTGGCGCGAGGAACAGCACCGTACGCAGCCCGGCGCGCGCGAGCGTTTCCATCACGTCGGTCGAGCCGGTGAAATCGTCGCCGTAGAACGCGAGCAGCAGGGAACTGGAGGATGCGGTATTCACATGGATTTCTTTCCGAATTTTCCCATGGTGGCGCGCAACTCGGCGTGAGCCGCGGCGTGAGTGGCGAGCGGGATGCCGCGGATGGCGGCGTCCCACGCTTGTTGCAAACCCCGGACGCCGGCCGCCGGGCCGTCGGGATGCGCCATGATACCGCCGCCCGCGACGTAGATGAGATCGGTCGTGCCGGTGAGTCGGTAAGTCTCGGGGGCTTGACCGCCCCATTGGCCGGAACTGACGACGGGCATGGCAGTGTCGTCGGGGCGGAAGAGTGGCGTCAGGCAGGCCCGAATGCTGGCGACGACGGAATCATCTGGCTCCCAGAATTTATTCTGCAGGCCGTTGACGTGGAGATGATCTGCTCCGGCGAGGCGCCAGAGTTTTTGCCACGCGGGGTAGGCGACGCCGTGGTGCGGGTGGCGGCCGTAGATGCCCCAGCCGTTGCGGTGGCCGTGGATCGGGAGCTGGCAGTGCCGGCGAAATTCCGCGAGGGCCGAGAAACCCACGCTGTGCAGGCTCGCCATCACGCAGGTGCCGCCGGCGGCAAGCACGACATCATGGTGGCGGCGCATCGCCTCGTAGTCGTCGGTGAGATTGAAGGCATACATCACCTTGCGGCCGGTCTTGTCCGCAAGTTCGTTGATCACGCGCATGACAGCGGCCACACGTTCGGCGAAGGGACTGTGCGGCGAGTCGGCTTGGAGCTCATCGTCCTTGATGAAATCGATGCCCGCCTCGCCGAGCGTGCGCACGAGTTCGGCGGTCTGTGCGGGCGAGAGGCCGACGCTGGGTTTTACGATGGTGCCGATCAGCGGCCGGTCGGCGACGCCGCAGAGACGGCGCGTGCCTGCGATGCCGATGGTCGGCCCGGAATAACGCGCGGCAAACTCGACGGGCAGCTCCACGTTGAGGAGCTTCACAGCGGAAAGTTCCTTCAACTCATAGAGATTGCCGCAGAGGGTCGCGAGCAGGGTGGCGAGGTTGGTCCCGATGTTGTCGAAGGGAAACTCGATGGTGATGCGGGCGCGGTGGTATTTCACCGGGCCAGTGTGTCCGGCAGGTGGACGGCTGCCGGGCAGACTCGGCTGATCCACGGATTCGAGCTTTTCGATGGCGGTCACGCGCGCCCGTGCGCGCGCCTTGAGTTCTGGCGTTTCGCCGGGCACGGCGACGAAGGTGCCCGACGATTGTTCGCCCGCGATCGTCTCCGCCGCAAACTCCACCGGGTGGGGCGTCTCGACGAGATACTGGGCGATGATCGGATTTTTCACCGTCGACAGGGAAACGCGTTTACTTGGCGGCGGGCAACGGACGCACACCCATAATCTCGCGGGCGCGCGCGGCACGGACGACGGTGCGGCCGGCTTTCTGCGCCTGCGCGACGGCGTCCTCGACGAGTTCGATGTTGGTACGCGCGCGCTGACCGTTGCTCAGAAACGGGCTGTCCTCGAAACCGACGCGGATGTGTCCGCCTAATTCCATGACGTGCCGCAGATCGGCCGCGCCTTGCTGGTGATGGCGCACGACGAACCAGTTTGAATTCGCCGGCATGTGGTCCACCAGCAGATCCAAGTAACGGTCCTGATAGGGCAGCGCGTAAGGCACATCGAAGACGAACTCGAAGACGAACGGGCCGACGAGCAGACCGGCATCAACGAGACGCTGGAAGTTGACGACGTGGGAGAGATCGAAGATCGGCATGGTCGGCACGATCCCGGCTTCGCGGAGTTTGCGCGTATAGAAACAGATGTCTTCCCAGCGGTTCTGATAGACGCCGTCGAACATGTTGATCGAACCGAGATTCAGCGAACCCATCTCGACTTCCTTCACGGTGAAGGTGACGCAGCGCTGATCGAGCGTGTGCTCGGGCGCACCGCCGGTGGAGCCCTCAATGATGATCGGGCACGCGGCGCGGATGGCTTTGATGTGTTTGCTGAAGAGCGTGGAGTCGACGCTCTGCAGATGTTTTTCGTCGCGCGCGTGGAGGTGGCCGATGGCGGCGCCGACGGCTTCGCAGGCGATGACTTCACCGGGCACATCGAGGATGCCGGGATATTTCTCTTCTTGTTTTTCGCCCGGGACGGGGGCGACGCAGATGATGATTTCTTTATTCATGAAATAGTGGTGGTTCAGAGTTTGAGGATGTTGGCTTCGATGAATTTCCAGGTCTTTAGAAAATCGCCGCCGCAGATGAGGGCCTGAAATTCACGACGATTGAGGCTGGCCAGGCGGTCCCATATTTTCTGTGAGACACGGGTGTTGGCCTCGAAAAAGCCGATGATGTCCCAGCGCGTGGGAGAGGCGTCGCTGGTCATGAAGTCCATATAGCCGACTTCCTGCACGTAGTAGAGAAACTCGACGTAATCGACGAAGTTGTGGGCGGCGACCATGTAGTCCCAATCCCACTTCGCGTTGTTGTCGTTGATGTGAATGTAGAATGGGTAATCGCAGGCCGCGAGCTGGGTGAGCACCTCGGCGGGATTGTCCTGGCCGTATTTCGAGTGGCCGTAATCAAGGGTGACGCCCATTTCCTTGACGCCGATGTCGTGGAGGAGGCAGAGCGTCTTGGCGGCGGTGTCGATGAAGCAACGGCCGCGCGTCTCGCTGGGTTTGTATTCGAGGAAGAGCGGGATTTCGCGGCGGTAGTCGGCCGCTTCGCCGATGGTCTCGACGAGGTATTTCCACATCTGGCGGTAGTCGCATTGGAAGGCGAACTCGTAGCCGTCGCCGAGCGGACAGCAGGTGACCTTGTCGGCGCCGACGGCGGCGGCGTAGTCCTTCGAGTCCTTGATGAACTGGACGGCGCGGCGGCGGGTCGCGGCGTTGAGCGAGGAGAGGCCGCCGGCTTTGAACTCGGGCTCGGCCTTCACGTTCACGTTGATGGCGGCGGGCTTGAGTTTGTATTTCTCTAGCAGCTTTTTGAACTGGTCGGCGGGGCCGGTCTCATAGGGGAAAATGCATTCCACGCCGCTCATGCCGTCCATGCGGCTGACCATTTCGAAGCGCTCTTCGAGGGTCTTGTCCTCGTTGTATTCGTGGAAACGGTCCTTGGTCTTGCCGACGAAGGTGGTGATGAGGGCGAACTTGGGTTGGGTCATTTTTGCCATGATCAGTTGAGGTTGAGGGAGCGAAGATGGGCGAGGCCGGCCGTGTATTCTGCGGCGACTTGGTCGGCGGGGCAGGCGATCTCAAGATCGAGCGCGCCAGTGTAGCCGGACGCGTGCAACGCGGTGAGAAAAGGTCCCCACCGGATCGTGCCTTTGCCGGGGGCAAGCGGGCGGTTTTGGTCGCTGTTGTTGTCTTTGAGATGCGTGCCGAAGATGCGGCCCTGGAGTTTCCAGGGTACGAGTTCAATGAGCTCGCGATTGGCCCAAGCGGGGCCGGTGTCGAGGTTCACGCCGAGATTGGCGGGAGCGCTGAGGGCGGTATGGAGGCGAAGGAAGGCGTCGAAATTTCCCAGCAACGAAAACGGCACGATCTCCAGCGCGAGGCGCAGGCCGGCGTCGGTGGCCACGGCGAGATAGGCCGCGATTTTATCGGCGAGGCGGTGCTGTTGGTCCTGATACCAACCGGCGCGGGCGAGGTCCGCCGGGTCGGCCTGAAACGGGCTCAGCGCCACGGTGACGACGGCGCATTCGGGAAACAGTTTGGCGAGAGCCACCGTCTGGCGGAAGAGCGCCACGTCGGCGTCGAGCACCGCGAGACGCGGGGCAGTGGCGAAACTCTCCATCAGAAAGTGGGCGACGAATTGCGACGCGCGCAGACCGGCGTCGGCGGCAGCCTGTTGGACGGCGCGGGCGCCACCCTCGGCCCATGCGGTCAAGGCGGCGGCGAAATAAATTTCCGGCTGATAAGAGCAGAAGCCCAGCTCGCGCATCACGGGCAGCGAGGTAACATAGTCCGCCGGCGTAAACGCGGTGGTATGGCGGGAAAACACAAACGCGGGACTGACGCCAAAAGAACTCATGCGGTGGCGGCGGTCAAGGCGGTCTGCTCGGTGGCGAGCATCCGGTGCAGGGCGGCGAGAGTGTTGGCAAGATGCCGGCGCATGGAGGGTTCGGCAGCGGCAGCATCGCGTGAGCAAACGGCCTCGATGATGGCGAGGTGCTCGTCGATGGTCTCGGCCGGCGGACGCATCAGCCCGGCGTTGGCCGTCGTTTGATAGCTCGCGTGAACGATATCGTGTGCATCCAAAATCTCGCGAAGGAAGTTGTGCCCGGCGATCTCGATCAGAAAGGAGTGGAAGGCTTCATCCTCTTGCGCATAAGCCGTCATATCGGTGATCTTTTTCCTGCCGGCGAAAGCGCGGAAGGAGCGTTGCAGTCGCTCGGTCTGCACCGGGGTGATGACCCCGGCGGCCTTGCGGGCGGCGATGCCTTCCAACACCTCGCGCAGCTCGAACACCGCAATCATTTCGCGCGTGCCGAAAGCTCGAACATAATAGCTGCGGCGTGGCCGGGCCTCGACGAGGTTTTCCTTTTCCAGAAGTTTGAGCGCATTGACCATCACGGTGCATTTTCATGTTCGCATTAGTTCCGATGAGCCCAGCTGAAACCCTCGTGAACGTTATTCCCGTCTAACGATCGCGAGCCAATCTTCGGTTGACGGAGCGGCGAGCGTTACCGTTTTCATTCCTTTCACGGCGGTGTCCTTTTGGATAGGGCCGCCAGTACGGGGATTGAACCATTCGAGCGAAAAATTGCCCGGCACCTTCGCGAGGTCCAACTCGGCTGAGCCACCGTTGGGCAAGTAGACGAGGTAGAGTTTGCCGTGTTGGGCGAAGCAGTATCGGGAGTTGTCGCGGTCGGGATTGCCGACGAGCTCGTCCGCGTTGACCATCTGTCCGACGGGAATGCTTGGCTGAGAAAAGAAATCTATCGCAATGCGGCAGTAGTCCCAAGTCTGGTCGCGGCTGCGGAAGTCTTCAAGATTGAGATCATTCTCGGCGACTTGGTATCCGAAAAGGTACTCCACGCCTGCTCCGCCTGCCATTAGGGTACCCCATAACGTGGCTTTGCGAATGTCGTGTTGATCGAAGGGAACTTTGTCACCGTTTGAACGGATGCTGTTGTAGCCTCTGTATCCGAGATCCGGCGGCACACCGACCTGGGCGGGGCCTTGCTCGTCGTTGGCGACGATCCAAGGCCGCCCGGACCTTTCAGAAGCGGTCACCCAGTAATGGGTTCGCTCGTGCGCGATGTCCCACATGTTTTGCAGGGAGGCGCCGGTCATCAAAGATTGGTCCCCGAGTAGTGCGGTGTAGGTGCTGTCTTGGTCGAAGGGATAGGTGTGGATGACGCGGTTGTGTTGGTAAGGATCGGTCTCGGCGACGTACTTGGCCATGGCTCGCTGTTCCTCAGCCGATTGGGTATTCTCCTCACCGAAATTCCAGTTGAGGGCGAGGTGGTGCGCGTAGCGGGCGATCATCTCGCGAAAGTAGAGTTTGCGCTCGGGACCGGTTTTGCCGCCGTCGAGCGCTTCGGGGATGAGCGCTTCCACTCTTTTTGGTCCGGCTCGATTATCGTCCATTTCGGTTTCCTGTAACTTGAAATGGAGGTGGAGGCCTATCGCAGTGGCGTGATCGAAGACGATGCCCCATTGGTCCAGCTTCGAACAATCGTAGTGGAATTTGTCGTCGCGCGAGATAAAGGGCCATACGTCATCGCCGTCGCCTCCGGCATTGTAGGTGAGGAAGGAGACGTTGTTGAGGCCTTTTTTATCGAGATAGTTGAGGGCACCGATAAGTCCCTTGCCCTTGCCATCCTGCCAAGTCGGGTCGCCTTCCTGCCAGTCGTTCAGATGCGGCTCCCAAGTCTTCAGTGGGATCTTTGGATTGTGGGGAAAGGTGCCGTCGATGTCGACGTAGGCGAGGAGGGTCTCAGGCGAGTCCGGTCCTGCCTTGATGAATACTTGGCCGGTGCCGGCATGCTTGAGATAGCGGCTGCCGTCATAGATGAGACGGCCTTTGCCGCGGAAGTCGCGGCCGGTTTTGTCCGTATTGGCGATGGTGAATTCTCCGGTCTGGCCATCGAAGGGAGCGAGCGCCGTGCCGCCTCCGTTCATCGCTACGTGGTGACCTTGGGAAAAGTGGATGCGATAGCTCCAGACTCCGGTTTTGTCGGGCGAGAGGTGGGCTCGCCAGACATGGCCCTGCGTTGCTGAAGTGCTGCCGGCTTGACCATCAGCGGCGAAGTATCCAGGAACGCGGTACGACGGATTTCCGGAGGAGTGCGTGAAAGTGACCTCGAAAGCGAGGTCGGTAAAGGGGTTGGGCGTGGTGTCGATCTCGGTCGCCCAAGGACCAGCCAGGTCCAGTGTGACGGCGTGCCATTGCTTGAGCTCGCCGGATAGGGCTGCGGATCCGTCGCCGGGATCGCCACGCTTAGGTGTGATCTTGGAGGTTCCGACGAGGGGCGATTCTCCAGCTGTGTCGTTCTGGCGTTGGTCCGCCACCCGGGAGACGACGATGCGGTCGAGACTGAATCGCTGGGCGCGGCCCGAGATAAAAAGCGTGTAGACTTCACCGGCCTTGAAATCGTATAGGGCATCCTTGATTGCATGGTTTTCGACAATTCTATTCGCCCAATTCGTCCAGTCGAGTTCGAGGGATTTCCCCCAAAATTTCGTGTCGCGTTTGAGCCATGCAGTCGGGACCTCAGGATTGCCGGATGCGAAGTCACCCTCGACGCGAGCATAGGCATCGTTGCACATGTCCTCGCGGGCTGCGACTCCCTCGTCGCTGGTCAAGCGTTTGTGCGAGCGGATGGAGATCGAGTAGGTGCCCGGCGAGTTGATGCGAAACCGGTATTCGAGCGGGGAATTCGGCGGCCCAAAGGCCTCGTTGTTACCCATGAACTCCAAGTAGCATTCGCCGGTGAACGGTTTGAGCTTGGTGCGTTTAACCCATTGCCCGAGTGGCGATGGCGTATTCTCCATCTCCATGATGATGGTCCCATTGACCTCGTCGTAGATTTTTGTGTCGGCGGCGCTGAGCGGCGAAAGCAGGCCGAAAAGCGCGGTAGTGATGGCGATAGCGTTAGTATTCAAGAAGCAGTTCTGGAATTGCTTGGGTGGATGGGTTGCAGGCATGGTTATTGAGTGGAAGGTGGGTTGTTGAATGGGTTTATTGAGGCGTTTGTTCGCAAAATAAGGGGTCTGGCTTGAATGGCGCTTGGGGATGAGCACGGCCGTCAGGAGCGGGAGGAGCTGTGCGTGAAAAGTGTGGGGTGAGAACTGCCCAACGGAGCTAAAGAACCGGTTGAAGCTGAAGAGAGGGAGACGAATGTACCAGCAAGTCCGACTGTCGACAATGTGCTCTTACATATTTCATTTTTGATTTTCGGTCAGGAATTCTTGTTTGCTTCGGCGAGCGAGCGGTTAATTCAGGGGATTGGAAGCAGCAGACGGACGACGAGCATTACTGCTGGACATACGAGAGCAGTGGCTTGCCGTCGGCCCGCATGATCTTGGCGTCGTTGTTGAGGTCGATCGTCGTTACATACCGGTCGTAGCTGCCGAATGCGGCCCGCAACTTGGTGAAGTTTTGACCGGGTTTGGGCTGCTTGGTGATGACATTGATCACGCCGCCGGGCTCCGTGACTCCGTCCAGCACGGAGGTCGGACCCTTCAGGATTTCAATCCGTTCAATCGTGGCTGATCCGTTGTCGGAATAGCGCAGGAATGGTAGGAGCGCAGGAGTGAGCCTTGGAGGCACTGTTTTCATAGGTAATGTTGGGTTGGATCCGGACAGGGGCCGGACGGGTTGGGATAACTCAGGCGCGTAATGCATCAGCTTGGTTTTTGATATCACATGAATTTTTCTTTATTAGATCTGAGAGTTTGCGGGCGGCCCGAAAGAAATTAGATTCGTATCGATCCGAAGATTGCGCTGGCTTGATTGCCGATGTTGAAACGCCGAAAAGTCGCCCTGCTGATCGAGACCTCCAATAGTTATGCCCGTGAGTTGTTGCAGGGAGTGAGGTCTTGGCTGCAGGAGCAACGCGGCTGGAGCATCCGCCTTTCAGAGCACGGCCGTGGCGCGGCCTTGCCCGCGTGGCTGGGCGAATGGGAAGGCCATGGAATCATTGCCCGGGTGACAACCGCGCGCATGGTGGCGGATTTGCGCGCCACCCGGTTGCCGGTGGTGGATGTGGCTGCTGAGCTGCCGGAGGCGGTATTTCCCCGCGTGGTGGCGGATAGCCGTGCGGCGGTGCGTTTGGCGGCGGAACACCTTCGCGAGCGCGGGTTCCGAAATTTTGCCTATTGTGGGGACCGTCGCTTCTGGTGGTCGGCGCTGCGGGAAAATTATTTCAACGAATATCTGCGGTCGGTCGGCGCCGCTTGCGCCGGTTTTCCCCAACCCCGAAAGGAACGCGTCGATTCCGATGCGGAGATGGACGCACTGGTGAAATGGTTGCTATCGCTCCCGAAGCCGGTCGGCGTCCTGGCCTGCTATGATGCGCGAGGCCAGCAGGTGTTGGAAGCCTGCATCCAATCAGGGCTGGCGGTTCCGGACGAGGTCGCGGTCATCGGATTCCACAATGACGAACTGCTCTGCGACCTGTGCGATCCTCCGCTCACCAGCGTGATCCCCAATGCCCGTCGGGCCGGCTATGAGGCGGCGTCCCTGTTGTCGGGCTTGATGGACGGTGAACGTGTGCCGGTGGAGGCGCGCCTCATCGAGCCGATCGGAGTGGCCCAGCGCCAATCCACCGATGTCGTCGCGGTCAACGATCCCAAAATATCCGCCGCGGTGCGCTACATTCGCGCCCATGCCGTCGAAGGCATCGACGTCAGCGATGTACTGAAGGCAGTGCCGATGTCGCGCACCCTCCTCGAACGCGGTTTCAAGCGCCTGCTCGGACACACCCCGCACGAACAAATTGTGCGCGCTAAATTAAGCCACGTCCGGGCCATGCTCGTCGAAACCGACCTGCCGGTGGCCCTGATCGCCGAGCGCACGGGCTTCGAACACACGGAGTACCTGAGCGTGGCTTTCCGACGGGAAACCGGTCAGACGCCAAGCGCCTACCGACAGAAGCATCGCACGCAGCGGCCGCTGGCCTGAGAAAGTGAAGTTGGCGTTCGGGTGCAGAATCGAACGCCAAGGTCTGGTCATTCGTGCCGGGAAGGCGGGAGGGCCGTCAGGCGAGACTCGTCTTCGACGGTGATTTCCTTCGGCGCAGGACCGTCAACACGACGCAAAACGAAACGATCGAGAGCGTGGCGGAAGGAACGGCCGGAAATTTCCACAGCATGGTCGCCAGCAGCAAAGGTGCGGACGACCGGGGTTATCCGATAGGCATATATCAAGACGAGGAAGATGCCCGTGGCCGAGATAATCTTGATCAGCGGTTCAAGAGCTTGAGCGCATTTCATCACCTGTATTTGGGAATCGGCCAGTTTTTCGGTGATCTCGTCAAAGCGATGTACCTCTCGCGTTTCCAGTCCGAGACTGCGGATTTCGCGGATGGTATGCAGGCTTTAGTCCAAGCGGGAGGTGAGCATCCCGAACTGATTTTGCTCCCGCAGGGTTCTTGGCACCAGTTTGCGGCCGATTTTATAAATAGGCCAAAGCCAGAGTGGTATCAGACTGAGGGCGACGGCCACGAATCCGAGACCGGCGGCTTCGTAAGCCAACCAGCAGAGAACCGCTACCGAACTCAACAGGGTAACGGGCTTTCATGAGGCTACCTGGGTGTCGATCTGGAATGACGATTTCGCGTCAGCGCCCGATGATAATGACGGCGTAGACTTCGTCGTCATCCTTACGAGGCCCGCCGAGAACGGCGGGAACACCGGGCCGGAGAGTGAGGCCGGTCTGCATGAGTACACGACCGCCTTCGGACCAGGCGAGCTTCACGCGGACGCCCGAGTCGTTGGAGGTTTCCGTCTCGAGGTCGAGGCGGTGTCCGGTGCCCAACGACAGCGCGCCCTTGGCCGGCACGGCGAGGGACACGGAGCCTTCCCCGACATAGCGGTAGCTTTCGAAACGAAGGATGCGTCGCAGGGTCGGCTCGTAGGCCGCAAGGCGCTGATCGCTGGCACCTTTCTCTTTCGAAGCGGTGACGAGGATTGCGCGCACCGTGGTCTGCTCTGCGGTGCGGCCGATCGATGCGGCGGCGAGCAGGAGGAAAAGGGCGAGGGCGAGGCGGATGGGTTTCATGGAGAGTCTTTCAGTTTTTTCGCCAGGAGACGGCGGCCGTGGTGGAGCCGGGACATGACGGTGCCAATGGGAATGCCGGTGGCGTGGGCAATTTCATCGTAGGAAAGGCCCTGTACTTCGCGTAACGCCAGCACGGAGCGGTGCAGAGGAGAGAGCGAGGAGAGGGCGTGGTTGAAGCGTTCAAGGCGTTCTCCGAGGTCGGCGTCGTCGCGGGTGACATCTTCCGTTGTCGGCTCAGGAAGCATGCCTTCTTCGTCAGCAGTACCGAAAGGAAGGAAGCGGTCGTACCAGCGGCGGCGTTTGCGCAGGTGATCGAGCGAGCGGCGCACCGCGATGGGATGAATCCAGGTCGTAAACCGCGATTCGCCGCGAAAGGAGCCGAGTTTTTTCCAGATCGTAAGCCAGACGTCCTGGCAAATATCGCGGGCGTCATGCTCGTGGCGGACGATCGAGGCGACCAGGCGAAAAACCGCCTCGTAGTGCGCATTCATCAGTTCGCCGAAAGCCGCCTCGTCACCCGTCTGGGCGCGCTTCAACAGGTCAGGATCGACATCCGACGGAGGTGAAGCAGGTGTATCCACGGTTAATGACAGCGACAGAGCGGAAGGGCGGGCGGTTCCGCCGCGTGCGCCGAACTCCGACAAGCGGACACAAAAAACCCCGCGCCGCAAGGCGCAGGGTGAGGAGACGCACAGGCCCAGGTTACTTTCCGAGGCTCTGGCGCAGATCGTCGAGCTGCCCGGCCGAGCCGAGCAGTTGATTGCGGCTGGCGATGAACTTCGCGTATTCGGTCATGAAGATCTTGCCTGGCGGACGGAAGTCGAAGTCGCCCGGCTTGTCGCGGAAGAACTCGCGGTGCACCCGGGTCCACACCAGACGCCCGTCGGTATCGATGTTGATCTTGGTCACGCCGCGCTTGGCCGCGGGCAGGTACTCGTTCACGTCCACGCCCATCGAATCCTTGATCTGACCGCCGGCGGCGTTGATGCGGGCAACCTCCTCCTGCGGAACGCTGGACGAGCCGTGCATGACCAGCGGGAAGCCGGGAAGACGGGCCTTGATCTTGTCGAGAACGTCAAAGTGGAGGGATTGCCGTCCCTTGAACTTGAAGGCGCCGTGCGACGTGCCGATCGCGCACGCGAGGGAGTCGCACCCAGTGAGCTTGACGAACTGCTCGGCCTCGGCCGGATCGGTCAGACAGGAGTTGCCTTCCTCGACTTGAATATCCTCCTCGACGCCGCCGAGCATGCCGAGCTCGGCTTCGACGGAGATGCCTTTGGCATGGGCGCGATCGACGACGCGCTTGGTGATGGCGACGTTCTCGTCAAACGGATCATGCGAGGCGTCGATCATGACGGAGCTGAAGAAACCGGAATCGATGCAATCGTAGCAGGTCTGCTCGTCGCCATGGTCGAGGTGGACCGCGAAGATTGCTTCCGAGAAAATCTCGCTGGCCGAACGAATGATGGCCTCCAGCATGCGCTTGTCGGTGTAACTACGCGCCCCCTTGGAGATCTGGATGATGAAGGGCGCCTTCGAATCGATGCAGCCGCGGAAGAGCCCCATGGCCTGCTCGGCGTTATTGATGTTATAGGCGCCGATGGCGTACTTCCCGTAGGCGTGTTTGAACAGTTGGGCGGTGGTGACGATCATGGGTGAAGGTGGGTGCGGAAACGGGACGTTACCGACCGCGCAAACGCCCGGGCAAGGGTAAACTCCGGACCTGCGACCGGGAGACAGGGCAGATTCATCCTGCCATTTGCGCGAGCGTCTTCGAATGAGGTCGCAGGGTGGAGCCGGGGGCGCTGACCCCGGTCCGGGCCCCACGCGCATGGCTACAGCTAAGAATCCGCAGAATCAGCCCTGGATCGGGAGGACTCCGTTTATCCGGTGTGCAAGCAACGCACTGCATGCCGTTGTGAGAGCGACGCCAAGCGGATCCGAGAACAGCCTGCCGCCCCAGTCAGGGCGTGGTGGGCGCCGGCCCCGGGCCACCCTGCGCTCCGCCTGGGCGGTGGTTGCGGGTGGCGTTCCTAACGGCTTCCGCCATCGCGAGCTGGGCCTGCTGCTCGACCTGCATTTGCTTCAGAGACTGCAGCTGGCTTTGCGAGAGCACACCCTGGGCACGGGTGATCGCCTCGTCGGTGATCTGCACGCCACCGCTGAAGGCGCCGCCCATGGGCATCGGCCCGCCAGAGTCGAAACCTCGACCCGCCCCGACAAAGTTCATCATACCCGCGCCTCGCCCTCCGCCACCCTGCTGCGGGGAGGTTTCGGCCAATATCCTTACGAGCTGGTCCATCTGTGCCGCTTGCAGCGGGGATCCGCCGTAACTGAGCTTGGTTTCCAACTGGCTCACGAGCGCGCGCTGCGGCTGGGTTTGCTCGTAAGTCTTGTAGTCGTTGTAGCCACCTTCGCCAAGAAAGGCCCGGATGGCCTCTTCGGAGTCGGCTTGAGTCGACTGGACGAGCTGACGCAGTTCGTCGCGATTCGCGCGGCCATCCATGCCTTGTTCGCGGGCGGCGGCCATGACATCGGCGGCGGCGCTTTGGCGTTCAACGAGCAGGTCTTTGAGACGATCAACCTGATCGGGCGCGAGGTTGAGTCGGCGAAAGAGATCGGCGTAGCGCAGATCGAGGGCGGACTTTTGCTGCGTCACGAGCGCGCGCGCGAAATCCGGATTCTGCATCAAGGTCGCCATCGGATTCACCCGATCTCCCCGACCGCCGCGTTGCGGGCCGCCGGGGCGCTCGCCGCCATCGGTCGCAACGGCATCCGAAGGGGATGGACCTTCAACCGGAGCAGACACAGGGCCGGCAAACTCGAACGTCGACGGAATCGGTGCGCGTTCGGCGGCGGTCAGACGGGCCTGCCACTCGGAACGTTCGGCGACATTGCGGGCCACAAGATCCTGCATGTCGACGAGCTTGCGGTGTTGATGCCAGGCAAGTGCGCTGGCGGCGACTGTGGTCAAGGCGAGCAGGCCAATGAGAAGGGTTTGGGGTGAGGCTTTCACGATGTTAGAAAGACGCGCGAGGTATCCAGGGGGTTACCCGATCTCACCGCGGAGGAAAGGCAAACTCCGCCTTCTTCTTATCCTTGGACAACGTGAGATGCGCGTTGAAGGTCGTGCCCCGCTTGGAAAGAAAGCCCTCGATAAGTCCGGTTTTGCCCATCTCAAGCAATCGTTCGATCTCTTCGGCGGGCAACTCCTTGCCGCACAGCTGGCGTTTCACCTCGAAGACCGTCCGCGGTGTGCCGTCGGCCTGTGGTTTGACGACCACGTAGGCGTCGGCCGTTTGATACAGTTCGCCGTCGTGCGCCTTGCTTTCGCCAAGTTTGAGCGCCTTCGAGAGATCGAGCGGCGCCTTGGGTTTGCGAGGACCCTTCGCGCCGCCGCCTTCCCGCGGTTTGCGCGGAGGAAACTCCCAGGCGATTTTTGGGCCCTGTCGCAGAAGAAAGGCATCAAACGGACGACCCTTCTTCGAAATGAAGGCCTCGATGAGCCCCGTCTTGCCCTTCTCGACCAAGTCGATGGCCATCTCGCGAGTGATGGGCTTCTGGCACATCAGGCGTCCGACGCTGAAGGTCTGCTTCCACCCCTCGCCGTCACGTTCGCGCAGCAGATAACTGGTGGGGCCTTCGCAAAGTTCAGCGCGGGTTTTGGGATCCGTCCAGAATGGCTCGAGCGTGTTGACGTCCACCTTGCTGCCGAAATCGAGCTCGGCCTTTCGTTGGCCGGGTTTTTTCTCGTCGTCGACCAGGCGGATTTTCGAAGGGAAGCGATTGCCGGTCTTGGCCGATACGAAGCCGTCAAGTGGACCGATTTCTCCCGCAGCCGCGAGTTCGCGAACCTCGGTCTCGTCGAGTTTACGACCGCTCATGACCTTGTAGATCGTGAGCGTGCCGTCCTGCGATTTGTAGCCGCGCAGGGTTTCATACATCGGCTTGCCGTCGGTGGGCGAGGGGATGTCGGTCAGGCGCGAATTGGACTCGTCTTCCTCGAAGGTTTTCGTCCGATCGACGATACCCTTGGTGACGTCCACGATCTCGCTCATGAACTGCGGGCGGGCGAACTTGCCGTGCTCCATTTGGCGCAGCTTGTACTCCCACTGGCCGGTCATGTCGGGCTTGGTGAGCGCGTCCGCCTTCACGGCCGTGAGAAATTCGAGCAACGACTCGGCCTTCGTGGTGGGCACCAGTTCGCGCTGGTTGCGCTCGACGTACTTCTGATTAATGAGGCCTTCGATCGTGTCGGCGCGCGTCGCCGGTGTGCCGAGTCCGCGTTCCTTCATCGCTTCGGCGAGCTCCTCGTCGTCGACGAGTTTGCCGGCACCTTCCATGGCGGACAAGAGCGTCGCTTCCGTGTAGCGGGGCGGCGGCTTGGTGGTTTCCGCATGGAGCTTGGCCTCGGCCGTGAGGGCCTTCGCATTGTCCTCGGGGGCCAGTGCGGGGAGTGCTTTCGAGTCAGGCGAATCATCGTCGACCGTGGCCTTGCCATAGACGGCGAGCCAGCCGGCGGACGTCAGCACCTTGCCCTCGGTCTTGAAATCGTGGCCGGGTGCCACGGTGCTGATGCGCGTGGTGACGTCGAATTCGGCCGATGGGAAGAACGCGGCGACGAAACGGCGCGCGATCATATCGTAAACCTTGGCCTCCATCTCGTCGAGGTTGCCCGGCACTGTGGTGGTCGGGATGATCGCGAAGTGATCCGAGATCTGCGCATTATTAAAAATACGTTTGTTCGGACGAAGCCATCCTTGGTCCAGCACCGTCTTCGCGTGCTTGCCTAAGTCGCCTTCGAGCACGCCGAGCGTCTGGCGGCAGGTCGGCAGATAATCCTCCGGCAGGGCCCGGGAATCGGTACGCGGGTAAGTGATGACCTTGTGGCGTTCGTAAAGGGCCTGGGCGATTTGCAGCGTGCGCCGGGCGGGCAGGCCAAATCGGCCGTTTGCCTCCCGTTGCAAGGTGGTCAGATCGTAGAGACGCGGGCTGGCTTGGCTGGAGCCTTTCTTTTCTTCCCGGACGGTCGCGGGTGGTTTGCCCTGGCACGCCGCGAGCACGGCTTCGGCGACGGCTTGGTCCCAGAGGCGGTCAATGCGATCGTGGTCATCGTTCTCCGCCTTCTTGAAGTTCGCGCGCTGGTAAACGCCTTCATACTGGCCCTTGGCGATTTGAAACTGCGCCGTGATCCGCCAGAAGGCGCGGGGCTTGAAGTTACGAATCTCCAGCTCGCGATTGAAGACGATGGCAAGCGTCGGGGTTTGCACGCGGCCGACCGAGGCCACGTTGCCTGCGCGCGAACCGAACATGCGCTTGGTGATGGCACGCGTCCCGTTGATGCCGATCAACCAGTCACTCTCGCTGCGGCAGCGGGCTGCGTCGGCCAGCCCCGCCATCTGCCCGCCGTCTCGCAGATTCTTGAAGGCGGTCTGAATGCCCTCCGTCGTCATCGTTTGCATCCAGGCGCGTTTCACCGGCAGCTTGGATTTCGCGAGTTGGTAGAGATACGCGAAGATGAGCTCACCTTCACGTCCGGCGTCACAGGCGTTGATGACGAGATCGACATCCTTGCGGGCGAGCAGCTTTTTCAACTGATCAAAGCGGTCTTTGGAATCGGAGATCGGCTTGAGCCCGAAGGTCTCCGGGATGATGGGCAACGTCTCCAGACGCCAGAAACCGTACTTCTTCTTGTCGATGTCTTCGGGCATCTGCAGCTCCACCAAATGGCCGACGGCCGACGAGATCACATACTCGTCGTCCTCGTAATGGTCACCTTTTTTGGGAACTTTGCCAAGGGCGCGGGCGAGATCGGCCGCCACGGACGGCTTCTCCGCGATGATGAGAGACTTCATGAAGACGCGAGCCGTTAGGCGCCGTACGGGGGAATTTCAAGACATAGTTTTGCGACGAACGTGCGGAGGACCCCTCCGGACACGCGAATATTGCGGTGGAATTTGGATTCCCACGCACGCAGCGCAACGCCATCGATGAAGCATGACGTTCACCTCGCTCGGCTTGTCCGAACCCTTGGTGCGGGCCGTGACGGAGTCGCGTTATCTGACTCCGACGCCCGTGCAATCCGCAGCGATTCCTCCGATCCTGCGCGGCTCGGATGTGCTCGTGTCGGCGCAAACGGGTTCGGGCAAGACCGCGGCCTTTGTGCTTCCCTTGCTCGAACGGTTGTTGTCCGACCGGCGCGCCTTGCGCCACGCGCGCGCTCTCGTGCTGGTGCCCACGCGCGAGCTAGCCATGCAGGTCGGCGCGGCCGTGCGGACCTACAGCCGTCATGTGGCCCGGCCGTTGCGCACCCATGTGCTCTTTGGCGGCGTGTCGCTGAATCCACAGATGATGGCCTTGCGCGGCGGGGCCGACATTGTCGTCGCATCGCCGGGACGTCTGCTTGATCTCGTATCGCGCAACGCCCTGCGGCTTCATGAGGTCGAGACCCTCGTGCTCGACGAGGCCGACCGGTTGCTCAACCAGGGCTTCGCCGACGAACTGGCGAAGGCGGTCGCGCTGTTGTCCGCGAAACGGCAGACGCTGCTCTTCTCCGCGACGTTGCCTGATGACGTGCTCGAACTGGCGCACCGCATCCTGCGCGATCCCGAACGCGTTGACGTGCCGGTCGAACCTGGGTCGGCGCCCGAAATCGTGCAGCGGGCGTTCGAAGTCGACGCACCACGTCGCACGCAATTGCTCATCCGCCTGATCCGCGAATTCGGTTGGCAACGCGTGCTCGTCTTTGTTGCGACGAAGTACGCGACCGGGCATGTGGCCGAAAAGCTTCGCAAGGCCGGCCTCGCCGCGGGCGCATTGCATGGCGATTTGAGTCAGGGGGGACGCACGCAGGCCTTGGCGGACTTCAAGGCGGGCAAGCTGCAGGTGTTGCTCGCGACCGACGTCGCCGCGCGTGGCCTGGACATCGTCGGGCTGCCGGCGGTCGTAAACTTCGACCTGCCGCGATCGGCGGACGATTATGTGCACCGCATCGGCCGGACCGGAAGGGCGGGGGCCGCGGGCACCGCGGTGAGTTTTGTAAGCGCGGCAACGTTTGCGCACTTTCGTCTGATTGAAAAACGCCATGGCCTCTCCGTGCCCCGCGAGCAATGGGCCGGCTTCGAGCCAGGCGAAATTGCGCCGCCGGCTTCGCCACCCGGAGGCGGGGTCAAGGGTCAGCGCAAGAGCAAGAAGGATAAACTTCGGGAAGCCGCCGCACGTGCGGGCGCACCTGTCGTCGAGGATCCGCAGCGTCCATTGCCCACCGTTTCTTGGGCGCGGCGTTTCCGACCTCCCTCCGAACGCGGCGGATCGCGGGGTTGAAGAATCCGACCGTCCGGCGCTTCGCTCGCGAATGTTGTGCGGAAGAATTTCGCGCGCGAACAGCGCGGGCGAGGTGGCGGCAGCGGACTTCGCAGGCGCGCGGACGAAGCCGTAAGCGGTGCGCGGGCGCGTCCTGGCACGGCGGCGTGCGTAATAGTGCTTACAGGAAAGCCCTTGCGGCGCGGTAGGGTGTTTTCCTTAGTCAGGGCCGTCAGCCCATCCGGTCAGGTCCTTGCTTCAACCGTCCGCGCCCGCATGAAATTCCTCCTTCTTCTCGGTTCTGTTTTGATGGCCTCGGGTAGTCATGCGGGCGCGGATTCCATTGTCTTCCGGCCTGTAATCAACGAGGTGCTTTTCTCCGGAGACTTCGTGACCTTTGGCGAGGCCAAGCCGAAGTTCCGCCCGGTGCACCAGGAACAACCGGTTTACCCGGACGAATTGCTCGCCCGTCGCATTGAGGGCTTCGCCGTCGTGGCGTTTCTCGTCGAGCTGGATGGCTCCACGTCCCAATGCCAGGTCGTGAAGGCCAGCGATATCGCCTTTGGTGAAGCCGCGTGCGCGGCGATCGCCCAGTGGCGCTTCTCCGCCCCCGAGTTCGCCGGTAAACGCGGACCGATCGCGATGCGGCTGCCTGTCGACTTCACCCTCGCGTCAGAGTCGATCGAATCCGCACCTGAGACAGGACCTGCGAAGACGGTCGCGGCCCGTTGAGCGTTGGCGAAATTTCGGCCTGACTCGATTGGATCGGGCAGTTCGCCGCTCGTGGAGCAATTAACCGGACGACACGGTCGCGTCCTCAGCCGTCGCTTCAAGCGCCTGCCCGGCGAGGGCTTTGTCGATCCAGTGGCGAATGCGAAGCAGTCCGTCGTTCCGCTTGGGATCGTCGGCCTTCATCACTGAAAGAAGGCGGATCACGGTCTCGGCGTAGTCGTGGGCGGTGGCCGAGAAAATGTTGCGAAGTTCGAAGGGATTCATCTCGCCCTTGCGGATCATCGCCCGGGCTTCGTGTTCCAGCTCCACATTGCTTCCACCGAGCGTGTCGCGTGGATTGCTCGCGCCACGCCCGCCGCCACCTCCGCCACCTCCACCACCTCCACCGCCGCCGTCGCTTGAACGTCCTTCCGTCTTGCCGCGGGGCTGTCGCTCGATCTGGGTGGGATATTCTTTGCCGTCTCGGCCTGTGACGTGTTCGCGCGTGCCGATGCGGCCGGATTGCACGAGTTCGGCGCGGCACTTGCGGACAAGTTCGGGAGAAACGCGACAGATCTCGGCGAGCACCGGGTTCGCAAGGTCGGGCCACTCTTCCAGGGCAATCTCGACGGCGTTTCGTTTGTCGGCGTTGTTGCGATAGACGCCGTTGGTGACGTTGGCGCCAAGCGCGTGGCGCAGCGCATCGGTGCGCCCACCCGGGCGCACCTCGGCTTCGATGGCGTCGCCTCCGTTTCGTTTCACGGCGAGGTAGCGATGAAAGCCGTCGGCGAGCCAATGCGTCGTACCGTCAAAATAGACGGAGATGGGCGGAAACACGGCGCCGTGGGTCATCTCGTCGGCGTAGCTGGCGATGGCGTCGTCATTCGTGCTGACGCGGGCTTGGGTGCCTCCGTAGATATTGATCGATTCAAGAGCGATGGAACGGGTCTGCATGAAAAAGGCCGGAGGTTGTGACGAACGCCTCCGCGTGGCCGCAAGGGCAAACGGTGTCGGGCTGAATCTGCGCCAGACCTTGATCGTCCGCAGATTCGAAACTTAGGCCCACTTGCCTGAAGCGCGTTACGCGACCTCGCTGATGCGATCGGGACGTTTCGAACCGGGAAGCATCACCGGATCGCCAAGCCGGCGACCGAGCAATTGACGGCCAAGCGGCGAGGCAGGCGTGATGACAAGAACGGTGGTGCCGTTGATCGTGACTTCGGTGCCGCCAGAACGAGGTCCAAGAAAATAGTGTCGCGAACGTCCCTCGGCTTCGATGGTGACCAACGCTCCAAGAGCGAGCGCATCGTTCGGACCAAAGGAGGTCATGCAAAGGGCAGAAAAATGGGTAAGAGACTCTCGCAGCTCCGCAACGAGACGTGCCTGGCCTTCCGCGAGGTAAGCCGCCTCCTGGGCGTGCATGTCATACTTGTTCTCCGGCTTGCTCTCCTCGTCAGTCGCTTCCGCGCGGGAGGTAAGGGCGGCGGCGGTTTGCAGGGCAAGGTCAGCTTCGAGCTGGCGAATGATCGCATCGCGGAGGGCGGCTTTGTCCATGAAAGGTCAGGTTTGGCGCGCGCTGGGTCAACGTGCAACCCTGCGAGCATCGTAGCTCGATCTCCGGACTCCCGCCCCATGCGCAGTCCCGCCTCCACCTCGCATTGATCGCGAAGGATGCGGCCGCTCAACCGGTTGACGGTCGCAGGTCCAGGAGGCGTTGCACGCGGTCTACCAGGTGACGGGGACTGAACGGCTTCGTAACGTAGTCAAGGGCGCCCAGTTCCAGCCCAAGGTGCCGGGCATCGGAAGTGGCCCAGGCGGTGAGAATCAGGATGGGGATGGTCGCGGTGGACGCCTGACGGCGCAGGATCTCGCAGACCCCGAAGCCGTCGATGTCCGGAAGCATCAGGTCGAGGATGATGAGGTCGGGACGCCGTTCCTGAACGCAGGCCAGCGCCTGACGCCCGTTAGCGGCGGTCAGTACGGTGCAACCGGCGCGCGTGAGTTGGAAGGCCACCAGATCGGTGACATCCCGTTCGTCGTCCACGGCAAGGATCAAAGGGCGCATGCGCCATCATTGAACCTCAGCGAGGTGTCGGTGTCGTGCCGCTGTGGTTACAAGCGGGTTAATTCATCAAAATTTAGACGGCTGCGAAAAAAACGTGAAAGCTGGAGTCGCGGGTTTTTTTTCTCTCGCGCGGAGGGTAGGGTGCCGCATCTTCAAGTTGCTACGCTAGCGCACGTTGTTCCTTTCCGAATCATGGCAAGAAAGATCGCTTTCATCAACTACAAGGGCGGGGTGGGGAAGACCTCCCTGCTCGTCAACACTGCTGCCTCTCTCGCCAAGTCGGGAAAGCGGGTCTTGCTTTGCGATTTCGACACGCAATCGAACGCGAGCATCTGGCTGCTTCGCCTTGATCGCTGGAACAAGATAAATGCCAGTGGTGAGGGCGCCGTCTTCTCGATTTTCGAGCCAGGTACGGCCAAGGTAAAAGATATCATCCTGAAGGACTGCCTTGAGGGAAAGGCCGGGGAGAAATTGCTTCCCGGGTTGGATCTGCTGCCGACGACCTTTAATCTCGTCGATTTGGAAAATGAGTACACCGGCGACCCCAAACGTCCTCATTATGTGGTGTTCCAAGAGCAGCTCTCTGCGGTCGAGGCCAACTACGATTTTATCTTTTTCGACTGCCCGCCCAATATCTTGCGCGCGTCACAATGCGGCATCTTTTGCGCCAACGAGATCTATGTGCCCTCCAATCCGGATGCACTGAGTCTCATCGGCTTCACGCTGCTGGTAGAGAAGCTGGGCAAGTTTCATCAGCTCTCAGCGAGCTTCCGCAAGGTCTCGATGGGTGTTCCGGCCCAAGTTCAGGGTATTATTTTCAATTCGATCAAGACCGGCGTCGATATCGAGGTGCCCAAGATGCGCATGCAACTTCGTCTGAACCAGTTCAAGACGGCCAAACGTGTGGGCGCCGCAGCCAAGATTTTTAACACGCAGGTACGCGACGCGATGGTCGTGCGCCGGGCCGTGACGCTTGGCCTCCCGGTCAATCTCGTCGGCCAGGATGGCGCCGACGAACGTTCGCAAGACAACGTGGTCAACGATTACCGCCAGGTCGCCACCGAACTTGTCCGTCAGGGCGATGTCATCGCCGGTTAACCTACCTCTCAACCAAACTCACCATGCCCGCCTCCACTACATCCAAGGAATGGGACGAAGTCCGCACGGCCTTTGCCACCTCGATCATGGTCGACACCTCGCTCAGCAGTCTGGCGCAGAACCTTGACGGCCCGGACTGGCCGATCAAGGGGGCGGACGAGACGCCGGCCAAATACATCGACTTGAGCCACGAAGAGGTCGTTGAGCTGCTCGCCCTGAAGAATCAGCCCGGGGAGCGCCTGGACCAGCTGACAGGGATCTTGCGCGACACCCTCGCGTTCGACGATCCCTTCGGTGAAATGCTTGAACAGACGGCGGAAGCGGCGAGCCGTGACAACCCGGTGCTGAAGAATCTCGCCAAGCTCGGCATTCCCGAAGACTTCCCGATCAAGTACTGCACCCTCTCGGCTGACACCCGCGAGTTTTGTCGCTTGGAGAAACTCACGACCCTCTCCGAGTTTGCCGTCTTTGCTCAAAACATGTCGCAAAGCGTGATCGTCGGTGGCGACTTCCGGACCCTGTTGAACGCGCTTTCGCATGTCGACGAACAGGCCATAGCCCGGTTCCTGCCTTTCCGGCCCGGCTCCCGAGGCCTGCACTTGATCGAAGCGGCCGCGCAGGCGGTCCGCGAACTTCCACTCGATCAGCGTGCTGCGGTTGCGCAGGCCGGCGGGCCGCTTCCGGCGGAACTGACGATGCGCGTCCGGGAACTGTCGATGGTTCTTACTGAGAGCCGTGACGCCCTTAAGGCCCAGCTCGCTTCCGGGGTCGAACTCCGCCGCTTGGTGCAGGTGATTAACGATCCGGTGATCGAAGGTGTGGTGGTCCGGCTCTTGACGCCCTATCGGCCACAGGCAACAGTACCCGATGAACCCCCGGCGACACGCAAGGGCCTGTTCGGCTCAATCACACGCTGGTTCAGGAAGTAAACATGGCTGAGAGCCCAAGACCGTCTGGAGTCATTCGCTTTCCCGGGGCTCGTCCCGGGATCCCCAAGCTTTCCCTCCCGCGTCGTCGTCCGGCGTCGCCCTCGCGTTCTCCGTTTGAGATTTCCGAGGCCTCTGCGGAGGCGCGGAAACAGATTCATGACATTGTCGCCGTGACCCGGTCGACTTGGGGCGACTCCGCCACCATCGACCAAACCCAGGCCACGGAACTGGAAAAATCGCTTCGGCAACTCGAAATGAAGCTTGCGGAACGCGAGCGCGTGGTGCTCGAGCTCGAATCGCGCTGCTCAGAACGCGAACGCGAAATGGCCGAGATGGAGGCGGTGCTCCTCGCGCGGGAGAAGCTCGTGGCCGCCTCACGGCTGGACTCACCGGTTCGCGCCGAGATTACCGGGGCCGAGAAAGAAGCTCTTGTGCATTTGAAGGAGGAACTCGAACGGCAGGAAGAATCCCTGCGCGAGGCCCGGGAGTCCCTCAAGGAGCGCGAACTGTTCCTCGACGAGAGCGAGAGCCGGTTGTTTGAGAAGGTTCAGGCTCAGCAGGAGAAGGAGACCGAGCTGGAGCAGCGCGAGGAGGACCTTCGCGCCAGCGAGAGGCGCCTTCGCGAGCGCGAAGCTGCCGTGGATCCCGTGGCCGCCGCTGCCCTTAGGAGCGAGGATGAGGCCCGAAAATTCGACGAGTTCAACGAGTAAGGCGGATTTGGCGAGGGCAGCATCAGCTGCGGCGGGATGATGGATTGATCTGCCCTCGGCCGGGCATTATCGCTTGGAACACGCTCCGGTCGTCGAGCTGACTCCAGCCATTCGACCGTATTGTCTGCCAGAGCTTTTCTTCCGTTGCTTTCGGCAAGAAATTGTGGGCAACCTTTGCCGTTTCGTCGCGTCACACAGCCTTTGCTTTATGAAGTCCCACCACGTCCTGATCGCTTCCCTCGGCCTCGCCCTTCCCACCGCCGTCAGTTTCGGCCAATCCGGTATTCCGATGCAGTTCGCTCTACGGGAAAGCCTCTGGACAGTCACGGCCGGGTTACGGGCATCGTCGTCGGGCGGTGACGTGAAGTTCGGACGCCTCGGGCAATTGCCCGCCCAACGGACCGTCGACCCGCTTGGCCAGACTTCCGCCGGGCGAGTCTACGACAATGGTGCCGTCATCACGGACGCCCCCCGGCTCAACGAACGGGCGGGCGGGGTCCAGAACGGCGACGTCATCAGCACGCCGGGTGGGCGGTATGAAATTACGGTGACTGACTCCGACGGGGTCACAACCGTGGTCGGAGACTTCCTCAGCTACACGCCCGGTCGGACCCGTTCATGGGGCTACGCCAATGCGGATCAGCTCACCGGCGACGGCCGCGTGGGAATGAGCATTTTCAGCGCCACGAGTGAGGGCGCCACGGCTGAAGCCGAGGGTGACGCCGCCGGAGGCTTGGAGCTGAGCCTGGCCCGCCGTCTTGGACGTTTCGCCGGTGGACGTGTCGAGTGGGGGGTGGGAGCGATGGTCGGTTTGACCGACATTAATAGCAAATCGCGGGGCACCATCACCGCCACGCTCAATACGTTGACTGATTTCTATTCCCTCAACGGCCTGACGGCTCCCAGCTCGCCCTACAGCGGCCCCTCGTTCACGGATCTGGTGAACGGAAGCGGCCAAGTGGTTTCCCCCGGCGGGTTGGAGACCACTATACCCTTGGGTGAAACGCCGGTTTCACGGACCGAGACCGCTTTGGCTGGCGGAGCCGAGATTGATGGCTTCTGGCAAATCAAGGGATCCTACTATCTCGTCCGCGTGGGCCCACACCTTCGCGCACGGGTGACAGATCGCTTTGCGCTTTTTGCCAGTGCGGGCTTCGCCGGGGCCTATGTCGGAACCACGTATCGCGTCGAAGAGATCCTGCGCACACCCAACCCGGACATCACAATCGCCGCCAACGAAGAGCGCGACCAGACTGAGTTCAGCACCGGTTTTTATGGAGAGCTCACGGCGGAATACTGGCTTACGCCACGGACCGGCTTCTTCGCAGGCGCAACTTATCACACGCTGGGAGCCTACGAGCAGTCGTTGAGTGGACGCACGGCCGATGTCGATCTCGGCAAAGGCGCGGGCTTCCGCTTCGGCATGATCACCCGGTTTTGACGGGGCGGCGATCCGACGGTCGCAGCGGCAATCTCTTCACCCAAGGGCCGTCTGCGGCATTTGGTGGCAGGTCAAGGCGTTGCAAGGTCCGCCAGTACGTCGTCGATCCTTCTTAACTGTTCCGGCGGCCAAAGCGCGTTGATCCGGGCAATGACCTGCTGAATCAGTCCATCGGGACACGATGCTCCGCCGGTGATCAACACCCGTTTGGGCGCCAGATCTCCCGGCCAGAGTGCATGGACTTCCGAATGTCCGCCGTGACCGCCCCCGGGACCGTGCGCAGGAAATACATAGTGCTCGACCTCATCGCGCGAACGGATGCTCACCTCGCTCTGGATGAAGAAGGCACGGCCTGGCAGCCGATGTTCGCAAAGTCGGTACAACTGATAGGTGTTCGACGAATTCTTGCCGCCGATCACGAAAGCCGCATCGAGCGGTTCCTCAAGCGCGCGCGTCAGGGCGTCCTGATTGACCTGCGTCGCGTAGCACAAGGTATCCCGGCGCGCGCCGCCGCCCACACGGCTGTCTCCGTCGGCACCGTGGCGAGTGCGAAAAACGGATTTCAGGTGCTCGACGATTTCGAGCGTTTCATTCATCAGCAGCGTGGTCTGATTCACGACCGCCACCCGTTCAAGGTCGCGATCAACGTCAAAACCCGGCGTGTGCTTTCCGGCAAAGAGATCGAAGAAACGGGCGCGAATTCGCGGATCATCGCTGGCGATGATTTCGCCCAACGCCCGCACTTCGTCGAGGTTGCGAACGATCACCGCCGGCGCGTGGCGGCGGGTGTTGGAGAACGTGGCCTTGGTCTCCTCGTGCTCCGCCTTGCCGTGGATGACCACCGTGTATCCTGAGCGCCCATACGCCCGCGCCGCCTTCCAGACTTTCTCCACCAGCATGCAGGTCGCATCGTAGGCGCACACCGCGATGCCTTTGCGCACGAGGCGGGCCTTGTCCTCGTCAGTGGCGCCGAAGGCAGGGATGATGACAATATCCTCCGGAGTGAGCGTGTCCCACAACAGGCGCGCCGAAGCTCCGTCGTTCTCGCTCCAGGTCTTGCCGTCCACCGTGTAGGGCGCGCCCTTGTCGGTCTGCAGATACCGCAGCCCGCGCTGGAGCAGGTCAGCATTGACGAAAGGGTTGTGAATGAGTTCCGACAACATGAAGACCCGGCGGCCGGGATTGGCCGCTAGCGTCTCGTACGCCCGTTCGATGGCGTTCTTCACGCCGAGACAGAAACCAAAGTGGCTGGGGATGACGTACTCGACCGCCCCGAAGTTGAGGGTCACCGGCTGACCGGCGGTGCGTTCCTGGGCCCGGGCTCGCTCCTTAATGGCGGCGCACAGCTTCGACTGGTACAACACGCTGGCGGTCGAATCGAGCGCGTAGATGCCTGTGTTGCGTTCCTTCTCCGGGCGAAACTTGTAGATGAAATCCGTCGCATCGAGGTGGAGGTAAGGAATGGTGTGCAGACGCGGCTCCAGCCCGCCGAGCAAAGCTCGCAGCGCCGTGCTGATCGCGGTGTTTGGGCCGCTGAGATGATCGATGGTGGCAAATTCGACCGTCGAATCGGTGGGCGGGCCGTCGATCTGAACGAGGTGGGTTTCGATCACACCCTCGGCTGTTGCCACCGTGAAGCGCTCGGAGGGCGCGGTGTGTTCAGGAAAGACACGCTCGAGTTCGTTGCGGACGATTGAGGGATCCTTGTCCAGTAAACAGGGTTGGTAGCGTCCGTCGCGATGGCGGACAGCCAGTCGATTGGAGAAGTCAAAGGCCAGTATGGCGTGCCACACGGGCGGCGGAGTGACTGTCGAGGCGTCCGAGGTGCTCATCCGCGTCCGCCGAAACTCACAAAGTCATCCAGTTCGAGCCGGTCGAACGTGGTCACGATGTCATCGCGCGCCGGCGCGAGTTTCTCGATCTCTTCTCCGAAGTGCGCGTGCCGCTTGACGTCTCCCGGCGCGAGGTTCTCCAGCCAGTCGGACCACGCGCGGATCTCGTGGGGCAATCGTTTGGGAGCAAGGTGCTCGCGAACCCAGGCCAGCATCTCGCTGTCGGAGCGACCGGATTTCACGGCGGCGAGAAACGCCTCGGGCGCTATCCCAGTAAAGGCGAAGAAACGCTGATCGAGTGCACAGGGGAAAATGTATTCACCCGCGCGTCCAGCCGCGACCGCCCGGGTCTTGTCGAGCAGGCGGGGAAGGTGAACGAAATCGCCGAGGCGCACGCGTGGACTGCGCGGCGGATGCAGCGTGAGGTCCGGGTGGGTGAAGTTGACCATGATGATCAGTCCTCCTCCATTATGCCGTCATCTGCGTCGGAGGCGCCGCCGCCGGCCGGTTCCTCGAAAAAGCCTTCCTCATCGAGGATCGCCATCACACCCTCGGCGACCGTCTTTCGTTCCGCCGGCGTAAGAGCGAAATAGTCGGCGTTGATCAATTCGTAGACCCCGGCGCGGGCTTCGGCGCGGTTGGAGGCACCGGCGAGGAAGTCGTCGGCTTGGCGAGCGATTTCGTCGCCGATGTCGCGGAGGTTCATGGGTTGAAGCATGGTCGGATCCGTGAAGGAGGCAACCTTGGTCCGTGGACTTGAGCCGGTCAGCGTCGTGCGGCCATGACGCTTTCGAGTTTGGCGGTGTCCTTGCCTCCGCCCATGGCGAAGTCCGGTTTGCCGCCACCTTTGCCTCCGAGTTGCGCGGCAATGTCGCCAATCAGCTTGCCGGCTTGGAAACCGGCCTTGATGGCGGCGGGTGAGCAGAAGGCGACAAGACTGGTCTTTTCGCCAAAAGCCGCACCCAGCGTAACGACCCCCTCACCCAGTTTTGCGAGCACCTGGGAGCCCAGCGAACGCAGTGCTTCGGGCTCGGATACGGAGACCGCAGCCGAGACGATTCGAAGTCCGTCTTTTTCGACGGCACCCGCCGCGAGGTCGACGGCGAGGCTGGCGGAGGCCTTTTGTTCAATCGCTCGTAGCTTCTTCTCCAGTTCCTTCTGGTGGGCGAGCAGGGTCTCAAGTTTTTTCGCGACGTCGTTGGGACCAGCCGATAGCAGCGAGCCGACCGCAGAAAGCGCGGCCTCACGCGTGGCAACGAAATCGAAGGCAGCCTGGCCCGCCACCGCTTCGATGCGACGCGTGCCGGCGGCGATGGCCATTTCTGCAACGATCTTGATCAGACCGATTTCCCCGGTGGTGGACACGTGGGTGCCGCCGCACAGCTCGCGACTGTACCCGCCCATGTCGACGACGCGCACGCGCGAACCGTACTTGTCACCGAAGAAGGCGAGGGTGCCCTCCGGCTTCTTGTCGAAGTCCGTTTCGTAGGCCTCGACCTTGGCGTTATCGATGACCTTGTCGTTGACGAGACGCTCGACCTCGCGGAGCTGCCCCGGGGTCATGCCCTCGAAGTGCGAAAAATCAAAGCGCATGCGTTCGGCCGTCTTGGAGGTGCCGGCCTGGCGGACGTGGGTTCCTAGGACTTTACGCAAGGCCCAATGGATCAAATGGGCCGCGCTGTGATGACGGGAAATGGCGCGGCGGCGATCTACGGTTACGTTAATAGTCGCCGCCGAGTTCAAGGCGGGAAGTTGAACTTTTACGTTGGCATCGAGTTGGTGCAGGAACCTTCCCGACTTGTCCTTGATCGTGTCGCTGATCGGGAACAGGGAACCGTCAATTGTCGCGGTTCCCGTGTCACCGGCCTGACCGCCCATTTCCGCGTAGCAAGGCGTGCGATCAAAGACGAAGTACGTGTCTTTCTCGGTCTTGACGATGTCGATGAGCTTGGCGGTTGCCTCCGTTGGGTCGTATCCGACGAATTTGGTCGGATTCAGGTCAACGCTTTCACCCTCAGTTGCCGCTACAATGACCTCCTTTTTCTGCGAGGCGCGCGCGCGTTCGCGCTGCTGGCCCATGAGGCGCTCGAACTCGGCGGTGTCGACCGTAAGCCCGCGCTCCGTAGCGAGCAGTTGGGTCATGTCGAGCGGAAATCCGTAGGTGTCGTAGAGTTCGAAGGCAAGCGCACCAGGGATGGCAGAATAGGCGGCATTCGCCCTATTCGCCTCATAAGACTTATCGAACAGAGCGAGCCCGCGATCCAGTGTGCGTCCAAAACTTTCCTCTTCACTACGAATCACCCGCCGGATCATGTCCTGCTGTTGTAACAGCTCCGGGAATACAGACCCGAGCGATGCGACGACGGGCGCAATGAGCTGCTCGAAGAAACCCGTTTTCAAGCCAAGCTTCTTTCCGTAGAGAATCCCGCGGCGGAGGATGCGCCGAATGACATAGTTGCGCCCTTCATTGCCGGGCAGAATGCCGTCGGCGATGGCGCAGCTGATAGTGCGGGCGTGGTCGGCGAGCACGCGGAAGGCGATGTCGGTGTTCTCCTGCCCGCTCAGGCCCTCGCGCTTCGCCGGCACGGTGCGCGCGTAGGCCTTGCCTGAGAGTTCAGCGATTTTTTGGAAAAGCGGAGCGAAGACGTCGGCCTCGTAGTTGGACGGTTCGGCGGAAAAATCCTTGAAGCCCTTCGTCGTCGCGTGAATGCCGGCGACGCGCTCGAAACCCATTCCGGTGTCGACGTGCTTCGCGGCGAGAGGAGAGAAGGTGCCATCGGCGTTCGCGTTGAATTGAATGAAAACGTGGTTCCAGATCTCGATGCAACGCGGTGAGCTGGCATTAACGAGTGCGCGGCCGGCGGCCTCGTCGTCCGATTCGAGAAGATTGAAATGGATTTCGGAGCACGGGCCGCAGGGACCGGTGTCGCCCATCATCCAGAAATTGTCCTTTTTGTTGCCGTGGACGATGTGGACGTCTGGGTCGAGTCCGGCCTCGCGAAAAATGCCTGCCCAGATATCATACGCTTCCTGATCGAAGTCGGCCGGGTCGCCCTTGGCTTTGTTCGGTGCATAGACCGTCGCGAAGAGACGCTTGGGGGGCATGCCCCAGACCTTGGTCAGCAACTCCCAGCCCCAGGTAAGCGATTCCTTCTTGAAATAGTCGCCGAATGACCAGTTGCCCAGCATCTCGAAAAGCGTGTGGTGATAGGTGTCGAAGCCCACATCTTCGAGGTCGTTGTGCTTGCCGCCGGCGCGGATGCATTTCTGCGTATCGGCTGCGCGCGTGTCCCGTGAGGGTTTTACCCCGGCCCACGCTGAGACGTCGGGAGCCCGGTCACCGAGGAAGATCGGCACGAACTGGTTCATGCCGGCGTTGGTGAAGAGCAGCCCGGGGGAGTCTGGCAGCAACGACGACGATGGGACGATCGTGTGGCCCTGGCGGGCAAAGAAATCGAGGAAGGACTGGCGAATCTCGGCGGAGGTCATGCGGGAGTGGGAACGACGAGCAAAAAGGCCCTGCGGGGTGTCGGAAAGGATAATCTCGGAGCCAACGGATTCTCGGAACCCAGCGGCCTTAGGCCGGTCAATACCTTCATATTTGAAACCCTTGATCGTGGACGTAGTGGCCGATTCAATGCAGGGGGTCTCGCGAATGGATCCAAAGCTGGGCTCCGAGATATCTCGGTACGGACACATGTCACTGATAGTCTATTGTCGTGGATGATACACTGAGGTGAAACACAGTGGCGAAAAAAACTGACCTTTCGAAGGATGATGAGGCTCTTCAGACCCACTTGGGCACAACGATCCGGAAGCACCGGAAACAGTTGGGTATTACCCAGGAGGAATTGGCGTGGAGGGCTGACCTGCATCGCACCTATATTGCGGACATCGAGCGCGGTGGCCGCAATGTGACGCTGCGGAGCATCGCAAACCTGGCCAAGGCGCTGCAGGTTTCGGTCGATTCGCTCCTGTCGACGGCGGACGTGACGGGACGTGGCTCCGGTGGCCCGAAAGGCAAACCGGGCGGCCGTGGGTTGGGCGAGGTGTTGCTGGTCGAAGATAGCGCCGCGGATGTCGAGCTGACGTTGCGCGCCTTCAAACTGGCACGGTTTGCCAACCCTGTCCGGGTGATGCGGGACGGTGCAGAGGCGCTCGAGTACCTCTTCGCCACCGGGCGGCACGCGAGGAAGCGCGCCCGCGATCTCCCGCAACTCGTGCTGCTCGATCTCATGCTTCCCGGCATCTCCGGCCTGGAGGTGCTTCGGCGCTTGCGTGAGGATGAACGCACGCGATCACTGCCCGTGGTGATTTTGACCGGGTCGCGACAAGATCGGAACATCATCGAATGCGCGCGTCTCGGCGCGGCGAACTATCTGATCAAACCCGTGAGCTTTGACACCTTTTGCAAGGTGGCCTCCCGGCTCCAGCAGCGCTGGGTGCTCCTGGGGCCCGCGGGTTCCGCACCCGACGCTGCACTCGAAGGTTGACCGCGGGCGACAATCCACGTCCCACCCACCGATGCGCACGGATCAACAACTGAAGGACTCGCTCCGCGAGGTCGATGACCTGAAATCGGCGCTCGACGAGCACGCGATCGTGGCGATCACGGATCCACAGGGGCGCATCACCTACGTCAACGACAAGTTTTGCGCGATCTCCAAGTATTCACGCGACGAGCTCCTTGGGCAGGATCATCGGATCATCAACTCCGGGCATCATTCGAAGGAGTTCATCAGGGAACTCTGGACGACCATTGCCCGCGGCAAAGTCTGGCATGGCGAAATCAAGAACCGGGCGAAGGACGGTACGTTTTACTGGGTCGACACGACGATCGTGCCCTTTGTCAACGACGATGGCAAACCGCGCCAGTACGTCGCGATCCGCGCCGACATCACGGAGCGAAAAAAGGCCGAGGAGACAATCCAGCGGCTGAATGGCGAACTTGAACGGCGGGTGGCAGAGCGCACCGCCCAGCTCGAGGCGGCCAATCGTGAACTGGAGGCTTTTTCGTATTCGGTTTCCCATGACTTACGGGCTCCCCTCCGCGCGGTCGATGGATTTTCCCAGGCTGTGCTGGAGGACTACGGAGAGCTGCTGCCAGAGGAGGGGCGGCGACAATTGCACACGATCCGGTATTCGGCCCAGCGCATGGGCAAGTTGATCGACGACCTTCTCGCATTTTCCCGCCTCAATCGGCATCCCTTGCGTTTGGGTGAGGTCGACACCTTCCGGCTCGTCCGTTCGGCGGCCGGGGAGTTGGGGGCGCCATGGAACGACCGTCAGGTTGATTTTCGGCTCGGGCCCCTGCCGAAGAGCCCGGGCGATCCGGCTCTGCTCAAACAGGTGTGGTTGAACCTGCTCTCCAACGCTCTCAAGTACACGCAGCGACGGGAACGTCCGCTCATCGAAGTCGAAGGGGCGCAGATCAACGGGCATGTCATTTTTCGAGTCCGCGACAACGGCGTCGGTTTCGACATGAAATACGCGGACAAGCTGTTCGGCGTGTTTCAGCGCCTGCACCGGATCGAAGATTACGACGGCACGGGCGTCGGCCTGGCCATCGTCCAGCGCATCGTGCACCGGCACGGCGGAAGGATCTGGGCCGATTCCGAACCGGACAAGGGCGCGACCTTCCAATTCACCCTGGGTGAGACTACGACTCCATGACCACCGAACCGAATGCCGTCGAACTTCTCCTGGTGGAGGACAATCCCCAGGACCTCGAACTCGCGTTGCGTGCCCTGCGCAAGGCGAAGCTTGCCAATCGCATTCATGTCGCGCGGGACGGCGCCGAGGCGCTGGATTTCACTTTTTGTGAAGGAGCCTTTGCCAGCCGACGCATGTCCGACGGGCCCAACGTTATTCTTCTGGATCTCAAGCTGCCCAAAGTTGACGGCCTGGAGGTTCTGCGCCGGATCAAGGGAGACCCTCGCACCAAGGTGATACCCGTGGTCGTACTCACGTCCTCGAAGGAACAGCGCGACGTGGTCGAGAGTTACCAGCTGGGTGTCAACAGCTACATTGTGAAGCCGGTGAACTTCGACCGCTTTGCCGCGGCAGTCGGCGATCTTGGTCTCTATTGGCTCCTGCTCAACCAACCACCGAAAGTCGAGGAGTAGTACCGCCATGGCCCAACCGCTTCGCGCACTGATCGTCGAGGATAACCCGAGTGATGCGGAGTTGCTCGTGCTTGCACTCCGCCGCGCCGGGTTCGAACCGGTCGTTGAACGCGTGGAGAACGCCGCCGACTTCAAACGGCATTTGCACGCAGGGTGGGACCTCGTCCTCTCCGACTATTCGCTTCCGCAATTTACCGGGTTGGAGGCACTCGCGCTGCTGCACACGTCCGGGCTCGACCTTCCGTTCATCATCGTTTCGGGCACCATTGGCGAAGAGACCGCCGTCCAGGCCATGCGCGAAGGGGCGTCCGATTATCTGCTCAAGGATCGCCTCGGGCGGCTCGGCCCGGCGGTGAAGCACGCCTTGGAACAGGGGCGGTTGCATCGTGAGCATCGACGTGCGAACGACGCCCTCGCGGAAAGCGAGGGACGTTTTCGCCAGCTCGCGGAGAACATTCAGGAAGTCTTCTGGATCGCGGACGTCGGGCGTCGGCAATTCCTCTACGTCAGCCCGGCTTTCTCGCGAATCTGGGGCGTTTCCTGTGCGGAACTGCTGGCTCGTCCCGGGTTGTGGCTCGAGGCCGTTCACCCCGACGACCGGACCGGAACCGAGCGTGGCTTCGTCACGCATCCCGACGGGGGCTACGATCTCGACTACCGAATCGTGCATGTCGATGGATCCATTCGATGGATACATGACAAGGCCTTTCCGGTCCGGAATGCCGAGGGTGAGGTCTACCGCGTAGTCGGCGTGGCCGAGGACGTCTCGGAGCGTCACCGCATGGAGGAGCGGTTTCTCCGAGCCCAGCGCATGGAGGTGATCGGATCCCTCACGAGTGGCATTTCCCATGACCTCAACAATATCCTCGGCTCGATGCTCATGGCGGCTGGCCTGGTGAAGTCGCGCACCACGGAGGCGCGTGACCGGGAGATGCTGGACACGGTCGAACGCGGGGCGGAGCGGGGAGCACGGATGATCACGCAGCTTCTCACGTTCAGCCGCGGGGTCGAAGGCACCCGCTCCGCGCTCAAGCCGGGCGTCGTGGTGGAAGAATTGGGCGGACTCATCCGGGCTACGTTTCCACGCAACATCAACCTGCGGATTTCACTGCCCAAGGACCTGCTGAACATCGTGGTGGATGCGACCCAGCTGCACCAAGTCTTGATGAACCTGGGCGTCAACGCCCGCGATGCCATGCCCGCCGGCGGGACTTTGACCGTGGCCGCAGAGAACGTGTTGCTGGGTGAAGCAGAGGCTCAGACGCAGCCTGCCGTGCGACCGGGATGGTATGTGGTCCTGTCGGTTTCGGATACCGGCGAGGGCATCGCCCCCGCGATCATCGATTGTATATTCGATCCTTTCTTCACCACCAAAGAGGCTGGAAAGGGCACCGGACTGGGGTTGTCCTCGGTGCTGGGCATCGTGAAGAGCCACCATGGATTTGTCACCGTTGCCAGCAAGTTGGGCAAAGGCACAACGTTCCGGATTCACCTGCCGGCATCGACGGAATCAGCACCCCCGTTCTCCTCGGCGTCCGTAGGGCCTTTCCCGGCCGGAAACGACGAACTCGTGCTGGTGGTTGACGACGAAGACGATGTGCGGAAGGTCACCGTCCGTCTTCTCGAGGCAAACCGTTACCGGGTTCTGCCAGCGACCTGCGGGGAAGATGCATTGAGCCTTTTTCTTCAACATGCGGACACGGTGCGGGTGGTTCTCACCAACATGCACATGCCCGGCATGGGCGGACTCGCGCTTTTGCGCGCGCTGCGGGTGCTCAAGTACCTTAAGGTCGGCTTCATCGTCGCGAGCGGAGAGAGCCAGACGGACCTTCGTGCGGAGTTCGAACGCCTCGGCGTGGTCGAGTTTCTCCCCAAACCCTTTCCGCCCTCACATCTGCTCCGGGCAGTGGCGCGAGCCGTCGAGTCCGCCCAGGCGGTCGGTCCGGCCGGACGCTAGCCGCACAAGCGCCTTCGTCGATCAACAACCTCTCGCCGGCATGCGGACTGTTCGCATCGACGGCGACCAGGAACACGATTTCATCAAGGGTCTCGGTCTTCGCTTCGCAGTGCCGATGCACGAGGAGGTGCACAACCGCCATGTCCGCCTCGCGGGCGAACGCACCGGCGTTTTCGCCGAACCCATCCGGTGGATTTCCGGAAACCTAAGCCCGGGGGCGGAGATTTACGCCCGACAGATTGCGGGCGAAAGGGTGCCGGCCTTGGCGGATCTGCGTGGCAGCAACCTCGTGGCCCAGCTGCCGGTGTGGAACGACTTCAAGCTCTCGCAGGTGCAGGCGGACGGTTTTCTGATCGAGAAGCGCACGGGAAGCCACAGTGCATGGATCGAGGTGGCTGGCGGCACCCGTTTGCTCGGGCTGGCCTCCGTCGGCGACGCCAGCGGCGGTCTTGCCCTCGGCATGAAGAGGACATCGGGCCGGGATTCAGCACCGCGACCGGCATCGCCCGCACGATCGAACTGGTCTTGCAGCCCTTTGCTTCCGTGCCACCCAACGCCGCGCTTCTTGAGCTGGCGCGGCTGACCAACGAGACCCCGCTCCTCGTATGCGCTCCGGAGCACTACCATGCGGTGAAGGCGTTCGGCGTCTGGAGCCTTCCGGATCGCAGCACGCCCGCGAAAAGGTGGCTCGAGGAGCAACTCGACCTGACTTTTGCCTAATATCGGGGGCAGGTGGAGCAGCGCCGCTGGTACGGGTATTGGGATTTTGGTGACGTCATGCACACTTACGATCCGACCCGGCGCGAATGGCGCTATGACGTGGGCGGCTTTGCGTGTGCGAACACCGAGCTCATGCCCGATCTCTGGCTGTGGTACAGCTTCCTGCGCACCGGCCGCGCCGACATTTTTAGCATGGAGGAGGCCATGATGCGGCACACGCAGGAGGTCGACTCCTACCACCTCGGCCGTTTCAAGGGCCTCGGCACCAAGCACAACGTCCGCCACTGGGGCGATGGTGCGAAGGAGGCGCGCGTGGCCCAGGCGTGGTGAAAGGTCGCGACCAAGCCCGGCGAAGTCTATCTCGGTTGGCGATTGGTGAAATCCGACCCGGCCGATCTCGCATTCAATCTCTATCGATCGTCTGACGGAGCGCCGCCGGTGAAGCTCAACGAGGCGCCCTTGCGCCAAACGACTGACTTTGTGGATACGTCGGCTCCGGTGGATCGCGAAAACACGTGGTGGGTACGTCCGCTGCAGGGCGGACACGAAGGTCCCTGATGTTTATAGGCGACATCGTCGGCGACTGGCGCGAGGAAATCGTCACAGTCGTGGGCAACGAAATTCGGATCTACATCACCACCATCCCTGCGCGAGATCGTCGGATCACCCTGATGCAGGATCCCCTTTACCGCATCGACGTCGGGCTGCGCGTGCAGGGGTACCCCCATTCGCCCATGACGAGTTTTTACCTCGGCACACCGTAGCGACGGGCTGCTAGCTTCGCAGCAGCGAGAATGCGGTACCGCGCGCCTTGGTGGCAAACTCGGCGAAGAGGCAGGTAAGCATGAAACTCTCGAGCAGGCGGCTCTGGCGAATATCGCCCAGGTCGATGATGTCGGTCCATCCGAGCTCACGCAAAAGATCGCGCACCGTCGTTTTGGCGGCGGCATCGTTGCCCGCCATGAGCAGGGTGGGGATCCCGTCGGCATACGACGGATCCGCCATGCGCGCCGCGGCGATCATGTTCAGGGTCTTCACCACGCGACTGTGCGGAAGCCAAGCCTGCACCTGTTCGCCCAGCGAACTGCCAGGCAGGGCGAGTTGCGGGGGGCGCACGCTCCAATCCACCGCGTTGCCCAGATCGATCACCATCTTGCCGGCAAGTGCATCCGTGCCCACGGATTCGAGCAGCGGAGCGAGAATCGTCCACGGTTGCACGGCGGGAATCACCAGCTCCCCAAAGCGTGCGGCTTCGCGAAACGATGTAACCTCGATGCGGGGACCGGCCGATTGCGCCCATGCGCCGAGGGTTTCGCTCTCCGGAGTCCGACTGCTCACGCGTACTTCGTGTCCGCCGCCGGCAAAGGCGGCCGCGAGTGTTTTCGCCACACTGCCCGAGCCAAGAAAACCGATCTTCATGCGGCCAACCTGCCGTCGCGGCGGACGCTGTAAAGCGACCACTTTGGGATTTGCGCGGGAAAGGTGGATTTGCTCCTTAACTTTGCGCCGCGCGGTGGTACCGATGGTGCCATGAAGCCCCTGTTGCCTTTCGCGCTTTTCACCATGGTTGCCTCGATCACGTTTGCGGCCGAGTGGACGATCGAAACGGTCGCGGGTACCGGTGTCGCCGGATTTTCGGGAGACGGCGGCCCCGCCACGCAGGCACAAATCAACAACCCTTTCGGGGTCGTGCGCGGTCCGGACGGCGCTTTGTGGTTTTGCGAATATTCGGGCCAGCGTATCCGCAAGATCGATGCTGACGGCGCGATTCGCACCGTCGCAGGTTCCGGTGAACGGGGATACACCGGCGATGGCGGACCGGCGCTCGAAGCGTCGTTCAACCTCCCGCATGAGATTCGCTTCGACGCCGAGGGAAATCTTTACGTGGCCGACATGGCCAACCACGCGATCCGTCGCATCGACGCCCGCACCGGCATCGTCACCACCGTGGCCGGTACGGGACAGCGAGGGTACGACGGCGACGGCGGTCCCGCCATGACTGCGCGCCTGAGCTCTCCGCATAGCATTCAGTTCGGACCCGACGGCCTTCTTTATATCTGCGACATCGGCAACCACGTGATCCGCCGACTCGATCCCCGCACGGGCGTCATCTCGGCCTTTGCCGGAACGGGCCGACCGGGCGACACACCGGACGGAGCACCGATTAAGGGAACGCCGTTGCGTGGTCCGCGTTCGTTGGATTTTGACCGGCAGGGCAACCTCTGGCTCGCCACGCGCGAAGGCAACCAGGTGTTCCGCTTCGATCTGGAGAAGAGGACGATTCACCACGTAGCCGGAACGGGGGAAAAAGGCTTCACCGGTAATGGCGGTCCCGCCCGGGAAGCGACCTTGAGTGGACCGAAAGGCATAGCCCTCGACGCCGCAGGGAATGTGTGGCTGGCCGACACGGAGAGTCATTCGGTGCGCCTGGTCGACGCGACGACTGGACGCTTGGAACTCATTGCCGGCACGGGTGAGAAAGGCGACGGCCCGGACGGCGATCCTCTTCGGTGCGCCCTCGCTCGGTTGCACGGATTGTACGTGGATACGGATGGTTCGGTCTATATCGGCGACAGCGAGGCGCATCGCATTCGCGTGCTCCGCCGCCGTTGACTGAGAGCAGAGCGGACCGGCTGTCCCATGGACTTGACCCTTCGCCCCGTCGCGCTTTTGCGCACGCCATTTGCGGAAAAATTCGGAGTTCCACGACAGGGCGGTCTTGTGCCGGAGGCGGAGGGCAGGGTGGAGTTTCTCCCGGAGTTCGATCGCGATGATCTGGTGCGCGGGTTGGAGGCCTTTTCGCACGTCTGGCTGGTGACTCACTTTCACAAGAATCCTCCATGGACAGGTGCCACGACCGTGCGGCCGCCCAGGCTGGGGGGCAACGAACGCGTGGGTGTCTTCGCGTCGCGGTCGCCCAACCGCCCAAATCCACTCGGCCTCAGCCTCGTTCGATTGCTTGGAATCGACCCCTCTCCCGGCCTCGGGCTGCGCGTGGCAGGGGTGGACGCGGTCGATGGCACGCCGGTCTTCGACGTGAAACCCTATCTTCCTTGGTGCGAAGCGCCGCCCAATGCGCGATCAGACTGGGCGTTGGAGGCGCCAAGCCACCGCTCCGAGCTGTCGATCCGATTTCCGCCGGACCTCGAAGCGTGCATTCTGCAGGAAGACGGTGAACGCGGCCCGCGCACGATAGCCCTTCTCAGGGCGCTGCTGCGTCTCGATCATCAACCCGCTTACCAGGACAATGCGGACCGCTCCTATGGCATGACGGTCGCCGGTTGGAATCTTCGGTGGCGGGTCGCCAAGAACGGCGATGTGGAGATCACGTCCGCCGAGCGGAAAAGGTAGCCTCGACGGTCCCCGATCCCTTGTGCGGCAACGCTACGTGTCGCAGACTCCAGAGGCGGCGGGCAAGCAGACCGGCCGTTGGCGAGGCGAGGTGTTAGGCCGCCCGCGGCGCCTCCGCGAAGGCGGCGTCAAAGGCCTTCAACATGGCGGCGATTGTTTCGTCCGTTTCGTCGCCCATGTTGGAGATGCGGAAGGTCTTTCCCTTGAGCTTGCCGTAGCCGCCGTCGATCACTAGGCCATGCTTGCTCTTGAGAATCTTGTTCAGCGCCCCGAGGTCGACGTTGAGGGTGTTCGCGAAGCAGTTGAGCGAAACCGAGCCGTAACCCTCCTTGGGGAAAAGTTTGAAGCCCTTCGCAAGAACGTGGTCACGCACGGTTTTATTCAGCCGGGCGTGGCGGGCGTGGCGGTTGGCGATGCCCTCGGCCTTGATGTCGCCGAGTTTCGACTTGAGCGCGTAGATCAAGGGGATCACCGGCGTGCTCGGGGTCATGCCGTTCTCGTGATTCTTTTGAAACTCGAGCAAGTCGAAATAATAGCCGCGGTTAGGAACCTTCGCGGCCCGCTCCAGGGCACGTTTCGAAACGGAGCACAGCGCCAGGCCGGGCGGCATCGCAAGGGCCTTCTGCGAGCCCGTGATGAGAATGTCGATGCCGAGGGCGTCCTTGGGAATGGGCAGGACGGTGAATGAGCTGACAGTATCGACGATCGAGATCACCTCAGGAAACGAGCGCACGACTGCCATCAGCGCGGGCAGGTCGCTCATGCACCCGCACGAGGTCTCGTTGTGGATGATCGTGATCGCGTCGTAGGCGCCCGTCGCTAGCTCGCGGCGAACCGCTTCGGGATCGACGGGTTGCCCCCAGTCGAACTTGAGCGCCGTGGCCTGGAGACCGCAGCGAAGGGCAACGTCATTCCATTTGTCGGAAAACGCGCCGTTCATGCAGTTCAGCACCTTGCGCTGGCACACGTTGCGCAGGGCCCCTTCCATCGCACCCCAGGCGCTGCTCGTCGAAAGGTACACGGGGTCCTGCGTCTCCATCAGAGCCTGCAGGTCTGGCTGGATGGACTGGTAGAGCGCAACAAAGTCCGTGCTGCGGTGGCCGATCATGGGCTGGGCCATGGCCTGCAGGGTCTTTTCCGAGACGGCGATGGGACCGGGAATGAACAGTTTGTAGCTCATGGAGAAAATGTTTGGCGTAGATGTGGATTGCGTGGATCGACCGTCGCGCAGATAGAGAAACCACCACCAATCCCCGAGCAGTCCGAATCCGTCAATTGCCAATCCCGTTCCGCTGAATGCCTGCAAACTGGCTCAAAAAGAAGCTAAACAACTTCGAGCTTTACGTGATCGATGTGATCACGGGGAAGCGTGAGGATGCCGGAGCGACGGTGTTCGCGGGGTTTTTGCAGGGACTTTCCGGGATTTTCAGCGGTCTGGTTCAGCTGCGCTGGTGGCTGTATCGCAAACGGATCCTGCACGATCAACCGCTCGGGTGCCTGGTGGTCGTGGTCGGCAACCTCACCGTCGGCGGCACGGGCAAGACGCCGGTCGTGGAAAAATTTGCGCGCGCCCTGCGCGACCGCGGACGGAAGGTGGCGATCCTGAGTCGGGGTTACAAGAGCAAGGGGCCGCCGTTTTGGAAAAAGTGGTGGTACTGGCTGTCCCACACGGCCGAGCCGCCGCCACGCATCGTGAGCGATGGCAAACAGGTGTTACTCGACAGTGAAGAGGCGGGCGACGAACCGTACATGCTGGCGCGCAATCTCCCCGGTGTGCTGGTGTTGGTGGACAAGAACCGCGTCAAGGCGGGCACCTACGCGATCAAGCGATTCGGCTGTGACACGCTGGTGCTCGACGACGGTTTTCAGTACCTGCCATTGAAAGGCCGGCTCAACCTGCTGCTGGTCGACAAGACAAATCCCTTTGGCAACGGATTCACCCTCCCGCGCGGCATCCTCCGCGAGCCGATTCATCATCTGAAGCGGGCGAGTTATGTATTTCTGACCAAGTCCGATGGCCAGCGCGACCGGGAATTGGAGGATCTCATCCAGACCTACAATCCGGGAGTCGACCTCATCGAGTGCGCCCATCGGCCACAGTACCTGCAACGCTTCGACTCCGAGGAACGTCAGCCGCTCACGTTCCTCAAGGGGAAGTCGGTCGGGGCCTTCAGCGGCATCGCGGTGCCCGAGAGTTTCGAAAAGTTTTTGACCGACCTCGGGGGCCGCATCCGGTTCGCCCGCCGGTTCGTCGATCACTACCGCTTCGCCTACGAGGATTTTGTCGAGATCTTCAGCACGGCGTTGGCCGAAAAGGTGGAGTGCATTGTCACGACCGAAAAAGACGCCGTGCGCATGACTGCGGGCATGCCCTGTCCGGTGCCTGTCTATTACCTGCGCCTGGAAATCGATATCATCAGCGGCGCCGCCGACTTTGACGAGGCCGTGGGCCGCATTTGTTTTCCAGAACAAGGCAACAACACGCGTTCTCCCGTGCTGAAGAAAAATCGTCGCCCGTCGGAGGCTTGAATCCGTCACTTAACGCTGGCGCCCCACCGGCGAAACGCGTCAGGCTTCGCGCGTCTTCAACCCTGACTCCTCATGACGAATTCCCTTCGACCCGTTAAGTTTGCGACCCTCACCGGTCTTGCGCTGGTGTCTTTCGTGTGCTCCCTTTCCGCCGAGGTCGGCGTCGGGGCAAAACCTCTTCCTGATGCCGAAGTCGTTTTCGACGGTACGGCCGAAATGTTGCACGCGAAGTGGACCTATTGGGAAGGTCCGCGGTTTGCGTCGTCCATGCCGATCAAATGGCCGTTGGTGGCCGATCCCGTCGACGGCGGGTTGGTGCTGAAATCGGAGGATCCTGCCGCGCCTTTGGGACGCTATGGTTCAGCCGATATCGTGACTAAAAAGGAATACCGGGACTTTCGCCTGCACATCGAATTCCTCGTGGTCAATCCCGCGGGAAACAGCGGAGTTTATCTTCAGAATAGATACGAGATCCAGATCGAGGACGGCGTTGCCACGAAGCACGGAATAGGCGCGGTGATCAACGAGACCCACTCTCCCTATTTTGCCTATAAGGGGCTGGGACAGTGGAATGCGTACGACATCCAGTTCCGCGCGGCGCGATTCAAGGATGGCAAGCTCGTCGAGAAGGCCTTGGTGACGGTGTTTTTCAATGGCATCAAGGTTCATGCCAATCATGCGATTGAAAAGGTTTGGGGCGGGCCGAATTCGGGCCTGGACGGTGGGAACGACGGGGGTCGTGGCATTACGGATACGCCGGGCGGCCTCAAGCTGCAGTGCGAGGGGCACGACGTCCGTTTCCGGAACATCTGGATCAAGGAACTGACGCTCGACCGGCCGACGAGCGATTTTTCACGCGCGGACTGAAGACCCGGGGTTCGCGCCCCGCCCGTTTACAAGACTTCGAGATCGCTGCGCACGGCGGACTCAAGGCGGGCGAGGGCAGCGGAGACGGAAGCGTCGTCGGGCCCCTCCACGAGAAGACGGAGTTTGGCTTCGGTGCCGGAGTAACGCACGAGCACGCGCCCGGACGCTCCAAAGCCGGACTGCACCTCGGCAATCGCCTGGTTGATGGCCGCGAGACCGGCGAGCGGCCTTTTCTCACAGACGTTGAGCGCGGCAGTACGTTGCGGAAATTTGCGAAGCGCCTGCCGCAGGATCGACAGGGGGAGACCGGTCGCCTTCATGACTTCGATGACCTTGAGCGCGGCGACGAGCCCGTCGCCCGTGGGCGAGACGTCCGAACAGATGATGTGGCCGCTCGACTCCCCGCCGAGTGTCGCGCCCTCCGCCAGCATGCGTTCGATCACGTAGCGATCCCCCACGTCCGTGCGCAGAATGGTTCCGCCCGCCGCGGCCACCGCAGCATCGACGCCGAGGTTGCTTTGCACGGTGACGACGAGCTTTCCCTGGGGCAGGCGGCCCGCCTTCAGCGCATGGAGGGCGAGCAGGGTAAGGATCTCGTCTCCGTCGAGAACGGCGCCTCGTTCGTCGCACAGGACGCACCGGTCACCGTCGCCGTCGTGGGCGATGCCGAGGCGCGCGCCTTCACTGCGGACGCGTTCGGCAAGCGGTTCAGGATGTTCGCTGCCAACACCCTCATTGATATTGGCGCCATTGGGCGTGTCACCAAGTCCAACGACTTCGGCGCCAAGGAGGCGCAGGACCATAGGGCTCGTTCCACAGGTTGCCCCGTTGGCCGTGTCGAGCACGATGCGCCAGCCCGAAAGGGAGCCCGGGGAGAGCAGGGCGGCTGCGGCCTCGATGTAGGGCTCGACCAGATTGCGCCGGACGATCGCTCCCGGACGCGCCGGGCGCGGGTCGGGCGGAAGCAGGGCCTCGATGGCCTCCTCGTCTGTATCCGTGAGTTTGATACCCGAGCCGGAGAAAAACTTGATTCCGTTGTCGGCGGCCGGATTGTGCGAAGCGGTGATGACGACGCCGAGCGTCGCTCCTTCCTGCCGGACCGCGCGGGCCACCGCCGGCGTGGGCAGGACGCCAAGAAGCAGCGGCTCGATGCCGGCCGCGCGCAGGCCGGAGGCGACCGCGGCGGCGAGGGTCTCGCCGGACGCGCGGGTATCCCGGCCGATCAGGGCCGTGCCCTTGCCTCCGGCCCACACCCCGGCGGCGTAGCCGAGACGCGCGGCGAAGGAGACATTGATCACCGGTCCGCCGAAGGGTCCTCGGACGCCATCGGTGCCAAAATAGCGACGGCTCATGCGAGGAAAAATTCCCGGGTCGCAGCGATCTTGTTTCGTACCGCGCCCCCGAGCAGCAGGTCGCGCACGTGATCGGTGCCGGCGCGCACGGAGTCGGTACGGCCGCAAATCCATAAGGCCGTCGCTGCGTTGAAAACGATGGTATCAACGAGTCCACCCGGGCCGTTGCCGGCAAGGATGGAGTCGACGATGGCGAGGTTGGTCGTGATGTCGCCCCCTTGCAGTTCAGCAAACGGAGCAGAAGCGAAGCCGTGATCGGTGGGCTGCCAGATCCCGTCGATGTCCCGCATCCGGCCAAAGCCTCGAACACGATTGGGAGTGGCGGTGGTCAGTTCGTCGATGCCCCGATCCGGAGCGAGGACCCCATGCGCGGCCAAGCCGGACTTTGTGCCCAAAAGGTCAAGCACGTCGGCTAACCGTGGCACCCACGCGGTCGAGAAAACCCCGAGAAGCACGTGCGCGGGCCGGCCCGGGTTCACCAAGGGGCCGAGAATGTTGAAGATCGTCCGCCGACCTTGGGCGGCAAGGGTCTTGCGGACCGGCGCGATGTGTTTGAAGGCAGGGTGGTAACCCGGCGCGAAGAGAAAGCAGAATCCCAGCTGATCGAGCGCGCTGCGGAGTTTTTCAGGAGGTGCATCGAGCCGTACGCCCAGGGCGGACAACAGGTCTGCGCTTCCGCACTTGGAGGTGATGCCCCGGTTGCCGTGCTTCATGACCTTGACGCCGGCGCAGGCGAGCACGAGCACGACAAGGCTCGAAATGTTGAATCCCCCGGCGTGGTCCCCGCCGGTCCCAACGATGTCGATTGCCTCCCCGGCCCAACGCTCGAGTCCTGGATTCACGGCACGGGCGCGAAACTCGCGGGCAAATGCGGCGACCTCGCTTGCTGTTTCGCCCTTATCGGCGAGAGCGAGTAGAAAAGCACCCTTCGCGCCCTCCGGGGTCGACTCGGCGGCGAGCGCCGCTGCGGCCGCCGCGACATCGGCATCGGACAGGTCATGGAGCGCATTCAGGCGTTGCGTGAGGTCGGCGAGTTCCGTCATTGGCGCATGGAATCGGAAAACCGAAGCGCGAGGAAAGCATAAACTCGACAGGTTTCCGTCGTTCTGAAAGCAAACCGCGTGCGTACGATGGCTCTCCTTATGATTCTACTCGTGCTGACCGTGGGGGGCATGGCCGCAGAGGGGCCGACCACCCGAAAGGCTGGCGATGGTCTGACGATGAGGGATGCGGTGGTGCTGGGCGTAGTGGAGGGGATCACCGAGTTCCTGCCAATCTCGTCCACCGGACACCTGATCATCACCAGTGCCTTGCTCGGCCTCGACGAGGAGACCCCGCTCACGGCTCATGACGGACAGCCCTTGTGGCACACGCCACCGAGCGCGGACGCCCCGCAAGGCACGCCACTCACGATCAAGCTCGCAGCTGATACCTACATTGTGGTGCTCCAAATCGGCGCGATCTTTGCGGTGGCGTTCCTTTATTGGCGGCACGTGAAGGCGATTCTTCAGGGGCTGGTTGGGGGCAATCCGGAGGGGCTGCGGCTGCTGCGCAGTCTGGCCCTCGCGTTTTTTCCGGTCGTAGTGGTGGGACTTGTTTTGGAGGGATGGATCGAGCGAACGCTGTTCTCTGTGCCCACGGTGATTGCGGCGTTGGTCGTGGGTTCACTGCTGATGCTGGCCGCGGAGCGCTGGCGTCGGCAGCACAACCGGGGCGTGTCCCAAGAGCGCGAGTTGCACACTCTGACGATCCCCCAAGCGCTTGGGATCGGGGGCATGCAGTGCCTCGCTCTTTGGCCCGGAATGAGCCGCTCGATGGTGACGATGGTGGGTGGTTACTTTGCGGGACTCAGCCCGGCGCGCGCAGCCGAATTCAGTTTCCTGCTTGGACTGCCGGTTCTGGGCGGTGCGGCGGTCTACAAGGCATGGAAGGCCGGTCCCGCCATGGTCGCGGTATTCGGTTGGGGGGAAATGTTGCTAGGAGCGGCCGTCGCCGCGGTGAGTGCTGCCATGGCGGTGAAGTTCTTGATAAGTTATCTGAGCCGCCATGGTCTCGAAATCTTTGCCGCGTATCGTTTGCTTTTGGCGATCACAATGGCCCTTTGGTATTACCTCTAGGGATCGGGGTCCTGCCATGGGGCCGAAGGACTTCCAAATTATCGGGAACCCTGCGTAGGGTAGGTGGGACAAACGTAAAAAACCGTGGGAACAATCGAACATTTTTCGCGTCAGAGTGCAGTTGAACGTATGTCAACTAAAGCACAAGAAGTGGCCTTTGACCGCCTATTGGTCGACCGTTTCAAGCAAGGTGATCAAGCGGCATTCGATGAAATGGTATCTCGTTATTGGGATAGAATTTACGCAATGGTTCACCAGCTCCTGCGAAACCAGCAGGACGCCGAGGAGGTGACTCAAGACGCGTTCATCCGCGCCCATCGCGGGCTCGTGAACTTCCGCGGAGAGTCGGCGTTTTCAACGTGGCTCTATCAGATCGCTACCAACCTCGCCCGCAACCGGTATTGGTACTGGTGGCGTCGGAAACGCGACAAGACTGTGTCATTCGACCAACCGATCAGTGATGATAGCAGCACGCCGCTTTCAGAAGTGTTCGCCGCAGAGCTTGAGACCCCCGAAGATGCCACCGTTACTCAGGAACTCGTTGATCGTATTGCGGTCGGAATGGAGAAGCTGAGTGCCAAACACCGTGAGATTTTAATTCTACGTAACGTGAAGAATCTGTCGTATGAAGAGATTGCGGTCATCCTCAATATTTCCGTCGGTACGGTGAAGAGCCGTATCGCCCGCGCTCGGGAAAGCCTGCGCGAAACCCTCGGAGACGAATTTAAATGAAAGAGTCGCGTTTCATCGAACTCCTGAACCTCTACGTGGATCAGGAAATTTCACCCAGTGAGGCGGTGGAGCTGGAGGCGGAAATTGCCACCAAACCCGATCGCCGCAGAACCTATGAGCAGTATTGCCGCATGCAACGCGGCTGTTCGCTATTCTTCGAGGCTGTGCGGGCTCACGCTTCTGAGTACAGGGAACTTTCTCGCGCCGATCATGCCGCTGAGCGCAAGGTGCTCGACTTCCCGGTGGACCGGCCTGTTCGCCGTCGTCTCCTTTCCTCGTTCGCCGCCGCGTGGGGTGGCGGTCTCGCAGCGGCCGCTGCGGTCATCGCGCTGGTTGTTTTGCGCGAACCCGGTGCGGCCCAAGGTGGCGAAAATGCGCCCATTGCAACAAACACGGCTGCGGCCGAGTCAGCCCCGCCCGTTGAGGCGGCTCCTGTTCTCGCGCCACCGAATCGTCCTACGCATTACCAGTTCGCGGCCCAGTTCGCACGCTCCCCCGATCAGGTCACCGAGCGCATCCCTCAGGGAGAACAGCCCGACTTCCAATGGATGAATCGGGTGCAGTTTACGGCGGTGCCGAAACTCTCCCCGGAAGACCTTCGTTTCGTCGACGAACAGCAGACGCTGCGTCCGTCCACCTCGTTGCAGGCGAGCGCGGCCGCCTACACACCCGGCGAGGCCATCAACGCTTTCGAGTTTCGCCGCTGAACCCCGGCGTCCGAGCCGCGAAGCCCTGTCATCGCCACCAAGGCGCCCGGTCACGAACCGAGCGCCTTTTTTATGAGCGATTCAGTCGTCGCCTTGGGACCTAGCGCTAGTCCCGCCCGTCGAATCGCCTCGTCGGCTTCCGCCGTTTTATAACCGAGCGCAGTCAACGCGAGGACAGCGTCGCGGATCCGTTGATCGCCGGCCCCGGTGGCGGACGACTCGTCACCACTCGACAATGCCGGCGCGGTGCGGTCCGTTGCGCCGACCTTTGCCCTGAGTTCGACCACCAGGCGTTCGGCTGTCTTTTTTCCAATTCCGGGCGACTTCGCGAGCGTGGCAATATCGCCGCTGCGTATGGCGCCCTCGAGCACGGGCAATGACAACCGGCTCATGATGCCGAGCGCCATCTTGGGGCCGACGCCCGTCACGTGCTCGATCATCAGACGGAAAAAATCGCGGTCGGCGCCGGTGGCAAACCCGTAGAGCGTTTGTGCATCCTCCCGGTAGATCACAACGGTGTGCAACTTAATGGTCGAGCCGGCAGCCGGGAGTTTCTCCGCTGTCGTCACGGGGATGTGGACTTCGTAGCCGAACCCATTGAGTTCGATGATCGCCCGAAGGGGCGTGCATTCAACGAGCACGCCTTGGATCGAGGTAATCATTTACTTCAAGCCGAGCACGTCCTGCATGTCGTAAAGGCCGGCGGGCCGATCAACAATCCACTGTGCAGCCCGCAGGGCGCCTCGTGCGAAAATGCCGCGATCAGAAGCTTTGTGAGTGAGTTCAATGCGTTCGCCCAGAGCGGCAAACATGACGGTATGGTCGCCAACCACATCGCCCCCGCGCAGGGCGTGAATGCCCACTTCCGTCGACGTGCGCTCGCCTACAATGCCTTCGCGGCCGTGGCGGAGAGCGCCGGCGGTGAGCTTGCGTTCTTCCAACACGATCTCGAGCAAACGCGCCGCCGTGCCACTGGGGGCGTCTTTTTTGAAGCGATGATGCATCTCCACGACCTCAGCGTCGTAGTCGGAGCCCAAGGCAGCGGCCGCGCGACGGGTGAGGGCGAAGAGCAGGTTGACGCCCACCGAGTAATTGCCCGACCAGACAAGAGGAAGGCCCGAAGCCTCCGCGATCAGACGCGCCTTCTCCTCCGCCTTGTGCCCGGTGGTGCCGATGACGAGCGGCTTGCGCAGCCGTACGGCATGCGCCAGCACGGCGGAAGTCGCCTGATGCGAGCTGAAGTCAACGATGACGTCTCCATCCGCGAGGCCCGTCGTGAGGTCATCGCCGACGTCGAGTCCAACGGCCACCGTCACGCCCACCGCTGTCGCGGCCTCCGCGATGGCCTGACCCATGCGGCCCCGCGCGCCCACCAATGCGATGCTTAAAGCCATGGTAAGAATGAAGCCGGGGGTTAGCGACGCAGGGCGGCAAGGGCGGCGAAAAGCACCTTGCCGGCATCCGCGCTCAACTCGCAAAGAGGAAGTCGCACCTCGGCCGAACTGATGATGCCCGCCTCCGCCAGCGCGGCCTTGACCGGCACAGGATTGGGTTCGACAAACAGCGCCTTAAATACCGGATAAAGCCTGCGGTGGAGTTTTCCCGCCTGCACGAACTCGTCCGCCTTGGCCAAGCTGACCATCTTGGAGACCTGCTTCGGGAGAAGGTTTGAGGCGACACTGATCACGCCCTCGGCTCCGACCGTCATGAAGGGAAGGGTGAGGCTGTCGTCGCCACTGAGCACCACAAGGTCGCGCCCAAGGGCCTGCTTGAGCTGATCGACCCGATCGACGGACCCACCGGCCTCCTTGATGTAACAAACATGCGGATACTTCGCGCGCAGGCGTTCGACCACCGGTACCCCAATCTCGATGCCACAGCGACCAGGAATGGAGTAGAGGATGATTGGACGATCCGTGGCGTCCGCCACCGCGGCGAAGTGCCGGAACAGCCCTTCCTGACTCGGCTTGTTGTAATAGGGCGCCACCACCAGCATCGCATCGGCGCCTGCCTCGTGGGACAATCGCGTCAAATCGACCGCTTCATGCGTGGAGTTGGACCCCGTGCCCGCAACGACCGGGACGCGGCCACGTGCAGCAGAGATCGTCGCCGCAATGACTTCCATATGCTCGTCGTGGTCGAGAGTCGGCGATTCGCCCGTCGTTCCCACGGGGACGAGACCGTCGACACCGCCCTTGATCTGAAACTCAACGAGTTTCTTCAGATCATCGTAGTCAACCTGGCCGTCGGCGAACGGCGTGACGAGGGCGGTGAGGGTGCCGGTGAGCGGGCGCTGCTTCATGGAAATGATACCTTGCCGAGCAAACCACCCCACTTTACCAAATGAGCAACCCTTTTCTGGTCCGCTTCCCTTCCATGTCTGCCCATACCGAACTTTTCAACGACCTCCTGAAACTCGCCGTCGAGAGCGACGCGAGCGACATCGTCATCAAATCGAACAAGCCGGGCTACGTGCGCATTGCCGGACGTTTGAAGCCGGTGGACATGGATCCGATCTCCTGCCCGGAGGCCCAGGCCTTCGTCGACGACCATGTGCCCCGCGTCTTCAAGACCCGTTGGGAGACCGACGGGCAGGTGGATTTCGCGTATTCAGCCGAGGGGATCGGACGCTTCCGCGTCAATGCCTTCCATCAACGCGGGCTGGTGAGCGTAGTCTTTCGTCACATCAAGAGCCGCGTTCCGGAGTTCGAGGACCTCAATCTGCAGGCCGAACCGCTCCTGAAGCTCGCCCAAGCCAAGGACGGCATTCTGCTGATCTGCGGTGCCACCGGCTCGGGCAAGAGTTCGACGATGGCGGCAATGCTCAATTGGATCAATCGCAACCTCGACCGTCACATCGTGACAATTGAAGATCCGATCGAATATACATTCCAGGACGACAAATCGCTCTTTCAACAACGCGAGATCGGCCTCGACGTGCCGAACTTCGGAATGGCGATCAAATCTGTCCTGCGCCAGAATCCCGACATCATTTTGATCGGTGAGATGCGTGACAAGGAAACCTTCGAGACCGCAATTTCCGCCGCCGAGACGGGGCACCTGGTCTTCTCGACGATGCACGCGGCCACCGTCGCCCAATCCCTTACCCGCCTTTTCGAGTTTTTCCCGCCCGAACAACTTGTCCAGGCACGTCGCCAGATAGCCGGTTCAATCCGCGGCTTCATCTGCCAGAAGCTCATTCCCACGATGGAGGGCAATGGTCGCGTGCCTGCGAACGAAGTCCTGAATGCCGACATCGTCGTTCGCAACCTCATCCTCGATGGCCAGAACGACAAAATTCAGGGCATCCTCGAAGGCAGTGTGGATTCGAACAGCTACTCCTTTAACAAGGATATCTACCGCCTGGTGAAGTCCGGCCAGATCAGCAAGGCCGACGCACTCCGGTTTTCCCCGAACCCCCAGGCCCTTGAGATGAATATGAAGGGCATCTTTTTCAAACAGTGAACCCGGCGCGGGCGCCGCTCCGGCGCACGCGCTGACTTTCCGGCGCACGTCTCGAAGACGCCCGATTTCGCGCTGGCGGCAGACCCGTTTGCGCGGCGGAAACTACTTCCCGCCGCGGAACGGTTTTAGGGCTTGGTTTCGGTCGCGACGGGCCTTAGCCCTTGGCGTTTCACTCTCATGGCTACCGCACTTCTTTTCGCCGGACAAGGCGCTCAAAAAGTAGGGATGGGCAAGTCGTTATACGACCAGTCCGCAACTGCGCGGACGCTGTACGACGAGGCCAATCGCGTGCTCGGCTGGGATCTGGCCAAGGTGTCGTTCGAAGGGCCGGACAGCGAACTCACCCAGACAAAGGTCTGCCAGCCGGCGCTTTTCGTGCATGGGTTGGCGCTTCACGCCCTACTCGCGGAACAAGGGAGGCTCGCCGATGTTCAATTTGCGCTCGGATTGAGCTTGGGGGAGATCACGGCTTTGGCCGCCGCGGGCGTGTTTAATTTTGCCACCGGCTTGCGTGTAGTTGCGGAGCGCGGTCGATTGATGCAGCAGACCTGCGAACAATCCGTGGGCGGGATGGCTGCTGTGATTGGCGAGGAGAGGGCAGCCGTTTCCGCGTTGTGCGAGGAGTTTGGAATCGAAGCGGCAAATTTCAACGCACCCGGACAAATCATCGTCTCCGGCGACAAACTGCGGGTTGAGACCGCCGTTGCCGCCGCGAAGGAGCGCGGAATGAAGAAGGTGATCCCCCTCAACGTCGCCGGCGCCTACCATAGCCGCCTGATGGAACCCGCTCGCACGGCCTTCGCGGCCTTCCTCGACGGGATCGATTTCGCCGCTCCTCGTCTGACTGTTTTCACCAACACGACCGGGCAAGCCGTGAGCGAGCCGGTCGCGATCAAGGAGGCCCTCGTAAAACAGGTGATTTCCCCGGTCCTGTGGGAAGACTGCATGCGCAACGCGTCTGCCGCGGGCGCCACGGCGTTTCTCGAACTCGGTCCGGGCGGCGTGCTCGCCGGCCTCGCACGACGCACGGACAAGACATGGGTGATCAAGAGTCTCGCTGAATTTTCTGACTTCGCCGCCTGAGCGCTCTGTGCGGCCTTCGACCACTCTTAGACTGTATTCATGGACGTTTCCCTCATCCGCAATTTTTGCATCATCGCTCACGTCGACCACGGCAAGACGACCCTGTCAGACCGGCTGCTCGAGTACACCAACACGGTGTCGCAGCGGGTCATGACGGATCAGCATCTCGATGCGATGGATCTGGAGAAGGAACGCGGCATCACGATCAAGATGCACCCGGTCGTCATGCACTACCCGGCGAAAGACGGAAAGATCTACAAGCTCCACCTCACGGATACGCCGGGCCACGTAGATTTCTCCTATGAAGTCTCCCGTTCGCTCGCCGCCTGCGAAGGAGCGCTCCTGCTCATCGACGCCGCGCAAGGAGTCGAGGCCCAGACGGTGGCCAATGCGCATCTCGCGTTCAACCAAGGGCTCAAGGTCATTCCGGTCATCAACAAGATCGACCTGCCGAGCGCCAACCTTGAGTTGTGCATGAAACAGTTGGAGGACATCCTCACCATCCCGGCCGAGGAGGCGATTCTGGCGAGCGGCAAGTCCGGCATCGGCATCGAGGAGATTCTCGAAGCCGTCATTTCGCGCATCCCGGGACCACGTTGGACCGACTATCCAACGCTGCGCGCGCTGGTCTTCGACTCCAAGTACGATGCCTACCGCGGAGTCATTTCGTACGCCCGCGTGTTCTCCGGCACGATGAAGGCCGGCGAGATGATGATGCTGATGAGCACGGGTCAACGAGCGGAGATCAAGGAAGTCGGTGTGTTCCGGCCGGCCATGGAGAAGGTTTCCCATCTCAGCGCGGGCGACGTCGGCTACATGGTCAGCAACATCAAGAGCACCGATGAGATCAAGATCGGGGACACCATCACCCACGCCAACAAACCCGCCGCAGACATGCTCCCCGGCTACAAGGAAGTGCGGCCGATGGTTTACTGCGGACTGTATCCGCTCGAGTCCAACGACTATGAGAAACTGAAGGTCGCCCTCGGCAAACTCCGGCTCAACGATTCCGCGCTGATCTATTCCTCGGAGACGTCGGTCGCCCTCGGCTTCGGCTTCCGCTGCGGCTTTCTCGGACTGCTTCACATGGAGGTGGTTCAGGAACGCATTCGGCGCGAATACGACGTCGACATCATCTCCACCTATCCAAGCGTGGTCTATCTGGTCAAGGTGCACGGCGGCGAAGAGCTCGAGGTCGACAATCCCGTCAACCTTCCGGATCCGGGCACGATTGAGGTGATCTCCGAGCCGACGATCAAGGCGGCCATTCACATCCCCAACGAGTACGTGGGCGACGTCCTGAGTCTCGTGATGGAGAAGCGGGGCTCCTGCGACCATACCGACACGCTCGATGGCAACCGCGTCATGCTCACGTGCACGCTGCCGCTCAACGAAATCCTCGTCGATTTCAACGACCGCCTGAAGAGCATCACGCGTGGCTATGGCTCGATGGACTACGAACTGGGCGAGTACCGGGCTTCCGATCTGGTGAAGATGGACATCCTCGTGAACAGCGATCCCGTCGACGCCTTCGCCAGCATTGTGCATCGATCGAAGGCGGAGATGCAGGGCAGGGCGCTTTGCGAGAAGCTCGCGGCCATCATTCCTTCGCAGATGTTCAAGATCGCCGTCCAGGCGGCCATCGGCGGAAAGATCATCGCCCGTGACAACGTGAAGGAAATGCGCAAGGACGTCACCGCGAAGTGCTACGGCGGCGACATCTCCCGCAAGCGCAAGCTGCTCGACAAGCAGAAGGAAGGCAAAAAGAAGATGAAGCAGATCGGGAAGGTCTCGATCCCGCCGGACGCCTTCATTCAGGTTCTAAAGAATTAATCCACGGCCCGCCGTCCGGCGGGCCGTTTCCCTGCCGACGCGGCGTATCCGTTCTATCACCACACCTCAAGCCCTTCACCCGTGTTCAAGCTCTTCGCCTCCCAAGAATCCAAGATGCGCACCAATGCCGGCAATTGGCTGGAGGTTGCGGAGAAGGTTTACCACTACCGCCGCGACGTGCTGGCGCCGGCCTTGGTTGGCGAACTGCTCACGTGCATGGGCAGCCTGCGCCAGGCGCTGAAGGATCGGGCGGACTCGGCAAAGCTCAAGCTTGAGATCGAAGCGCTGGAGCACGTGCTTCGTCGGACTGGGGGGCGGATCTACCCGAAGTCGTCGCTGGTGGAGAATGTGGAGTTCTTCCTTGTGGCGGCGATCGTGATCCTCGGCATCCGCACGTACTTCGTGCAGCCGTTCAAGATCCCGACCAATTCGATGTGGCCGAGCTACAACGGCATGACCGGCGAGGTGTTCCGCACTCCGGCCGACGAACCGGGGTTCATCGCCCAAGCATTCCGTTTTGTCACTGAACTCGCCAAACCGCGCCGGATCGATGCGCCCGCGGACGGGGAGGTCATGATCGTGTTTGAGGCGAGGGCGGATCGGTACGGAGCGTTTTACCGGGACGTGCCGGGCCGCAAATGGTTCGTCGTACCCACGCAGCTGCGCGAGTACCAGTTGATGGTCGGCGGGCAGACGGTGCCGATACGTGTGCCGGCCGACTTCGATTTGGACAAGGTGCTCATGGAGACGTTTTTTCCCGGTCAGGAGGGCTATCCGTCGGGGCGTTCGGTCAACGGGCAGCTCGGACTACTGCGAACCGGCAAGCAGGTGAAACGCGGCGAACGGGTGTTGTCCTTCGACGTGATGACGGGCGACCAACTGTTCGTCGACCGCATGAGCTATCATTTCACGCAGCCCAAGATCGGCGATGGTTTCGTATTCCGCACCGGGAATCTCCCTGAGCTGCATGCGATGATGCAAGGCGGCCCGAAGGACCAGTATTACATCAAACGACTGGTGGGCGGTCCGGGCGATCGTTTAGAAATCCGGGACTACCAGTTGCTGCGAAACGGTGCACCGATTGAAGGCGCCGAAGCCTTTGCGAAGAACGCGAAACGGACGGACGGATTTCCCGGGTACCGCAACATGGGCCGGTACGTTTTTCATGGTGAAATGGAGATTCCCGCTGAGCGTTACGCCGCGTTTGGCGACAACTCAGCAAGCAGTCTCGATAGTCGCTACTGGGGATCCATCCCCGCCAAAGACGTCGTCGGCCGCCCGTTACTCATCTATTATCCGTTCACCCGACGCTGGGGACCGGCGCCATAAGCGCTGACGGAACGACTCGAAGCTAGCCGGTCGGGCCGGGAGACATTTCAATGCGCCGGATAACGCACAATAAATATTATGTCTAATCAAGGACTATCGCTTTGATCCTCACCTCCACCCACCTTCTACCAAGGTACCGCCTCGACCGCCTCGGCAAACTTAAGGTCCATAGATCGGATTAGGATGATAGAGAGGTTCCAGTCTTTGGTAACGCGGCTGGAGGAACGTCACCAGATCTATCAACTGACTGACGGTCATCTGGTCATTTACCTCCCGCATGGGCGATTTGTTTGAGCCGTCGGGCAACGGCATCCGCATGAGATCCGATATTTCCCGCGTGGGATGGATGATTGACGTGATCAAGTCGCCGTACGTCCGCAGGCGGTACACATCGCCTCCAAGAACTACGATCCGCGCGAGATCCACGGTCGGTGGAGGAAGTTCAACGCCGGAGACGCGGTGGCAGGTGTAACATTCGAGAGCCACGAACGCGGCCCTCCCCCTCTCCACGCTACCGGCGGGCATTTCGAACCGGGTGTTCTCAGGTTGATCTCGACAACCCGACAGGACGAGCAGCGCACTCCACGCCGCGAACAAAGCAATGAGTTTCGTTTTCATGGGGTTCTTTCCGCCCCAACCCGCAAAGGTCGACGTCCACGGTCCTGGGACGCGCAAACGTACCATTCACGACGGGGCTTTTACCGTACTTGAAGTGGACCCCGTTGGTTGGACAGGGGATCGGGAAAGTTAGTTATGCTGGGTTATCTCTGATTGAGAAGAAGATAAATATAGGGAGGGGTGCAGGGGAGGGAGCTTGCTCCCTCCCCGCTCTGACTGCCGCCGTTAGGCGGCCTGCTGAGGTTGAAGAGGTTGGGATTTGGGGTGGTTGCGGTAAACCTCCGAGGGGGTTTGTCCGTCGTGGCTGCTGTGCGGCCGGGTATCGTTGTAGAAGAGGAAGTAGGCGCGGAGGCTGCGTTCGGCTTCGAGGACGTTGACATAGGCCCTGAGGTAAACCTCTTCGTATTTCACCGAGCGCCAGAGCCGTTCGACGAAGACATTATCCAAGCAACGCCCCTTGCCGTCCATCGAGATCTTGATGCCGTGGGCCAGCAGCACGCCGGTGAACTCCAAGGAAGTAAATTGGCAGCCTTGGTCGGTGTTGAAGATCTCCGGCACGCCGTGAAGCTGAATCGCTTTTTTGAGCACTCGCACGCAGAACGTCGTGTCCATGGTGTTGGACAACTCCCAGGCAAGCACGCAACGGCTCCGCCAATCGATCACCGCGCACAGATACGCAAAGCCGCCGTGAACAGGAATATAGGTTATATCGGTTGCCCACACCTGATTGGAGCGCAGCACGTCAAGCCTGCGCAGTAAATACGGATAGACCCGGTGCGCAGCGTTCGCGCGCGAAAGGTTGGGTTTTCGGTAAATCGCCTCCAGCCCCATCACCCGCATCAAGCGTTGGGCGCGCTTGCGATTGATCCGGTAGCCTTGCCAGCGCAGGGCCCTCGTCATCTGGCGTGATCCATAAAATGGATACAACATATACAGCTCGTCGATCAG
>JBBQUU010000011.1:0-85483 GCA_038212175.1 Opitutales bacterium | reverse complement strand
GGATCTTGCGCTCCACGTTCTGCAGCGTGACCTCACCGCCGTCCGGGATCACGAATCCCAGCTCGGCGACCGATGAGAACGGTGCTCCCAGGCGCTCGATGGAATGGAAGGTCATCGCCATATCTCATCAATTTCAGACAACCGTTGTCAGGTGCAACCATAGACGCCAGCGCTGCGATGATTTAATCTCACTGGTGTTTCACCCCCGGCTGCCTGAGGCCGTCCCCGGTCAATCTCAGGCAAGCGGTTCCACCGTACTTGTCCGTCTACCCTGATTTATACCATGAATCCAACTGCCTCGCCCCGCTCTCTCGCCCGGTCTCGTGCTGCGCTGTCAGATACTCTCTCCGGAAGTCTCAGTTCGCTTGGCGCCCTTGCGTTGTTGGCGAGTTCCTTGGCGATGGCGCAACCGGTGGCCCCGAACGCGCCTTCGATGAACGCCAGCGCCGCAGAAGAACCTGCGGTGGAACTTTCGCCCTTTGTCGTGGCCGGTAACTCCGACGTCGGCTACGAGGCGACCGAATCTCTCGCTGGCACTGGCCTTGCAACCAAGCTTACCGATCTGGGGGCATCTGTGTCGGTGGTGACCTCAAAATTCCTGGAGGACACAGGTTCGAAGAATCTGAGCGATGTTTTGGTCTATCAGGCCAACATGGAAGTTAGCGGTTTCGGTGGTAATCTCTCGGGCGCCTCTCCGGCAGGCGGTGGTGTGTCGGGTGAACCGTCCCTCGGTAATGGACCGACCGGCACGCGTGTTCGCGGTCTCGCCGAAGCGACCCAGGCGAGGAACTTTTACCGCTCCATCATTCCGATGGATGGCTACAACACAGACCGGGTGGAGATCAATCGCGGCGCCAACGCATTGCTTTTCGGCGTCGGCAGCCCTGCTGGCATCATCAATAGCTCAACAACCAGTGCGGATCTTCGTCGTCAGCGCGGTAAGGTTGATGTTTCCGGAGGCAGTTACGGGAGCTGGCGCATGGCGCTCGACTACAATGCAGTACTTAGCGAGGGGAGTCTCGCCGTTCGCGTCGCGGCGGTGAATGACGACGAGCGATACCAGCAAAACTTTGCCTATACGGACACCGATCGAAACTACGTTACCGCTGCCTGGGATATTAAACCGCTGCGTAAACGCGGCGTCCTTGAATCCACCGTCGTCCGGGCCTCATATGAACGCGGTCGAATTGTCTCGAACAATCCGCGCGTTTTACCCCCTTCGGATCGCCTTTCTTCGTGGTTTGACGCAACCATTCCGGACGGCCTAAAGGCACTCGGTGCTGTTGGGAAAGTCACTTACGACCCAGGCGTCATGAGCGGCATCTTCACTGCCGCCGCGCGCACCGCGACGATTGGGACGGTCGATAACGTCAATCGCTCGGCCACATTCGTTTTCCAGGATCCCTTTGCGACGGCTCCCCGCGACAATATTTCGCTTTCGCCCTCAGGCCAGACTGTGCTTGGGCGTTCGATGGTGTCCAATAATGTCCACTTCCCATGGTCGAACACCACCAATACCGCGCAGCATGCCTATTCGCGAGAAATGAGCCGAGTACGGCAGGATTACATTTTCCCTGATCGAGCGTTCTACACGGCGGAGAACCTTGTAGATCCCTCGGTCTTTAACTTCTTCGACAATTTGCTTGTCGGGCCGAACTCGCGACAGAAATCCCGGCTCGAGTCGCTGGATGCATCGCTGCAGCAATTGTTGCTTCGCGGCAGTGCGGGTGTCGAGTTGTCGTTCAACCGGCAACGCTGGGAAGAGAGTCTGCAAAACCTGATTACGGAATCCGCGCCGTGGATCTCGATCGACGTGAACACCCGCATGTGGACGGGTGAGGTCAACCCCAACTTTGGACGTCCCTTTATTTCGACTGCCGGAGGCGCCAGCTACAATGAGCAAGAGATCGAAACGTCGCGCGCCAAACTTTTCTACGAACTCAACTTCCAGGAGAAAGTGCCCAATCGGGTCGGTCGAATCCTGGGTAAGCATGTATTTTCGCTGCTGTCCCAACGTGAGCAGTTGACCACTCGCACCCACTCAAATGGACGCCTGTTCTACACGCCTGACGTATGGGTAAACGGCAATAACCAGAGCCGTTTGGCGCCCCAGGGCAAGCAGCCGGTCGTTTGGGTTTATCTAGGGCCTTCGCTGGCTGACGCTGATTCTCCCGCAGGTGCGAACATTTCCGGGCTTCAGCAGGACCTTATGAACTTTCACAATGAGGTGAATGGCAAAGGGGTTGTCTTAACGCGTATTCCCGCCCCCAGCGCCGCCGTCTCGCAACAGCCGCAGCACGCCCCATTCTACACCCCGATCGACCTGCGACGCGAAGATGAGCGTGTATCCAACACTGCGGGGTCCGCAGTGCTCAACAAGCGCACTCTGGATTCCGAGGCTTTCGCCCTGCAGAGCAGCTTCTTCGCTGAGCATCTTGTCTCCACCGTCGGCTGGAGAAAGGAGGAGTCCTCAATTCGGGGCATTAACGCGCCAATCATTTCAAACGGTGAGGGCTACGCGCTCGTCGACGATCCGTCTTTCTCGTTGGGCAATTCATCCATCATCCCGCAGAAATTTGAAGAAACGTTGTTCGCGTGGAGCGGGGTGGCGAAGATGCCGCAAAGTGTACTTCGCCGGATTCCGGTGTTCTCCGCGCTCAACGCCTACTACGGCGAGTCCGAGAACTTTAATCCTCCCGCCGGGCGGACCGTCAACGCGTTCGGCGCGGCGATCGCGCCGCCCGCTGGCATGACCCGGGAGCAGGGAGTGTATGTCGAGCTCTTCGACGGCAAACTGAGCGTTCGTCTGAATTTTTTCGAGACAACCCAGACCGGAAGCTTCAACGGTTCGGTGGGTGGCCTTGCCGCCCAAATGGTTTCCATGCACACGCAGGCTTATAATGCCGTCTTGAACGGATGGATACCAGCTGGTCCCGGTGGTTTTCCGAACGGCTATGTTGCCCCTCCGCAGCAGTTGCTCGATTTGTTCAACTGGCGCGTGCAAAATGGCACGCCTTCTTCTTCCAATCCTGGCGTGCAGGACACGAGCGACTTCATCACCGAGGGGAAAGAGCTCGAGGTGATGTTCAGGCCCGCGCGTGGACTATCGTTCCTTTTCAATGTGTCCGAACAGAAATCGGCGCGCAGTAACACCGGTGTGGCCACCCGACAGCTGATCTTCAACACTCCGACGGCCTCGGGAGCTTCGGTTGCCGAGGAGTGGCTGAAGGACTGGGCCTTCCAGATTCCGCTTTCACAGGCTGCCATCCCGCTGATCGGGAGCCGTGTCGAACCGAATATGTTTGGCGCCACGTTCCAGCGTCTGGTGCTCAATCCCTTCAATACTGCCGCTTCAGGCGACGGCGCACCGGTGCACGAACTCCGGCGTTGGCGCGCGAACTTTGTCGGCAACTATGACTTCCAGGGTGATCGTTTACGGGGATGGGGAGTAGGTGCTGGCGTCCGGTGGCTCGACAAAGCTGCGCTTGGCTATCCCGTGCGAAGCTTTCGCTCTGACCTTACGCCCGTGCCCGAGGGCGGTCCGTCACTACCGAGCGACATTCGCATCTCAGACGTTCGTAACCCGTACTTCGGCCCTGCCGAGACCCGCTACGACGCGTGGGTTTCGTATTCGACCAAGATCGGTGGGGGAAAATACGGACTTAAGCTCCAACTTAATGTTCGAAACCTCCTTACCAAGGATGAACTCGTTCCGGCGATCATCAATCCGGACGGCAGCATTCCTGTTTGGTCCGTTGCGGAAGGTCGCAAGTTCACGCTTGCCGCCAAACTTACGTTCTGAGGCAGGAATGATTGATTTCCACGATAGCCTCCCGGCGCTTCTCCGCGCCGGATCCTCCCAAAATTGATTTAATCTCATGCGTTATCGAGTTCCTTTCCTGTTCTTTGTGTCAGTGGCTTTGCTGACGGGCGTCGTCCGTTCCGAGGCTGATTTCGAGCAGTTTTCGCGTTACACGGGATACGGGCCGACGGTGCCGATTTATAGGGTCGCGGCAGACCGGGTAATTCATCGGTTTTTCGACACGTCGCCCATCAGCCCCTCCGGTCGTTATCTTGCCTTGTTCCGGGTCCCTTTCGAGGACCGCAGCCCCCGTCCGGGCGAAGCAGGGGAGGTTGTCCTTGTCGACTTGAAGCAAGGAGGGGAGCGCGTCGTCGCCACCTCCCGAGGTTGGGAGATGCAAATGGGCGCAAACGTTCAGTGGGGTGGCAGTGATGACGAACTCTATTTCAATGATGTGGATCCCGCCGACTGGTCCGATTTTGCGGTCAAAATCAATCCCGCGACGGGCGAGCGCGTGCGGTTGCGCGGGACCATTTTCATGGCCTCGCGCGACGGGCGTACGCTCGCGTCCTACAATCTCCGCGCTTCGCGCTACGCGCAGGTGGGATACGGAGTAGTGGTCCCGGACTCTCACGCCCGCAGGAACATCGGTCCTGTGGCTGACGATGGAATTTGGCTGACGGACACGAGAACCAACGAGACGCGGCGGGTCCTTTCAATCGCCGATGCCTATCGCTTGTTGCCGGAAATAAATCTCCCGAATCCTGAGGACTATGAGTACTATTTCTTTCAAGTTAAATGGAATCCACAGGGGAACCGGTTACTGACAACGTTACAATGGGCGCCCGGGTCGGGCGGTCCCCGTCGCAGGGTGGTCATCACCCTTCGCCCAGATGGCTCCGAGGTGAGAATTGCAGTCACGCCGGACCAATGGGCCAAGGGCGGTCACCATATCAATTGGGCACCGGATGGCGAACATGTGACGATGAATCTCAACGTGGATGGTCAGCCAGGATTGGAGATCATCAGGGCTCGCCCGGACGGATCTGGTTTAACGGTCATCTACCCAGTAGGTTCGGGTCATCCGACGGTACGGCCACAGGGACGTCACATCGTCACAGATGCTTACCCTAACGAACCTGTTGCCGCGGGCGATGGAACCTCTCCCATACGGTTGATGGACATGGTCACGAAGACCGAGGTCCAGCTTGGCCAGGTTTTCGTATCGATGGCGTCGGGCGAACTGAGATTGGATCCCCATCCGGTTTGGGATCGCTCCGGCAATTTTGTAGTCTTCAACGGATTAGAAAATGGCACACGCAACGTCTATATTGCCGACCTTACGCGGTATTTTGCCCAAGTGGAATCGGGGCCCTGACGTGAAGTGCTTCAATTTCAAGCCTCTAACCTTAAAAAATTTCGTATGATGAAAATTCGGCTCTTCTCTGTCTTCACCACCTTAATTGCAGGTATCGCCGGGCTCGCCGGTCAGGATGCTGCGCCGTTGAGCGGACTCGATCTTTCCGTTGTTGGAAAGGTTCAATCCCGTTCCGCCAAGGAGATCACGTCGTCGTGGTGGTCCGTCGGCGGCGAGACCATCGATCGCGACTTCACCGTCTATCGGCACTTCAAGCAGTACCTGGGTCCGTTGGGCGCCAAGAGCCTTCGCATTCAGGGCGGTTGGGCCAAATGCGAGAAGACGCCCGGCGTCTACTCGTGGGAGTGGCTCGACGAGATCATCGATGACGCCGTCTCGCAGGGCGTGCGCCCGTGGGTCGAGTTCAACTATGGAAATCCGGTGTATCCGGGTGGCGGTGACACGGGGCTGGGCGGGGGATTTCCCTCCTCGCCCGAGGCGCTGGCCGCGTGGGATCGCTGGGTCCGGGCGCTGGTGGAGCGTTACAAGGACCGCGTCAACGAATGGGAGGTGTGGAACGAGCCCGACCTCAACAATCGCGGCACCGCGCCCGTGGATTCTTACATCGACCTTTACCTCCGGACGGTCGGGATCGTGCGTGAATTGCAGCCGCATGCCCGCCTCTATGCCCTCGCGCTCGCGCACACCGCCGAATACGCCGAACAGTTTGTCGCGGGCATGAAGGACCGCGGGCGTCTGGAGATGATCGATGCGATCACGATTCATGGGTATCCGCGCAATCCCGACGACACCGCCCTGGTTGACCGCCTGCGTGCCTACATCGCACCACTGGGACATCCGATCCAGCTTCGCCAGGGTGAGACGGGCGCGCCCTCCCGCTATCAGGAGAATTTCGCCTTGCGCAACATCACGTGGACCGAGAACACGCAGGCGAAGTGGAACCTCCGACGCATGCTGGCGTACCGCGCCAAGGAGGTCCCGTTCAATCTCTTCACGATGTCCGACATGCACTACACGCAGGGCAACAACACGAGCGGCAACCCTGATGGTGTCCTGCGCATGAACTACAAGGGGCTCGTCGGCACGAATCCCGACCAGACGGTCTCGCACGTGAAACTGGCTTACTACGCGGCGCAAAGCGTGTTTGCGATCTTTGATGACGCGCTGGTTCGTCGCGCTTCGTATCCGTTTACCTCGACCGCTCTCCGCGGCCTGGCCCTCAGCGGCTACGAACGTCAGCCGGGCGGAGCCCAGGTCGTGGCGTATTGGTTCAACGACGCGCCCCCGGATGAGGCCAATGGCGTCACGCGGATCGATCTCGTCCTGCCCAAGGGGGCATTCACCGATCCTGTGGTCGTCGATCTGCGCACGAGCACGGTGTACGCGTTGCCGAAGGACCGCTGGACCCAGGACGCGGCGGGCGCGACGTTTCGCGGACTTCCCGTTTACGACTCGCCGATGTTGATCGCCGAGCGAAGCGCGCTGGGGCTTGTTCCGGCTCCACGCTGACGGAGCCTTGTCCGATGATTCTCGCCGATTTCCTTCCTGCGCGGCGTGACCGCTCCTGGGACCACGCCCGGCAGGTCGGCGTCACGCATGCCATCGTGCGATGCCATCCGCGCGACACCGGGCTGGCGCCGCCTTACGAACTCGATGCCTTGCGCTCGGTGCAACGCGCCTTTACCGAGGCCGGCATCACGATGCTGGGGTTGGAAGGCGACGAATTTGACATGAGGCGCATCAAGCTCGGCCTGCCCGGCCGCGACGAGGACTTGGAGAACTATCGCCGCATGCTCGCGAACATGGGCGAACTCGGCCTCGGCCTGCTGTGCTACAATTTCATGGCGACGATCGGTTGGTGCCGCACGGGCGTGGCCGTGCCGACGCGAGGTGGCGCGCTGACCAATCGATTTCGGCTGACTGAGCTGGACGCGGGAGAGGTGGCCGCTGAGGACCGCGTCACGGAGGAGGCCCTTTGGGAGAACTATGCCTATTTCCTCCGTGCGGTGCTGCCTGCCGCGGAGGCTGCGGGTGTGAAGCTCGGGTTGCATCCGGACGATCCGCCGCTCTCGCCGTTGCGCGGGGTGGGGCGGATTTTCAGTTCGGTCGCCGGCTTTGACCGCGCAATGGCGCTCAGCGATTCACCCGCGCATGGGATCACGTTCTGTCAGGCGAATTTCAAGTTAATGGGCGTGGACCTCGCGGACACCGTACGGAGGTTTGCCGGGCGGATTGTCTTTGTGCACTTCCGCGACGTCGAGGGCGCGGCGGCGGATTTCATCGAGACGTTCCATGACAATGGTCCCACCGACATGCCGGCGATGTTGCGGCTCTATCACGAAGTCGGTTTTCGCGGCCCAGTACGCGTCGACCACGTGCCCTCGCTCGCCGGCGAAGAGGACCTGCCTCACGGTTACGCTTATCTTGGCCGCCTTTTTGCCCTCGGTTACATGAAGGGCGCGCTCGACGCGTCCTATATTCCCTACCGCTGAACCATGAATGACGTTCGCCCGTCCACTGATTCTTGTAGAGGCGCTTGTCTCAGGCGCCTTCCGGAGGCGGCTGGGGACAGCCGCCGCTACACGACACGCCTATTTTCGATCCTATGAACCCGTCTGACCAAAACGAAGGCCTGCTCCAGAAAGAGGCCAAGATGATGAAGCTCGAAAAGCTCATCGCCGCCCGCGAAACGATTTCGACAAAGCCGTTTCCCATCCCCGTGAAGGAACTCCTTTCGCGGTATGAGCAACTGTACACCGGTGCGATCAGCGATGTGCTGCGTGAGCACGCGTTGCTGGATCAAGGAATTGGTCAGCTGATCCCGTTGCGTCCAGAAAGGTCGGTTGCAGGCATCGCGTTCACCGTGAAGAGTGCGCCCAACGTCAAGATCACGGGAGAACTGACCTTTCGCACGCAGATGCTCGACGAGATGGTGGTCGACTCCTTCGTGGTCTGGGACACGAGCAACGACGAGAAGGCGACGCTGTGGGGCGGCGTGATGACCGCCACGGCGGTGGGCAAAGGCATTCGCGGGGCGCTGATCGATGGGGGCATCCGTGACACCCATCAGATTCTCGAGAAGGATTTTCCGGTCTTCTACAAACACCGCATTCCGAACGGCAGCCTCGGGCGTTGCCTGATCACGCACTACCAGGTGCCGATCCTGATTCGCGGCGTGGTGATCAAACCCGGCGACGTGATCCTCGGAGACATCGACGGCGTCGTCGTTGTACCGCGGGATCTCGCCTACGAGGTGCTCGTGCGCGCTGAGGAAATCCGCGCCAACGAGAAGAAGATCTTCAGCTGGGTCGCCGAAGGGCAGACGGTTCATCAGATCACCGAAAAGGGTGGGTATTTTTGACCCAGAGGAGGTTACACAGAGAACACGGAGGAGGCACGGAGTTCACGGAGACCCTGGAGATGATCTATCGTTCCTGATCCGATTCGGCGGGTTGCGCAAATAAGTCCAACAACCGCTTTCGGGCCTCCCTGCTCTCCCGTCCGATCTCAGTGACCCCTGTGTAACCCTTCTTATTTGTATTCCAAAGCATCGTGATTCCTCACCTCCAGTCCCTCGATTACGTCCTGCTGGGCTCCTACATGCTGCTCATGGCCGCGGTGGGCAGCTTCTTTGGCTGGTTTATCAAGGACGCGGCAAGCTACCTGAAGGGTGGCAACACGATCCCCTGGGGCGTGGCGGGCGTGAGCAACTTCATGTCGATGTTCAGCACCTTCGTGTTCGTGGCGTATGCGGGCATCGCCTACGAGCACGGGCTGATTGCGATTGTGGTGTTCTGGTCGACGGTGCCGCCCTGCGTGATCGCCGGGCGCTATCTGGCCGCGCGCTGGCGGCGGGCCAACCTGACCACGCCGGTCGAGTACCTTGAGCAGCGGTTCAACCTCGGAGTGCGGCAGGTGTTCTCCTGGCTGGGCATGATGATGAGGTTTCTCGACAACGCGGTGCGTCTCTATGCGACCGGACTCTTCCTCGCGACGGTGACCCCGCTGAGCCATCCGGAAGCGATTGTCGTAAGCGGGATCTTCATCACGATCTTTACGATGATCGGCGGGCTGTGGGCGGTGACGGTGCTCGATACGATTCAGTTCATCGTGTTGATGTGCGCGTCGTTGATTCTCGTGCCGCTCAGCCTGCACGCGGCGGGAGGGTTCGCGGGCATCGCGGCGGCAGCGCCGGAGCAGCTGGAGTGGTTTCATGGACCCAAGGGCGCGCCGCTCTGGCTTGTGGCGTATTACCTGCTCGTCTTGCTGAAGTACAACAGCAACTGGTCCTTCATCCAGCGTCTCTACGTTGTGCGTGACGAGGGCGCCGCGCGCAAGGTGGGTTACCTCAGTGCGGTGTTGTTCCTTGTTTCACCTGTCATCTTCCTGCTCCCGCCGCTCGCTGCACGCGTGATCCTGCCGGAGCTCGCCGATCCGGAGCAATCGTACGTGGCGGTGTGCGTGCACCTGTTGCCGGCGGGCATGATGGGCTTGATGATCGCAAGCATGTTCTCGGCGACGATGTCGTCGCTCAACTCCGAGTTCAACGTGATGGCGGGCGTGCTGACGAAGGACTTCTACCAGCGATTCATGCGTCCGGAGGCCGACGACCGACATCTCATGTGGATGGCGCGCGCGACGACGATCGGCGTGGGGGTGGGTGTGACGGTCGGTGCGCTCTTCGTCGGAAACTTCGGCGGGGCCTTCGAGGCGAACAAACTCTTCGCCAGCGTGTTTGCGGTGCCGCTCGCGGTGCCGCTGATCTTCGGACTGCTGTGGCGTCGTCCTTCGAGTCTTGGCGCGCTGCTGTGTGCGGTGGTCGGTTCCGCCTTCGCGGCGCTGCTGCACTTCACGAACTGGTTTTCGTGGGAAGTTGCCACGCTGGTGGTGGTGGCGGTCTGCGTAATGCTTTTCGTCCTGCCCGGGCGACGCCGTGCCGGCGTCGAGCCCTCGGTTCGCGCGGCGGCATTTTTTGCCCGGCTCGATCGCCCGCTTTCGAGCGCCGAAGTCCCGACCCTCGACCGGACCTTTGGCGTGGCGTTGGGCCGGCTGTTCGGCCTCTCCTTCTTCATCGCAGGGGCATTTTTCGTAGTGGTGAGCCTCTTCACGCTCTCCTCGGCGAGCGGACAGTTGGCGATGCTGGCGGGGCTCGTCTGCGTGGCGGCCGGAGTCGTGGCGATCCGCCGGGCGGCCCGGGCCGCCGTTTCCTCTTCAACCTGAATTTCCCATGATCCTGCCCTCCATCGACGAAAACTTTCTGCTGCGCGCTCCGTTGTCCCGGCGACTGTATCACGAGGTCGCGGCCACGCTGCCGATCATTGATTTCCATTCGCATCTCGATGCGGGAGCCCTTGCGGCGGACCGCAGCTATCGCGACTTGAGTGAACTCTGGGTCGAGCCCGACCAATACAAACACCGCGCGATGCGGTTGCACGGCGTGCCGGAACGCGCGATCACCGGCAACGCGTCGCCGTACGATAAGTTCTCACAGTGGGCGGCCACGGTTCCCCATACCTTGGGCAATCCGCTGTTCGATTGGACGGCCCTCGAGTTGCGGCGAACGTTTGGCGTGACGGAGATGCTTTCGCCGGAGACACAGGCCTTGGTGTGGGAGCGGGCGAATGATCGCTTGCGCCAGCCCTCGCATTCGGCGCGGGCGCTGCTTGCGTCCGCGCAGGTCGAGCTGGTTTGCACCTCGGACCGCTGGCTCGACGACCTCTCGGCGCATCGTGAACTCGCGCAGAGTGCCTTTGAGACGCGGGTGCTTCCGTCGTTGCGGGCCGACGACGCGCTGGCCATCGACGAGCCCGGCTTCCTGCCGTGGGTGAAGGCTCTCGGCGAGAGCACCGGAACCGAAGTGACCGATCTGGACGGGTTTCTTCATGCGCTGGACCTGCGGTTTGACGCTTTTGCAGCGCTCGGGTGCATGCTGTCGGATCACGGGATCGACCGCTTCGATTATCGGCCATCGACGAAGGCCGCCGCCGCGGCGGCGTTGCGGCGGGCTCTTGCCCGGCAGGTTTTGTCGCTGGAAGAGATCTCTGACTTTCGTGCGTGGTTGCTGGTGCATCTCGGCGTCTCCTACGCGCGGCGTGGGTGGGTCATGCAACTGCATCTCGGCGCCCAGCGCCGCACCAGTTCGCGCCTGAGGAAACTTGCGGGCGGCGCCGGCGGGTATGCTGCGATTGGATACGGTGCGGATGTTCCCGCGCTGTGCCGGTTCCTCGATGAACTCGAGCAGGCGGAGGCCCTGCCCAAGACGATTCTCTATACGCTCAACCCCTCGGACTATCCCGCGCTCGCCGCGCTCACCGGTTCCTTTGCGGAAGACGGGGTGGCGACGAAGGTGCAATGCGGGCCGGCGTGGTGGTTCAACGATCAAGCGTTGGGCATCCGTGCCCATCTCGACGCGGTTTCGCACATCGGCATGCTGTCGACGTTTGTGGGCATGACCACGGACTCGCGAAGCCTGCTCTCGATGGTGCGGCACGAGTACTTCCGCAGGCTGTTGTGCGATTATCTCGGCGAGAAGGCGAGGGCGGGAGCCTTTCCCGACGATTTTTCCTTTCTCGCCGGCTATGTTCGCCGCCTCGCCTACGACAACGCGCGCACCTGGCTGCCGTTGCCCGCCCCCGTTTCCTCTTCAACGTCATGAACACGTCCTTTTTTCACGGAAAGACCGCGGTTATCACCGGTGCGGGTGGCACGCTCTGCTCCGCCATTGCGCGCCGGCTCGCCCGCGAAGGTGCCCACGTGGCGCTGCTCGGGCGCACGCCTGGGTCGCTGGAGTCAGTCGCGGCGGCGATCCGCGAATCGGGAGGCGAAGCCTTGTGTGTGGCCTGCGATGTGACGGATGCGGCAGCGGTGGAGCGGGCCCGCGCGCAGGTCGTGGCGACGCTGGGTGTGCCTTGGTTCCTGCTCAATGGAGCGGGGGGTAACCAGGCGCAGGCGGTCACGACCACGACCGAGTTCACGCCGGCGGAGCTAAAGCCGGACCGTCCGGCGGACCTGCGCGGGTTCTTCAATCTGGACCCCGAGACGTTCGACGACGTGGTGCGAATCAACACCCTGGGGACGATGCTGCCTTCTCAGGTTTTCGGTCGGGACATGGCGGCGTTGGGTCGCGGTTCGATCCTGAACTTTGCCTCGATGACGAGTTACCGTCCGATCACGCGCGTCGCAGCCTATGCCACGGCGAAGGCCGGGGTGGTGAATTTCACCGCGTGGCTCGCGGCCTACCTTGCGCCCGCGGGCATCCGGGTGAACGGGGTGGCGCCCGGATTTTTCGTCAACGATCGAAGCCGTAAGATCCTCTTGAATACGGACGGTTCTCTTTCGGCGCGCGGAGCGAACGTCATGCATCACACGCCGTTCAAGCGCTTCGGCGAGGCGGATGAACTGCTTGGCGCGGTGCTCTGGCTGCTCAACGATGAACAGGCGGGTTTCGTGACGGGGGTGACCGTGCCGGTGGATGGCGGCTTTCTGGCCAGTCCGGGCGTGTAATTCGACCTGGTCATCGTTCTCGTTCTCTTGGTTTTGACGATGGGGCGATCGTACCCTGGCTACGGCAAACCAAGGAGGTGGGCTTCGCCCAGGGAGTTCACCCTGTGCGTTGGAGCGGAAAGACCGTGACGTCGACAGCCTCGGCGGCGAGCAGGGAACACGGATTCCCTTCCACGGCAAAGCCGGCCTGGTGCGCCGGGTCGGCGGGGCAGGCCGTGACCTCGGGTGAATGGATGCGATAGGGCGCGTGATGGACGCGTCCGCGGTACAGCCGGCCCCTGGCGTCGGCAGAGAATAGCAGGTAGCGCTCCACGAGAAAGAATTCGAGGGTGCGGGGCTCCGCGGTGGCGCCGCCTTCCTGCGGACGCCACGTATAGCGCAGGGCAGGCGCTCCGGGAGAGCGTCGTTGGCAAAGGTAGTTGATGCCGTCGGACGAACGGCAGGCGCTCATGCGGGCGTGTTCGTAGGGCAGGTGGAAGAAGCGGCGCGCGAGGGCAACGGCGAGGGGCTGGTCACAGTCCAGCGAATAGAACCACACGCCGGGACGCCCGGAGGCGTCGTGCACGTAAGTGCGGACGTTGAGTTCGAGGAACCAGGAAAGCCATGGCAACGGCGGCAGCCACGCCGGTCGCACGCGTTGCATGAAGAACGGCACGATGCCGACGTAGGCGCGGCCTTCGTGACGATCGACGAAGAGTCCGCGGGGCAGCGTGGCCTGCAAGGCAGCCGGGTCGACCTGCCAGTGGGCGAAAAGCAGGTGATTCCATCGTTGATAGCCCGCGGCTCGTTGGCCGGGGCGCTCGCGCGCCGCGAGGCGTTGGGCAGGGGAGGGCAGCGAGGCCGGAGGATGGGATAAGTTCATAAGGGAGAGAGGTGTCTCCACCTTGCAGGTGCAGGCGTCGGCGGCAAACGCGTGCGGTGTTCTTCACACCGTCGGATTGCAGCGGCGATCAAGGTATTCGCGCCGAGATGTCGCCTCTCCGGTTTCGGAATACGGCCCCTTTTCGCCCTCCGTTGCATTTCCCGCGCAAGTGGTCATGGTAAGGGTGTGATGCGCACCCCACATCTTCGCCGGCTTCCGGCGATCCTGATGGCGCTTGTTGCCGCCAGTCCACTCGTCTTGGGCGCCGCCCAGGAACGCCGGCCTCACGGTGAGCAAATGTTTCGCATCATTCAGACCACGACGCCCGATTTTCCGCGCAATGTGGACACGATGTTGATGAGCACGGGAGAGGCTCGTCTCGTCTTCAGCGTCGATCAGGAAGGCAAACTTTCCGATCTGCTGGTGGCGAGCTACACCCACCGGTCGTTTGGCGCCGAGGCGGAGCGGGCGCTGCGGTCGTGGCGCTACGAGCCCGCCTTGCAGTACGGTGAACCCATCGCCGTCCGTGCCTCAATGACGTTTCGTTTCGAGTCGAAAGGGCAGGTCGTGTCGACGATGGCGATCGACACGATGTCGGCCATGTTTGCTGCGATCGGGGGACAGATTTTGCATCGTCGGGTGGCGACGCCGGATGAAATCGACGCGCCGGTGCGGTTGATCAAAACCGTCCAACCGCGGCACCCGGGGATGGGCCAGCGCAATGACCTGTCGGCCGGCCGGGTCGTGGTGGATTACTACATCGACGAGGAAGGCAGGCCGCGCATGCCCGTCATCCTTTCCTCAGATGACAGCGCGTTTGCGGAGGCGGCGGTGGATGCGCTTTTGGAGTGGCGGTACCTTCCGCCCACCCGCCGGGGAAGTCCGGTGATCGTACGCGTGCAGCAGGCCTTTGAGTTTGGCGAGGTTCCGCCCCGGGGAGCATAAACCGGCGGCGCCGGAAATCCCAAATCCCAAAGGCCAAATCCCAAAAATCTGAGCGCCGCTGGCGCGTTTGCGAGTGTAGAGCCTTCCGGCCTTTTTTGTGATTTGGACGTTTGGCGTTTGGGATTTCCTCAAATTATCTTTCACGAATCCCAATCGTCTTGCGAATCATGACCACTCCCTCGGATTGATCGGAGACCTTGACCTCCTGCTTGTTGATCGTCTCGAGACCGGCGTGGTCGGCGGCGACCGAGGCAAGGACGGGAATAACGACGAGAATGCGTGCCGTCTCCTCGGCCATGGCTGTGCGTACGTTCCACACCTCGGGACCCCGGGTGGCGGGGTCGCCGGTGTTGATGCGGGCGGAGAGGCTCAGAAAAGTCTCTTGGGTTGAGCCGCGGGAGCTGATGCGGATCGAGTTTCCCAAGCCGTAATCGAGTTCGATGATAAGGTCCGGCTGGGTGTTGGGCGGAGCCTGGAACATCCCGCGGCTCTCGAGGGCGGCGACCACGCACGCTTGGGCGAGTTTATGCACATCGGGATCCTGGTAGGTGGTGGCGTCCTTGGCCACCAGCCGGTAGGAAAGTCCTGTCGTATCCGGCTGGGCGGTGATCGCATCGACCCCCACGCGGAAATAGGTTGGCAGATTGGCACAGCCAGCGAACGCGAAGGCGAAACCGGCGAGGAGGATCCAGAGTGGAAGAGGGAGGCGGCGCATCACGGAGGGAACACAAGCGGCGGGACGGAAGGGAGGCTAGTGCGATCCCGCTGGATGGCAACTGCGATGCCATCTTCGGAGCATGGATTGCTGCAAATCGGAGGGGCGCTCTCTGACGGATCGCAGAGGTTATTGTTTATCGCTCACGACTTCAGCCCCCGGCCGCGGGGGGCGAAGTGATGAAGCGTGAGTGGGTGGCGACCCGCGCCAAGTGAACCGGCGAAGCCGGATATCTCCCCTCTCAAACGGGCGGGACTGGTCACACGACCGGTCTCGTTTATTTTGCGGAGGCGGCGCGCGTCCGGCGTTGTTGCCAGCGGGTATATTCGGCGATCACGGAGGCAGGACGATTCGTGTACCACGCGTAGCCGCGCCGTCGCTCCTCCGAGACCGTGTCGAGCGTGGAATGGACGCTGAGGTCGCGATCGCCGAAGAGGGGCTGGCTTGTAACCAGATCCATCATGCGCGGCCACAGAGGGCCTTCTCCGGGTGCCGCGACGAGCCGGCGCGCCGTACCGTCGGTGTTGCGATAGGCGACGTCGTTGATCGCGGTCCGTTCGAACCACGCAATGGCGCCGGCGATGGACGAAAGGATGGCCGGCGTAGGGTTGGGTTCGGACAGGAGGTGCCGCACGATACCGGCGCTCTCTGCCGAGCTCAGACTGGCCATTTCGTAATTGCGGGCGGCGCACGGGCGAAGGGTGAGGGCGTCGTGCTGCTGACCCCATCCGGCGCGCCGGCCGTCGACATAAGTCTGCGTGGCAAGAATGCAGCCCACGCCGCGCGCTCTTCCGCGCAGGGCCTCGGTTCGCAGTTCGGAGGGGACAAAGGCATAGGAGGCTTCTCCGGACGCGACCTCGCGCAGAAATTCCATGAGGTTGACGATCGCGTCGTCGTTGAACGTCACCGCGTCATGGTAACCGCCCGTCAGCGGATACACCTGGGGCCAGCCGCCGTGGGGATACTGCGCCTGCAGGATGTACCGCACGCCACGAGCGAACGCATCGCGCGCCCATTGTCCATCGGCGCCGGGGTGCGCCGATGCGACGCGGGCAATCCAGCGCAGTTCGGTGGTCGTGGCGTTGTTATCGAACGTGCCGCGGTAGCGTTGCTCGCGACCGTACTCTTCTCCCGGTGCGCGCACGCGTGTGTAGGGATTGCTCTTGTTCCAGCCGCCAGCCGGCGTCTGGTACGAGATCACCCGTTCAGCGAGCGTGGCGGCCTCTTCGGATTCGTACCACTCGGCCGGACGGTTCAGTTCGAGACGTTGAGGGCGCGCGTCAGAAGGCGAGGGAGAGAGGGCAACCGCCCGCGTCTTTTCCTCGGCCAAGGCCGCGAGGTCGGCGGCGGCGAGGCGTTCGGACTGCTTCAGGTAACGAAGCCATGGCTCGCGTTCTCCCGCAGGCAGCGCCTCGATGCGGGCGGCGGTAACGGGTTCGAAATCCGCGGAGGTGCGCACAAATGGTGCGTCGAAGGCAAACGCGGGGGCGGAGGCAAGGAGCAGGAGGGCGAAGGATCGGGCGGGCATCGGAAAAAGGGCGGGTGAGGGCGCTGCAACGCAGATTCAGAATAAACCCCCGGCACGTTACATAAAGAGCTCACGGGTGCGAGAACGGGCAACGGGGGAAGTGAACAAATGCCTGGAAGTCTTGCCGTGCGGGCTTCAAGGGATTCGCTGTAGGCATGGCAAATGCAATGGGATCGGGACGACGGTGGTGCTCCTTCTGGCTTGGAGCGATCCTGGCTGGACTGGCGTGGACGTCGGCGCTCGCTGGCGCCGACCGCCCGCCGGAGCGTGTGTCAACCACCGGAGGAGCCGGATCGAAGTGGACTTCGTTGCCCGAACTTCAAGCGGCCGCTGCCAAGGGAGATGCGGCCGCCTGTCTCGAACTGGGCTCGATGTACGAGTTTGGCCGGACGGTGAAGGAAGACGCGGCGAAGGCGCGGGTCTTGTATTTGCAGGCGGCGGCAGGTGGATTGCCGGAGGCCGATTTTCGGCTTGGGCGCCTATTGAGCGAAGGGCTGGGCGGGCCGGCTGATTTGCCGGGTGCCTATCAACGTTATCTGCGCGCGGCCAAGGCGGGCATGCCCTTGGCGCAGTTCAATGTCGGCGCGATGCTCGCGAGTGCGAGAGGGGTGCGCCGCAATTACGTCGAAGGGCTCGCCTGGATCATCCTCGCAAGCCGCGATCCTGAGGTGGACAAAACGGGTGAGGAAAAGCTGCGCGCGCGGTTGGCGGGCCGCCCGCGCGATCTTGCGGCAGCGGAACTTCGGGTGGTGACCTTGGAGGAGGAATTGAAACGTGCCAAGGATGCGTCGCAAAACAACGGCGCGACGGCGTCCGATCGTCCTACGGTATCTGTTCCGATCAACACGCTGCCGGAAACGACGCGACCGACGGTGCCCGTCCTGCCGGGACCACCCCCTGGGTTGTCGCCTCCGCCTCCGCCTCCACCTCCGCCGCTCCCGCTTCCGCTTCCGCCGCTCGCACCGCAGCCGCAATGAAGTGACCGTGCGAGGCACGATCAGGAGGACGATTGCGCGGCGAAGCAGGGAGGCTCAGCTCGTTGGCGTCGCCTGCGGTTGGAGAGCGCGGTTGATGGCCGAAACGAGTTCGGCGGGCGTGAACGGTTTGGCGAGCAGTTCGACCTGGCCGAGCTCGTCGAGCGCGTGCGGCGAGATTTTCGAGAAATAGCCCGACATGATCACCACGGGCAGGCGCGGCGCGATTTTCCGCACGGCCGCCGCCAGCTCGGTCCCTTGCATGCCCGGCATGGTCTGATCGGTGATGATCGCCCGGCACGCGCCCGGATGTTTGCGCAGGTGATCGAGACAGGCTTCGGCCGAGAGAAAGGCGTGCGAGCGGAAGCCGCGGCTTTCAAGGGTCATGCGCGTGCACCGTCCAACGATCTCTTCGTCGTCGACGACGAAGATCATCTCGCCTTCGCCCCGCGGTTCGTCGGGAGGAAGATGAGGAGGTTTCGCGACGCCTTCGGTGGCGGCCGGCAGATAGACATGAAAGGTGGAGCCGACGCCCTTGGTGCTTTCGACGTCGACCGTGCCGCGATGCGCGCGCACGATGCCGTGAACGACGGCAAGGCCGAGGCCCGTTCCCTCACGCATGTCCTTCGTGGTAAAAAAGGGATCGAACGCGCGGTGGATCGTGGAGTGGTCCATGCCGTGTCCGGTGTCGGAGACCGAGAGCCGCACGTAGCCGCCGGCGCTGAGTGCGCCGAGCGTGGCGCTTTGGCCTGAGGCGATGTCGGCGGGCCGGAGCGAAAGACGCAGTGTGCCGCCGGCGGCGCGCATGGCATGGGCGGCATTGGAGCCGAGGTTCAGCAACACCTGGTGCATCTGAGTCGCGTCGGCCAGAACCTGCGGGCAGGTCGGATCGATGTCGGTTTCAATGGCGATGTTGGAAGGCAGGGTGGCCCGAAGGAAGCGACGGGCGTCCTCGATGACCGTGGCGAGATCGATGGCGGTGAGATCCTCGCCCGCTGACTGACGGCCGAACGTGAGGATTTGTTCAACCAGTTCGCGCGCCCGCATGCCGGCTTTCCGGGCCTCGGCGAGACAGGGGTGGGCGGGGTTGTCTTCGGGCACGGACTCCGCCGCGAGTTCGTGGTAACCGAGAATTCCGGTGAGGAGATTGTTGAAATCGTGGGCGATACCCCCGGCGAGTGTGCCGAGCGTCTCCATTTTCTGCGCCTGGAATAATTGGAGCTCGAGCTGGCGGCGGGCGGCCTCGCTCTCGTGTCGCGAGGTGATGTCCTGTATTGCCCCTTGGATACCGGTGATCTCGCCCCGGTTCCGTTCCGGTCCGCCGATGACGCGCACCCAGCGCCGGCCCGACGTCAGGTCGAGCGGAAGCTCCAGGTCGAAGGGCGTGCCGTGCAAGGCGGTGGTTTCCAGCGCGGTGGTGAACGCTTCCCGCGCCTCGGGCGGATGAAAGGCGAGGGCGGAGGGCAGCGTCGCTACGTAGTCGTCGGGCACTCCATGAATACGGCGGACTTCGGACGACCACATCAGATGGGACGTCTTGAGGTCGAGCGCCCATGCTCCGATCTGGGCAAGGCGGCTGACCTGCGACGAGAGTTCCTCGATCTGGCGGAGTCGTTGCTCGAGATGCTTGCGCATCGTGATGTCGCTGTGCGTGCCGACCATGCGTGCGGGCCGCCCCTCGGCGGTGCGCGCGACGACCTTGCCCCGGTCCAGGATCCACTTCCAACTGCCGTCCTTGGCCCGCATCCGGTATTCGTGAAGATAGAATTCCGTAAGCTGGTTGAGGTGGTCTTGCGCGGCGGCGTCGGCGGGCCCGAGGTCGTCGGGATGCACGAGCTGCCGCCAGCCTTCCAAGCCGGGCGCGAGTTCACCGGGGCTGAAGCCAAGCATGCGGGCCCATTGTTCGTCGTGGAAAATCTGGCCGGTATGGAGGTTCCAGTCCCACACCGCGTCGTTGCTGCCCTGCAGTGCGAGCTGCCAGCGCTGTTCGGCGACGTGCAACGCCTCGGCCATCGCCTTCTCCGCGGTGACGTCGCGATTGAGCCCGACCAGCCGGAGCGGCTTGCCGTCCGGATCGCGGTGCAGGTATCCGTGGGCTCCGATGTGCTTGATGTCCCCCGTCGGAGTGACGATGCGGAAGGTGGTGTCGTAGTTGGGCAGGGATTGGGCAACGACGCGCTTGATGATGTCCCGGGCGGCCTCCCGGTCCTCCGGATGCACCCGATCCGCCCAGGCGTTGCGGTCGCCGGTGAAGGATTCGCGCCGCAACCCGTAGATCTTGAACATCCGGTCGTCCCAGATGAGCCGATCGCGCGTCAGATCGTATTCCCATACCCCATACTGCGTCGATTGCAGCGCGAGGCGGAGTCGCTCGTTGAGCATTTCCAGCTGCCAGTTGGCCTCGTGCTCGGCCGTGATGTCGCGCACGGTGCCGGTGACGCCGACCAGCTGGCCGTCGGCATCGGCGCGGGCGATGGCGCAAGCCTCCATGCGCCGGAGCGTGCCGTCGTCGGCGCGCAGGCAGCGGTAGCGCACGGACCGTAATGCCTGTTGCGCGGCGGGTCCGATCAGGGTGGCGAGCACCCGTTCGCGGTCCTCGTCAAGGATGGCGGCGGTCCACTCCGCCTCGCCGATCCGATCCGGAGAGATGCCGTGCAGGTTGAGCGCGACTTCATCGGCATGGATCCGGCCGTCGTCCGGCGTCCATTCCCAGATGCCGAGCGAGGCGGCGCGCGTGGCGAGTTCGAAGCGGCGGTTCAGGTCCTGGACGTGCTTGCGGGCTTGCAGGTGCGGGCTGAGGTCGGTGCCGATCGCGATGTAATTGATCAAGGTGCCGTCGCGATCGCGGACCGGCTCGAAATTCAGCAGCAACGGGCAGACCTCACCGTTCTTCGCGCGAAGGCGCACCTCCACACTGCCCCGCTTGCCGTGCCGTAGCGCCTCAATCAGCCGAACGGCCGCCTCGGGGTCGGTTTCCGTCCCCTGCAGCAGATCGGCGATGTCGTTGCCCTTCAGTTCATCGTGGAGGTATCCGGAGACGCGTTCGTAGGCGGCGTTGACCCATTCGATCCGGCCCGCCGCGTCGGCGATGGCGACGCTGTTGATGGTGTGCGAAGCGACAAGGGCGAGGCGGGCGTTGGTCTCCGACGAGGCGCGAAGCTGGACGGTGGACTCCCGCAGTTCCTGGGTGCGGGCGGCGATTGTTTCCTGAAGGCCTGCGGCCTGCTCCTGCAACGTGGCGTTGAGTCGACTGTGGGTGGCGTCGGCCGCATCCCGCCTGGCTTCAAGCTCCACGATGCCGGGCAGCGCGCGGGCCAGCAGGGCGAAACCGCCCGCGCCCACCAGGGCGACACAGACAACGAGGGCGGTCCCGGCGCCCAGCGCTCCGCGGTCGACGAGCCACGCAAGCGTCAGCCCGAGTGCGAACGGCAGGCCGACGGTTGCCACCAGGAATCGGCGGGTCAGCGCTCCCGCCGCTGAAGGCGCGGCGATCAGGCGCAGGAAGCCGCAATGGAAGCTCCCGCCAAAGGACAGAAGCGCCACGGTGGTGAGGCCTCCGGCCGCGGTTACTGCCAGGGCGCTGGCGGCGCCCCAGATAAAGAGCGCGGCCGCCAGACTGGCGGAGGCGAGGGCCGCGAGGCGCAGCGTGAGTCGAAGACGGGTGGAGGACGGCATGCCAATTGAAGGCACCACGCTGCCGACGCGGCCGCCGGAATGCAATGGCAACGAAGATTCTCACGCGGCTTGGTAGCTCGGAGAGACGGCCGGTTTGAGGGCTGCCAGAGCGAATCTTGGGCTCTCAGCTCAAGTCACCCCTGATTCTGCCGATTATTCAACCGCGAGCCCACTTTTCGCTCCTCCATTCCCATCATGAAAACGTTCCTTAAACTGTCGTTCCTTCTCCTTCTTGTCATGGGCACCGCCCATGCGCAGACCAAGACCGAGCCGCCGGTTCCCGTGCGCACGATCCCGCCGGAGTATCCCTCCCAAATGCGCGATCAAAAGGCCTCCGGTGTCGTCACCGTCAACTGCCTCATCGACGAAAAGGGCAATGTGACCGAGTCGCACATTGAGAAGACCACCAACGAGGCCTTCGACAAGTCCGCGCTCGACGCGGTCAAGCGCTGGAAGTTCAAGCCCGCCCGCCAGGACGGCGAGCCGGTTTCAATCCGCGTTTCCATTCCCGTCCGTTTCGTCTTCGAGAGCTGAGTCTCGTCGTCACGTACCTTTCCCCAAGCGTCTTCTCGTCCCCTCCCCACATGCGACACCTCACCATCGGTAAGAAAATCATCCTCGGCTTCGGTTTGCTCTTTGTCCTGCTCACCGTCGTCGCAGGCATCGCCTACAACGCTGTGAACGGCGCCGGCGGCCGGCTGACCTTGTTCTCGGAGAGCACCCTTGAGACCAACGCCGCCGCTGCGCTGGAAACGTCGATGCAGACGCTTAAACTGCAGGTGAACGAGTTCGTGGCCAGCGGGACCGAGGAAAATATCGGTCGCTACAATCAGGCCAAGACGTCCCTGGACGCCAACCTCGCCGCCGCCGCCGAACTGGCCGTTGACCCGGCGCGCGCGGCCGAGTTGGGCCGCGCCCGCGATCTTCTGGTTCAATACGAAGCCGCCTTTCGCGAGCTCGTGGCGAACCATCAGGCGCGGGTGAAAGTGGAAAAAGATGTGCTCGCACCCGAAGCCGCCCGCATTGTCGACGGCCTACAGGAAATGCTGGCGAAATCGCGGACCGAAGGCGACATGAACGCGGCCTTCCAGCTCGCCAATGCGTTGAAGGCATTTTTCGAGTCTTCCAGCCTCGTCAACGGGTTCCTCCTTACCTCCAACCCAGGGCAGGCTGCCGCGGCCGGTGAGGCCTTGGCCGTCACCGTGACCGAACTCGGCAACCTCGAGCGCTCGCAACTGGAGTTGGAGAAACTCGACGAATCCCTTCGCGACGACGCCAAGAAGGCGCTGATCGCCACTCTCCAGAAGGCTGCCGGCCACTACGGTCAGGGCCTGGAACAGGTCATGACGGGCAAGCAGGCTCGCGATCGCATCCTCGCGGAACGCATCAACCGGATCGCACCGGAATTCACCGATACGGTGGGGCGGATGAAGGCCTCCGTCGTTGCATTCCAGACCGAACTCGGCGAGCGCACCCGCACTGCGCAAATTCGTAATGAGTTCGTGATGCTCGGCGTTACTGGCGTCGGCATCGTCCTTGGTATTATTTGCGCCTGGGTCATCACCCGCGACGTGACCGGCCGCATCACCCGCGTGGCCTCCCGCCTCGCGACGGAGTCCGACAAAGCCAACGGTTCCGCCGCTCAAGTGGCCGACGCCAGCCAGGCGATGGCCCGCGGTGCCACCCAACAGGCCGCTGCGTTGGAGGAAACGAGTTCGTCCCTCCACGAGATGGCGAGCATGACCTCCCGCAACTCGGAGAGCGCCCAGAACGCCAAGACGCTGGCCAACCAGACCCGTCAGACCGCCGACGCCGGCGCCGCGGACATGGAAGAGATGAAGTCCGCCATGGATGCCATCAAGGGATCCAGCATCGAAATTTCCAAGATCATCAAGACGATCGACGAGATCGCCTTCCAGACGAACATCCTCGCGCTGAACGCGGCGGTCGAAGCGGCACGCGCCGGTGAAGCCGGCCTCGGTTTCGCCGTGGTCGCCGACGAAGTTCGCAATCTGGCCCAACGTTGCGCCGGCGCCGCAAAGGAAACCGCAGATAAGATCTCCGCCTCCACCGGCAAGAGCGAACAGGGTGCGCGCATCAGCGAGAAGATGGCGTCCAACCTCGCCGCGATCGTCGACAAGACGCGGCAGCTCGACGAGCGCATCGGGGAGATCGCCCGCTCCTCGCACGAACAGAGCGAGGGCATCAGCCAGCTTAACAGCGCCGTCGCCAGCATGGACAAGATCACCCAGGACAACGCCGCGCTCGCGCAGCAGTCCGCCTCTTCGGCCGACGAACTCAAGTCGCAGGCCGAACAGGTCCGCCTTGCGGTCGGGGACCTCATGCGCATGGTCCGCGGCGGTACGGCCGACGATGGCGCGGAGTTCCAGTCTGCCGCCCCTGCCGCCCCCGTCATCACTCCCAAGGTCGGCACGCCGGTGATCCGCCCGAAGGCAACCTCCGCCTCCGCCAAGACCCGCGCGCAGCCGACGGCCGCCGAGCTCTCGTTCCACGACATGAGTTGAGCGTTCCGGGACAGGAAGACCCGCTTCGGACGGCCGCGCTCCCGACGGGACGCGGCCGTTCTCTTTCCCGTCCACTCTCCATGTAATGCCAGGGGAATACAGTTTGGACAAAGCGCTCCTCAAGTGACCCTCGCAGGGGTCCGATGTACATATAGACCGTTCCGTCGTCGGGACGTCGAAGCCCATCCATGTTGACGCAAGCCCGCAGCCGCCTTCGCCAGCTTCTGCCCTCGGCGCGTTCGGAGTCGTCTCCCGCGCCGGCGGGTACGCCCGCGTCCGCGCCCGACGTTTACTTTGCGCGCCATGCCACGCTTGCGTTTGCGATCGCCGACGAACACGGCTCGGTCGAGTGGGCCAACCCGGCCTTTTTGCGTCTCAACGGGGGCGACACACGTCCCGCCGTGGGACGGCGCCTCGAGGAGATCGTGTCCGGAACCGGCACTGAGCCGTTTGCGCTCGCGCGTCTCTGCGAGTCGCTGCTGAGGCGTACGCCCTGCGATCTGGATTACGCCCTGGCCCAGACGGACGGCGCCCCGCGCTGGTTGCACCTCCGCCTCGATCCGGTTGCTGAGGAGGCGGGTGAGACGCTGCGATTCTGCGTGGTGCTGACCGACATCACGCGACGACGGCACGACGAGGCCATGCAGCGCAGCGTGCTCGCGCATGCGGCGCAAAGCATCGTGGCGGCCGACGTCACCGGACGCATCGAGATGTTCAACCTCGGCGCAGAACGCCTGCTCGGTTATCCATCCGAAGAAGTCGTGGGCCGCATGACCCTCTCGCAGTTGCACGATCCGCGGGAACTCGCCGATCAGGCTGCCGCTTGCTCGGCGCGGCACGGACGCGTGGTGGAGCCGGGTCTGGAGGTGATCGTGCAACGCGCGCGCGACACAGGCCGTCCCGACGAGCGCGAGTGGACCTATGTGCGCCGCGACGGCTCGCGCGTGCCTGTCAGCCTGGCGATCACGGCGATGCGCGATCCGCTGGGGCGGCTCACGGGCTATGTCTGCCTCGCCAGCGATATCAGCCGGCGTTTGCAGGCCGAGGAGCGCCGGCGCGAGTATGATCTTCGTCTGCGCAAGATCGCCGCGCACGTGCCGGGCATGGTTTTCCAGTTCCAGCGCCGGCCCGACGGGTCGATGAGCTTTCCTTACGTGAGTGAAGGCGTGCGGGACGCGTTCCGTATCAGCCCGGTGGATATCGTGGAGGACGAGGCCAGCCGGGTCATGCGCGTCATTCATCCTGACGACCGCTGGCGCGTCGCCTTGAGCGTGGTCCGCGCCGCCCGCGCGCGGGCGCGCTGGATCTGCGAGTACCGGGTGCGCTTCTCCGATGGGTCCGTCCGCTGGCATCAGGGACGAGCGCATCCGGAACCTCAGGTGGACGGCTCCGTGCTCTGGCACGGTTTCATCGGCGATGTGACCGACCACAAGCTTGCCCAGCAGGCGTTCGAAGAGAACCGCGCGTTCCTCCAAAGCATTTACGCGGGCGTGGATCTGGGCATTTTTGTCGTTGAGGTCAGCCCCGAGGGCGATTTTCGGCTGCTGGAGATCAATCCGGCGCATGAACGCTTCACCGGGCTGGCCAACGACGCGGTGCGCGGACGAAGGTTGGACGAGCTGATGCTGCGGTTTCCTTCGGCCGGCTTCGACGGGCTGCGCGGCCTCTGCCGCGGCTGCGTGGCGAAGGGCCTGCCGACCGAGTACGAGGCGCGTACGTCCGCCGGGAACGGTGAACTCTGGTCGCTCAACCGGCTGGTCCCCCTGCGCAACGGTGCCGGGCGCATCTTCCGGCTGATCGGCAGCTCCCTCGAGATCACCGAGCGCAAGACGATCGAACTGCGCATGGCCTCGCTTTCGGAACGTCTCCGCCTCGCGACCGAGGCCGGTCGCATCGGCATTTGGGACCTCGACCTGGATACACGCGGTCTGGTGTGGGACGAGCGCATGTGCGCGCTCTACGGCGTCCAGGCGGACGCTTTCGGCGGCGATTTCGAGCAATGGACCCGACTCGTGCATCCCGATGACGTCGCCCGGGTAGAGGAGGAGCTTCGTCTGGCGGTCGACGAGAATGCCCCCTTCGACACCTCGTTCCGCATTGCCCGACCCGACGGCAACGAGCGCGAAATTCGTGCGTGCGCCTTGGTTCAACGCGCTCCGGACGGGCGGGCGGTGCGCGTGGTGGGCGTCAACTGGGACGTCACCGCTGAGCGCCGGGCGCAGGCGGAGACGACGCGGGCACGCGACGAGGCTGAGCAGTTCAACCGTCTGCTGGAGGATGCCTTGGACCGCGCGCACCTGCTTGCCAAGGAGGCCGCGGCGGCGACGGTCGCGAAGTCGGCGTTTCTTGCGAACATGAGCCACGAGATTCGCACGCCGCTCAACGCCGTGATCGGCATGAGCGGGCTTCTTCTCGGCACGGGCCTCACGCCGGAGCAGCGCGAGTACGCGGAAACGATTCGCTCCAGCGGCAACTCGCTGCTCGCGCTGCTCAGCGACATTCTCGATTACTCCAAGATCGAGTCGGGCCGCATCGAGATCGAGCAGGCGGCCTTCGATCTGCGAGAGTGCGTCGAATCCGCCCTCGACCTCCTGGCCGGGCGCGCGGCGGAAAAGACGATCGACCTGGTCTATTGGATCGATGCGGATGTCCCGTCGGCCATTGTTGGCGACATTACGCGGCTGCGTCAGGTCATCGTCAATTTGCTCGGCAACGCCGTGAAGTTCACTGAACGAGGAGAGGTTTCGCTCACGGTCGCGGCCGGGCCGCCTGACCATGCAGGTGTGATGCGGCTGCGCTTCGACGTGCGCGACACAGGCATCGGCATTCCAGCGGAGCGCATGGACCGGCTGTTCGTCACCTTCAGCCAGGTCGATGCGTCGACGACCCGCGAATACGGTGGCACCGGCCTCGGTCTCGCCATCAGCAAGCGGCTCGTTGAATTGATGGGCGGCGGCATCTGGGTCAGCAGCGAAGTGGGCGAGGGCAGCACGTTTTCGTTCGAGATCGCGGCGCCCGAAGCGCCCGCGCTTTCGAAGTCGTTCCCGCTGGGACGCGTCGCGGAGTTTGCCGGGCGGCGCCTGCTGATTGTCGACGCGAATGCAACGAACCGGCGCATCCTCGCGTTGCAGACGGCGGCGTGGGGATTCCAACCGAGCGCGCCGGCCACGGCGAATGAAGCCCTCGACTTGATTGCGAAGGACGCATCCTTTGCGCTCGCGGTGATCGACCCCCGCATGCCCGGCCTGAATCAGGAAGCGTTGCTCGCCGCTTTTGATCGCAGCACCGCGGGGCCTCCGCCGCCGATCATCGCGCTCACCGCGTTGGGGCGCGGACGTGCGTCGGTCGGTCCGGGCGCGGCGGGTTTTCTCAGTCGTCCGGTCAAACCGGCCGTGCTCTTCGATCTGCTGCGTCAGGTGCTCGAGAAGGGCGCGCCGCGCGTCGCGCCGGCCGAGATCGAATCACCACCCGAAATCCTTGGGGTGCGTCACCCGTTGAGCATCCTGCTCGTCGAGGACAACGCCGTGAATCAACGCGTCGCCCTGCTCATGCTGCAACGTCTCGGCTATGAGGCCGACGTGGCGGGCAATGGATTCGAGGCGCTCGCGGCGCTCGAACGCAAACCGTACCGGCTCGTCTTCATGGATCTGCAGATGCCGGAGATGGATGGCTTGGAGGCCACGCAGGCGATCCGGTCCCGCTGGCCCGAGGGACAGCGTCCGCGCATTGTCGCCATGACCGCCAACGCATCCACGGCGGATCGCGCCCGCTGCATGGAGGCCGGCATGGACGACTTCGTGAGCAAACCGGTGCGCGTGCCGGAGCTGTGCCGGGCGTTGCTCGCGACTCCAACGATGTCCGTCGCGGTCTCCCCCTGACCGCCCGCCCGCCGGACTCGTCAAGTTCGGTCTGGAAGAGTAGGCGAAGGGGTTTCGTTTACTTCAGATAGCTTTTGAGCATCCAAAGGGTCTTCTGGTGCCAGGCGATGCGGCCGATGGCGAGGTCCTCCGTTTCCGGGTCGCCGTGTTCGCCCGCCGTGTCGCGGAGCGTCTTGAGATCGTTCAGGACTTTGGCGTGCGCGGCCGCGAGGATCGTAACGTAGTCCCGGGCCGAGAGGGAGCCCTGCGGTTCCTCCAGCTGCCCGAGGTCGGCGAGGTGACGCAGGCCGCCCGGAGCGTAGGCATTGAGGGCCCGGATACGCTCGGCGATGTCGTCGATGGCGGCGAAGAGATTTTCGTAGTGGTCTTGGAAGGCCTGGTGGAGCTGGAAGAAATCAGGGCCTTCCACGTTCCAGTGCGCCTGATGGCACAGCGCCATCAGGCCGTAGGAATCGGCCAGCACGCGGTTAAGGGAGGTGATGACGGGAAATTCGGTTTCGGCGGGAGAAGGAGCGGATTCGATCTTCATGGGGAGAACATAGGGAGGTGACGCAAATTTGCAAATCGACCCCGGGCCTGCTCCGCGTCGAACATCCATCCAACGCCGTCTCAACCTCCCCGGCCGTGGCGCGTCAAATTTAGCTGCGTCCCGGCATCCCGCTGCGGCGTGTGATCTGCCGGCGGACGCGTTCTCCGAGGAAATCGAGCAGCGAGACGAGCACGAGGATCATCAGGAGAACCGTCGCAAAGCGATCCCACTGGAAGTACTCCTGATACGTGTGCAACTGAAGGCCGATGCCGCCGGCTCCGACGTAACCGATGATGGCTGCGGAGCGGATGTTGTATTCAAGCATCCACAACGAGTAACTCCAGACCAGCGGGCGGGCGTTGGGCCACAGGCCGTATTGGAAGGTCTGCACGGTGTTGCCCCCGAGGGCGCGCAGCGCGCGGGCGACCTCGACGTCCACGGATTCGAACGCGTCGCTGAAGAATTTGCCCAGATAACCCATGCTGTAGAACGTGAGCGCGATCACACCCGCCAGCGGGTTGGCCCCGACGATCGCCACGGCGATCAGCGCCCAGACCAGGCTGGGGATGGTGCGGATGCCGTTCATGAGCATCCGCGTGCAAAACACCATCCAGGCCGGTGCGAGCGTGCGCGCACCCGCGATTGCGAGGGGCAGCGAGAGCACGATCGCGAAGAGCGTGGCCATGGCGGCGATCTGGATGGTCTCGATCAGGGCCGAGAAGGCTTCACCGAGCACGGAAAAATCGGGCGGAAAGAAACGGCCGGCGAAGCGGGCGAAGTTCGCCCAGTAGTCGAGGTCCCGGCCCGAGCCGCCGAGCACGCTGGACGAGGCGACGACCAGGAGGAGGAACGCGCCCAGGGAGACGCTCGCGACGTTGATCCGCGCGTGCCACGGCAGCTCGCGAAAGGGCGGGGGAGAGGGCGCCCCCGTCGGGGACGGCCGTTCGCGTGTATCCGTCATGCGGCGACGGAGGGTTGCACCGTCCGGATGCGCCAGCCTTCCGGATCGTTCGGGTTGAGGCTCAGTGCAAAGTCCGCGAAACGTTCGACCAGCGAGGCGTCGTGCAGCACGCAGATCACCGTGCAATGCCGCTCCTGCGCCTGCTGACGCAGCACGCCGAGCACGCGGCCCGACAGATAGGCGTCGAGTTGGGAGACCGGTTCGTCGGCGAGGAGGAGGTCCGGTTCCTGAAACAACGCGCGGAGCAGTGCGGTGCGCTGCTGTTCGCCGCCGGACACGTCGCACGCGCGACGGTGGGCGTAGATGCCGAGCCCGAGGTCGTGGAGCAGGCGCCAGGCGCACTCCCGGTCGTCGCGCGGAAACCCCGTCAAGGTCCGCCACCAGGGATAACGCGCGAGCCGGCCGCAGAGCACGTTGCGCAGCAGCGTGCTGTTCAGGCTCAGCGCAAAGTGTTGGAACACGATGCCGATCTTTGCTTGGTAAGCCGTGGGCGTGTGCGGTCGATTCTCACGGCATCGATAGGTCACCTGTCCTTCGGTCAGCGGCAACAGGCCGGCCAGACAGGCGAGCAGACTGGATTTACCTGTGCCGGAACCGCCGACGACGGCGATCACCTTGCCGCGAGGGACCTGCCATGAAAGGTTGCGGAAGAGCCACCGGTCGTTGCGACGCAGCCCGAGTTTCGACAGAGTGAGGTGCGTGCCCGGCTTCAGCGCGTCCACGGTGGGGCTTTAGCGTGGGTTACTGAGGAACTCGATCGCCGCCCGCAGTCCGCCGAGGTGCGTCTCGGCGTCCACCGAGATGAGTTTCGACGTGAAGAGCCGGTCGCGCAGCAGGTGATGTTCGGGCTGATTGAGCCTCTCCACGGCGGTCTTGAGAAGGGCGCGATCGCTGGCGGACAGCGAGGCGCGCACGGCGATGACATGCGTGGGCACGGGGCCTTGGGACGCAGCCATCTTCAGCCGTCCGCGCTGCTCCGGCGTGAGGTGTTTGTCCTCATCGAGCACGTAGTAACTGACGGCGGCCGCCTCGGCCTCGCCGCTCAGCACGCGTTCAATGGCCGAGACGTACCCTGAACCGTAGATCACGTTGTTGCGCCCAAAGAACTCTTCGGGGTTGGGCGTCTGGATGAGTCCTTTTTTCTTCAAGTCCCACATCGGGATCACGTAGCCCGACGTGCTGGTGCGACTGGCGAAGGCGATCGGTTTGCCGCGCAGATCTTCGACTTTGGTGTAGGGTTTGTCCTTCAACGCCACCCAATAGCTGGTGTAGGACGGCTTGCCCTTGATCTCGCCCGCGAGCAGCAAATCGGCGGCGCCAATCTTGCGGGCGTTGATCATGTCGGTTGCGCTCAGGTAGCCGAGATCAATGGTGCCGTTGGCGAGACCTTCGAGGATGACGGCGGAGGTCAGTGGGATGATGACGTCGACGGGCCGGCCCAGCTCCTTGGCGAGAAAGGCCGAAAGGCTTTGGCGCTCTTGGGCCATCAACTCGGGGTCCTTGTCCGGCTTGAGGGCGATCACTACGCGGGGGACGGAGAGAGCCGCGGCCTGTACGGCCGAACACGGCAGAATCAAGGCGAGCACTGTGGAGAGAATGAGACCTGCTTTCATGTGGATAGTTGAATGTGACGGTTGCGTGAAGGTTGGCAAGCGGTTGAAACGCAAAAGGCCCGCGCTTCAGTTAACGCGGGCCTCGCAGGAAAGGTTCGCTGATCGCCGGAACGTTATCGTCGCAGGGCGGAACAGCCAAGAGCGGCTGAGGGGTTGCCGAGCGCGTTTCGGGCGAGTCGTTAGTGCCGGACTTTAGAACTTCACTTCCATGCCGGCCGTCCAGCTGCGCGGGGCACCCGGGCGCGGCCCGATCGGCACGCGGGAGGAGATGTACTCCCAATCGAGCAGGTTCGTGCAGGCGACCTTGAGGCGAGTCGTGTCGCTCAGGCGATAGTGGAAGGCGGCGTCGAGCAGGAGGAAGCGGTCGACCCGTCCGTAGCGGCTGTCGGCGGCCGGTTGGAGACCGGCGGCCGCGCTGGCGTCGGGATTGATCAGTTCGTGGGCGTTGTTCGCCGAGGCGTAGGTGGCGGGCTGAAAATAGGCGTCGAGGTAGAAGCCCCACTTGCCCGCTTCGATCCCCGTGCCGAGGGCCAGCTGGTACTCGGGAATGTAAGGGAGTTTGTTGCCCTTGCGACCACCGGAGAAGATCGACTCGACCACGCCGCCGCTGTTGCCCGTGGCATTGACGTCGTTGCCGAGGCGGGCGCGGGTGTAGGTGGCGCTGAAGCTCCAGGGATTGCGGATCGTCCAGCCGCGGCTGATGGCCGGATCGTAGGACATGGCGAACTCAAGGCCCGTCGTATCCACTTTGCCGATATTGCTGGTCTGCCCGGCGCCACCGCCGCCGCCCGCGTTTTGTTCGACGATCAAGTTTTCGAACGTGGTGTGGAAGGCGATGAACTCCAGGGAGAGATTGCGGCGATTGTTAAAGCGCACGCCGCCCTCGAAACCAAGCGAAGTCTCCTCCTCAAGACTGTTGTTGGAACTGCCCGGGCCGGGAGGGGAGATGCCGCGATTCACGCCCGCGAGCCAGGTGACGCCCTCTGACTGGCGCCAGGTGGCGCCGAGTCCGGGGGCGAAGTAGTCAATGGTCTTGCCGGTGCGCGCGGTTTCCTGGCTGAGCGTGGCGAGCGCCGTGCTGCGGCGGATATCCGCGTAATCAATCGATTCAAACCGAAGGCCGGGCGTGACGGTGAGGCGACCGACGGTGATGCGATCCTGGACGAAGAGCGCGAGCGCGTCGGATTCAGCCCGGCGGTTCTCCTGCGTGCCGGGGGTGCCGGCGGTGGTCCGTCCGGCGGAACCGTCGGCCGCCTGCGTGTAGATGTCGTCCCATTGGAATCGGTCGGCGAAATCGGTGTGCCAGCGAGCTCCGGTCTCAAGGTGATGCTCCAGGCTGCCGGTGTTAAAGGTCCAGAAGGCGACGGCGTCGAGGCCTTCGGCGCCATAGACGCGGTTGTTGGCGCGGACGCGCAGACGCCCGGCCGCGTCGCCCTTCAAAACATCGATGATCTGGGTGCCGTGCTGCCCCGCGAGGGCTTCGCCGAGGTTGAGGAAGCCGCCCGTGCCGACGCCGGCGCCGTCGAGCTTGTACCAGTTGCGCGCGAAGTCCGTCTTGTAAGCCGTGAGACTGAGCGTGAGCGCGTCGGAGGCCTTCACCACATAGCGGGCGGAGAGACGTTCCTGCTCCGTGTTGATCTGGTCGTAGCGGGAGGCGGCGTAGCGGCGAAAGGGGTCGGCGCGGAAATCCACATCGGTCAGGCCAAGATAGGTTTCGTCGGCGGTGATGTCGGTGCGGCCGTATTTGAATTCCAATGACTGCGGCAGCGTGCTTTTGAAGTCGAAGCGGAGCTTGACCATCGGCTCGTTGCGGTCGAAGCCCGTGCGGGTCGAGCCGGCGTAGGCCCCGGACGGCGAGGCATCGATGGTCTTGAAGCCGTCGGTCTCTCGATAAACGTTTTCGACCAGATAGCCGACCGTCGCCCACGAGGTGTCGAGGCGGCCGCCGTAGTTGGCGTGAAAGCGCACGTCACCGTTGCTGCCGTACGAGGCGCTGAGGTAGCCGGAATTCGCCCGGGGGATGGGCGTGGAAAGATAATTGATGACACCGCCGGTGGACTCGGGACCGTATTTGATCTGGCTGGAGCCCTTGAGCACCTCGAGACCGCTCATGCGGCCGGTATTGGGAGTGTAATAGGCGGCGGGGTCGGAGTAGGCGGCGGGCGCCATGAGAATGCCGTCCTCCATGACCGTGATCTTGCCATTGCGGGTGGTGGATACGCCGCGGAGCGAGACATTCGGGAAAAGACCGAAGCCGTCCTCCTGGCGTATATACACACCCGGGGTGCGCCGAATCACCTGATTGATGTCGTCGAAGGTGAAGGTGCGGATTTCGCGGGCTTCGATGAACACGCCGGAGCCCGGCAGGCGTTCCACGTTCTCTTTCGACCCGATCACGCTCACCGCAGCCAGCGAAACGATGTCCCCGAATTCCGCAGGAGCAGTTCCCTCCGCCACGGCCGGTGACGGAATGGCTTGGCCAAAGGCCGTGGTACCGAGGAAGGCCACGGCGCCAAGGGCGCAAAGAGGGCGTCCTACTCGATATGATACTGTGCGAATGAAGAAAGACGGGTTCATGTGAATGGAAACGAGAGTCGAAGATGGGACTCGTTCTCAGTCAAACAAAATGAGACCGAGTCCCATTTTCTCATTAAATGAGTCCTTGTCTCAATTAGTGCGGTTGACCCACGCCGGGTGCTGCCGTTTAACCCGTTCATGTCTGAGAGCCTTACGGTCAATTTGGGCGAACGGAGCTACCCGATCCACTTCGGAACCGATCTGGCGGTACGTTTGCGCGCCGACGTCGAGGCCTTGAAGGCAGATGGCCGAAAGCTCGCCGTCGTCACCGACCGCAACCTCGCCGAATGTCAGGCCACTTTCCTGGCGGCCGCGTTGGGCGAAGTCCCCATGCTGGTGCTGGCGGCAGGGGAGGAAACCAAGTCTCTGCCCGAACTCGGGCATGTGCTCGATTTCCTCGCGGAACACCGGCTCGATCGTTCGTCGGTGTTGTTTGCCGTGGGGGGGGGAGTGATCGGTGACTTGGGCGGTTTTGCCGCCGCGAGTTTTCTGCGCGGCATCGAATTCCGGCAGGTGCCGACCACGTTGCTGGCGATGGTCGACAGCTCGGTGGGTGGGAAAACCGGCATCAATCTCAAGGCCGGCAAGAACCTCGTTGGCGCGTTTCATCAGCCGCGCGCGGTCTACGTGGCCACGGCGCTGCTTGCCACCTTGCCGTCGCGAGAGTTTGCCGCAGGGATGGCCGAGGTCATCAAGACCGGCCTGCTCGGCGATGCCGACCTCTTCTCCCGCCTCGAGCGCGAGTCGCTTACGGTCGAGAGCGCCGATTTGGCGTCGGTCGTCCGTCGTTGCTGCGCCCTCAAGGCCCGGGTGGTGGAGGCGGACGAACGCGAAACGGCCAAAGACGGCGGACGCGCGCTTCTGAATCTCGGCCACACCTTCGGTCACGCGATCGAGCAGGTCACGGGCTACGGTGCCTATCTCCACGGTGAAGCGGTGGCGATCGGCCTTGCCGCGGCGGCCCGCCTGTCGCAACGACTCGGATACCTCGCTGCACCCGAGGTTTCTCGGATCGACGCCTCGCTTGCGAGCCACCGTCTCCCGGTGCGTCTCAACGCTCCGCTGCCGATCACCGGCCTGCTGGCCGCCATGGCTCGCGATAAGAAAGTCCGCGCCGGCGCACTCCGCTTCGTGGTGCTGCGATCCTTGGGCCAGGCTGCGACCGAAGGAGGGATCGATCCCGCCTTGGCCGAAGCCTCTTTCCGCGACGTGGGGGCTCAGTGACGGACGTGCGAGCCAGGATTCGCCGTCCGCGACCTGCAAAATCGACCATCGTAACGCATAGTTCGTAAACCATCCCGCCATGTCCGCCATCGACGAAGGTATCGTTCGCGAATATTTTGAGCAAAACGGCTTCTTGGTTCGCCAGGTGCGCAAGTACCAAGTCACGGCCCGACGGAAGAGTGGTGACGAGGAGATCGACCTGATCGTTTACAATCCGTCGTGGGAACGGGACTTGCGCAAACCCGACTTCCTCCTGTTTTCGAGCGAACTCTCCTACATCCACCGGGCCGTCGTGTCGGTGAAGCCCTGGCACACCAATGTGTTTTCGCCGGCCATCCTCAAGGGCAGTCCGGAGATCTTCCGGTTCCTTGAGGAAAACGTGCTCAAGGAGGCCACGCGGCTCTTTCCGGCCGCCGATGACGATGGTGGCGATCTGACCAAGATCCTTGTCCTGCCCAGCCTGCCCACCGCCGAGCCTTTCCGTTCGCAAAGCGTAGCCCTGCTCAAGGAGAAGGGCGTCGACGCCATCATTTCCTTCCGCGCCATGTTGCTCGACCTGCTCGATAAGATTGAGAGCAACCAAAACTACACCAAGAGCGACACCCTCCAGGTGATGCGAATCCTCAAGAACTACGATTTGCTGAAGGACGCACAGCTCGATCTGCCAGGAACGCGCAAGGGACGTTCGTGAGCGGAGAAATCGCAAACACCAGGGGTCCAAATTCCAAATAAAATTCTGAAATCTCAGGGTCGAAGCGCGGCCGATACATGAAGACATTTAACAGGAGTACGCGGAGGCCGCAGAGAGAGAGAGAGAGAGAGAGAGAGAGAGAGAGGCGGAGAGAGTAGCGAGTAGTGGGTAGCGAGGTGATAGGGGTTGAAGGAGCGACACTCCTGTCGCCGGTTTGGTGTAGCTGCGGCTGTCTCCAGCCGCTCCGCACAAAACCCGGCGGCAGGACATCCAGAGGCGGTTAAAAGTGCCGCCGCTCCTTTTAACGACCCGGCCGCCCAGCTCACCCACGTGCGAGCGGGGTTGCCCTGCTTGTCGGCCGTTTCAGCCTTGTCTCACCAATCGCCACCGGGATCGAAGCCTGCTTTGGCTTTTGCTTCCTAGAGACCTTTTTTGGGATTTGGACCTTTGGCGTTTGTGATTTTTTAGTGGTTTGAGTTTTGCGCGACCCTGTCCGACATATCACTCCGTGATTCACCCCACCGCCCTCGTTGAACCTGGCGCCCGCTTGGGCGTGGACTGCGAAATCATGGCCGGTGCGATCGTGACGCGCCATTGCGTGCTCGGTGATCGTGTGGTGGTCCACCCCTGCGCAGTGATCGGCGGCGATCCGCAGTACTTGAAGTTCGACCGCGCCACCGATTCGCGGGTCGAGATCGGTGAAGGGACTGTGGTACGCGAGCATGCGACGATCAACCGCTCCATCCACGCCGGGCAGGCGACGGTGATTGGAGCGCGCTGTTTCCTCATGGCCAACGCCCACGTGGGGCACGACTGCGTGGTGGGCGATGACGTCGTCCTCGCCAACAACGCCATGCTCGCCGGTCATGTCACGGTCGGTTCTTTCACCTTTGTCGGCGGCGGCGCCGGCCTGCACCAATTTATTCGCATCGGCGAGAGCGCCATGGTGGCCGGGCTCGCCCGGGTTACGCTCGACGTGCCGCCATTCACGATGGTGGCCGAACGCGACGAAATCATCGGGCTCAATCTGGTCGGCCTCAAACGGCGTGGATTTTCGCGCGAGGCCATGCGCGAGCTGAAGGAGAATTTTCGCGCCGTTTACTTCACTGCGGGCAACATCCGCACGGTCGCGGCCGGGCAGGCCGCCGGAGCGAGCAGCGCCGAGGCGAAGCATTTTCTCGATTTCTTCGCCGGCGGTAAACGCGGCTTCGGGCGCCCCCGGCGCGAAGGCTCCGCTGAGTCTGCCGAATAGGCACGGCGCCTGCGTTGTGGAATGTTCATGAAACCACTTGCCCTCACTTGTGGAGACCCCGCCGGGGTTGGTCCGGAGATCATCGCCCGCTGGCTTGCGGCGTTTCCAGAGTCTGCGGCGGAGGTTGCCGTGGTGGGTCCGGGCGCGTGGCTTGACGAGCTGCCGCTCCCGCCGGAACGCCGGATCGCGGTGGGGTTGGAGGACTATGTGACGACTCCAGGAAAACCCTCGGCCGATGGCGCGGGTGTGGCCTGGGCGGCGATGGAGCGGGCTGCGGCGGGTTGCCGCGAGGGTGAGTTTTCCGCCGTCGTCACGGGGCCCGTGAGCAAGGCCCGTTTGGCCGCGATCGGGTATGCGTTTCCCGGTCAGACCGAGTTCTTCGCCGCCCGCTGGGGAGGCGAACCGACGATGGCGTTTTGTGGAGGCCGGCTCCGCGTCGTGCTGCTTTCCTGGCATCTGCCGCTGCGCGAGGTACCGGCTCAACTCACGCCCGACAACCTTGCCCGCACCGTTCGCGCCGCCGACGAACTTGCGCGCGCCGAGGGGGTCGCCGCTCCTCGCATCGGCGTGTGCGGACTCAACCCGCATGCAGGGGAAGGGGGCTTGCTGGGAAACGAGGAACGCGACGTGCTCAATCCGATCTTGGAGGGCTTGCGCCGCTCCTATCCCGGCCTGTCTCGCGCCGAGCCGGGCGACACGTTGTTCGCCCGCCAGTTGAACGGTGAATTCGATGTCGTCGTCGCGCTTTATCACGATCAAGGCCTCGCGCCGTTGAAGGTAATCGATTTCGACGAAGCGGTGAATGTCACCCTGGGGCTGCCGTTTGTCCGCACCAGTCCCGATCACGGCACCGCCTTCGGCATCGCCGGGCACGGCGTGGCGAAAATCACGAGCTTTGCCAACGCCGTGACGGTCGCACGCCGGCTGGTTGCGCTGCGATCCGTGTAGTCACCGACGAGGCGCCTGCCTTGGCCAGCGCTGATCGTGAGCGAGGCCAAATGCTTGGTGACGAAGGGGGGCCGGAGGAATCGATAACACCTACCGGAGAACGTTTCCGCCCCGAATTATTACATGAGTTCGCAGAGGGCGCTGAGCAACCCCTATCAACCCGCTACTCTCTCCGCCTCTCTCGCTGCGGCCTCCGCGCGCTCCTGTTAAGTGTCTTCGTGAATAGGCGCTGTGCCTTGGCGGGGCAGCGTCCCGCACGCTTGCGTTGCCGCAGGGTCGGGCGATAGTGCGGGGTTCATGTCTGTCGAGCCCGCCACTGCCACGTCCATCCCTGCGCCACCGCTTCCCGCTCCTGCGCTCCCGGAAGGCGTGCGCGTGGGCAACGAAAACCTGGTGAAGCTCACCGAGCCGGCAGGCGGGAAGGTGAAAACCCTCATTGTTCGCGAGGACAAGGGGCAGTACCTGCGCATCGCGATCACCGGCGGCGGATGCAATGGCCTCAGCTACAAACTGCGTTTCACGCCCGAACCGCGCCGGGGCGACATTGTGGTTCCCTCGGCCGGAGTGGACGTTCTCGTTGACCCGAAGACCGCCTTGTACCTCAAGGGTACGGTGTTGGATTATTCCAACAAATTGATTGCAGGAGGTTTCAAGTTCTCCAACCCGAATGCCAAGGCCAGTTGCTCCTGCGGGGAAAGCTTCAGCGTGTGAGCGCGCGGCGCGCTCACACGAAAATCCTAAATCCTAAACGGCTAAATCCTAAAAGGCCGGCCAGCTGCCGGGACACTCTCCGGCTATTTAGGATTTGATCGTTTGGGATTTAGAATTTCCGGCGGCGACCCGCCGCCGATTTCCACTTCGTTGTTGTCTTCGTTTCCTCCCCAAGCAGGCTTTCTCCGACTTAGCACAAGAAAACTCCTTATTGATGGCCAATTCGTTTCCCTCCAGCGGCGGTCGCCCTGGGTATTATCAGCGTCGCAACAACGACCCGTTCGCGAACATTCGTCGCAACAACCGAATCAGGGTCCCGTCGGTCCGAGTGATATCGCCTGAAGGCAAGCAGCTCGGAATCATCGCCACCGATAAAGCGCTGCAGCTCGCCGTGAGTGTGGGCCTCGATCTTGTCGAGGTCGCCCCAAACGCGACGCCGCCGGTTTGCCGCATCATGGATTTCGGCAAGTATGTCTACGAGGAGCAGAAGAAGAGTTCCCACTCGAAGGCGACGGCCAGCAAGATCAAGGAGATCGAGTTCACCGCGCGCATCGCCGACGGCGACTTCAACACCAAGCTGCGTCACGCGGAGGAGTTCCTCGCGCACGGCAACAAGGTGAAGCTGCGTCTCAAGTTTCGCGGCCGCGAGCTCGCCCACCCCGAGATCGGGTTTGCCGTCATGAAGAAGGCGCTCGATGAACTCGAGGGCATGGGCCACCCGGACAACGAGGCGAAGTTGATGGGCAAGCAGATCAATGTCATGCTGACGCCTCATCCCGCGAACAAGCGCAAGCCCAGGTTCCACACTCCGGAGGAACTGCAAAAGCAGGCCCCCCAGGAAGTTTCCGGAGCCCAAGACTGAGGAGGAGCGATGCTCCGCTGCATCGCCCGCCGGCTGTTCTCGGTTGTTCTCTCGCTCGCCGTCGGCGCTTTTGTGCCGACTGCAGCGTGTGCTGCCACGCAGGGTTCCACGCGCACCGCGCCGCTCACGACGGTGCGACTCGCGGGCGAGGACTACGTTGAGGCCCGTGCTCTATTTGCCCGTTACGGACTCAAGCCGGTCATCATCGAAGCCGGTAAACGCGTCCGTTTCGAGAGCCCGTGGACGAAAATCGAGGTCGAGACCGAACGGCGCGAAGTCCTTTTCAACGGCCTCCGGGTGTTCCTCGGCGCGCCTGCGCTTCTTCACCGGCGTACGCTCCACCTGAGCAAGATCGACGCCGATCATCTGTTTGCACCGATCTTGCGGCCCGCCTCGTTCGCAGCCGACGTGCCGGCCTTGCGCACCATCGTGATCGACGCCGGGCATGGCGGGCGCGACACGGGTACCGGCAATGCACGGTACAAGCTCGACGAAAAGCACCTCACGCTCGACGTGGCCAGGCGCCTGGCGACGTTGCTTGAACGCGAGGGCTACAAGGTCGTGCTGACGCGGTCGGAGGACCGCTTCATCGAACTCGACGAACGTGCCGCCATCGCCAACCGCGCCGAGGCGGATCTCTTCGTCAGCATCCATTTCAACGCCGTCGCAAACGCGCCGTCAGTCCGCGGCACCGAAACCTATATCATGACGCCGCGCCACCATGCGTCCACCCAGCCCGAGCGCGACAAGTCCCTTGTGCCGACGCTCTTTCCCGGCAACCGCCGCGACATTTGGAATGCCGTGCTCGGTTATCAGATGCATCGTACGCTGCTCGGCCAGCTCGGTACCTTCGATCGCGGACTAAAGCGCGCGCGCTTCAAGGTGCTGACCCTCGTCAACTGTCCGGGCGTGCTGATCGAATCGGCCTACCTGTCCAACGACACCGAAGCCGACAAGATCCGCACGACCGCCTACCGCGACCAACTCGCCGAATCCATCGCCGACGGAATCCGCGCCTATGCCATCCAGCTCGAGGTGGCCCGGAAAGGTTAAACGTTTGCGCCCTTGGCGCTCCCGGCACGAAAGGGTAGAGATGTGATCCATGAAAGCAGTGGCTGCCCTTTTGATGGTCATTTCCAAGGGGTCATTACTTACCTATTACCTTTGCCAGCTTGCAACCCACGCCAGGTAAAAGGTAAGAAATGACCCCTTGGATCTTTCCCTGCGACCTCCTGGATCTTTCCCTCTTTAACACTCTTTGCTCGCGCCGTCTGATCCCGCAACTGCGGACCCGTTCCTTGGTTGGTTGTCTATTGCCGGCTCGCACCCAGAGACCGGGAAGCATCTGAATTGCTTACGAGCCAGTCCTCGATCACTTGCGTGGTGCATATATGCGATCCAGCTCGAAGGCGAAGGATGAGGGTGAGTCCGTCTTGACGTGGGACCGGCTTCGCGGCCCCGTCCTCAAGGGAGCGGTCGCGGCAGTGCTCCTGGCCGGGATGCATTTGGTCTCCCCGGCAATGGCGGCGGACGGCGAGGCGGCGCGGTTGGTCATCCTGGCCAATGCGTCGGACCCGGAGTCGGTTCAACTCGCCAATGCGTACGCTGCGCTGCGTGCGATTCCCGTCGCGAACATCATCGCCCTGCCGCTTTCCGCCGCCGAAACGATCACCTGGCCCGAGTTTGTCGCAACGCTGCACCGGCCGCTCCAGACCGAGCTGCTCCGGCGTGGCTGGATCGAGGGGATTGCGATGGACCTCGTGGACGAGGCCGGCCGGCGGAAAGTGGCCGTATCCAGTCACCGGATATCCTACCTCGTCGTCTGCCGGGGCGTGCCGCTCGCCATCGACCACGACCCGGCGCTCGCCATGGGGCCCGCGCGATCCCGCGAGAAACCCGAATTCCGGACGAACGCCGCGTCGGTTGATGCAGAGCTGAGCCTGCTGGCCTGGCCCCGGCCTCCCTTGAGCGGATGGATCGCCAACCCGCTGTTCGGCGCCGGAGCCGACCTTCGCTGGACGAATCCAGTGATCAAGGTCGGCCGTCTCGACGCCCCGACCTTGGCTCAGGCGATCGCCTTGGTCGAAGGCGCGCTCGCGGCGGAGCGAACCGGACTGACCGGGCCGGCGGTGTTCGACCTCGGTGGCCCGGAGCCTGCCGGCGATCGCTGGCTGGAAGACGCGCTCGCCCTCGCCGTGGACTTCGGACTTGAGACGCGGGTGGAGCGCACCGGCGCCACTCTGGCTCCCGATGCGGACGTGGCCGGAGCCGCCTTGTATTTCGGCTGGTACGCGCCCGATGTGAATGGACCCTTCTTGGCTCCGGGCTTCCGCTTTGCGCCAGGCGCGATCACCATGCACATCCACAGTATGTCGGCGAGGACCCTGCGCTCGGAGCGGGAGGGCTGGACGGGACCGCTGGTCGCCTTGGGGGCGGCGGCTTCGGTGGGCAATGTGGCGGAGCCCTACCTCCAGCTCACTCATCGTCCTGATCTGTTGCTGCGCGGATTGCTGGCGGGCGAAACCTTGGGCGACGCGGCGTACGGGGCCTTGCCGGCCTTGGGCTGGATGCCCGTGGTGGTCGGCGATCCTCTTTATCGTCCTTTTCCGCGCCGGAGTCTGTAGTTTCCGCCGCGAACAGCGCCTATTCACCAAGACATTTAACAGGAGGACGCGGAGACCGCAGAGAGAGAGAGAGGCGGAGAGAGTAGCAAGTTGGGCTTGCGGGTAGGGTTCCTCAGAGCCCTCTGCGAACTCATGTAATAATTCGGGGCGGAGACATTTTCCGGCTTGGGTTATCGATTCCTCCAGCACCCCTTAGCCATCAAGCATTTGGCCTTGCTCACGAATCGGCGCTGGCCGCGGAACGCTACCTCAAAGATATCTGCAAGGTTGCGGCGCCCGTACGGGCATCCTCCGGACCGAGATAGGTGAAGCCGCGGCTTTGGTAAAATTCGATCTCTCGCACGCGCTCCTGCGTGGCGGCCGGACTCGTCTGGGCGCGCGAGTCGCGGGCTTCCGTTGAGGTGTCGCCGAACTGCACGCGCGCCGCGACCCAGCCCCCGGCCCTGTCGGCGCGCAGATGACGCAGCAAGGCATCGAGGAATTTCGAAACAAATCCGCTGCCATAAAGAGGATCCGGCACGAAGAGGTTGTCGGCGTTCCAGGTGATTATCAGACCCGCGTCCGGATTGCTTGGGTCCACGGGTTGCGCGCGGGTGAGAGCAAGGCCGACCGGAAGGGTGTCGCTGGCGTGCCCTCCGGTTTCGTCGAGCAACCGCAGATCGAAGGCGAACACGCGCGCGCCTTCGAGGTTCGGACCAGGACGCGTTTGCAGGTACTGCCGCGCGACAAACGCGGTCTCGAAGAAGTTCCCGGCGTCGTCCACCTCCCGCAACGACAACCGGGCCATGCGGTCGCCGGCGCGTCTGCCCGAGGGCGTCTCCGGATCGACGGCGCCGACCTTGAAGCGCTTGCCGACAAACTCGCGCAGCCCGATGCTGTAGAGCGACGCAATGACCGGCCACCAGCGCCGGAAGGACGGCGTGGCCGCCCAGCGTCGGAAATAATTCATCCAGCCTTCGTTCAGCGGATGCGACCAGTACCGGTCGAGCTCGGTCCCCACCCAGATGTCCTCCATGATCTGGCCCACGCGTATCAGGAATCCCATGACATGAAGAGCGTCGGGCAGGTCGCCGCGCGCGCACTTCGGCCGCTCTGCGGCCGGTTTCTCCTGCTTTGGCTCGAGAGCCGAGGCCTCGGCGAAGAATTCCGCGCATAAGACCGCGGGGCCGTTGTTGAGCAGGTCCGCCTCGAGGGCGGCGCAACGCTCGCTCATGGCGAGGAAGCGGGCGTGATGGTTTTCCGGCGCGGGATGCCACCGCGAGCGGGCGTCGCGGAAAAGCCGGTCGGCCACGTTGCCACGGGCGAAGCGGCCCGCCTCGAAGAAGCCGAGCACCTGTTCGACGGCGTGCTCGCCGAGCCGGCGATAGGACTCCCACTGGGCTTCGTCGTAGAACTGGTCGCCCGTGCTCTCGTGAGGGAAGAGCGCGTTGCGCGTGCCGTACTGGAGGACGTCGGGCGGTTCGTCGCCGGTGAGCGCAGGCTTGATGTAGAGGAGCGTGCCCTTGTCGAGGCCCGCGATGCCGTTGTAGTGAATGGTCCCGACCACGGCATGCTGGCGCGACCGGTGATGCGCGTCGGGCCGCAGAGGAGCGATGTCGATTTCGATCTCCACGCCGAAGTCTTCTCGCACCCGGCGCAGGACGTTCGCTAGATCGTCGAAGGCGACCTCCGGATCCGCGCCGCAATCGGAAACGAGGATGTAGCGGCAGTGGCGCCGAACCAGTTCGTAGAGGCCGAAGTTTTCGAAATGGTTGCCGTCGGAGAGGTGGAGGTTGTGGGCGTCGGTGTGGGATATCCCGAGCAGCTCCGCGAGGAAGAAGCGGCCGGGGAGGATATAACTCCCGCGAAAACGATTCGCGGGATGAGGCACCCAGAGGCCGAGGCGCAGGTTGAGCGCACTCATGAGGAAGCCCACGGCGGGACCGAGGTCCATGGAGACGCGGCCCATCTGGGAATTGAAAGCCGCTGCAGAAGCGGTGAGGGCGGACGACAGACGGAGTTCGTCTAGCCGCGCGGTCTGGTTGCCGAGGCTGATGCCGTTGCCCGAAAGCACCGCGCTGCGAGCGCCGCGATACAGGTTTCCGAGCGGATCGCCGGACATGTCGTTTGCCGCGACGCAGACGAGATGGAGGGGGCGGCTGACCTCGCGAAGCTGTCCAAGCGTGAGGTCGTCGTCCGGGCGTTCGGCGATGTGGCGGTTTAGCGCCGCGCGTTCGGCTTCCGTGCGCGAGGCGGCGTCGCGATTGGATGCGCCGAGGTAGCAGCGGGAAATGCGTGATCGGTAGAAATCGTGCATGCCGACGCGCGCCGGATCGAAGAGCCAGGCAACGAGCGCCACCACGCCGAGGCTGGCCGCAAGGGGCCACCAAAAGGCCGGCGCGAGCACGTCGCCCACGTGCGAGCCCTGGCGGTGCAGCAGGGCGCCGACGAGCACGACGAGCAACAGCCACACCAGCAGGGCGAGTGCCTTCGGAGTGGCGCGCTTGAGGCGGTCGGTGAGGAAACGGATGAGCCCGGAGCCACGCGTCTCCTGCACTGGTTGCGTCAACCAGCGTTTGGCCCAGGCGAAAAGGGCCGCCGCCACGGTGGCCCCGGAGGCGGTCACGGTCAGGCCGCGCTGGTGGGGTAAATCGGCGACGAAGGCGGCCAGCAACCACAGCGCGGCGATGGCGGTCATGCCGATGGTGATGCCCAGCAGGCGGGTGGCGCAGCGTTCGAGCCCGGTGATCATCGGCAGGCTGCGCGGCTTGCGGCAGATGCGCGCGGCCACGAGGCGCGCCGCCAGCAAGGTGACGGTGCAGATGCCGAGCAGCGCGGGCAGGGCAAGCACCGCCTGCGTCTCGGAGAAGCTCGGCCAGGCGAACAGGTCGGGTCTCTCCCAACTCGGCCCCATCAGGCCGGCAAAGAGGGCGAAGAGCTGCGCCGCAGACAGGAGGGTGATCGTTGCGTAGGCGCCGGTTTCGACGGGATTGCGTTCCGCCCGCCCGGCGTTGCGCCATTTGATTTCCGACACGGCGAGATAAAAGACCAAGGCGAGCGAGGTCAGCGCCGCGGCCGGCCAGCCGGGTACGGCGAGGGCGGCGAGGCCGAAGATCCACAGGTACCACCCGAGCGCGAGCACCGCGAGGGCGGCCAGGAGCGAAGGCATCATCCCACCGAGGATCGTCATGGCAATGGCCCAGAACTCCGTCTGAAGGACGCCGACGCGCGGAAGGAGAAAACGACTGAATTCGCGCAGGTGGCGGATTTCCGCGCGCTCGCCGCCCCGGGTGTCGTTGCCCAGCGGAAAGCGCGCCGGGCCCGGGCGGTGGCCGCGGCGGTGGAGCCAGGCGGTCCAGAAACCGCCCACGTATCCACCGCCGGATACCGTTGCGAGATAGTCGACGTGGGGCAGCACGCCAAGCCGGGCGAGGCCTTGGAGCAATCCGAGATTGAAGGTGGCGCTGCGAATGCCGCCGCCCGAAAGGGCAAGTCCGAAGCGGGCGTGGGGTGTGAAGCTCACGGCGGGCTCGCCGGCGGCGCCCACCCGCACGTGCGGGGCCGCGGGACGGGGCGGCGGCGGCGACTCGGCGGTGGCATCGCCTCCGGGAGCGCGTTCGAGGTGGCAGCTTTCGGCGGCGTAGAGTTCGGAGAAACTCAGGACGTCCTTGTTGTCGGCGAAGAGGTTCTCGATGCTTTCGACGACGCGCGTCTTGAGGGAAGGTTCGCGGGTACCGGGGCGGGGATGGGGGTCCGGGGCGTGGTCGGCAGGCTGGTCCATGGCGGTTGAAGGTTCAGGCTTGGCGTTCGTGCGAAGCAATTGAACGGAGGCAATGCTGGACTACCGACGTGTCCGGCTGGGGTCAAACTTCCTGGGTGCGGTCTTTCCTGGCAACCGGCGAATCATGTTCCGTGACATCCTTCCTGCATGTGGGATTGAGGACGGACGAGCCTCGGACGTAGGTTTGGCGGTGCTGCGCGCGGTGCACAGGCAGGAATGCCTGTGTCACGGTTGACGAAGGCCGCGGGTGAAAAAAGGCGGACGCGCGATGCGTCCGCCTGGGAATACGTGGGACTGAAGGGACTTCAGACCTTGTCCACGATCCGGTCGGCGAGGCCGTACTCGATCGCTTGTTGGGCGTTGAGATAGAAGTCGCGGTCGGTGTCGCGTTCGATGCGTTCGAGCGGCTGTCCCGAGGCTCGGGCGAGGATCAGGTTCAGCTCGGCCCGTACTTTTTCCATCTCCATGGCCTGGATGTTGATGTCGGTGGCCGGTCCGGTGAAACGGCCGGAGATCAACGGCTGGTGGATCAGCACCCGGGCGTGCGGATAAAGCAGACGACGGCCTTTCTTGGCGCCGCTGAGCAGGATCGAACCCATCGACGCGGCCATGCCGGTGACCACCACGGTGATCGGGGAGGTCATCATTTCCATGGTGTCGAAGACCGCCATGCCGGCGGTGATCGAGCCTCCGGGCGTGTTGATGTAGAACGTAATGTCCTTACCCGGATCGATGGCCTCGAGGTAGAGAAGCTTCTCGGTCAAGTCCTTCGCGGTTTGGTCGGTCACCGCGCCCCACAGAAACAATTTTCTCTGCTCCAAAAACTTCCGCTGCACGAGTGTGGCCACGGGAGCGGCCTGCACCTTTACGGTTTCGTCGGCTTCGGTGTCGTCGTCATCCTCGTCGTCGAGACGGGGCAGGGGAGCATTCAGGCCGGGTTGGAGGTTATCAAAATGCATAGGCCGCCAACGTTGGCGGTCGGCCGGCATTTGGCAAGGGCCGGAGTGGGATGAGACGCAGCGGTGCGCCTATTCACGACGACACTTAACAGGAGCACGCGGAGGCCGCAGAGGAAGAGAGACAACGCCGAGAGCTGTCCTCTGCTTCCTTTGCAGGCAGAGGTGACGGATCTGGGCTGAAAACGTTTCTTGTGGGACAAAGAAGCCCGGCGCTGGCGGCCGTGGGTGGCGGAGCGGCGAAACTTTTAACCGCCTTTTCGAGATCCTGCCGCCCGAGGCCTTGCGTAAGCCGGTCCGGCATCCAACCCCGTCCGGTGTAGCCGCCCATGTCCGCATGGGCTTGGTTGGGCGCGGGCGGACGCTGCTGCCCGGCACGGGTGGGGACATCCGTGGCTACATGAAGGTTACCTTGCTCGTCGGTCGGCTCTGGGAACATCGGCCGTCTCTGCGGTCTCTGCGTGCTCTCTGTGAAGAAGCACGCTGCGGGGGGCGTCCTCAGCGCCCTCTGCGAACTCATGTAATCGTTCGGGGCGGAAACGTTTATTCTCCGTCGGGTGGGAGGGCTCAACCCCGAGTTGTCGCAGGTAAATGGCGTTGCCGATGAGAGATTTTACAAAAGCCTGGGGTATTTGCGCCGATGAATGCGGGAGAAATCTCCAGTGTTTCTATGATCGCCGAACTCAATCCCGTTTCTGGCAGTGGCTTGACCCCCGAGGACATCGTCCGGGCGGTCAAGGACCTGCCGTGCGCTCCGAAGGTGCTCCCTCGCCTGAAGCGCATGCTGGGCGATGCGAACTCATCGCTCGACGAAATCGTGGGCCTTATCCGTCTCGACCCGGGCATCACGGCCCGCGTGCTGCAAACGGCAAACAGCGTTTATTTCAGCCAGAGTGTTCGCTGCTCGACCATTGAGATGGCAGTGCAACGGGTCGGGTTCGCCGAGGTGTACGATCTCGTCTCCTACGCCGTCGCCTCGCAGGTCATCATTCGCCCGCTCGCGGTGTATAACATCGAGGCCAACGTGATGTGGAAGAATGCCGTGGCCTGTGCCTTGGCGGCCGAGTGTCTGGCGCTTCGCACGGGCGAAGATATGCGCGTGGCGTACACCATCGGTTTGTTGCACGGCCTCGGCATGGTGGCAATTGACGAGTGGGCGCTTCGCAACGCGCCCACGCTTTGCCTGACCTCCGCGGGTCTGCCTCGCGAGGCCACGGAACAGGAGCGCGGTTTCTTCGGCTTTAGTCAGGCCGAAGTGGGTTCGGCGTTGCTGCGCGACTGGGAGTTCCCGACCGCGATGTCGGAGCCCTTGCGCTGGCAGTACACTCCTCGCGCCTCCGTCGGTCACGTGCGCATGTCCAGTCTGCTGCTCGCGGCCAAATGGCTGCGCAGCGCCGTGTGCGCCGGCCGCGTCGAGGGGTTTCCGGCGCTTCCGGAGCCTGCCCACTTGCAGCCCTTGGGTCTCAATCCCGGCGTGTTGCCGGGCATGGTCGCCGACGTGTCGGCTCGCCTCGACGAGGTGAGTTCGCTGCTCGATCTTGCGTTGCCCCGGACCATGGTTCTTGGCCAGCACCGCTTCCCCGTCCCGCCCAGCCGGGCGGCCTAAGAGGGAAGGCTTCGCAACGGACACGCTTACGAGCAGCGCGCGTAAATCTTCTGCAGCATGCTCGCCGAGGCCGTGGCGGGGGCGTCCGAGGGACGTGCGGCCGACAGGCTGGCGCGAAGCAGCAGTTGCTCGTTCTCTTTGTCGAGCTGGAGAATTTGCAGAATGCGGGCGCGAGTGTTTTCGAGCAGGCCTTGCGTTGCACCATCGCGCGCAGACGCCGCCGGGAGGGTCCGTAGCGCGGTCAACGACCGGTCAAGCTGCTCCAGCAATGCGCGTTTGCGATCGAGCAACGCCGCATCGGGCGTGCGCTGGTGTTGGCGGAGGAAACGATTCTCATCGAGCACGCACTGGTGGAGGTCATCGCACAAGGTCTGGTGCTGCTGGAGGAGAGTCGTCTGGCTCATGGAATCGCGGCGGGAGTGAGGGAAGGCGTCGAGGCGGGCCGCTCGTTGGAGGGCTCGGTCTCGAAGAAGGTGGTCATTTGCTGACCGAGATTTCCCTTCCAGTCGAGATGCGTTCGCCGCCAGGCCGCCATGCGCGCGAGTTCGGCGAGGTTGGGCATCGTGGCCGGGTCGATCGCCGCCTCGATGCGCTGGTACGTCGCCGAGGCGCGGTCCGTCATGCCGAGACGCTCGTGGCAGAGCGCAAGTTGATAGGAGACCGGCAGGTTCCAGGACGGCTCGTCCGACAACGCCGCGAGCGCTGCGTAGAGGGTGAGCGCGTTGAGTGGGTCGCCTTTTTGAAAAAATTCGTTGGCCAGCTGGTTGCCCGTGCGGCGTTGCCAGTAGGCCCAGCGCTTCGGATCTGAGTCGACGCGAGACTTCTCCGCTCGCAGCAGGTCGAGCGTCACGGCGAACGCTTCCTGGGTGCGGTTGAGTGCGCGAAGGTCAAGCGCCATCAGGTGGCGGGCCTCGGGGACATTCTCGTCGTCCGGCCACTGTTCCAAGTAGGCGCGCAACGTGGTGATCGCACCTTCGAGGTCGCCGCCGAGATGCTGGGCGTAGGCGGCCTTGAAGTGGGCGCGAGCCCGGTCCTCGGGTGCGAGGTCAAGCAGGCGGAGTCGCGAAAAGAAGCGGTTGGCCTCGACGAAATTGCCCGATTGGAAATGCGTCTCGGCGATCTCGTACTGCGCGGTCTTGGCCAACTGTTGGTAATGGTTGAAGCCCTCTGTCGGCAGTTTGAGCGTGGAGTTGATCACACTGTAGAAACGCGAGATCGCGAGACGATGAGCGCCCATCGAGCGCAACGTGCGGCCGAGATCGAGCAACGCTTCCGGTGCGCGGGCGTCCCCGGGATAATCTTTCAGGAATCGCTCATACAGCGCGGTCGCCTTGGTCAGGGAACCCTCTTTGCGATGCATGCGCGCCAGCCCCAGCAGTGCGTTCTGCGTTTGCTCGGTGCTGGCCGCGACGCTTTTTAGCACCTGATGGTAGGCGATGGCCGCGGCTTCGTAGTCGTTTCGCTCCGAGAGGCTCGCGCCGAGTTTCAGCAAACTGACCAGCTCTTCGTCAAGCGATGTCCGCGGCGGCTCCGCTGCGGCTTCGATGGGAACGGGTGTTGCAGGCGCGGAGGTCTCCTCTGTCTGCCCGGTGAGGGGCCAGACCAACGTGAGCAGCAGACAGGGAAGGGGACGCGACAGGAACAGGCGACGGGTGGATGACATCAAGGTGACCGGGTGAAAGTGGCCGAACTCGGCGGCTGGACGGCGGGAGCCGGCGCTTGGCGCGGGACCGGCACCACGACAGTCGTGGCCGCGTCGCCGGAGTGCGTGCCGGGGAGGAGAAAGAAGGGAAGAAAATCCTCGGGTCTCACGGTGGGACGCAGGTCATCGATAAGGATCGGCGCCGACGGGCGAACGTCGCGCTCTGCCCCCGGCTTCGGGTTCTCGGAGAGCGTTTCCGGCGCGGGCGTGGTCGTTGCAAGCGGCGCTCCTTCGGCGATCAAACCGGATGCCGCCGGCGACGTTGGTTGTTCGAACGGGCTGATTGCCGATGCTTCGGCAACGCCGGGCTCGGTGGCCGCGGGGTCGACGACTTCGCTAGCCACGGGTTCCAAAGTCCTGGACCAGGGAGCGGGAGGCAGCGGTGCCGGTCGAACGCGGAGCGGCACAGGATCGATGTGGCGCAGGTAGGCGATCGGAGGTTCGGGGAAGAAACGCACCGCCAACCCCGCCGAAGGACGGGGTCGCGGCGCCGCACTCGCGTACTCGGGCGCCAGCACCGGGAGGAGCAGGAGCGCGAGATAACGCGGAGACGGTCGCACCCGCAAGCGGGTGCGCGATGGCGGATGAGACTTCATTTCGAAAAAGACATTCCATGGTGATGGATCGTCTGCTGATTTGCCCGCGTCTTCATCGGCACATTGGGGGTAATCTGAAGACTTCCAGAGCCGTGCCGGGAGTTTTGGTCAACGAGTTGCGTTGGTGTTAAACTGGCTCGTGGCGAGGGCGTTGGCGCGGTGGCGGATTGACCCCGGCGACAACGTGTCGTTGTTTTTCTTCATGCTACCCCCTTCTCCCTTGCGCCTGGCGCTCCGGACCGTCGTGTCCGTTTTGGTTTCCCTCGTCTCCCTCTCGGCCGCAACGCCTCCGGCAAAACCGTCCCTGAAGGCCCTTCTCGTCACCGGCGGCTGTTGCCATAATTATGCATTCCAGGCTCAGGCGCTTACCGAGGGGGTGAACCTCTCGGCGTCAGTCGAGTGGACCGTGATCAACGAGGGTGGTCGGGGCACTCGCGCACAGATCGCCTTGTACGACAATCCGGACTGGGCGAAGGGCTACGACGTGGTCGTGCACAACGAGTGCTTCGCCGACACGGCCGATGCGGACTACATCCGCCGCATCACCGCCGGGCATGCCGCAGGTGGCACGCCGGCCGTCGTGATCCATTGCGCCATGCACAGCTACCGCGCGGCTGAGATCGACGACTGGCGCGAGTTTCTGGGCGTCACGAGCCGGCGCCACGACCACCAGAGCCGTTATCCCGTCAAGGTCACCGCGCCCGATCATCCCGCGATCAAGGGTTTCCGCGCCGATTGGGTCACGCCGATGGACGAACTCTACATCATCGATAAAGTCTGGCCCAACACGACCGTGCTCGCCGTCTCGCCCAGCGAGCGCGACGCGAAGGAGCACGCGGTTGTCTGGACCAACACCTTCCGCGGCACGCGCGTCTTCGGCACCACCTACGGCCACTCTGACGACACCTTCCGCGATCCGTCCTTCATCGACTTGCTCACCCGCGGCCTGCTCTGGGCCGCCGGCAAAAAATAGGGTGTAGCGGTGTGCCTGTCCCCAGGCACCTTGTTCGTGGCCAGCGCCGATTCGCGAGCAAGGCCAATGGGTTGATCACGAAGGGGGCAGGAGGATTCGATCACACATTCCGGAAATCGTTTCCGCCCCGGATTATTCTCTGCGGCCTCCGCGTGCTCCTGTTAAGAGTCTTCGTGATTAGGCGCTGGCTTGGGGCCGGGGCCGGGCCGGGGCCCTTATTTGGCCTCTGGCATTTCGTTCTGTAACAAAAACGCGGATACTTCCCGCCACCACGCGGCGCGCGGCCGGTAATCGAGCCCATTGTGCCGCGCCCCCGGTTGTTCCCACAGGCGTTTGGGTCCGGCGTAGCCGTCATGCAGGCGTCGCCCCAAGTCCGCGGGAATGACTTCGTCCTGGCCCGCGATCAACACGGCCGCCGGCCCGTGGTAACGTTGCAGGGCGTTCACATTATCATAGCGGTCGCGCAGAATGAGGCGCACCGGCAGGAACGGATAATGGTGCGAGCCCACGTCACCGAGCTGCGTGAAGGGCGTGATGAGAAACACGCCCGTCACCCGGTCGGGAAAGTCGCCCGCCATCCGGCACGCCACGCCCGAACCCAACGACTCGCCGAGCACAAACACCGGGCGGTCGTCTTCGCGCCATAATTGTGCGAGTGCCGCCCCTGCGGCTTCCGTGAGGCTCGTTTCGCCCGGTTTGCCCGTTCGGGCGCCGTAACCAGGATACTCAAGAATCGTGACCTCCCACGTCGCGCCGTCATTCACGGCTGCGAATCCGTCGCGAAAATACGCCCGGTGCACCGCCGAGCCCGCGTTGCCGTGAAACACCAGCAAACGCGCCGCCGGTCGCGCCGTGCCTTCTGCGCGGGCCGCGCGCCAGCCGATCACCTGCCCGTCGGCGTCTTCCCACGCCTCCAATCCCATCCGCGCCGCCTGCTGGCGCATCTCAGCCAGGGGCGCGCGGTGGGGGAAATAGATCAGGTGGCGCTGACACCCGGAAAGCAGTCCCATGCATGCAACATAAACCAAAGCCAGCGTGACGGCGAGACGGACGAGGCGACGTCGCGGCGTGAATAGGGGCGCCTTCATCGCGCAAGCTCATCGCAACGCGAGGTGCGCCGCAAGATTGCGGTGCGCCGCTTCCTCGCTTCTGTTGGCCCTGGCCCTTTTCCTTTTTCGCCCCGTATGCCCGATCGCTCCGACACTCATCGCGTCCGCAACGAAACGTCCGCTCTCGCGCGGCTCGCTCCGTTCGGGGTGGGTGTGCGGAAGCCGAAGCACTTTCGCGACATGCTCAATGTCGCCTGGCGCAACCGCGACAACCTCGGCTACGCCTGGAAGGTCTTGAGCAAGGGTGTTTGCGACGGCTGCGCCCTTGGCGTCGCCGGCCTGCATGACTGGACCATCCCCGGCGTGCACCTGTGCATGACGCGGCTCAACCTGCTTCGCCTCAACACCGTCGGTCCGCTCGACGCCGCCCTGCTCAACGACGTCGACGCTCTCGCGCGCCTGGACAATCGCACCCTGCGCGAACTCGGCCGTCTGCCGTATCCCTTTGTACGCCGCCGCAGCGAAAAGGGGTTCACCCGCGTCTCCTGGGACGAGGCCCACGCCCGCCTCGGTGCGCGCTTGCGTCGCACCGACCCGCGCCGCCTCGCCTTTTTCATCACCGCCCGGGGCGTCACCAACGAGGTTTACTACATGGCGCAGAAGGCCGCTCGCTTCCTCGGCACGCCGCACATCGACAACGCCGCCCGCCTTTGCCATGCGCCGTCCACCTCCGCCATGAAGGAGGTCGTCGGCGTTGCCGCCTCCACCTGCAGTTACGAGGATTGGATCGGGACCGATGTTCTTGTCTTCTTTGGCTCCAATCCCGCCAACGACCAGCCTGTCACCACCAAGTACCTGCTGCTCGCGAAGCAGCGCGGAACAAAAATCGTTATCGTCAATCCGTACCTCGAGCCAGGCATGAAGCGCTATTGGGTGCCGTCCAACGCGAAGAGCGCGCTCTTCGGGACCGACCTTGCCGATTATTGGTTTCCCGTCGCGCAGGGCGGCGACGTCGCGTTTCTCTACGGCGCCCTCAAGTCCCTGCTGGAGCGCGGCGCCGTCGACCGTGACTTTATCGCTGCGCACACCACGGGCTTCGCCGAACTCGAGGCCAAGGTGGCCGCGTTGTCATGGGGCGAGTTGGAAAAATCGTCCGGACTTTCCCGTGCAAGCATCGAGGGCTTTACTGACCTCATGGCGGCCGCGCGCAATGGCGTGCTCGTCTGGAGCATGGGCATCACGCAGACGGAATCCGGTGCCGATGGCGTTCGCCTTATCCTCAATCTCGCCCTCGCGCGCGGCTGGTTCGGACGTGACTATTGCGGGGCCGTGCCGATCCGCGGACATTCCTCCGTGCAGGGCGGCGGGGAAATGGGTTGCTATGCCACCGCGCTGCCCGGCGGGAAACCGATCACACCGGAAAACGCCGACGCCCTCGAGCGCACCTACGGTTTCCCGATTCCCCGCGACCTCGGCTACACCACGCCGGAGATGGTCGAGGCCGCCCACCGCGGCGAGCTCGACGTCTTTCACTGCCTCGGCGGCAATCTCCTGCGCACGCTGCCCGATCCCGACCACGTGCGGGAGGCGCTCGCGCGCATTCCGGTGCGTATCCACCAGGACATTATTCTTAACGACCAGATGTGGATCGAGCCGGGCGAGGAAGTCTGGCTGCTGCCCGCCAAGACCCGTTATGAGCAGGACGAGGGCGGCTGCGAGACCAGCACCGAGCGTCGCGTGATGTTCACGCCGGAACTGCCGCGCGAAGTCGGGGAGGCCCGCGCCGAATGGAAGATCCTTCGCGACCTCGCCGCCGCCGCCTGGCCCGAGCGCGCGCACCTGCTCGGCGGTGGCGACGGATGGGCTTTGCGCGAGGAGATCGCCCGCGTGGTTCCGTTCTATGACGGCGTGCAGAATCTCAGGAAGAGCGGCGACGCCTTCCAATACGGCGGACGCCACCTTTGCGTGGGCGGGCAGTTTCCGCTGCCGGACGGCCGCGCCGTCTTCGCCACGCCCGATCTGCCGCCGCCCGTGCGGACCGACGACGGCACGTTTTCGTTGCGCAGTCGCCGCGGCAAGCAGTTCAACACCCTCATCTACGCCGAAGTGGACCCGCTCAATGGCGCCTCTCGCGACGCTGTGCTCATGAGTGCCGACGACGCCGGGCATTTGCGCCTCTTGCACGGCGACGCGATCGTGCTGCGCAACCGTCTCGGCACCTTCGAGGGCCGCGTGTTCATCGCCCCCATCGCCCGCGGCAACCTCCAGATCCACTGGCCCGAGGGCAATCATCTCATCGCCCGCGACCGTCACGACTCCGACAGCGGCACGCCTGACTACACCACGCGGGTGAGTATCGAAAAGTTGGGTACACCTGTCGGCGCATGAATCCCGGAGAGGTCAGCCTGCACCGCTGGCGCCGCGGCGAACCGCTCGCCGCCGACACCGACCGCGTCGCGGTCGAGGAGCCGCTCGAGATCCGGGTCAACGGGCGCAGCGTCGCGGTCGTCATGCGTTCGCCGGGACACGAACGCGAACTCGCCGCGGGCTTTCTGCTGACCGAAGGCGTAATCCGTTCGGCCGCCGACCTGCTCGATGTGCTGATCTGCCGCGACCTGCCGGAAGGACAATCGGGCAACGTCGTCGACGCCCTCCTTGCGCCGGATGTAGCCGTCGATTTCGACCGCCTCACGCGCCACGTCTTCAGCGCCTCAAGTTGCGGCCTTTGCGGCAAAGCCACGCTCGATGCGATCCTGCAGGTCTTCCCGACGGTCGCGATATCGCACGGGTTCGCTCCCGAGAGGATCACGTCCTGGCCGCGCCGCCTGCGCGAGGCCCAGCCCGGGTTCGGTGCGACCGGAGGCGTGCACGCGAGCGCGCTCTTTGACGCCTCCGATGCGTTGGTGTCGGTCCGCGAGGACATCGGTCGCCACAACGCCTTGGACAAGGTTATTGGCCACGCTTTGCTTGAGCAGCGCCTGCCCTTGAGCGGCCATGCCCTCATGCTCAGCGGTCGCATCTCCTTTGAACTGGTACAGAAAGCGTTGGCGGCGGGCATCGGCCTCGTCGCCGGCATTGGCGCCCCAAGCACCCTCGCCCTGGCGTGCGCCGAGCGCGGCGGCCTGACCGTCGTCGGCTTTCTCCGCGACGACCATTTCAATATCTACACCCATCCCAAGCGGTTTGCGGTCTAGTGTGAAACAATCCAACCAACACCTGCCGGAAAACATTTCCGCCCGAATGATTACCTGATTTCGCAGAGACCGCAGAGCACACAGCCCATCACGCAGGCGTGCCGTCCTTCGACGCAGCGGGCGCAGGGACGCGCCCGCCCACCTTGCCACACCATCAGCTCAGCCGCGGTAGATGCGCGGGTCCCTCCGCGCGTGGTTTGGAACCCCTCCCGCTATTGCGGGGGTGAGCAGGTTCGTCTGCTCGACTCAAGGAGCGGCGGCAAGACCTCCAGAGGTGGTCAAAAGTGCCGCCACTACCGTCTGCCTTCATCCATCTTCCTTCCGCCCCTCTCCTGCGCCCTCCGCGTGCTCCTGTTAAATGTCTTCGTGCACAGGCGGTGGCAACTGATGGTCATCGATCCTCCGCACCGGGCAAAAAAAGAGCCCGCCGTGTACCCCTACACGGCGGGCATTGCTTTCTTAGTTACCCTAAAAATCCTCCGCTAAGCGGAGGGATGAGTTGTTATCGGAACACGTGACCGATTGCTCAAACACATTCGATGGCGGGTGGTCGTCCAGTAGCACAGGCCCTGCCCCCTATTAGTTTTGAAAGCGGGGCGGGTTATAAGAACCTTTCAAAGAACGCTTAACGATGGGCCCTTTGTTGTTGCTCGATCATGCCGGAGAGGGCCCAACCGGTCGACTCGTCGACGAGGGCGACCTTAAGCACCACCGTTTCATCCAGCCCGGTCGGTAGTCTCAGGTCCAATCGTTGACCGGGTTTACCCGTCTTTTGGTCACTTGCTGACCACGATGGTGGTTGCGTTGCGGTTCCGAACGTCTGCCAGCGAAATCGCCCTTCCTCGCCGGTGGCGCATTCGATGCTGATCCATGGCCAGCTGAAGATGGGCTCCACGCTCGACACTCGAATGCCTTGAATCTTGTCCGCTGAAATGCGGGCGATCGCGCGTCCATCCGCGCCGTTCAGATCGAACTGACCGGTCGGCAGACCGGAGCGCCAGGCGATTTCGGCCGCGCTTCGCCCGGCGGTTGCGGTCAAGGGGGCCTCACCGCCAGTGAGATCCCAGCGCGGCGGAGAGTCCTCCGGCAACGCGAATTCGATCCGGATGCCCACCACAATGCGAGCGGCCTGGAGCGTCCCCGGCATCGCGCGTTGCCTTTCTGCCAGCATGCGGGCGCGAAGTTCGAGCACGGCGTCGTGCTGGCCGGCGGGGGTGGGGAGGGTGGGTACAATTGCATCCCGGATCAGGACCGGCTGCCACGATGACACATGAAGCGCGGTCCGGAGCACCCACGTGGAGGCCGGGTAGACGGGAGCGGAGCGGGAGTGCACGACGATGTTCCGTGCCGCGACGTCAGGAATGAATGCGTCGGAATCGTCGGAGTCGTCGCCGGATTTCTCCCTGGCGCTATTTTTGTCCGCCCCCACGGGCCCTCTCGCCTGCGAATGTGTCGACCCGGGAGGGGACGATGATGCACCTGAGGCGGGCGCTTGCGCCTCCATGCCGCGCACCGGGCCGGCCACGGCGGTCGTAATTGAAGATTCGATACTTTTGGCGTTGGAAGAGTCAGCGTGGCCGGTGTTCGCCGACCCGGCAGGTCCTCCGGGCTGGACACCGCGACGCGCGCCGCCCCCTTGAGAAGGGGTGGGTTGCTCGTCGTGTTCATCGCTGAACATGGGCCCCTCCGCCGGTCGGTCATGTCGTGAGGAGGCCGGTGGCTCTGAACGCTCCTCGGACTCTTCCGGGCCCCTCGGATCTGCGGGCCCATAGCGCGGCGACGTCACCGCCCCCGGGAGGATCGTCGCGGTCGAGCCGCCGGCCATTCGAGCCGTCGCGGTCCGGGCCGGGGAGCTTTCATCCTCCGTGGTGTTCGCCGGGCTCGAGGGTGCTTCCGACTCCGGCGCAACATTGGCATCCCACGTCATCCGTTCGTTTCCGTCGGGCGTCCCTGCGGTCGCGACCTTGCTTCGCCGAATCCAAAAGGCCCCGAGGACCAAAAGGGCTGAAACAACCGCACGAATGATCTTCGTGCGGCGACCTGCGGGAAGTCGGCGAAGGGGTGCCGCCGCCTTGCGCGCCTGCGCCTCGTTGTGGATTTCCAACGTTGAAACTGAAGCCGTGCGCACGTCCACCACTTGCCCCTCATCGGAGAACATCGCCTCCGGTGGTCGGGACACCGCACGGACGAAGTAGGCCCCGGTGACGACTCGGGGGAAGGAAAAGTGGCCGTTCGCATCCGTGACCGTTTGGGCGAGGTCGCGGTTGTTTTTCGCCGCGAGCAACACCGTCTCGCCGGAAGCGGGCGCGCCGTCGACCATCACATGCCCGGCGATCTCGAAGTCCGCGTCGGGATAGTGGAGGGGAAGCGACTCGGCCAGCCCCCAGCTGTGCAGGAAAACACCGTGATCGGTGCGTGCGACGAAACCTTCGAAGGTTTCATCAGGGAGAGCGACGAGCGCGGACACGACCTCACCCATGCGGTTCTTCGTCGCCCGGATCGTCTCCGTCTTGGCGGACGTTTCCGCGCCTTCCTCGCAGGAGTCCGCGAGGGATTGTTGGGCAAGGGAAAGGCGCTGCCGAAGCGTCGCGAGGTCGGCAGGCGAAACGGCCGCCTCGGCCGCAGACACCGTCCAGGCCCACTGAACGCTTTCGTCCGGCATATTGTGGGGAGGCAGCAACACCCCACGGAAGTGCGGGGCGAGAATCGCCCAGTAGCTGTAGAGCGGGCGGGTTGCGACCATCGGCCGGGCGGGCTGCCCGGGACCCGCCGTGAGCAGCGCGCAGGCGCGACGCGGTTTGCCGCGCTGTGTCATGGCGTCAGTTCGCGGGGAACGGTGGCGAGAGTGACGAGTCGCCAGCGGTAGGTGTCGCCCGCGGTCACAGACAGGGCGAACCGACGCACGGCTTCCCCGGCCTCGAGACCTGCGAGGGCCTCCTGCGTGATTTCATATGTTCCACCGGAAAGATTCATGTGCACCGTCTCGGACACCGGGATCGTGACGCTGTGAGAACGGCCCTCGGCCGAGGTCGCCGTGATACGCCATGAGCAGTGGCCAAGATTCTCCATGACGAGCACGGCCGGACGCGGAGGGGATACCTGAGTTTGCGGTGCCGTCGTGCAACCAGTGACAAGCAGCAGGCCTCCCGCCACCAAGACGCAAGTGAGCCCGCGGGCGCGTAGGGCCTCAAAAGTGAAAGGAGGGTGCATCGTTGGAGTGGGTCTAGGCCTTGGTCATGTATCGACACGCTCCCGCGAAACCCAAGATCCGCGATGAGGTTGACGGCGGCTGCGCGGCCCTCCGACGGTTCGCGCGATTGGCGCTTTGGGAGCGGCTGAGCGTTGCCACGGCGGTCAACCCACCGAATCACTGGAAGATTTCTCCCCGGCTCGACGCGGAGGGGTTCGTGCGCATGATTTAATTCATGCTGATGCGGGCTTTGCTGGTCTGGGTGGTCCTGGCCATGGCCGAGGTCGTCCACGGGATCCTGCGGATCCGGATGCTCAATCGACGCGTGGGCGATCACCGAGCCCGCCAGATCGCCGTGGGCACGGGTTCACTGCTCATTCTAGGCATCACTTGGCTCACCCTGCCGTGGATCGCGCCGCTGAATGCGGGTGACTCCTTTGCCGTGGGCACGTTGTGGCTGGCCGCCATGCTTGCGTTCGAAATCTCGCTGGGCCGGTTCGTGTTTCGGGTCCCGTGGGCTAAGATCGGCGCCGATTTTGATTTGCGACGCGGCGGCCTGCTCGGCTTCGGGATGCTGGTGCTGTTCGTCTCCCCTTGGCTGATGGGGCGGGTGCACGGGTTCTTCTGAACACGTCGAATTCACGACGCCGGTAGCACCTCGTGCATGGGGTGCTCCGGCAGCGGCTCGAACCCGAAACGCCCGTGAAAGACCCGCGCGTTCTCGGCTTTGGCGTGAACCAGCAGAGCGTGAAAGATTCCACAACCATCTGATGCCCGGCGACACCGTGGCGTTCGACCATCTGCTGCGCCGCCACAAAGGCGCCTACTATCGCCCGCGCCCGCCCGACATCACGCTCGTGGACGACTGAGCGCGACCTCGCATCCCTCCGACACTCGCCGCCCATGCTCAAATCACGCAAAGCCCGCCCACCCCCCCGCGACGAAGCACGCGGGGAACGCATTGAGATGGAGATCGTGGTTGATTGTTACAACGAGCATGAGGCCTGGTCGGGCTGGCAATGTTATCTCTCCGACCGGCTCGCCTTCCCCTTCACGGCGGAGTGTATCGAAACGCGCCGGGGCGCGCCATTCAGCGCCGGCGAACGCGTGACGGTGACGGCGATGTTCGACGATGACGCGGCAGCCGACGCCCTCGCTCCCATGCGGGTCGAGATCGAGTGGCGGGGACGCTCCCTCGCCGTGCCTCTGGCCCAATTGCGCGGCATCGACGTGGACGAGGACACCGCCCGAAGCCATCGCGGACTGGCACTACTGGACCGCTCAAGGCCGCTGCTTCTAGCCGTTGTCCGAAGCGACCGTAAATCCGCGACCCAGCGCACGTGAGCAACGCGAGGGACATCATCGAAATGCTCCGGGGAAAACCTCGGCGGCTTGTTTGCGGAGGCGCTGCAACTCGAAGCCGAGATCGCGGCCCACACCGCCGACCGCCAACTCGGGTTCGATTCAATGTCCGGCGACAAGGTGGTGAGCTCCGGGATCGTACCTGGTTCCGATGATAACGTTCAATCGATTGGCATCGTAAACGGAAAATCGGACTATCCCGCGATAGTCCGATCTCCCTCGAATAGCCAATGCTCATCGCATGGCTATCGTATTAAACGAACCTAAAACTCAAACGTGGATGTTAGGATGTAGGTGGTGGGTTGCGTTACGCGTACCTGAGCGATGTCGGTGTACGGGCTATCAGGTTGGCCGCGGATCGACACGACTTTCCTGTCGCGAAGCGCGTTGCGAACGTTGAGCTGCAGTTTCCAATCGATCCTATCGAATAGCTTGCGACGATAGCTGAACCAAACGTCGCCCTGCAGCAGATCCGGACCAGTGATTGGCCTGTTCAGATCCGCGGTTTTCGATACTTCGCCCAAGGAGTTCGTGAAATCGTCGGAATGATAACCAATTACCGAGCTATCCTGCCAGCGCAAGGCGCCTCCAAGTCCCCATCCAGCAAGCCTGCTTCCTTCTTGGAATGAATAGTTCGCGAACAAGTTCCAGCGCCACTCGCGCACTTCAGGATTGGTCAATCCTTCAGAGCGACGAGTCTGCTCCAAGCGGCTCGCCACATCGTCCCAACGATCCTTTAATGTCGGACCCGTGAAATTTCCCTCAGCGTACTCGCTGGCGCTTTGCGGTAGATTGAATAACGGCTGCCATTGTGGCGTCAGCTGATCAAACAGCTTGCGAAACGCGGGTGCGATATTCGCCTGAGCGACCTTTTGCTGGGCGACGTTGAACCCGACATTGAGCCCTTTTATCGGACGGGCGTACACTTCCAGTTCCATCCCCTCCGCCCTTACATCCGAGGTTTGGTCCGAGTTCGCTGGGTCTGAGAAGTTGATTAAAAAATCGCCGCTGCGGTTGAATCCGTATGCATCCTTCAGCGACTGTGGGGCGATCGCGAGGTATTGCTCGGCGATCGCCTTGAGTTCATTCGACAGGGCGGGATTGTTGAATTCCTCCAGCTGGCGTCTGGCTTCGCCCAAGTAGTTGCCTGCGCGGATGAAAATCAGGCCTTCGCCGATAATCTCATTGTTGCCGATTGGCGTGCTTGCCGAAGCGTTTACAAGATTCGTTTCATAGAAGTTCAACTTCATGTTGATCTTGCGCTGCATCAACGAAAGCGAGACGCCGTATTCCTTCGTTTCGCCTCCCGGCGATGGCAGCGGCAACCCGGCGGCATCGGTACGTCCCGCTCTAGGCGCGAAGTTCTCTGATTCGCTGTAGTGGAAACTCAACTCCGCGCTCTCCGGCACTTTCAGCCGTTTCATCCACTTCTGAGGCAAATGAAAGACGCTGCCATACGAAAAGATGCTATCTTTAATCGTGCCGACCGGAGTCAACGTATCGGTCGTCCCGACTTTTACCAAATTGAAGTCATCGCGCTCAGTAATGTAGCTGTGCAGATCGACCTCATCTTCGCGCCAGCCAAACGTGGTGACGAAATGGCCGCCGAACCACTTGCTGTGTGCGATGGCTGCTTTCGATTTCACCTCGCTCAGAGCGACATTCGCTTTGCGGGCACGAGCAGTGACTTCTCCAGACAAGACCTTCCATTGCTGGGATTCGCGATCGAAGATATTGAACTTATAGATTTCACCCAGATTATACCGGAAGGCATTCGCGTGTTGTTCGATCTTAATCTGATCGTAGCTGCTCGCTCCCAGAACAGAATTGCCCACATACGAAATGGTCGTGGGGTGGGCATTGAAGCTGCCGATGTTTCCTACATTGCGCACCCATGCTCCCGCGTCGGCGGCGGAGCGATCACCTGGAGCCAGAGCATACGGAGCCTCGTCATGGAAGTCCCGGCTGGATTGCTCGCTGACCGCGACGTTGAAAGTGTGCTTGCCAAGCCAATTCCAGGAATCGCGTCGCGTGAAATCGATTTCGTAGAAAGCGCTCAGGCGCTTCGTCTCTTCGGTGAACCTGTCGAGCTGGATCTGCGGGTTCTGATTGAAAACGAAGGGCCGTCCGAGGTTAGGGTTCATGGTTCCGTCAGCCAAATAGGGATTCACATCCACCCAAACACTTGCGGAAATGCCGTCCCATTGGCCATCATCAAGGCGATTATCGTATTTTTCCTTGTGATAGGAAAACTCGATGCCGGCGTTGTGGCCGGTCACATCGCGCAGAAAAAGCTGCTCGAACGTGAAATCGTAAGACTTGAAGGATTCCTCGACTAATTCAGCCGCCATCAGCTTGATCTTCTCAAAGTTGAGCGTGTCAAAATTCAAGAATCCCTGTTCCTCACTTCGCGAATGGTTGCCGGCGGGATCGTTGCCCTGGCGACCGCCGCCGAGATCCTGCCCGCGATAGGTGCCAGAGGTGATGAAACGCCACGGGCCGACGGGGTCGCCGGCCTTGTTCACAATACTATTGGGATCGCGGCGGCGTATCAGACCGAAACCATTGGCGAACTGACCATTGGGAAGCGCGACCGCGGAGTTCTCCCAAACATTCATCGGACCGTTCGTCACCCCGCCGACTCTTCCATCGCCCAACGGGAAGGGAGGAGACGCCGCCGTATTATAATTCGCCTTGGTCGCCAGTGGCATCCCGGCGTTAAACCACTGCTCGCTGATTCCATTGATTGGCCCCACATAGTCTGGACGACTGGAGGTGATCTCCCCCGATTCCACGTTTGCCCGAATCGTCGTGTTCCTGAACGGCTTATAGGTGAGCGTTCCGAAGATTCGGCGATCTCGTTCAAAAGTCGGTTCCTGGACGAACTCCTGATCCTCGTAAAGGGCGGCAATCCGGACCGCAAATTTCTTATCCGCCAGGACGCGATTCACATCGAGCGATGCCCGTACCGTGCCGTAGTTGTCGGTGCGCAGCTCGAACCGGTTGGAATCGACGAATCCAGCCTGGATCAGCTGGGAATTGATCAATCCGGCGGGGCTGCCGAGTCCAAATAGCATCGCGTTGGCTCCGCGCTGGATGGCCACGCGATCGACGATGTATCCGTCCACGGGCAGCTTGCTGATACTATAATTACGAGTCAGGTCGGCTGCGGCCAAACCGCGTACGCGGCTGGTCGATTGCGGACGCTGGCGGGCCAAGGTGGTGGCGGTGCCTTGGCCAAAGCTGTTGACCGCGCCCTCGGAGGCAAAGGTTCCGAACATGCCGCCGCCCACTTCCACGTTCGCGATGTAGGGCAGCACTTCCTGCAGATCCTGAGCGGCGATGTCGTTCATCAGTTCCGACGTCACCAATGTGATGGACGCTCCGAGATCACGCAGATTGGTTTTCAAGCGGGTGCCCGCAAGTGTTTCGCTCGCCGTATACCCTTCATCACTGCTTGCCGTTATTGTAAAGGGAGAGAGTTTGTATACATCCTCTTTATTTGTTTCTTGACCGGACAGAGCATAACCGCTCGTCAGGGCAAGCGAGACAAGGACGCCAAGCCAGCGGCTCACTTTCTTTGGTTTCTCACTATTCGTTAGATTCATGGGTATCATAATTCGGGTTGATGATTTGGGGTTGCGGAAGTTAGGAGCACAGCAGCAAAGGAAAGGACGGGTGTGGTTCATGATGAGGTTTTAGGCATGGCAAAGGGGTTTGAACCGTGGCTGCACACACGGGCGGAGAAACGTCCAAGTGCGGGGGAGGCCGCAAGCCAAACTCGACGCTCGCATGGACGCGAGAGGCCTGTTCCTTTAACCGTAAAGTGAAACCCGCGAGCAAACCCTCGATGAAGCATGCGGCTGGAACCTTCACTTCATATATGACAAGTAGAGGGCTGGATCGGGTAAGCAATGGAGCACGAGTGGCGCATTCCTTGCATTGCGTATTTCGTCGCCGTGAATCGCTTGTCGTGATTCAACTGTGGCACCAATCGCCGCTGCCCTCGCGCGAGACCAAACCCCCGAACATGCTCGTTCCCAGCTCTCCTTTCATGTCCTTTTTGATGCGCATGTGTGCCGCACTGCTTGTCCCGTTTGGCATTGCCGCCGCGACGCTTCCCCGAACTGACACCTACGCGAGTGAGCCCCGTGGGGATTTCGCATCCCGTCGGGCCGAACTGATGGACTCAGCCGTCACGCGAGGCGGACTTGGCGGCCAAGTCGCCCGAATCGCACTCGAGCGGGGACCGCTCGACGAAACGGTGATCCGGCGTTCGCTTGAAAAAATCACCCGGCGGGTCGACACCGCGGACTTCGACGCGCTCGCCATCCTGCGCCTCTATTACCACCAGAGCCCGCTCCTTTCCAACTCGCTGCGAGACGAGATGCGAACGGCGTTGCTCGGGTTTAAATACTGGGTCGATGAGCCCGGTCGCGACATGCTCTCGATGTGGAGTGAGAATCACCAGATCGCGTATCATGCTGCGGAATATCTGGCCGGTCAGATTTTCCCTGACGACATATTCACCAACAATCGCCGATCGGGTGGCTGGCACCGCGACGTGGCGCGGCAGCGTTTGCTGAACTGGATCGAGATCAAGGCCAGGGCAGGCTTCAGTGAGTGGGACTCAAACGTCTACTACCCTGTTACGATGAGCGCATTGCTGGTGCTCGCCGAGTTCGCAGCGGAACCCGAAGTCGCAAAGCGCGCTGCGATGCTGCTGGACGTCATGTTTTTCGACATGGCGGTGGACTCGTATCGCGGGAGCTATGGCACGTCTCATGGCCGCAGCTACGCCGACACGATCCTCGGTGGTGGTCGAAGTGAAAAGACCTCTTCGCTCCAGTATCTCGCTTGGGGCCTCGGTTCGCCCGCCAGTGGAGACGCCGCGATCGCGCTCGCGGCCGGCAAACGCTACCGTGTTCCGCGCACCATCGAGATGATCGCGCAGCATCTGCCCGCAGAGTTCGGAAATCGCGAGCGACAGAGCGTGTTGATTGAAGAGGCGGAGCGCTTCGGGCTGAGCTACGACGATCCCGATCATTTCTGGCTGCTCAACGAGGGCGGAAAATTCCGGACGATCGCAAACATCGAGCGCAGCTATCGCGTCACGGACCGCTGGCAGGAAACGCTGCACCGTTACGGAGTCGTGATCAAACCGTATGGCGATGCCGTGCTTGGCACGTATCGCGAACTCGCAGGTCAAGGCAAACCCGTGCCCGACCTCGACCGCAGCAGCCTGCAGCGCGTCGACAAGATCACCTACCGCACCCCTGACTACCAGCTCTCCACCGCGCAGGACTATCGCAAGGGTGCGCCGGGCTATCAGCAGCACATCTGGCAGGCGACGTTTGGGCCGGACACTCCGGTCTTCACGATCAATCCGGGCCCGACCGCGAAATACTGGCAGGGCCGCTTTCCGCGCAACGGCCAGTTCAAGAACGTGCTCGTCGCGATCTACAACATCCCGGTGGAACAGCCGCCAGGCCCGAAGACGATTTTTCCGCCTGATGCCGCCGGCAATGCGATGCCATCGCCGGGTCCGAGTGAGGACACCCTCGTGCCGCGCACGTTGGCGGTGCTGCGCCGGGCGTTGTTCGACGAAGTCTCGCAGAAGAGCGGCTGGACCTTCGCACGCAAAGGCCCGGCCTATCTTGCGCTCTGGTCGAAAGCCGTGACGAGCTGGTCCGACAACGGCGTTTTCGGCGGTGACGGACTGGTTGCGGAAGGCCACCAGAACATCTGGATCTGCCAGCTCGGACGCGAAGCGGTCGACGGCCCATTCGCCGCCTGGACGGCCAAGATTGCGGCCGCGCCCTTGATCGCCTCCAGCCTGTCTGTGAACTACCGGGCTCCGGGAATCGGTGACCTGTCCTTCGGGTGGGACGAGCCGCTGCTGGTCAACAAGCACCCCGAATCGCTGACGAACTACGCGCGCTTCGACAATCCCTACTGCGTGTCGCCGTATGGTTCGGCCCGCTACGAAATCGCTCACGCGGGGCACCGGCTCCTGATCGATTTCAACACCGGGGAGCACGAGGAGACTTTGCCATGATGCGTCGCGATTTTCTGCGCGCGGGTGCAAGCGCCGCGCTTTTGCCGGCCGGCGCGCGGGCAGCGGTCTTCGCACCGGATGCGGACTCGTCGTTTCCGGCGATCGATACGCACATCCATCTTTACGATCCCACGCGCCCACAAGGCGTCCCATGGCCCGCCAAAACCGATCCGCTCCTCTACGCCCCGCATTTCCCATCGACATTCCGCGCGGTCGCGACGCCGTTCAATGTCGTCGGCGCGGTCGTCGTCGAGGCGAGCGACTGGATCGAGGACAATCAGTGGGTGCTCGACCTTGCGAGGGACAACACCGAAATCGTCGGCGTGGTCGGCAACCTGAGGCCCGGGCAGCCTGACTTCGCGGCAAACCTTCGCCGGTTCGCCGCCAATCCGCTGTTTCGCGGCCTGCGGCTGAAGTCAGGTGAGCTTAAAAATCTCGATCAGCCCGCGTTCGAGGCTGACCTCCGCCGGCTGAGCGACGCAGATCTTTCGGTCGATGTGCTCGGCGGTCCCGCGATCCTCGCTCCTGCCTTCACGCTTGCCCGGCGCTTCCCACAACTCCGGATCGTGGTCAACCATCTGCCATTCAAGGAGGGGGACGGGAACGCTGAAGCGATGCGTGGCGCGCTCGCCGCCATCGCCAGGCAGCCCAATGTCTTCATCAAAATCTCCGACGTTGTCCGCCGCGTCGACGGGCGCGTAGTTGAAGATCCGGCATTCTATCGCGCGGCTCTCGACGTGCTTTGCGAACAGTTCGGACCTGACCGCGTCCTCTACGCGAGCAACTGGCCAGTCAGCGACCGCGTAGCCCCCTACGGCGTGGTGCATCGCACCGTCGCCGGCTATTTCGCGTCCCTCGGTCGGTCGGCCGCCGAAAAATACTTCTGGAGAAACTCGTTCGCGGCCTACCGCTGGCAGCGGCGCGGAGCGGCGGCTGCACTCAAACCATGATCTTCCGGTTCGTCCTGGGTGCGTTTCTTTCCTCTGTTGCGCTGAGCCTGGGGCTGGACCCTCAAAGCCAACCGCCGGCGGCTCCGCTGCCGAACGGGTCGGTTATGGTTCGAGACACCTGTGCGAACCGCTGGGCGTTGGCACCCGGTCCGTCCAACCTCGTACAAGTGTGGGTGCTTCCCGCGCAAGCGCCGCACGCGTGCGTGATTTGCTCGGTCGTCGGAACTCCAATCAACCGATGCGCGGTTCCACTTTGCGCCTGCGGCCGGGTCCGGGCGCAGTCTCTCCCGGCACCCAAAGGCCTTCGATGAGCACGGTCTTCGGATTGTTGGGGATCCCGAAACGGTTGCTGTGAACTTGTTCCACCACCAAGTCGACGGCGGCTGCGCCGACCCGCTCGTTGTTCTGATCGATTCCCGTGCAACCTGCCAAGGTCGGGGTAAGATGCAGATGCACAAATCCAACGCCTGCGGCGCGTGCGAGCGTCGTCGGAGCCACGTCGCCGGTGGTGACGACGACTTCCGGGCGATTTTCCCGCAGCCATGCCAGCACCGCTTGCCGGCTGACCTTCTCTTCAAAAAGGAAAGGAAAGGTTCTGCCCGTTCCCGCATTCTCGTAGTGTATCAGCAGGACTGAAGAGAGCCAGTTTCTCTCCACGCGTCTGTCGGCGTGGCGGCTCATGACGACGCCGATTCTCTTGTAACCCAGCGCCACCAATTCGATGATCGCCAGGCGGAAGGAATGGAGCTGATGGTTCACCGCCCGATGGACATTTGGATGCGCGAGCGAATAGCCCACGGTCGAAAGGGCATGGTTCTCCCACGATTGGTTCAGCCTCGAATCGATCATGGGAAACGGCGCGAAAACCACGCCGCGAATTCCCCGCGCGGTGAGCATCGTCTCGAGCCGGGCCTCGCTCAATCCGTCCTCGCCCATTTGGAATACCTCAAGTCGATAGCCATGCTTTTCCGCACACTCGGTGGCGCCTGAGTAAAAGCGCGTGAGAGCTCCGGACTGCTGGGTCGTGGCTTTTTTCGCGGAGTAGCTTTCAACGTACGCGATAACATGGGCATCCTGTCGGCGGGGATGCCATCCGCGCAACTCCACCATGAGCGCGGACACCAGCGGATTGCGGCGGTAGCCCAATCTGTCGGCGATCTCGAGGATTCGATCCCTGGTCGTCGCCGGAATGCTGGTGTCGTGCCGAATTGCGAGCGAGACCGTCATCACCGAGACGCCCGCCGCCTGCGCGACATGCTTCATCGAGGGTTTGATCGTGGGTTTCACTTTACGGTTAAAGGAACAGGTCTCTCGACTCCATGCGAGCGTCGAGTTTGGCTCGCGGACTACCCCGTAATCGGAACTTTCTCGACCCGAGTGAGTGCAGCCCCGGTTCACACCCCTTTGCCAGACCTATAACCTCGCGGACTACCCCGTATTCGGAGCTTTCTCGGCCCGAGTGAGTGCAGCCCCGGTTCAACCCCTTTGCCAGAACTAAAACCTCATCATGAACTACCTCCCGGTCCTTTCCTTTGCCGCTGCGCTCCTCGCTGCTGTCACACCCCTCTCTGCACAGGTCGCTCCCACCGCCCCCGACATGCCGTCGTCGGCGCGCACCACCGCAGAGGGCACGGTGGTGAGGCTCAACGTCTTCGAAGTCCAAGCTCAGGACGATGACGAGTATCGCGCCGCCAACACGACCACGGGCACCCGCTATAATACGCCGATCAAGGATCTGCCGATGAACATCGAGGTGCTCACCTCCGCCTTCATGCGCGACATCGGGGCGCTCGATGTCCGCGACGCGCTCGAATACGTGAGCGGTATCCAGCTCGATTCCGGCGGCAGCGCCGGCACATCCAAGCTCAATCCCGAAAACAACCTGCTGCTGATCCGCGGCATCACCGCCGCCTCGAACAAAGACGGCTTCCGCCGTTTTGTGCCCATGGACCCGATCACGACGAGCCGCGTCGACATCATCAAAGGCCCGGGCGGCGCGCTCTACGGTCAGGGCGGAACTGGCGGTGTCGTGAACGTCAGCAGCGTGCAGGCCGGCGACCGGACGGTCGTTCGTTTCGGTCAGAGCTACGGCTCGTTCGATTATCACCGCACCGAGTTCCTCTGGTCCGGCCCGATCCTCGCCAATGGAAGAATCGGATTTGCGCTCCCGCTCGCCTACTCGGAAAGCAAGAGCAACGCGAAGTATTACGAGATGAACACCTTCGTCATGAATCCGACGCTCACCTTCAAGCTCGGCCCGAAGACCACGTTGCTTGCGGCGGTCGAGTCACGCTTCAACACTCGTGACAACTTCTTCGGCAGCTTCTTCCTCACCGACAATGCGGTCGCCCCTGGCGGCACCCCCTACGGGACGCTGATCGAGGGTCGGCCCGGCACCAACCGGGTGCTCACCACCCCGAACCAGCGCGATTTCCGCCTCGAAGGCCCGGACACGTTTCGCCAGGAGCGCACTTACGTGCACACCTACCGGCTCGACCACCGCTTCACCGATCGGATCCAGTGGTGGGGTGGATACAACGCCGAGGACATCAACGTCCGCCAGCGCAGCTTCAACATCTCCCTCCGCAACGCGAACGACAGCTCCATCCCGCTGAGCGTGCGCAACGACCCGCGTTTCCTCGCCTTGCTGCGCCCGGCCAGCGGCACCGCCCAACCCCAGGTGCTCGATATCCGGCCCAACAACATCGTCAACTCCGCTCGCACCGTCCGCCCGACTTGGAAGACCGAACTCTATTTCGCCTTCGACACCTGGGCCGTGAACCACCGCCTGATCACCGGCATCAGCTACGGCCCGCTCACCTCGGGCAACAACGCCGCCAACCAAAATTTCTACTACGGCAACACCGGCCAGCCCACCAATCCTGCGACGCAACGTTGGGAAGCCGTGCCCGTCGACGTCACCCTCACCCGCTTCCGCGACCCGCGCGATGTGACCTCCGTCAAACGCTGGGACTACGCCGCCTTCAACCAGTATCCGCAGGGGCCGGAGGCTGCGATCGGCACGCCGGCCGCGTATGGGACTTCGTATTTCTGGGACCGAAACCTCTACGCGAACCTGCAGAGCAATTTCTTCAATAACCGCTTGCAGACCATCGCCGGCATCTTCGACACCCGTAACGACCGGGCGGGAATTGTCTACGATGTTGAGGGAAATTTTCTCTGGGATGGCGCCGCACCTGCGGGTAGCCCGGCCGGCACCCCCAGTGGCACCCGCCGCCCGCAGCCGGTGCGCAATACCGCGCCCAGCTTCACAGTGATCTGGCTGCCGGTGGAATGGCTGCGCCTCTACGCGAATACCATGAGTGGCATCGACGTTGGCCCCGCCTACTCCGCCTACGACGGCAACGGGGTGCCGCTCGACGGCGCCGTGGTCAGAAACGCGGAAGCGGGCGTCCGCGTAGATCTCCTCCAGAGCAAACTGCTCGTGAGCCTCATCGGCTTTCAGATGAGCGACAACGCCCGGCCGATCAACTTCGGCGCCGCGATCCAGAACCTCCTCGTCAATCCGGGCGGCGCCACCCAAAGCTCCGGTTTCGGCGCCTTCGTGAAAACCACCACCGAATCGACCGGCTTCGATCTCAAGGTCGACTACGTGCCGATGCGAAACCTCCGCTTCAACGTCGGCGTGTCGAAGAACGAGGTGCGGATCACCGAGATCGAACCCTTCGCCGAACCCGCGAATCCGGATCCCGTGCGGCTCGCCGCGCAGCAACGTTTCATCGCCGCCGGCGGGAGCTCGAGTCACTACCTCGGCCGACCCTCGACCGACATCTCGACTTACACGGGCACGGCCTTCGTCCGCTACGAGTTTACCCAAGGGTTTATGAAGAACACCTGGGCGATGTTCGCCTCTAAATACTACGGTTCGCGCGAAGCCGAGTTGATTGGCGTGAACACCACGACCGGTGACGTCTCCATTGATCGCCGGATCGTGGCGTCGCACTTCATCTACGATTTCAACGCCGGTTACCGCCGGAAGATCGGCCGCTATAACACGACGCTTCAGCTGAACGTGGCCAATGTCGCAGACGACGATAAATTCTACGGCGCGATCTGGCAGACCGGTCGCACCTATCGTTTCAGTGCCGGGATCAACTTCTAACGCGGAATTCCTCTCGCAACGAGTTTATGAATTGAAGGTCTAGAATTGCGACCTGGTTGAAGGGGTGTCCTGTTACCACCTTCCCGTGCGCTCGTTAGTTTGCCGGTTTCTGCGGAGCCTGTTGCTCGTCGGCGCCGTGTTTACTGCGGTGGCCGGCGCGCAAGTCCGTCGGTGAACGCCTTCTATCTCCTAGTCGGGCTCTCGCTCGCGGTCCGTAGGTCTAGCGTCGGGAGTGGCTCTCGGAGCAGGGGCCCGGGGTGGAGGGGTCGGCAATAGATTTTCGCCTTCTTGCAAGGAGTGCGATTGCCGGGCCTGCTCTTCCAACAGGCCCGCCTCACTGTCCAGCCCGCCCTCGGCCTTCGTGGTGATGGCTTCCATCTCTCCGGAACGGGAGTCTGAAGCTGTGCGCTTGGCCTGCGCGGCCTTGGGCGGTGACGGGTTCGCATCCACCATGGTGACGGGAATTCCTTGAGGGAAGACCACCTCCCTGGCTTCGTCTGGCATTGAGATCCCCTGCTGTTGGTAGGCGCGCTTCACGAGCCGGATGAGCGAGGAACGGACTTTCGCGTGACTGTGCCGCCGACCGTCGATCCAAAAGTAGATCCGTAAATCCACGGTGGATTTTCCCAGGTTATCCACCAAGACCAAAGGCTCCGGATCGGTGAGGACGGCAGGGTGGTCTATCAGCACCTTGCGAGCAATCTCCTGGGCCTCGTTGATTGAATCGTCGTAACTGATGCCGACGACAAAATCGCCCCGCCGATTGGAATTGGTGGTGAAGTTGCGAACATTGTTTTTGTAGACGCTCGCGTTGGGGATCTGAACGAGGTTTCCGTCCAATGTCATAAGGACGGTGGTGCGGACGTTTAATTGCTGAACGTATCCGGTGACGCCGGTGACCTCGATCAAATCCCCCGTCTCAAAGGGTTGCTGCATGCTGAGGAAGATGCTGGCGAGGAAGTTTTCGGTGATGTCGCGGAAGGCAATTCCGACGGCCAGTCCGATCAACCCGGTGCCGCCCACGACGGTCAGGGCGAGCTGGGTCAAACCCGCCACCCGAAGGACGATGTAGGTGCCCACCAATACGACAAAAACTCCGACGCACCCGGCGAGCACGTTGCGCAAGAGCCGCGCGTGGATCCTGGGGCGCAGGAGTGCGTGCGTGGTGCGGGTCCCCAAGAGTCCAGCGCCCACCGACAAGCCCAGGATCAACAGCCCGAAAAGGACCATGGGAAATGAGCGGATGACGTCGCGCCAAAGCGTGAGGAGTCCGTTCCAAGCGGGACTTAGATCCCAGATTGACGGTTCTGGAATCTCGATGCGGTTGACCACCGCGACGACGTCTTGGGTATTGCGCGCCAGATCGCCCGCCCATCGTTTCAATTCTGCGGAAGGCGCCTGGCCGCTGAGGAAAACGACTCCCTCGTCGACCCTGACCTGGGGATCGGTGAACCAGTCGGTGGCATCCAACACTCGCTGGAGGCGCGAACCGATCTCGTCGTCTCGCGCGAGAGGATTCACCTCCACTTTCGTTGTAGCAGGGGAAAGCTCGTCTATTTGCGGAGCGGGTGGCGAGGGGCGCTCGGCGCTGGTCACAGGCGCCTGTGCGCGTAGGGACGCGGGCGGTAGACCGCAGATGAAGACGAGCACCCCCGCCCAGAGAAGGAGCGAGCGCCTCTCGGTGAATGTTCGAGTGCGGCCGAAGGCGGATTGAGACGGGGGGAAGGAGCTGAGGTGGGGCATGGCGGCGGCGCGTGAGCCGGCAGAAATCATACGGATGCGGCCGACGCACAGCCAGACTATCGCTCGCCCTCGAAGTCTTGTCTATAGGGCGCCCGCCCGTGGCCGTGGAACGGCGGCTGTCCCTGTGCGTAGCGTGTGTTTTCTCCGCACCGAGGCTTGCCTCGCGAGATTGCAAGCGTTATGCCTCGAGCACTCTCGAATTCCACCCCGATTCATCATGGCAACAACGATCATTCTTCATGGCTACAGCGACGAGGCGAAGACGTTTCGCCCTCTTGGAAAGTTTCTCCGTCAACATGGCATAAAACCGCTCAAGATTCATCTCGGGAACTATATCTCGCTGGAAGATGCGGTGACGGTTCCCGATCTGGCGAAGGCATTTGCGGCCGCCTTGGCCGAAAGGAAAATCCCCACCGACGCGGGATCACTTAATCTGATTGTTCATTCGACGGGCAGTCTGGTGGCGCGCGAGTGGCTGGCGCGTTATTTTCTAGAGCGAGGGCTGCCCTGTCCAGTGCGCCGGTTCTTGATGCTCGCGCCCGCCAACTTCGGTTCTCCGCTCGCCGCCATGGGCAAGAGCATGCTCGGGCGCATTGTGAAAGGTTGGAAGACGGGCTTTGAATCCGGGCGCGAAGTACTGAGCGCGTTGGAGATGGGTTCGCCTTACACGCGCGAACTCGCGCAACGCGACCTGTTCGGCCCTCGTTCGTTTTTCGATCCGCAGACGTGCATGGCGGCGGTTCTGGTGGGCAGCAAACCCTACCAGAGCGGATTGCGACGCATCTCGGACCGGAACGGCAGCGACGGAACCGTGTACGTGTGCACCGCGAACCTCAATGCGAGCGGCCTGAAGCTTCGGTTTGGACGCGTGGGTGATCCCACCGAGGTCGAGCCGTGGGCGCGCTCGGCCCAACCCGTCGCATTGGGAGTGCTGCCTGATCGGGATCACACCAGCATCACGCGGCCGGATGAAGGCCGGAAGGATTTCGGACGTCTGGTCGTGGACTTTCTCGGACTGGAGACGACGCAGGATTTCGAGGCGTTCCGTATCCGCTGTGCGGATCTAACCGCTCGCACGCTGCCGGCCGCACCGGCCAAGAAGATCTTCAACACCTACCAAAACCTGGCGACACACGTGCGGGACGACCTCGGCTTTCCCGTGAAAGACTACTTCCTTGAATTCTACGAGAAGCCGGCGACGCCCGCTGATGAGCAGAAGATCGACCGGCTGATGGTGCGCGTGCACGAGGAAGCGATCGGGCCGGTCCACCGCTTTGGACCTGACCACAGCTTTCGCTCATTGATCTTCGATCTGACGGAGCTGCGCAAAATCACCGGCGGCGGGAAGAAACTGATGTTTTCTCTGAGCGCGGCCCAATTGAGCCCCTTGATCTCATTCTCGGCCGGAGCCACCAATGACGTGAGTGAACTCGCGTTGCACGGGACGGGGAAGAACACCCTCTGGCGCGACAACGAGACCATGCTGGTCGACCTCATCATCCATCGGCAGCAAGCGAGCGAGGTGTTCACCCTTGAAGAGGATAAGGACTGACGACCCAAGGTCGGTCTGCAATTGCTACGCCAATGTGAGCTCGACCCAGAAGCGGCTGCCGATACCCAACTGCGAGGTGACGCCCACGCTGCCGCCCATTTTTTCTGCCGCTCGTCGAACCACACTCAGACCGATACCGGTGCCTTCGTACCGGTCGACATGCCCCCGTTCGAATATTCCGAAGACCCGCTCGGTAGCCCCTGCGTCGATCCCGATCCCGTTGTCCTCGATGAACAGGCGGGTCCGTGAGCCCTCCATCTCGCTCCTTATTTTGACGTGCGGCTCCCGGCCGGGAGCGACAAACTTGATGGCATTTTCAATGAGATTGGAAATGCATTGGGTTAACAGTGCCTCGTTGCCCCGGACGACAGGCAACGCCCTCGCAATTTCAATCCGGACGCCCGGCGCGGTGAAATTGGGATACCGGTCCACCAGCTCCCCGACCAGTATTCCCAAATCGACCGACTGCAGCGGGGGATTATCTTTCGAGACCCGGTTGTACGTCAGGATGTCACGGATCAGTTTGTCCAGATGCTCTCCCGAGCGAACGATCTTGCTGATAAAGCCCTTGGCTTCGTCGTTCAGACCGGGACCGTAATCTTCCAGTAGAAATTGTGCATAGGTCTGCATGGACCGAAGAGGGGCGCGCAAGTCGTGCGAGACGGTGTAGGAAAAGGTCTCCAAATCGGCGATGGCTGCCTTTAGCCCCGCCGTTCTCTCCTCGACCTTCTTCTCGAGGATTTCCTCGGCGCGTTTCCGTTCGGAGATGTCGACGATGTAACAAATCGCAAGCTGATCAGATCGTTGGTGAACGTACCGTTTGGGCGCGGTGAAGAGCGCATAGCCAATGATGATGGGGATTCGCCGCCCGTCCTTAAGAACATATTCTTTTTCATACGGCTGGCAGGCCCCGCGTGTTCCCGCCTCAGCGATCGCATGTTCATCTCGAGCGGCGTATTCCGGGGGAGTCAGGTCCTTCCATCTCACTTTCCCCGCATCCAGTTCTTCCCGCGTCTGTCCCAGCAAAGAAAGCAGGGCTTCATTGGCGTCCAGGAAGGTGCCTTCGACGTCCGAGATGCCGGCCGCGATGAGGTTCAATTCCGTCCATAGCCGGAAGCGACGCTCGCTTTCCCTCAGCGCAGCGTATGCCTTTTGCTTCTCGCTGACGTCGTGAAAAACGAGGACAACGCCGATGAGCTTCCGATCGGAACTCCAGATGGGGGCCGCGCTGTCTTCGATGGGCCGGATGGAACCGTCTCTGGACCGAAGCACCGTATGGTTGGCCAATCCCACGACGACACCCTCCTTTAGCACCCTCGTTACGGGGTTCTCGGCCCGTTCGCCGGTCTCCTCGTTCAGAATATCGAAAACGGCATCCATCGGCTTGCCGCGCGCCTCCTCGATTCGCCAGCCGGTGATGGCTTCGGCGGCGCCGTTTAAAAATTTCACATTCCCATCAAGGTCCGTGGCGATGACGGCGTCGCCGATGCTGGAGAGCGTCACTTGCAGCCACTCGCGTTGCACCTGAAGCTCCTCTTCGGAACGTTTTCTGGCATGAAGCTCTTCGGTCAACTTTTCGATCGTCGTGTTCAGTACCGTGAAGCGGCGGGTGGCGGCCTCCTGCCTCTTCATGCGGAGAAGCAAGACTGAAGGGACTTTCCCGTTGCGGGGGAACATGACCACGCCTTCGCATCGCAAGTGGTCGTCGGGAGCGGGTGCGAAGGAGACGGATCCGTACACCATTTGCCCCGACCCCGACCACAGCCGCAAAGCGGCCTGCACGGTTTCGGGGGGAGATTGGGCGAACTCGAACAACGTCCGGTCGACAATCTCCTCCTCGGGCCGCTGAAACAAGGTCGCAAGGGCGTTGTTGCACGCGAGGATGCTTCCATCCCCCGACGCCAGCATCAAGGGATCGGGGAAGCGACGGGCCCAAACGAGGAACTCCTCCCGGGTCATGGCCTACTCGCTTTTGAAATATTCGCGTCCAACTGCTTTCACCGCATCTGCGGTCGGCTTCAGGTAGACGACCACCCGGCAGCCCGCGTCGCCCCTCGCGATGGTCTCGGCGAGCTCCACCTTGGCGTATCCGAGGTTATTGGCGGCAATCGCCCCGAATACATTTGAGGTCATCATACACATTGCCGGGCGCCCCAGGACCTTGTCGCCAAAAGGGCACACCCTGTTTCCAAATACGATCTTTTCGGCGTCCTCTTCGATGACATAAAAATCGCCCTGAATGCGCCGCTTTAGATCCAGCAAGACGTGAGTGACCTGTTCACGACTGAGCTGCGTGACCTGCAAGGCGTTCTTGTACACGCCTTCGATTTCCCGCCCCATGTTCTGACCCACGATGCTCACGAAACCCGAGGCTTCCTCCAGACCAACGACATCCTGGAGAACGCCCGAAAGCTCGCGGATCAGAGTTCTCGTGAAGATATCCCGCTCCAGTGGCACATCAAAATTTTGGGGCGGCAAAGCGGGGGATGGCGGAGCACTGGAGGAATGCGGCAACGTCGTGGGGTCGTTTGTCATAAGGCGGGATTGCGGTTGATCGATTTGACGGCCGCGGGTCCTTGGCTCCGGGTACTTGACAAATTCATACTGGCCATGGCGGTTGTCGAGGTTTTGCGCATGGGGGAATCCCCGGGAAATGGGCTGCGTGCACCTCGCGGCCAAACGCTCGCGGGCGCGTCGCTCACGGTTTGCGGCAACGTGGCTCAGGGTACGACGACTTCGACACGGGCGCGGATGACGAAGGGCTCGGAGCCTTGGCCGCCGTTTGCAGGATAAAGTTCTTTCGAGAAGCGGTACCAGCCCGGAGTCGGTCTCTGCCCCGATTGGAAAGGCCAGGGCTGTTCGACGCCGGAGCGGCCCGGCTCAACCTGCAAGAGTTCCATGGTCCACGCGGTATCGCGCGACTCGCGGGTCTCTTGCCAGGCGGAACCGGTCCAGCGTTCCACCGTCACGGGGCGTCCATAGTTGATCGCGACCAGTCCGTGGTTTGCGACTTGGACCTTCACGCTCTCACCGGGTCGGATCTGATCGCTGGAGACAAGCAGGGCGGCAGCGGCGCGACCGTCTGCCGAACTCACCGTTTTCTCGGCAGCGTCGGTCGGCGGAGCAGACACGGCGGAGCGCGGCGTGACGGATTGCGCGCACGCACCGCCGCCCAGAAGTGCGAGGGCGGTGGCAAGGGCGAGAACCAGAGGACGGAGTCGGGTGGGGAGGTGTTTCATGACAGAGTGCAAAGACTGCCGGGAGCCCGTTCAGGTTCCCCGCGTTACGGCCCGAATCAGGCCGAATCGTCTTCGGAATGTCGGGGTCCTCGACGACGGTATCATCGGCCCGGTGATTTTAGTGCTGAGCGTTCTCAGACCGCGCCGGCCCGCATCCTGCGCCGTTAGATCCGATCGCCGGAAACCTGGTCGACGCTTGTCTCCGAATTCAGGTAACCGTGCAAAGTGCACAGGGGGCGTCGATGCCAGTGAGTACCGGATGGATGGCAATCCAAAGCCGGAAGCGGACGCACTCCGGAGGGTAGGGGACCTTGATTCCCCCACCGTCCGGGCCTTGTGCCGTACCCGGCCGGCCGATACCGTTCGGGTGTCAACCGCATGCAGCCTGCCGATCCCGAGTCACTTTCTACAGTAAGTCCCGAGCGTTATCGGGACCTTTTTGAGCAGATGGATGACGGCTTTTGCATCATCGAGATGATTTTTGATGAGCACGGACGGCCCTCCGACTACCGGCTTCTCGAACACAATTCCACCTTCGAACAGCAGACCGGGTTGGTCGCTTCTTTGGGTAAAACGGCCCGGCAGCTGGTGCCCAATCTTGAACAGCACTGGTTCGACGCCTACGGGAAAGTGGTTACGACCGGGGAAGCGTTGAGATTCGAGCAATCGTCCGTGTCCATGAACCGCTGGTTCCACGTGTACGCTTTTCGGCTCGGGGATGCCCGCAGCCGGCAGGTGGCGATCATGTTTAGCGATGTTTCGGCCCGAAAGCTCAACGAATTGCGCGCCGAGTTTCTGCTCCGGTTGGCGCGAGACCTGAGCCCGCTCAACGAGGAGCGCGACATCATTCACACCACCGTAAATGCCTTGGGAAATTTCCTGAAAGCGGACCGCTGCTACTTCCTCGAGTGCCACGAGGAGCAGAATTTGGTTGTAGTGAGCGAAAACTACCAGCGACGTGCAACCGCTTCCCTGGCAGGCATTCTGCCCCTCTTCGACTTTGGCGGGATCGAATGGTGGAACAGCTTTTCCTCCGGAAATTTCGCCGTCGAGGATACGCAAACGCATCTGCTCACCCGTGGGAAGGCGGACAACTATCGGGAACGCGAGGTTCGTTCCTATATTGTTCAGCCTTTTCGTCATGATGGAAAATGGACCGTTGTGCTGGCGGCGACGGATGCTGTGCCACGAAAGTGGACGATAGAGGACCAGGAGCTCGTCGAAAACGTCGTCTCTCGTGTCTGGCCCCTGGTGGAGAGCGCCCGGGTTACCGAAAAACTGCGGGCCAGCGAAGCCGCCCTTATCGAGTCGCATGCCGAGCTCGAAGTCCGCGTCGCCGAGCGCACAGAAGAGCTGCAGGAAACGGTGAGCCATTTAAATGCGTTCTCGTACAGCATCTCCCACGATTTGCGGGCTCCCCTGCGCACCATGCGGACTTACGCAAGCATCCTGGAGCAGGAGCATGGCGAGGTCCTTCCTCACGAAGCTGCGGATTACCTGAAACGGATCAGCAGTGCTGCTGAACGGATGGACCGTCTCATTGTGGACGTCTTGGATTACAGCAAGTCCACGCAGTCGGACTTGCCGCTGGAAACCATTGCTCTTTCTCCCTTCTTTAAAGGACTCATCGAGTCCTATCCCGACCTTGCGCTCGCCAAGGAGTATATTCGCGTCCGTTCGCCGCTGGCACCCGTGCTCGCCAACCCGGCTGCGCTCACCCAATGCATCGCGAATCTTCTGGGGAATGCCGTAAAATTCAGGCGCGAAGGGGTCTCGCCAAGAATCGAGGTGTGGACGGAGCGCCGGAAGACTCACGTTCGTATCCACATCAAAGATAACGGCGTTGGCATCGATCCTTCCCTTCATCAGAAAATTTTCGGGATTTTCTTCCAAGTGAACCCCCAGACGGGCAGCACCGGCATCGGCCTCGCCGTGGTCCGGAAAGCCGTTGAGCGAATGGGTGGTCGCGTGGAGATCCAATCTGTCCCCGGCGCCGGGAGTACGTTTACGATCGAACTTCGGCATCCGACGGATCCCGACGCGAACGTTGGCGTGGCGGTCTCAAGGCAGCGCCACGAGGTGATATAGCACGGTCTCGGACGCCGGGCAACAGGGCTCGCGCTCTCGCCAGGTCTTCTGAGAAATTTGCATTCACCGCTCCGATACTGGAGTTCGAACCGGGTTCGGCGGTGTGTCTCGCGAGTGGCTGAGCGTTCTCAGGGCAGGGAGGTCACCGTTTCACGAACGTGGGCGGGATGCGGGTCAGCGGCTACGGCCGGCGGCGATGAGGGCGGCGAGGCGGGTTTTAAGTTTTTCGGCGACCTCGGGGTTTTGCGCGAGCACGTCGGTGCTCTCGTAGGGATCTTTGGACAAGTCGAAGAGCTGGAATTGGGGCACGGGCGTGTTGGTGAGGGTTTTTTCGACGACGAGGTTGCGGGCAGATTGGGTGTCGTGGCGGACGAGTTTCCAAGGGCCGGCGCGGAAGCCGTAGTTACCGGTGCCGCCGTTGTCTTGCTCAATAAAGTGTTCGCGGCCTTTGGCGCCGGGCTGGCCGAGGAGTGCGCCGGAGAGATCGAAGCTGTCGAGGCAGGCGTCGGCCGGGAGGGGCGTGCCGGTGAGCGAGGCGAGGCTGGCGGCGAGGTCGATGGTGGTGACGATCTCGTGGGAGACGCCGGGTGTGATGCGGCCTTTCCAGCGGGTGATGAAGGGCGTGCGCGTGCCACCTTCGTAGACGCTGTATTTCCCGCCGCGGAAGGGGCCGCCGGCGCGGTGGGCGCCCAGTTTTTCGAGCGCTTCGTCCTTGTAGCCGTCGTCCATGACGGGGCCGTTGTCGGAGCAGAGGATGACGAGGGTATTTTCGGCGAGGCCGAGGCGGTCGAGGGTTTTCATGAGTTCGCCGACCTGCCAATCGAACTGGAGAATCGAATCGCCGCGGAGGCCGAGGCCGGACTTGCCCTGGAAGCGCTCGTGCGGGATGCGCGGGACGTGGATGTCATGCGAAGCGAGGAAGAGGAAAAAGGGCTGCGCGCGGTTGGCTTCGAGCCAGGCGTTGGACATTTCGGCCCACTTGTCGGCGAGATCTTCGTCGCGGAAGCGCGCGGCGTGTCCGCCGGTGTAAAAGCCGATGCGCGAAATGCCGTTGTGGATGGTGGCGTTGTGACCGTGGGACCAGTCCATCTTCAACGTGTTGCGATGGCTGATACCGGTGGGGTGATCGCCGGCGGGTTTTTGGTCGCCGACCCAAAGCGGATCTTTCGGGTCGAGGTTCAGCACGCGGTCATTTTCCACGTAAACCTGTGGGACGCGGTCGTTGGTGGTGGGCAGGAGGAAGTTGTAGTCGAAGCCGATTTCGCGCGGGCCGGGGACGATGGAGCCGTTCCAATCGGGGCCCTTGCCCTCGGCGCCGAGGCCGAGGTGCCACTTGCCGATGACGGCGGTGCGATAGCCGGCGGCCTTTGCAATATCGGCGATGGTAAACGCGTCGGGCGGGACGACGAGGTGGCCATTGGGCGGGGCGATGCCGGTGCCCTTGCGGCGGAACGCGTAAGTGCCGGTGAGAAACGAGTAGCGGGTGGGCGTGCAGGTGGAGGCAGAACAGTGGCCGTTGGTGAACCGGAGGCCTTCGGCAGCGAGCTGGTCGAGGTGGGGCGTCTTGAACGCGGTGGCGCCATAGGCGGACACATCGCCGTAGCCGAGGTCGTCGGCCATGATGACGATGACGTTGGGTTTTTCGGCGGCGAGGGCGGCGGTGGCGGTCAGCAGGAGCGCGGTGAGGAGGGCGGTGCGGCGGAGGTGCATGGGGAAAGGAGAAAGCGTGGCGGACTTTACGGGGAAGCGGGAGCCGATTTTTTCGGTGCGCCCTTTTTTTATGGCGGGAGATTCTTTGGCGCCGCGTCGATCGAGCGGGAGTAGCCCGCCACGGGCGCGGCTTCGTCGTCGTAGCGAAACGGAATCGGTTTGCGGCGCTCCGGGAGTTCGCGGGGGAAGACGGGTTTCAGGCTGTCGCCATCGACCGGGGAGAGGCGCGCGCCGAGGGGTGGTTTTTGAGGCAGATGAAGCAGGGAAACGCGGTGCTAGGGTTGCTTTTTCGCCTGCTGGGGAGCGTCGGGGGAGCCGGGGCGGATGGAGGCGCGGCCGTTGGGTTCGGTGGGGTCGTAGGCGGTATTGGAAATTGGATATTTCGCGCCGACGCTGCGCTGCCAGGCGGCGAGATCGGCGCGGAGGGTGGCGACGCGGGCGGGTTCTCGGGCGGCGAAGTCGTGCGCTTCGGCGAGGTCGGTGACGACGTTGAAGAGTTCGACGCGGTCGTCCTCGAACCAGTGGATGAGTTTCCAGGGGCCGCGGCGGACGGCGGCGGCGGGGGCGCCGCCCTGATTGCCGTAGTGCGGGTAATGCCAATAGAGGGCGCGGTCGGGGGTGGCGGTGCCGCGGAGCACGGGCACGAGGCTGACACCGTCAAGCGTCTGACCGGGCGCGGGCTGGGCGCGAGCGGCCTCGAGGAGCGTCGGGAAAAAATCGGGGCTGCTCACGGGAGCGTCGATCACCGAACCGGGGGACGCGACGCCCGGCCAGCGCACGAGAAGCGGTTCGCGGATGCCGCCTTCATAGATCCAGCCTTTGCCGGCGCGGAGCGGGAGATTCGAGGTGGGCCAGCCTTCGCTGGTGGAGAGGCCGCCGTTGTCACTGGTGAAAATCACGATGGTGTTTTCGAGGAGACCGAGCGCGTCGAGTTGCGCGAGGACTTTGCCGACGGCGAGGTCCATCGCCTCGACCATGCCGGCGTCGATGGCGTGGTCCTGCGAGAGGCGCACGTCGCGCTCGCCCTCGCGGCCCCATTTCTCGATGAGGCCGAGGCGGGCGCGTTTCTCTTCGTATTTTTTCTGGAGGTCGGGGCGCGCCATGAGCGGCGTGTGGACGGCGTAGAACGGAAAGTAGGCGAAGAACGGCCGGTCTTTATTCGCGGCGATGAACGTGGCGGCCTCGGCGGCGAGGCGGTCGGGGAGGTGTTCGCCCTCGGGGCCGTCGGTCAGACGCGGATTGCCGTAGGGGGAGAAGTAGCGTTTGCCACCGTAGGGGCCGCCCTTGTCGATGCCGCCGAAGTTGTGGTCGAAGCCTTGGTTCTCGGGCCACCAGCCCTCGGGGCCAAGGTGCCATTTGCCGGCGAAGAACGTGGCGTAGCCGGCGGCCTTCAGGGATTTCGCGAGGGTGGGCGAGTCGAGCGCGAGACGGTCGGCGTAGGGGGCGGGGAGGAGCTTGGTGTTGCGCTTCCACGCGTCGGGCGTGAGCGGCGCGCCGATGGAGTCGGTGATGCCGGTGCGTTGGGGCCACTGGCCGGTGAGGATGCTCGCGCGGGTGGGCGAGCAGACGGGGCAGGCGGCGTAGGCGTCGGTGAACTTAGCGCCTTCGCGGGCGAGGCGGTCGAGGTGCGGGGTTTCGTAAAACGTGCTGCCATAGGTGCCGAGGTCCTGGCGACCGAGGTCGTCGGCGAGGAAGAAGATGATGTTGGGCGGGCGGGTGGATTCTGCCGCCGGGAGTGAAACGGTGCCGCCGGAAAGGAGCGCGGCGATGAGTGCAAAGCCGGGACAGAACCGGGCCGGGAGTGTGGCCGCGCGGGCGCGGAACGGAGGCGGTTTCTTCATGGGGTAGATTTAGATTTCGTCTTGGTGCGGCTTTGGCGGTGTTGGCGGAGATCTTCCCAGTCCCAGACACCGCAGCGCGTGGCCCAGTCTTGCCAGAGCGAGGCGAGTTCTTTGGTCCGGTCGGGTTGGGTGGCCGCGAGGTCGTGGCCCTCGGCGCGGTCGGTGCGCAGATCGTAGAGTTCCCAGGCCCCGCGGCCTTTGGCGACGGCTTTCCAGTCGCCGAGGCGCACGGCCTTGTTGCCTTCATGTTCCCAGAAGAGCGTGCGGGATGCCGGCGCGGTCCGACCCGTGAGCGCGGGCACAAGGCTGTGGCCCTCGGCCGGCTGGATGGCGCGGTTGTGGCGAGTTTTCGGATACGAGGCACCGGCCAGCTCGGCGAGCGTCGGCATGAGATCGATCACGTGGCCGGCCTGGTGCCGCAGCTCGCCGCGGGCGGCGATGCCGGCGGGCCAGTGGGCGATCAGCGGGGTGGAGATGCCGCCCTCGTGGGTGGAAATCTTGAACTTGCGGAACGGGGTGTTGCAGGCGTTGGCCCATTCCAGTCCGGCGCTGGCGTAGGAGCGGCCGGTCCCGACCGCCGCGCCGGCGAGGCCGCGACTGAAGCCGCCGGGGCCGCCCTCGGCGGAGCAACCGTTGTCGGAGAGGAAGAGGAGGAGCGTATTGTCGAGCTGGCCGAGCGACTGCAGTTTCGCAATAAGGCGACCGACGTTTTGGTCGATGCAGTCGACCTGGGCGGCGTAGATTTCCATGCGATGCGCGAGCTCTTTGCGGGCGGTCTCCGGCAGATCCTGCCAGGCCTTTGCCTGGGGATCGCGCGGGCCGAGCGCGGTATCGCTCGCGACGAGACCCATTTCTTTTTGGCGCGCAAACCGGCGCTCGCGCACTGCATCCCAGCCGTCATGGTAGCGGCCGGCGTATTTCGCGATGTCGGCGGGTTTGGCCTGCAACGGCCAGTGCGGCGCGATGTGGGCGAGGTAGAGGAAGAACGGTTGCTTCGTGCGGGTGACCGCTTCCTCCACGAACGCCATGGCGCGATCGGTGAACGTATCCGTGACATACATGTCATCGGGGGCAGCGACTCGCCCGGCGCCGTTGACGAAGAAGACCTCGGGCCGGACTTCCAGCGCGTCTTTGAAGTAAACTCCGCCGCCCGATGGCGTGCCCCAGAAGCGGTCGAAGCCGCGGTCGAGCGGCCACTGCCCCGGAGCGGAGCCGACGTGCCATTTGCCGGTCATCAGCGTGGCGTAGCCGGCGGGCCTCAGCAGCTCGGCAAGGGTGTCGCAACCGTCGTTGAGATAGCCCTGATACGCCGGGAGGCCGTCGTTGGCGACCATGTGGCCGACGCCGGCTTGATGCTGGTAAAGGCCGGTCAGGAGGGCGGCGCGGGTGGGGCAGCAGTGGGCGGTGTTGTAGAACTGGGTGAAGCGCACGCCGCCGCGCGCGAGCGCATCGAGGTGGGGCGTCTCGATCTCGCTGCCGTAGGAACCAAGGTCCGACCAGCCCATATCGTCGGCGAGGATGACGACGATATTCGGCCTGGCTCCCGTGGACGCAGCCGAGGCGGGGCCGGCCTGAAGCGACAGGCCTAGAACCCCAAGGCAGAAGCGGACGGAGAAGAATTTATAAAATGGGTACATGACGGTTGGGTGTGATTGGTCGGAAACGGGATCTTTTAACGGACCACGTGAAGGGTGAGGATCGACCTATTTTTCATTGCCGCCATCCTTCTTCTTCGCGCCGGGCATCTGTACGGGCGTGATCGAATCAGGACCGTCTCGCGCGGGTACTTTCAGCTCGGTCCGAAGGCGGTTGAGTTCGGCGTGTAATGTTTTTTGCGCAGCCGCATACGACGGATCGTCATATACGTTCTTCATTTCATTGGGATCCCGCTCCCGGTCGATCAGGGTCCAGTAATTGACGTCGGGTTCGTAGAAGTGGAACAGCTTGTAACGATCAGTCACGACGCCGTAGTGCTTCCGCACCGAGTGCGCGCCGGGATATTCGTAGTAGTGAT
>JBBQUU010000010.1:0-85945 GCA_038212175.1 Opitutales bacterium | reverse complement strand
GATTCGAAACTGCTGCCACCCGTAGGTGTCTGGACCGTGTCTCAGTTCCAGTGTGGCTGATCATCCTCTCAGACCAGCTACCCGTCTTAGCCTTGGTGAGCCGTTACCTCACCAACTAGCTGATAGGCCGCGAACTCCTCTTTTAGCGTCAGGCCTTGCGGTCCCCGACTTTGGTATGGGCCTCATGCGAGTCCCAACCGTATGCGGTATTAATTCGCCTTTCGGCGAGCTATTCCCCACTTAAAGGTAGATTGTTCACGTGTTACGCACCCGTTCGCCACTGCGTTTCAAATGTATTGCTACACTTGAAACACCGTTCGACTTGCATGTCTTAACCACGCCGCCAGCGTTCATTCTGAGCCAGGATCAAACTCTCCGAAAAGAGTTCTGAACCTAGTGATTCTGAACTACTTGGACACCGACCATAGGCCAGTGTCCGTATTTATGGAATATGTTGATTGGGGGTCCCAATCAATCGTACAAAGTAAGTTTCAAAGAGCTGCTTCCCACTTAGGGGAAAGATTTCCAAGAAGACATTTCGCATTCGCCCCGTCAACAGTTTTGTTGAAAAATCTTTTGGAGATTCTCGCCGCACCTGTTGTTCGGATGAACCCGAACTGACCTTCAAAGAGCGCCTCGACCCGGGGTTTGTTACCGCCCCCTGAATCGATGGGAGTGCGGACAATGGGAACCACGCTCCATGGTTCAAGACCTTTTTTATCTTTTTTATCGAACCATCATAAAGCATTATAAGTTAATGGTTTTCGTAATATTTTCCTCTCGGCATGCTTCGCAGTCCGGCATTTTTCGGGGACGGGCCAGCGTCGCAATCGCGCCACATGCCTTCTGTGATTATTAATCGGATACACGGGGGCCCGTCCGGTTCGTCAGGGCTCTCGCATACTTGTTCACCGCCTGCGGCGTCACACCCAACAAGCGTGCTGCCTCGCTCTGTTTTCCTCCCGTTTTTCTAAGCGCCGAGCGCACCAGTTCGTATTTCAGGTGGCGCAGATATTCTTCGAGCGAAAAGCCCTTCCTCATGCGAGGCGCCAAGGAAGTGAACACATTGGCCAGATTCACTCCCAAATCGAGGTCGATGTCAGTTGGGCTTATCGTTGCTCCATCGGCGTTTAGAACCGCTTGCTCGATTACGCGCCGCAACTCGCTGAGGTTGCTGGGCCAGGAATGCCCCTCCAAGCGCGCCAACGCCGCAGCACTCAGGCGCTTGGGGCGCGGCAGGGATCGATTCAACCGCTCAAGTTCGTCAGCGGCCAGCAACGACACATCGCCCGGTCGATCACGAAGGGCCGGGACACGCAGGCAGCTCGCCTGCAGACGCGCCCAAACTTCCGAAGGAAACCGCCCCAATCGAACCTCTTCCTCCAAGTCCCGGTCCGTGGTACCCAGCAAGCGCAGATCGATCCGCACCGGACCGCGGGATTCGCTGCGATAGAAGTATCCGTCGTCAATCGCCTTGAACAGCCGCGTCAGAATGACGGATGGCACCTGCTGAATTTTGAGCAGCACGAGGGTACCCCCATCCGCTTGGTGCAGCTTCCCTTCCGCTTCCTCCCCGATCTCACCAAAGAGCACGGATTCAAAGAGGTGGGTCGGCAACGTCGCACAGTTGAAGATGATCAGAGGACCCCCGGCTCGATTACTCAGCCGATGAATTAGTGCCGCGAGGTAATGCTTCTGCGTCCCAGGCTCGCCGCTAAGGAGCACGGGGGCGGTATGACGACTGAGCAACACGGCCTGTTCAAGAGAGCGCCTCGCGAAATAATGGCGGGGCACCGCACTCGCAGGATCCTGTAACTCAGAGTCGTCGAAGCGCTCTTTGCGTCCGGCCAACAACGTCAACGTCTCCGGCGTGATGGACGCAAGCGGCTCGCTCCAATCCAGTTCCCTTAACGCCTTGGGGCCGGCAACCCCGTTGTGAACCGTGCGCCGGGCGTTGAGAAGACGAGCGTGAAGTTCACCCGCCACTGAAAGCATGACCCAACACGCGTGGATCTCAGGGGAGCCTGATAGCAGCGAAATCGTGTAGTCGTCCTCAGGCGCGTCCTTGCGCACAGACGCCCAGATCCGCCGGAGTTCTCCCATAACTTCGGGATGATAGGTGGAGTCTGTCCATTCCACCGAACGAAGCTCGATCAACAACGAAGGCAGGCGCTCCCGGATCGCGGCACGCGCTCTTTCTACATGCTCGAGTCGATGAGGCCGCCCAATGAGGATCACGCGATCAAACCGTCGCTCATCGAGCACCGTCAAAATCGGTCCTTTTTGACGACCATCCTCGTAGGGCTCGTGGTAATACGGATCCCTCAACCCAACGAAGCTCAGCAAAGTTCTCCTCGTCACGACTGGGAGTAAACAAACGTTACAGTAATTAACAATCGTTACCCGCATTCGCTTTGCAAGCCCGCGATGCGTGGTCGTGAATCGACCGCAGTGGTTGCGGGCACATCGTCATCTTATACGGACCCGCAACCTCCCATCCACCAACTCGCCCATGAACTCGACCTGCCCGTGCCTGTTCCCGCTCCTGAAGCGTCTTCTCGTCCTCAGCTTCCTTATTGGAGCCCTTCCACTGCCGGGTCAACCGACCTCGCCCGCCGCTTCCTCCCCGACTCCTGAGGGTCCCGCAATCCAGCTGGAAGCTTATCAGGTGACGGGATCCAACATCCGCCGGCTTGAGCAGGAAAAGGTCCTGCCGGTGACCGTGCTTGATCAAGCAGCGTTCGAAGCACGCGACGCCATGACTCCGGTGCAGCTGCTCACTTCTCTTCCGCAGGTGGTAAGCGTGCCGATCAACGAATCGAACTCCACAGGAGCCATCGCCCGCGGCGACGTCGCCGCCATCAGCCTGCGCGGTATCGCCTCTGGCAATACACTTGTTCTCCTGAATGGACGCCGCCTCGCCAATCACCCCATTACGCAAAACGAGAGCGGCGTGCTTGCCAGTTCCGTCAACGTCAACCAGCTCCCGAATCGCGGCGTCGGTCGCGTGGAGCTGCTTCGCGACGGGGCATCCGCCGTCTACGGCTCCGATGCCATTGCCGGGGTGGTGAATTACATGATGGACCGCGAATTTCGCGGCACAGAACTCAGCTCGCAGATTGGCATTCCCGAGGAGGGCGGCGCGGAATATGGCCGAGCCACGCTGACCCATGGCCGTGATTTCGCCGACGGTCGCGGTCGTTTGCTCACGGTGTTCGACGCCTATTACCGCAAGGAGCTTTACCTTGCAGACCGGCCGTTTTCGTCCGACGCGGACAAAACGCCACGCGCACCGGAGCCCTTCAATGTTCCCACCTCCACGTTCTTCGATCGCAATGCGTCAGGCCCGTTCGCCGCGTTTCGCGTGGGATCCTCCACGCAGACACGCTACCTCGTTCCCACCGCTGCAGGCGCGCTCGGTTTCACCACCACGGTTCCATCGAGAACCGGCATCACCGCCGACTATTATTACAACATCAACGCTGACCAGATGAACCTGCCCAAGACCGAGCGCTACAACTGGTTCAATCAGGTCGAGTTCGACCTGTCCGACCGGCTGACCGCTTTTGGCGAGTTCTCGTACTATGACTCGTTCACTGATTTTCGCCGCTCGCCGCTTCCCTACAGCAGCGGTGCCGACCGGCCATTGATCCTCTCGGCGGGCAATCCTTACAATCCCTTCGGCTCGCGATTTTATCATCCCACCGGGGCACCCAACGCGGATGGCACCGCCCGCCTTACTGGCAATCCGGAGACCGTTCGCATCATGAATGTGCGCATTATGGACATGGGGCACGAGCGCGTGGAGATTGACACCGACATCTACCGCATCCTCGGCGGACTTCGCGGCAAGCTCGGCGATACGTGGTCTTGGGAAGGCGCTGCCTACTACACGCGCGCGCGCACGACCGACGAAGTTCAGAACGCACTGCGGGAAACAGCCCTGCTTGCTGCTGCGGGACGATCAGACTCCAGCGCTTTCAACCCGTTTGGCACCACCTTCCGCGTCCAGAATGGCGCGGTCGTCGCCGACCAACCTTACGCAAATCCCGACAGCGTGATGAATACGATCTACGACAAGTTGCCCAACAATGGCCGCAGTTCGGTCGCTAGCCTCGATTTCCGGGTGTCGGGAGAAGTCTTGGATCTGTGGAGCGGACCCGTCTCGGTCGCAGCCGGCGGCGAGTACCGCATCGAAGAACTCGCTCACACCCGCCCGCCATTCGCCGGGCTCAATCCACCGATCTCGGGTCTCGACCCCACAAACAACGACTTCATTCAAGCCTCGGCCACTGCCAACATTGTGGGCGACCGGACCGTCTCCAGCAGCTACGCCGAGGTCGTCGTCCCGCTTGTCAGCCCAAAGAACGACCTCCGGCTTCTTCATTCCCTCGAGCTTTCCGCTTCCGTACGCCACGAAAGCTACAGCGATTTCGGTGACACCACCAAGCCGAAATTCGGCTTCAATTGGCGCCCCACGCCGTGGGTTATGATCCGTGCCTCGTACAACGAAGGCTTTCGCGCCCCTAACCTCGCCGTTCTCAACCAAAGGGAACGCACGTTCGTTCAGGCTTACGCCGACACGTTCCGCGTCCCGGTCACCGGCCTTGCATCCGACGGTACCGTCAACCGCACCTACACCACCTCGGGCAACGCTGACCTCCAGCCTGAATTCAGCGAGGGTCGAAGTGCCGGCATCGTGGTCGACGTGCCCGGTGTCCGAGGGCTGTCGTTCACCGTGGACGTCTGGAAAATCGATCAACGCGACATCATCGACGCGGACACCACGGCCCAGGTCATTACCAACGACTACGAGTTGCTCCGCAGCTATACCCAGCAGCGACTCGCCGCCGGCGTTGCCATCGGCAACATCGACACCGGCAGCGGCACCGCCACCTACGCCGGCGATCCGCGGGTGACGCGCGCGCCGATGCCGGCTTCCGATGTTGCGCTGTTCGCTGCCTACAACACCTCGCGGCCCACCTCCGATCAAATCGCCGCCTTCGGCCCCATCACCGCGTTGCGCACGGCGTTCAGCAACCGCTCATTGGCCCGAGTGGCCGGCACCGACATCGGGCTGACTTATCGGCTTCCCGAGAACACCCTGGGGCGCTTTACGCTGGCGACCGAGTGGACCTATCTGGACGAGTCCTACGAGACGGTTCCAGAGACAAACGTAACCGACAGCCGGCTCAACCAAAACGGTGCCGCGCGCTGGCGGGGCAACGCCAGCCTCATGTGGCGTCGCAACAACTGGACCACCGGCCTGAGCGCGTATTACATCGGCGCCTTCGCCGACACCGGTGCCTCGACCACCGAAGCGGTCTACGAAGCACTGGGCCGCCCCGGCTCCATTATGGTCATCGAGGATCTCGGTCGGCTGAACTACTGGCATCGCGTCTCGGGCACTCTGAGCTACAATCTGTTCGTGACCCGTCGCTTTGGCCCGGAGTCCTCACGCTGGTTGCGCAACACCACCTTGCGGCTCGGCATCACCAATCTGACGGATGTCGAGCCTCCGCTGAGCGCCGATCCCTCCGGTTACCAAGCCTCCGTGTACAACTATCTCGCGGTGGGACGCACGTGGACACTCGAAGCCACCAAGCGCTTCTGAATTGATCGCGCGATCACCTCACCCGCCCCAACCTTCGCCTCCATGCGTCTCTTCCGCCCGCTCGTCCTCGCCGCCACCTACTGCCTGTCTGGGTTGCTCGCCGCGGCCGTCACCTCGCCCCGCGAGCACTTTGGCTTCGCCATCGGCGATGACTACCATCTGGCCACGTTCACGGAGACGGAAGCGTACTTCAAAAAAATCGCCGCCGAATCGGACCGCGTGACGTTCGTGGACATCGGCCCCACGGAGGAAGGCCGTCGCCAACCGATGCTGATCGTTACGTCGCCGGATAATCACCATCGTCTGGAGCGTTACCGCGAAATCTCCCAACGTCTCGCGCGCGCCGAGGGGCTCACCGACGCCGAAGCCCGCTCGCTCGCCGATGAAGGCAGGGCCATCGTATGGATCGACGGCGGGCTCCATGCCAACGAAACCGTCGGCACCCACCAACTCATCGAATCGGTTTACCGGTTCGCCAGCGCCACCGATCCCGTCACGCTGCGCATCCTTAACGACGTCGTTATTCTCTTCACCCACTGCAATCCGGACGGGCAGGAGTTGATTTCATCGTGGTACATGCGCCGACCCGTGCCAACCGAGCGTTTCTTCGACCTGCAACCTCGGCTTTACCAGAAATACGCCGGCCACGACAACAACCGGGATTTCTTCGCGATGGCGATGAAGGAGAGCTCGAACATCAACCGTCAGCTCTACGTCGATTGGATCCCTCAGATCGTCTACAACCATCATCAGTCGGCTCCCCCCGGGACGATCATCTCCGGGCCGCCCTACCGCGATCCTTTCAACTTCGTGTTCGATCCACTGCTCGTCACGAGCATCGACGCGATCGGCGCGGCGATGAACAACCGTTTCAATGCCGAGGGAAAAGTGGGTGTCGCGCAGCGCCGCGGCGCACCGTTCTCCACCTGGTGGAACGGCGGCCTGCGCACGACACCCTATTTTCATAATCAGATCGGCATCCTCACCGAGATCGTTGGCAGCCCGACCCCGATGGACATCCCGTTGCTTCCAGAGCGACAGATTCCCACGGGGGACCTGCCCGCTCCGGTGGCTCCGCAACGCTGGCACTACCGTCAGTCCATCGAATACTCGCTGAGCGCCAACTACGCCATTCTCGACTACGCCTCCCGCCAGCGCGACCAGCTGCTCTACCACATCTACCTGATGGGCAAAGCGTCCATCGAACGCGGAAGCCGCGATCACTGGACACGTTACCCGTCGCGAGTCGAGGCCATGCGCCGGGCCCATCGCGCCGACCGCACCGCAGCCGCCGAAGCCCCCGCCGGCACCGACGCTTCCGAACGTTTTGCGGCTTACAACCTCCCGGGGATTCCCGCAGAGTATTTCGCTCATCTCCAAAAGCCGGAGGACCGCGATCCGCGCGGCTACATCCTGCCGTCGGACCAAGCCGATTTCCCGACCGCCATCGTGTTTCTGAACATGCTCATCAAGGGGGGCGTCGCCGTCGAACGGGCGACGGCCGATTTCTCGGTCGCCGGCAAATCGTATCCATCGGGATCTTACATCGTGAAGGCCGCCCAGGCTTTCCGCCCGCACGTGCTCGACATGTTCGAGCCTCAGGACCATCCGAACGATTTTCTCTACGAGGGAGGACCGCCGATCGCCCCGTACGACTCGGCTGGCTGGACGCCGGCCTTTCTCACGGGCATCGAATTCGACCGGATTCTCGACGCGTTTGACGGCCCCTTTTCACGCGTACCCTTGGGCGAGGTGCAACCCCTTCCCCCCGGCCAGATCGCAGCCCACGCAAAGGCCGGCCACCTGGTCTCGCCCGCGACCGTGAACAGTTTCAAGCTTGTTAATCGGCTGCTCGCCGCTGGCGCCGATGTGTATCGCCTGCCACAGGGCGCGGATCCCACTGCAGGATTCGGCCCGGGCACGTTCTTCATTCCCGCACATCCCCGCTCCGACGCGATTCTACGGACGGCGTCCACCGAGCTGGGCCTCTCCACGATCGGGCTGAACGAAATGCCGTCCGGCCCTCGCCTCAAACTCGCCGCGCAACGGATCGCTTTGTGGGATGTCTACGGCGGTTCGATGCCTTCGGGTTGGACGCGGTGGCTGCTGGAGCAGCATAACTTCTCCTTCGACCTCGTGTACCCGGGGCAGATCGATTCAGGCGTGCTCAAGGAGCGATATGACGTGCTGATCCTTCCCTCGGGCGCGATCCCCGTGCCCAAGGCGCTCGGAGGTCCGCCGGCTCCGCGATCATCTTATATCCTCCGCACGCCCCGACGCGAAGACATGCCCTCCGAGTTCCATGCCTGGCTGGGCTCGTTCTCGGAAGAGAGCACCGTACCGGCTCTGCGTGCGTTCGTCGAAGCCGGTGGTACCATCGTGGCCGTGGGAACCAGCACTCAGCTCGCGTACCACCTGGATCTTCCGGTCCGCAACGCCCTCGTCGAACTCACCGCCGACGGGCGCGAACAACGGCTTCCACGCGAAAAATTCTATGTACCGGGCAGCGTTCTGCGGGCCGCCGTGGATTCGAGCCAGCCACTTGCCTGGGGTGTGCCGGGCGAAGTCGATGTTTATTTCGACAACAACCCGGTTCTCCGCCTGAAGCCCGGGGCGATCGTCGCCGGCGCCAAACCCATCGCATGGTTCTCCTCTGCCGTACCCTTGCGCAGCGGCTGGGCATGGGGACAGGCCTATCTGAACGAAGGCATCCTCGCCGTGGATCTGCCGGTCGGCCAGGGCAAGGTGCGACTTCTCACGCCGGAGGTCACCTTCCGCGCCCAGCCCTACGGGACTTTCAAATTCCTCTTCAACGCACTCCATCGGCACGTCGACGCGCCTTGATTGGGGACTGCCTTGCACGCCCTGCCTGACTCGCATGCCATCGTCGCCCCCGGCCGAGCCCTTCATTCTTTACGCGCCGCAGCCGCCGGAAGCGCCCGTCGTGTTCGACTCTCCGCACAGCGGCACGGAGTGGCCGGCCAACTTCGCCTCATCGGCTCCTCAAGCCGCGTTGCTCTCCACTTGGGATGCGTTCGTGGATGAGCTTTGGGCTCACGCTCCGGCGCACGGTGCCACGTTGCTTGCAGCCCGCTTCCCTCGCGCCTTCATCGACGTCAATCGCGCCGAGGACGACATTGATCCAACGTTGCTCGCCGAACCTTGGCCCACCCCTCTGGCCACCACCGACTACAGCCGCCGTGGCATGGGCTTGATCCGTCGCCTCGCTCTCCCCGACATGCCGATGTACGAGAAACCGCTCTCTGTTGCGGACGTTGAGAAGCGCATTCGCACCCTCTACCGCCCCTACCGCCGGATGTTGAAGCAACGGCTCGATCACCTGCGCGCCCGTCACGGCGCCGTGTGGCACGTAAATTGCCACTCAATGAAGTCGCGAGGCAATCGCATGAACGTCGACGCCGGCAAACGTCGTCCGGACATCGTGGTCAGCGATCGCGATGGCCTGACCGCCGCCTCCGCGTTCACGCGGTGGACCGCCGACTGGTTTTCGAATCGCGGCTTCACGGTGAAGGTCAACGATCCCTATCGCGGCGGCGATCTGATCGTCACCCACGGAGACCCTTCGCAGGGCCGTCACAGCATCCAGATCGAGATCAACCGCGCGCTCTACCTGGACGAAGCGGCGTTCACGCGCAGCGCCGGTTTCGACGCCCTGCAACGCGACCTTGGCGCCTTCGCCGCGGCCCTCGTCACCTACGTGAAGCGAACGAACGCGGCGACACTCGCGACGCCAACGTGACGTCGAAAGCGACAAGAACGTTGGCGCTTCCCGCCCCTTCCCCCTCCCATGCCCACCCGCGCGACGCTTTCTTTTTTCCAGCGATTCCTTGATCGCGTGGAACGCGTCGGCAACGCGCTCCCTCATCCCGCCACGCTTTTTCTTCTTCTGTGCGGAGCGGTCATCCTGCTGTCGTGGCTGCTTCATGCAGTCGGTCTGCAAGTGCCCCATCCCGTGCGCAACGAACCCGTCCAGGCGTTCAACCTGCTCTCTGTTGAAGGACTACACCGCATCATCCTCGGACTCCTCCCTAATTTCATCAATTTCGCCCCGCTGGGCTCGGTGCTCGTCAGCGTCTTGGGCCTTTCGATTGCCGAACACAGCGGACTGCTCGGCGCGGTCATGCGCTTGATCGTCCAGGCCGCACCCGCCCGGTTGCTCACGCTCGTGGTCGTCTTCTGCGGCGCCACGTCCAACACGGCCGGGGACGTCGGCTACGTGCTGCTGCTGCCCTTAAGCGCCGCCCTGTTTCATTCTGCCGGACGCCATCCGCTTGGCGGCATCGCCGCGGCGTTCTCCGGGGTTTCAGGCGGTTTTGCCGCCAACCTGCTTATTTCCCCGACGGACGTCATTCTCGCGGGACTCACTCAAGAGGCCGCCCGCCTGATCGATCCGGCCTACGCCGTCACACCGATGGCGAATTACTATTTCCTCGCGGCCTCCGTCCTCGTGGTCACGACCGTTGGGACGCTTGTCACCGAGCGAATCGTTCTCCCGCGACTCGGCGCCTATCATGGTGACGCCCAGCCCCAGTCGATCAATCGGCTCGGCCCGACCGAGTGGCGCGGACTGCGGTGGGCCGGCGCATCGCTGGTCGTGCTCACCATGATCGTGCTCGCCGGACTGCTGCCGGAGAACGGTTTTCTCCACGACCCCGCTCGTCCCGGTTTCATTGGCTCCTACTTCGTGCGAGGACTCGTCTTCTTCATCTTTATCTTCGGTTTGATTCCGGGCATCGCCTACGGCGTGGGCGCCGGCACGGTGCGCCGCGACACCGACGTCTACAAGGGCATGCAGAAAACCCTCGAGCTGCTCTCCGGCTATCTCGTGGTGGTCTTCTTCATCGCGCAGTTCGTAAACTACTTCAATTGGACCAACCTTGGCGTCATTCTCGCCGTCGAAGGTGCGACGTTCCTCCGCTGGCTCGACCTTGGTCCCATCCCGTTGCTGATCGGACTCGTTCTGCTCACGGCGACGATCAACCTCACTCTCGGTTCCTCTTCCGCGAAATGGGCGATGCTCGCACCGATCTTTGTACCCATGTTCATGCTGCTGGGCTATGCGCCAGAACTCACCCAGGCCGCCTACCGGGTCGGCGACAGCGTGACCAACATCATCACGCCGCTCATGTCGAATTTCCCCCTCGTCCTGATGTTCGCCCAACGTTACGTGCCAAAGGCCGGGATTGGCACGATGACGGCGCTGATGCTGCCCTATTCCCTCGGCAACCTCTTCGCGTGGACGGCACTCCTCGTCCTCTGGGTCACCTTCGGCTGGCCCACGGGACCCGGTGCGGCACTCATGATACCGTAGGCGTCGCTGCATGCCGGAAGGCACGACGCCCCGGACGACCGCCGGCCAACGCCCACTCTATCCGGCTTGACCCGCCATGGCCCGGCCCGCCAGCCAGCCGGTGGTCCACGCGGACTGAAAATTAAAGCCGCCAGTGACCCCGTCGATATCCAGCACCTCGCCGGCGAAATACAGACCGGGACGCACGCGGCTTTCCATGGTGCGAAAATCCACCTCGCGCAGGCGGATCCCGCCACAGGTCACAAACTCCTCCTTGTTGAGGCTCTTCCCTTCCACCGCAAACTCGCCGGCTGTCACCTGCAACGCCAAGGCGTGCAGCCGGGGCTTGGCGAGGGTCGCCCAGGTCGCAGTCTCGCCGATTCCCGCCGCCACCACCAAGCGTTCCCAAAGACGGGCAGGCACCGCAAAGGGGTTCCAAGTCGAAACCTGCTTGCGTGCGTTGTCGACCCTCGCCGCGTCGAGCGCGTCGCGCGCCGAGTCGGGATTGAAAGGCGGCGCCCAGTTGACCACCAGCGTGACGCGGTAGTCCCGCGCATGCAGCTCCCGCGCACCCCAGGCTGACAACTTCAGGATGGCTGGGCCGCTCAGACCCCAGTGGGTGACCAAAATGGGCCCACTCTCGCGCAGTTTCGTGCCGACGATCGCCGTCGACACCTGGGGCACCGACAGACCTTCCAGCCCGCGAAGACGCGGGTCGTCGATGTGAAAGGTGAACAGAGAAGGCACCGGCGGTTCGATCGTGTGATCCAGACGCTCGGCGATCGCGAGACCCGCCGACCCTTTGTTGCCCCCGGTTGCAAGCAGCAGGCTGTCCGCCGAAACTCCGGACCCGTCCGTCAGCGTCAGGTTGAAACGAGGCGCGCCGGACTGCGTATCCACGCGATGAATATAGTCGGCCGATCTGACGCCGCGGCATGACACCACCTTGACCCCGGCGTCCGCCGCGGCCTTTTGCAGGCAACTGACGATGGTTGCCGAATCGTCCGTGACCGGGAACATGCGCCCGTCGGACTCGGTCTTGAGCTCCACGCCGCGGCTGGCAAACCACGCGATCGTCTCGCGGGGACCCCACCGGTGAAAGGGCCCAAGCAGTTCGCGGCCTCCCCGGGGGTAACGTTTGACCAACTCACGCGGATCGAGACACGCATGGGTGACATTGCAGCGTCCGCCACCGGAAACCCGCACTTTGGCGAGCGGATGGGCGGTCGCTTCATAGAGGGTCACTTGCGCGGCGGGATTCCCCTCGGCGGCCGCGATGGCGGCGAAGAACCCGGCGGCTCCTCCTCCGGCGATGACAATGCGTGGCGCGTCCATGTGCGGAGACTGCGCAGACCGCATCGGCCTGCGCAAAACGAAAACCGCCGCCGGCAAAAGCCAGGCGGCGGGTTACGAGTCAATAGGCTGCGAGCCGGGATGGCCGCAGGAGGTTACTTTTTGCCTTCGCCGCCTGGACGCGCCTTCTGGCCCGCGCCCGGTCCACCCTTTCCGCCTTGTCCACCCTGTCCACCCTGTCCGCCCTGTCCGCGCTGGCCGCCGAAGCCGCGCATCTCGCCCATCTTCGTCTGCTGCTCAGGCGTGAGGACGGCGCGCATCTGCGTAGCGACCGACTGGCGATTGGCCTGCATCTTTTCGCGACGGGCTTCCTGAGTCAGGGAGGTGTCGTTGCGCAACGCTTCAAGGCTCGCCCGCTCGGATTCGAGAATGGCCTGAACCTTCGTCTTTTGCCCGCCGGTCAGGGCAAGGTGCTCAGACATCGTCGCGAGACGATCGCCGGCGCCTCCGGGACCACCCGGTCCGCCGCGCTCAGGACGAGCCGGACGTTCGCCGGCGGTTTGGGCAACGAGTGAGAGCGGGGCGACGGCGCCGACCGCGAGGGCCAAGACAGGCAGGAGGATTTTCGTGACGGATTTCATTTTGGGAGACATTGGGAGTTTTGTATCATTGGCAGCGCTCTCGGGAAGGCGTTGCGTATGATGAACTAGACGCGGTCACCGAATTTTGGTTACATAGTCTTCTCAACCCGCCGTCCGGCATTCATGACCCACGATCAGCTCACCATGCTCGCCGAGCAGACTGTCGCCGCCACCAAGCGCCGACTCCCACTCCGGCTGCGGACGCTTGCCGAAGCTTTGCCGGTGGTCTTCCACGACTGGCCGAGCCCGGAAATCCTCGGCGAGGAATTTGAGGCCGACATCCTGGGGATGTTTGCCGGGAGTCCCCATGGGCTCGACACCGGAGACAACAACGCCCCCCCAGCTCATATCATGCTGTTCCTGGAGAATATTTGGGACTACGCCGAGGGCCACGCGCAGACCTACCGGGACGAGGTTAAGCTCACCTATTTGCACGAACTGGGGCATTATTTCGGGTGGGACGAAGATGAAGTAGAGGCGCACGGCCTCGCCTGACCGCATCCATTCCGGAACCTACCGTACTCCGCGCTTTCCAACGGGATGCACCCGTGCATAGTTCAACTTCAAACCTTTGGTGACATGAAGAAATGCTTCCTCCTTTTCCTGGCCCTTTCCTTGCTCGCGGCATCCGCGTTCGCACAAAACACGCTGACACGTAAGGACTACGTGACACGCATCGAAACCTGCGAGGCCATCCTCCGGGAGTTCATGCTGCGTCCCACCACGGCCATCCCCTCGGACATTCTTCAACGCGCCCGCGGGCTCATTATCGTCAACCAAATCAAGGCCGGATTCATCTTTGGCATGAAAGACGGGTACGGCGTCGTGCTGGTCAAGCGCCCCGATGGCTCATGGAGCGTTCCCGCCTTCGTCAACGCAGGCGAGGCGAGCTTGGGCCTTCAATTGGGCGCAACCACGGTCGAAACCGTCTATGTGATCATGGACGACGAAACGCCGCGGTTGCTCTACAACCAGCGCTTCAATGTCGGTGCCGACGCCAAGGCGATTGCCGGCCCCCGAGCGGCCGAAGCCGAGAACTACAATCGCGCCATCCTGAACACCCCCGTGCTGGTCTACACCAAGACCGCAGGTCTCTATGCCGGAGCCACGGTCAAGGCCGGCTACCTCTCGCGCAACGACACCGCCAACCGGGCGTTCTACAATACGACGTCCTCCCTGCCCGAAATCCTCTATAGCGACTGGATCACCCCTCCTCCCGAGGTTCAGCCCCTGATGGGCTACGTGCAACAAATCACCCGATAGGAATTTGCCCTGCGGGCAAATTCCTGAAGTGCCCTTCCCCGCTCGCGATTAGTTCAGCCACGTGAGCGCGGGGCGTGTGAGCGATCCGACCAACGTTCCCGCGCCGCGCTCGTGGCAGCGGCCTGCGGTCTCGTCCCCGTCTAGGAAGGCCACAAACTCCAGGTGGTGCGCACCTTCCGGACTCGCCCAGTGACGCACAATCTCCAAAGCGGGGAGCGTCTTGCGCCCCAGGATCTCGACGAGCGGAAAATCAATGAAGCCGCTGTAGGCGCGGTAAACCAACTCGGTGCACACCAGTCGGTCGCTGCTGAAAAAATCGAAATCGAAGTCATAGGGCTTCCCCGCATGACCAAAGGCCCGGGCGATGACCTCGCGCACCTGTTCCGGCCCAAGCTTCGGTCGGAGCACCGCCACGGAATCCGCCTCGCCAATCGAGTGCTCGGCGCTGGTAAAGACCACCCCTTCGCCAATGGCCTCGATGATCACGTGCTCGTGTCCCGCGGCGTCGCGCAGCGCAAAAGCCCCAAGATGCTTTGCCACCCGCGGATCCTTATCGAGACCCATGGTTCGCAACTCCTCCACGGTCCCAACGTACAACGCCGAATGCGGCCAGTAGCCGGGAAGAAACGCGTTGGAGAGATACCAGTTTCTCCGCTCGATCAGGATGTCGCCCGGACGCAATTTTGGTCGAAGGCCGGCGAGTTGGTCGGCCGTGATCAGCGCCGCACCCTGCCGGGGCTGGCGAATTTTCGTGTCGCCCACCAACGTCGAGACCACCGCGCTCGCCCGATAGGTGCTTCCGCTCGCGAACCTGCCCACGTCGGTCACGGCCGTCGCAACCTTGTAACGCAACAACCGGCCGGAAAGCCCCGCCGTGTAATCGCCCGCGGCCGCGATCGACGCGTGCAACGTTGCGTAGGGTTCGTCCGAATACATTCCCCGGGCAATCCAACGCAGCCGGGTCGCGTGATAATTGCGCCAGCCCGCCTCCAACCAACGCCGATGGGCGATGTTGCCCAGGTTGGCCCGGATGCGATCATAGCTCCCCGCCGGCAGATCCCAGACCGGCTCCGCCTCGTTGAGCTTGCGGATCGCCGTTTCCTGTCCCTCGAAGGCGAGGACGAAGCGCGCAGCGTACTCATACGACACGGCGGCCGCCGTGTAATGCAGAAGTAGCGCACGCAGCCGGACCGCTTCATCGACGAGCTGCGCATGGCGCTGGTATTTCCACACCGTGCGCAGCAACGCCGTCCGGTAGCTCAGGTAGGTGACCAGCATGCGGCGGATTTCGTCGTCGTCCTCCTGTCGATAGTAGCTGCGTTCACCCGCCAGCAGCCCTGCCTCAAAGGTGCGAGAACGCGCCTCCAAGTCCTCTAACCCTCCAATCACGGCGACCAGTGCCCGCTCGTCGCCGCCCATTTCCTCATCCAGCTCAGCCGGAACCATTGAATGCAAGGCCGGCGCCCGGTTGAGCAGCACCTCCACCGGACGGTCGCGCAACAACCAGCCGGCGACGCCCGCCATCACGGCAAGCATGCCGAGGCCCGCGGCAACATTGAGCCAGAACGGCGGACGGACCATCACGCTGCGTGGCGCCGGAGAGGCAATCCGGTACGCGGGCCCCGGCGTCACCTCGGCGGCAAAAGAATGCAGCTCCGCCAGCACGGTCGCCTGCCCCATCCGCAATGCCTTCGCCTGCGCCGGCCGGAACAGCAGCCGAACCTGCGCCCACCAACGCGGGATCGCCCGCCGGAATCCGCGGCCCGTGCCCACGGCCACCACCCCGGCCACCGGCATGAGGGCGGCCCAAGTCCACGCCACCCACGGCATAAAGTATCCACGTTGCCACCACCAGACCGCGGCATACCAGACGACGTAAACCGGCAGCCCGACCATGAGCCGGTTCAACGCCACCGTCATCCGACCAGGCGTTGGAATCAATCCCGCGAGCAGCCGCACCACCCCATGGGGAACGAGGTGGTGCAAAACGCCCACCAGCCCGATAAGCCCTCCGATCGTGAGCCCCAGAGCGTCCCGCGCCAACCAGAGCGCGAGACGCCACCCGCGCACTTGCAGCACGCGCGCATCCCCGGCCAACCCCACCGCACGCAAGGCCGCATCATGGGCCCTCACCCGCGCCGCAGCGGCCTCCGCTCGAGGTCGATCCGTGAGATGAAACCGGTTGATCGCATCGGCGACCGCCTTGCGTTGATGCAGCGCCTCCAAGGCGTGTCGTCGCCGAAAACCCGCCGCCGGCAGCAGCGCCTCGACCTCATCGAGCAAATCTTCCCACGCCGGGTCGTCGAGGTGCACCACGCACGCCTTCAACCTGGCGTTCAACTCGGCAGTCAATGCCCGCATCGAGGCATGTTCGTCGGCCGCATGCTCCCTCACCCACGCGCCGACATCGATCGGCTCGCCGATCTGGATCCATACGGCGGTGCGAAACCGTTCCTTGCGCTCGTAGTTGATCCCCACGGGCACGACGCGCAGGCCCGTGGCTCCGGCGGCCACCGCCTGGAGCGCCAGACGCGCCGCTCCCGACCGAACCAGCTCGAGCCGCGCGGCGTCGTGACTCTTGCCCTCGGGAAAGATCCCCATCACATGCCCTTCTGCCAGCGCCTTTGCCGCGACCGCAAGTGACTCGAGATTGCGCGAGACCTGACTGCGATCGTCCGAGCCGCGGTAGGCCGGCACCATGCCCAGTGCCTTCAACACCGCACCAAAAACCGGGATCCGAAACAAGGGCGCCTTCGCCATCAGGCGGATCGGGCGCTTCGCCGCGATGGCGAGCAGAACGGGATCAATCAGCGAGTTCGGGTGATTGGCCGCCAGCAGGACGGGACCGCTGCGCGGGATCCGTTCTGCCCCCGTGACTTCGATGCGTGGATAGTAGAACTTGACCAAGGCGCGGACAAATTGCCGGGCCGCACTGCTGGGGAAGTCGGATAAGGGCATCGGAGGGACGCCCGCAAACATGTCCGGCCAAACGTTGCCGTCGAGCTGGGAAAATAATTGTGTCGTTGGGCACACGCAAAAGCACGCGCGGCGGGAGCGTTGAATCAAAGCATGCGGGAAACGGCAGACGGCAGCCGATCAAGGAGCACCAGGTACCGTGGCCGCAGCCGTTTCCCTTTCCACCGCCGGCGGATAGACCACCCGCACTTCGGGGAACGTTTCACCGGTCGTGACGGAAAACCGCTCGGCACGGATCATGCGTTCGCGCGCGGCGATCTCTTCCTGCCAGCGCCGGATCCGTCGCTCGTCAGTCGCCTCCTTCGCCAGCTTGCTCGCCGCCTCCGGAGTGACCTGCGTCTGCCACAGGTGAAGGCGGCGCAGGCGCGGGAGAACACGCAACGCACCGACGCCTGTATCCGTGACGTCCGTACCGAAGAGGTTCAGCGACTCGAGCTTCATCAGCGGCGCAAGCGCGGGCAGGCCGCTATCCGTTACCGCCGTGCGATCAAGTTGCAGGCGGCGCAGTTCACGCATTGAGGCGAGATGAACCATGCCGGCGTCGGTCACTCCCGTTTCCCCCAGGTCGAGCCACTGCAACACCGGCCCCACCGCCGCCAGCTCCGCCAGTTGCGCCAGTTGCGCGTCGCCGAACTGCTTTGTTTGCAGCCGCGCACTCGCGGCCAGCCAGGGTCCGTCGGGAGTCAGCGGGCGCAATTGTTCTTTGGCGGCATGCGCTCCTCGTGGTCCAAGGGCAGCAGCAGTCGCTGAACGAGGCGGCTGCCGGAGGATGTCGCCCGGACGGAAGAGAGTCCCTTGTTTGCCCCCCTGCAACATCGCCTCCCACGTGTCCATGCGCAGGTCTCCATTGTGCCGATGGGCAGGTGCACCACGAGCGGATGCAGCCGGCCAAGAGAGAGCGTCAGATTCTCCATGATCCACTCAGGCAAAGATCCCGTGCGCGACTTTGCCGTGCACATCCGTCAGCCGGAAGTCCCGGCCTTGGTAGCGATGAACGAGCTTCGTGTGGTCGATGCCAAACGTCGCCAGCATGGTCGCATGCAGGTCATGCACGTGCATTTCCTGGCCGTCCTTCAGGTACCGGTAGCCCAGCTCGTCCGTCGAACCCCACGTCAGGCCGCCACGGATACCAGCCCCGGCCATCCACACTGAGAAGGCATTGATATGATGATCGCGGCCCGTCCCCTGTCCCATGGGTGTGCGTCCAAACTCAGCACTCAGGTCGGCCAGCTCGGGCACGCTCGTCTGCATTTTGAACGCGAGTTCGTACTGTGCCACGCGCGTCTGAATCTCGGGATCGAGCGATTCCTCCGCCTGCAATCCATTGAGACGCGCGATCTCGTCGATCACCTGCCGCTGCGTGCTCTGACACACACCGTCGGGATTGCCCACGTAATGCACCGGCGCGCCTTTGCTGTAGAATTGCACGCCATGAAAGCGGCTGGAAAGGAAACCCGCCGACCACTGCCGCGCCGGATCGTGGTTGATCTGCTCCGTGTGCATCGAACGCACGATGCAGATGTCGTCCGCGATCGTCTGCGTGTGCGGCAAGAGATCCGAGATGATCTGCCCCGAGACAACAATATGAACACGCGAAGGGGCAACATGAGCTGGAAAGCAGGGTAAGCCGACGGATATCAACCAACCCGCGCTCAAGCTGTAAAGCCTGCTGAACTACGACGGACACTCGCACACGTTCTGCGACTACCCAAGGGGGTGCGGGCCGGCGGTCTCGGCACGGAGCTTGCCGCGTCGGAATCATCCCGGCTGACCAATCCCCATCCGACCCATGCAGCCACGGAACCGCCAAGGCGGGCGACGCTTCTACGGGCACACGGCACCCGTTTGACCCCGTCGCAGTAGGGCGCCTCAGCGTCCGGTTTCGTCGGACGCAGGCGATCGCAGAAGGAAGATTGCCGACCCGCCGCGAAGCCGAAACGCTGCGTGGTCCGTGCCGCACCCGGTCTTCTACACCCGTCGCTCCATCGTCCTGGCGCTCGCCACCGCGAGCTGCCTGCTGTGGGGCAGCGCGTATCCAGCGATCAAACACGGCTACACGCTGTTCGCGATCGCGGCGGACGATGTGGGCTCCCAACTGGTGTTCGCCGGGGTGCGCTTCGCTCTGGCCGGGCTCGTATTGCTCGCCGGCCTCGCCTTGACGGGTCGCCAACCCCTGCTGGCCCCCGCGCGCGAGCACCTGTGGCCGCTCGTGGTGCTCGGACTGACCCAGACCACCCTGCACTATCTCTTCTTCTACATCGGCCTCGCGCACACCACCGGCGTGAAAGGGTCCATCGTTGTCGGCAGTTCCACGTTTTTCAGCGTTCTGCTGGCCCACTTCCTCTATGCGAACGACAAGCTCAGTCGCCGGCGCGTGATTGGCTGCATCACCGGCTTTGCGGGCGTGATTCTGGTCAATCTCAACCGTGGAGGCATCGACTTAGATGTCTCGCTGCGCGGGGAGGGGTTTGTGGCCATCGCCGCCTTCCTGCTCTCGGCCTCGTCGATTTACGGCAAGCGGCTCTCGCAACGCATGGACGCGGTGGTCATGACCGGCTTGCAGCTGACGATGGGAGGACTGGTTCTGTGGGCGACCGGCTTTGCCTTGGGCGGTTCGCTCCACGGATTCACGGCCGCATCGACCGCGTTGCTCGCATACCTCGTTCTGCTCTCCTCGACGGCCTTCGCGCTCTGGAGCCTGTTGCTCAAGCATAACCGCGTGGGCACAGTGGCAATCTACACCTTTCTCATCCCGGTCTTCGGGGCCCTCCTCTCCGCAATCTTCCTGGGCGAACGCATTCTCGATCTCCGCTACCTTGCGGCCTTGGTGCTCGTCTGCGCCGGAATCTGGACCGTGCACCGTGAACCGACACCCGTCGCGGGACCACCTACGACCTTGTGACGCTCCGTCATGACCGACGGCCGTACGACAAGTAGCCGGCGACAAAATTGGGAGCTCACCGCCCATGCGGAGCCCCCACCCACCACCCACCGGCAGCGGTTGTTCACGGGTTCACCCGAACCTTACCCTAGGCCAACCAGGTAGAATTACCTAAATCGCGGAGGCGGGTGTGCCGATGAGGCTTCTGTTTCATGCATTCGCTTGATCCAGAGGAAGGTCCCGCACTCATGCCGGGTGTCTCATCACTACCCCACGGGACGGTGCTCGGCCTCGTTGCACGCGCCGTGCCGTTCGGAACATGGTCACTCGACCTCACCTCCGGGCGGGCGGCGTGGGATTGCGGGTGTCATGCCCTCCACCGAGTACCGGTCTCCGTTCCCTTGACCCGGAACGGCATGCTTGACCTCTACACGCCCGCCACCCGCGGCTCCCTCGCGACAGCCCTGGCCCAGGCCGCCGCCGGCAATCCTTGCGATGTCGTGGTGGAACTACAGTCCCCCGGCGTGGCTGGATGCTGGTTGCGCATTCTCGCCGAGGTCGACGCCGACACCGACGGCACCCGGCATCTGCATGGAGTGATGATCGACGTTTCGGAGCAGCGCCGTTCCGAGGAATCGCTGCAGGCGGCAGCAGAGGCCATGACGAGCCTTAATGACCAATTTGAACAGACCATCTGCCGCGCGCAACAACTCGCCTCGGAAGCCGCGGCCGCAGATGAGGCCAAGAGCGTCTTTCTCGCGACGATGAGCCACGAGATTCGCACGCCCCTCAACGGCATCATCGGCATGACCTCGCTGATCGAGGAGACACCGCTGAGCGAAGAACAACGTGACTGCCTGCGCACGATCAAGCTATCCGGCGAGGCCCTGCTGGCCGTCATCAACGACACGCTCGATTTCTCCAAGATCGAGGCCGGACAACTCGAGATCGAACATCTCACCTTCGATCCGGTCGCCTGCCTGTACGAAGCGGCCGAGCTGCTCGCGGCGAAAGCCCATGACCGCAACCTTGAGCTCGCGTGCGTCGTCGCCCCCGGCCTCCCGGCACTCGTGGTCGGCGACCCGAACCGGCTCCGCCAGGTCCTGCTTAACCTCATCGGCAATGCGGTGAAATTTACGCACCAAGGCGAGATTGTAGTGAGCCTCTCCGCCCGCAACACGCCCGGCGATCCCTCCGCCGTGCACCTCGACTTCAGCGTCAAAGACACGGGGATTGGCATTCCGCGCGACCGCCAGGACCGGCTCTTCCGCAGCTTCTCGCAGGTCGACGCGACCACGGCCCGGCACTACGGCGGAACCGGCCTCGGCCTCGCCATCAGCAAGCGTCTCGCCACGATGATGGGTGGCGACATGTGGGTCGAAAGCGACGAGGGGCAAGGCGCAACCTTTTCCTTCTCGATCCTCACCCAGCTCGCATCGAACGCGGTACGCCCGGAGCCCGTCTGGCCGACCTATCCCGGGCAATCCGTCTTGCTCGTCACGGATCAGCCGACAAATCGCCGCCTGCTCATCGAGGCCGTCCGCTCACTCGGGGCTGAACCACTCTGCGCTACATCAGCCGCCGAAGCGCTCGCTTTCATGGCCGAAAGTCGCTTAGCCGCCGCCGTCGTGGATCATCGTCCTCCGGGACTCGATGCCCTCGACGCCTGTGCCCTGCTGCAGCAATCGACGTCACGCACCTTTCCCATTCTGGCCCTCGGGCCGTTCGGCCACAAGCTGCGCGGACCCGGCATCGACGCTGCGTTGCTCAAACCGCTTCACGCCGACGCCCTCCGCCAGCACTTGGTCCACCTGATCGATGATACGCGTCCGGATCAACGCCAGCTCTCTTTGCCCACGACCATGGTGGGGCGGCCGGCGGGTCAACCCGCTTCCTTGCGCGTCCTGTTGGTCGAGGACAATCCCGTGAATCAGAAGGTCGGGCGCATGATGCTGTCCCGACTCGGCTACGAAGCCACCGTGGCCGGGCACGGAGCCGAGGCCGTGGAGTTGCTCGCTCAGCGCGCCTTCGACGTTGTGCTCATGGATCTGCAAATGCCCGTAATGGACGGCCTCACCGCCACCGAGCAGATCCGGAACCGCCGCCTGGGGGGCGATCCGTGGATCATCGCGCTGACGGCCGGGGGTCTTCGCAGCGGTCGAGATTGCACGCACAAGGCCGGCATGAACGACCACCTCTACAAGCCGCTCAAGCTCGAACAACTGCGAGACGCGCTTGAACGCGTGCCCGCACGGGTCACGACCTGATCACCGGGGCGCTCGTTCGCGGGATGAATCGCGGGATTGCATCGGGCCCGTCTCTGGATGTGATGACCGACCGTCATGATCACCCCACGTCGCTCTTCGCTTTCGTCCTTACTTCTCGTCTTCGCCGGTCCCCTGCTTGGCGCCGACGCCCCCCAAGCCCGGCCTGAATTGACCGAACAGTGGACGCCCGTCCCTGCCCTCGTCAGCGTACCCGCTAGCGGCGTGCCCTCGGACGCGATCGTTCTGTTCGACGGCACGCACACCAACGAATGGGACACCACCAATCCCAGCCAGCCAGGCTGGCGCCTTGAAGACGGTGTCTGGACGATCGTCCCGAAGACCGGCAGCATGCGGACGAAGCGCGCTTTCGGCGACATGCAGCTCCACCTCGAATTTCGCACACCGACCAACGATACCGGCTCCGGGCAGGGCCGCGGCAACAGCGGCGTGATGATCATGGACGGGCGCTACGAGGTGCAGCTGCTCGATTCACACGAAAACCTTACCTATCCCAACGGCCAGGCCGGCTCGCTTTACAAGCAGTACCCACCGCTTGTAAACGCCTCGCGCCCGCCCGGCGAATGGCAGACCTACGACATCGTCTTCATCGCTCCGCGTTTTCACCCCGATGGTTCGCTTAAGTCCCCTGCACGGCTGACGGTGCTTCACAATGGCACACTCGTGCAACATGACCAGACCCTGCGCGGCACCACCGGCTTCCGAGGGCCGCCCCGCTACGAGGCCCATCCCGAAAAGCTGCCCCTGCAGCTGCAGAACCACAGCGACGAGGTTTCGTTCCGCAACATCTGGGTGCGCGAACTCACCTCGCCCCGCGCCGCCGACCTGAGCGCCCCGTCGGGGCGGATCGATTGGACCACGCTCTTCAACGGGCGTGACCTCACCGGCTGGGACACCTGGCTCGCCCGCACCGCTCCCAACTCCGAGCCGATCGGGTTGAACAAAGACCCGGCGGGCGTCTTCAGCGTCGTCGAGATCGACGGCCGTCCGGCCATTCGCGTTTCCGGCGAACAGACCGGAGCCCTCAGCTCGATCGCCCCGTACGGCAACTACCGCCTTCGCCTCCACTATAAATGGGGTGAGAAGCAGTACGGCTCCGGCGTCGGACGCCCGCGCAACAGCGGAATCGTCTATCATGCCCACGGTCAGCATGGCGCGTTCGAAGGCAACCATCTCGAAGGCGTGGAATTTCAGTTCATGTCGGGCGCGGCCGGCGACGCCTATACGATGGGTCCCGTGCGCGCCGCCGCGACCGTGACGAAGACCGAACAACGCCACGCCTACGACCCGGTGGGCAATCGCGAGGAGTTTGCCAGCGCGGACGCCCCGGCCGGACGCCGCGTGATGCGCCGCCACGGCAAAGAGAAGCCTCTCGGCGAGTGGAATACCATCGAGCTCATCTGCTACGACAACCGCAGCGCGCATGTGCTCAATGGCGAGATCGTCCTGCGTCTCCAGCACCTCACGCTACCGGCCGACGAAGGTCCGCGCACACCGCTCTCCGCCGGTAAAATCCAAGTGCAGTCGCAGGGACACGAACTTTTTCTTCGCGACATCGAAATCCTTCCCCTGCACGCCGAGCCGGCGGAGTTTCAGTAAGGCCGCCGGCGACGGGCGGAGACGTTCCCCTCGCGCTGCGGCAATGCTGAAACCATTTCCAAGCTGGCACGTGGCTTGGAATGTCGGTGTCCGTCGCTTCGGATTTCGAGCCCTTACTTTCGTTTGCGGGTGAGGTGCCAGAATCCGCAGGCCGGACACCGATAGGCCTCACGCTCGCGCTCGACGCCGACAATCATCGCCGCGTCGAGTGCGTCACCCTGTGAGCGGTAGCGCCGCTTGCTCGTGCACATTCGCGTGCCTGCCTCACGCGTGGGTTTTTTCATGGCCCGATCTTGATCGAAATCCGACCTTCCGTCGAGCGCTCCCACGGCACGGGAACGACGACAACGATCCCGGACGCTTACACCCCTGCACGCTGTTCAATCTGAAAGACCATGAACTCGGCGGGCCTTATCAAAGCGACGCCCACCATCACCCTTAACCGTCCCGCCGCGAGATCGACCGCGGTCATCGTGCTACGGTCACATTTAACGAAGTACGCCTCTTCCGGCTTTGCCCCCATAAGAGCGCCGCGCCGCCATTCCTGATGAAGGAATCCGTCCACCGACGACCGGACGCTTGCCCATAGCGGTTCGTTGTTAGGCTCGAAGACAACCCAAGCGGTACCGCTCTCCAGGCTCTGCCGCAGGTAAAGGAAGTAACGCCGGACGTTGACGTACTTCCATTCAGGGTCCGATGAGGTGGTGCGAGCCCCCCACACCACCAGTCCTTTCCGCGGCCTGCTTCGCAGGCAGTTCACTCCCTCGGGGTTCAGGATTTCCTGCTCGGAAGAAGTGATGGGGGCTTCGAACCGAAACGCCGATCGTATCACCTCGTTCGCGGGTGCCTTGTGCACCCCGCGCTCGCGATCGACGCGCGCGTAGATCCCGGCAAGAAATCCCGACGGCGGCAGACATAGTTCCGCCCCCGTCGGATTCGCGCGGGTCGGCCCCTCCGCCGTCACGAAGATCCACGGGTGGTAGACCGCGGCCGAACGCGACCTGACCCCCTTCACCCCGGTCTGCGCTCCAGAGGCCGTCGTGCCCAAGGGGAAATCAAGAATTGCGAACTGGCACGACCCCGGACGCTCCACATGCGCGATCAGCGACGGGGCGATGGCAGGATCAATCTGGGAACCACCCGGCGCCGCCACGAGAGATACGCCGGGCACCCCATCAAGCGCCTTGAAAGCCGCCTCGAAGCCGGGGATTTGACTTTGTCTGTTTTTAACGGCCGGCGTTCGAACGACGTGCAAAGTACGGCCTCCTTCGGCAAAAAAGCATCGGACGGCATGGGCAACGTAGTTGATTCTCCATGACGCACCGATGCGCACATCGCCCGTTCCTCCATACAGCCGCTCAAAGTCGGCAAAGGCCGTGAGCGGCGGCGAGACTTCGCCGACTGGGCCGCGAAGCGCGGGACCGAAAAAAGCCGCAGTCCCCGTCTCCGCAGCCGCGATCGCGCGGGTCCGAAGGCTGACTTCCTCCACATAGACACCGGGGGCAAGATACCGAGGCATGCGTCAACCTCGCATGCCTTTGCGGAACAGGTCCACCAGTTTCCGGGCCGCATCCGCCTGGACATTTCGCGCAGAGAGTTCCCACTGCTGATTCAGAAAATCGCTGTAGCCGGGAATCTCGTCCGAAACCCCAAGCTCGAGATTGCGATACGCCATCGACCAGTGGGGGAACGATCGCGCCGCGACCGCGGCGTTTCTCAGGGTGATCAGACCACGGTGCCGCGGATCGGCCTGAATGCGCGCATGCGTGGCTGCAACCGCGTCCGGCCGACCCTCCAGCACCTGCATGAAATTCCCCTCCCGATAAAGCAGCATGCCCGTGACGTGCACCTCAGCGTTGCGCTGGCGGCTCTGCTCCAACAACGCCAGCAAATCAGACGGTGAAAACAAGACCGTGGCGGAGCTCACATAGACGAGTTGATGAAGGGGTTCGTCGTTCATGGAAAAACGTCTCGGTTATCGGCCGGCCTCAATCTCGGCGTTTCGGGCCTTTTGACCCGACAAGAAAAGCAAAGTTCCCCTGCCCTCGCCAAGCGATGCTGGCCCGGGCGGCCACGCCGCGCTTGCCGCCCCGCCGCCATCCAGGCTAGATCGCCTGCAATGACCACACCCGGCGACGACGCGGCGATTTTTGCCATCGAGCGACCCCACTCGAGCCTCTGGACGTACTACCTGCTGCGTTGTTTTGTCATCCCCCCGCTGTTTCCCATTCTCGTGCTCCCCTCGTGGTTTCGCTACGAGACCATGCGCTACCGATTCACGACCGAAGGCATTTCAATGCGGTGGGGGCTCCTGTTTCGCCGCGAGGTCATCATCCAGTACGCGCGCATCCAGGACATTCACCTGCGCTCGAATGTGGTCGAACGCTGGCTCGGACTCGGACGAATCCTTGTTCAAACCGCAAGTGGCAGCGCCGCCGCCGAGATGACCCTCGAAGGACTGCGCGAGTTCGAGGCAATCAGGGATTTCCTCTACTCGAAGATGCGCGGAGTGAAGGACACCGCCACCACGCCGGCATCGCCTGCTGCGACAAGCGACGCCGAACTCGCCGCCACACTGCGCGAAGTGGCCGCCGAACTGCGCGAACTCCGGCTCGCCCTGTCGCCGGCCGCGCCCGACGCCGACGCCACCCGTCATGTTTGACCGCCTTCGCCAACTACTCCTGCACTGGCTTCGGGTTCCATCGGCCCCGCAGCCTCCGATCGGCGCTCCCGGTTCGCAGCGAATCTTCCGCGCCGGTGCCAATTTCTATAAGCTCTGTCTGCTGGGGTGGGTCGGCGCCCAACTCGCCGCCCTTTTCGGCTTGGTCGTCTCTCTTTCCCTCGTCCAAACGCTAAAGAACGACGTCGCCGCGCTGCGCGCAACAACTCCCGCCGGCGCAACCCCGGTTCTATCATCGTCCCCGGTACGACCCGCCGAAAGCCCGCAAAACCGCGACCGCCGTAACGACGGCTTCGTCCGCATGGTCTCGCGCGGACCGGACTGGATTATCGGGGGCATCGTACTTCTCGAAGCCGGTGCCGTGCTCCTGTATCTGTTCGCGCTCCCCCTCACCTACGCCGCCGTGCGCCTCGACTACGAACTGCGTTGGTACGTGGTCACCGACCGAAGCCTGAGGATCCGCACGGGATTGCTCACCTTGCAGGAAATGACGATGAGCTTTGCCAACCTGCAGCAGGTCGTAGTCGCCCAAGGCCCTGTCCAGCGTCTGCTGGGCGTGGCCGATGTGCGCGTCCAATCCGCCGGCGGCGGAGGAGGCGACGAACACGAACGCAAGTCCGGCGACTCCCTGCACTCCGGGGTCTTCCGCGGCGTCGACAACGCGGAGCAGATCCGCGACCTCATCCTCGAACGGCTCCGACAATTCCGCGAAACCGGCCTGGGTGACCCGGACGATCATAAAACCGAAGCCTCCTCCGGCGACTCCGCAACCCTCTCAGCCGCGCGCACCCTGCTCGCGGAGGCGCGGGCCCTGCGGCACGCCATGGCGCGCGCCCGCACCTGACGCGTTCCCTAACCGCATGCGCAACGACTGTGTTTTCTCTCCCGACCGCCGTCACCGTTACACGCTTGTCCATCGCTGGGACGAACTTCTCAACGCATCGGCCAAGGGCGGCCGCGGCATCGCATGGATCGCCCTCAATCCGAGCACGGCGGACGAAAACCAGCTCGATCCCACCCTGCGGCGCATCCGCGATTTTTCGATCTCCTGGGGCTATGACTTTTTTGTCATGCTCAATGCCTTCGCCTGGCGCGATACCGAGCCCGCCGCGATGAAAGCCTCGCTTGATCCCGTGGGGCCGGAGAATGACCGTTGGATCAAACACTGGTCCGACCGCGTCGACCGCGTGGTCGCCGCCTGGGGGGAGCATGGCGCGTTCCGCGATCGGCACCGGCACGTGGTGAACCTGCTTGATCCGCGCAAGACCGTGTGCCTCGCGCGCAACGCCAGCGGCCAGCCCAAGCATCCGCTCTACGTCGCCAAAAAGACCGTGCCGGTGCCGTTCGCGTGGTGACTTCCGTCCCGCCATGAACGCCGGCTACATTCGCACCGCCGCGATCCTCGCGGCCATGACCTGCGGCGCGCTCCTGCCGCAGGCCCACGTGCTCGAAGGCGCGATCCGCTGGCTGATCATGGGCATGCTCTTCTTCGTTTTCCTGCAGGTGCGCCTGCATCGCGAGGCGGTGCAACGCAGCCACGCGGTTCTGTTCGCGGCCAACGTCGCGATGGGCTTCGCGGCTTGGGGACTCGGCTGGCTGGTCGGCGGGCGGGATCTCGCTCTGGCGGCGTTCTTCGCAGGCATCACGCCCACCGCGGCCGCCGCTCCGGTCATCATCAGCTTCATGCGCGGCAGGGTGGACTACGTTGTCGCCGCCTTCCTGCTCACCAACCTCGGCATCGCCGCGCTGCTGCCCGTGCTCCTGCCGCTCGTGCTCGGCCGCGCGGCGCCCGCGCTCATGGCGCAGGTGTTCGCGAGCGTGGGGCTGATCATCTTCGTGCCCCTCGGCGTCGCCTGGCTGCTGCGCCTGGCCCATCCATCTGCGGCGGCGTGGCCGGCGCGGATGCGCAACTTTTCCTTCGGGCTCTGGCTGGTCAGCATGTTCATCATCACGGCCCGCGCCTCCGATTTCATCCGGAGCCAGGTCGAGACGCCGGCGCGCACGCTGCTCGAGATCGCGGGCGTGATCATCGTCGTCTGCGCCGCTAATTTCGCCCTTGGGCGCGCCGTCGGCGGACGCACCTTCAGCCGCGAGGCGAGCCAGTCGCTCGGGCAGAAGAACACCGCCTTCACCGTGTATCTGGCGCTCACCTACGCCAGCCCGCTCGTCGCGCTCGGCCCGACCTTCTACATCGTGTGCCACAATCTCTGGAACTCGTGGCAGCTCCATCGCGCCGGCCGCGCGCAACCCTCCCCGCCCGACCCCGGGCAGGCGTAATAGTCACTGCCATGAAGGCGCCGGCAGGTGCTTGTGAAGGGGATCCCGCATCATGAGCTTGCCCTCCTCGTAGAGCATCATGATCGCAACGGACTTGATGGCCTTGCTCATCGAGGCGATGCGAAAGATGGCATCCTCGGCCATGGGAATCTGGCCTTCGAGGTCCTGATGCCCGAACGCGTTCAGGTGCGTGACCTGGCCCTCGCGGGCAATGTAGACCACGCCGCCGGCAAGATGCTTTTGGTCTACGTGATTCTGGATGACCGCGTCGAGACGCGGCAGGCGTGCGGGATCGAAACCGAGGACGGCCGGATCGGCGGCGAACGAGACAGGAATTGCCGCCAGGACGAGCCATAGGGAGAGCGAGGCGGGACGGACGAATCGGGGTGCTGGCATGGGCGAAAGCAGTAACGCCGTGCGGACGCTGCCTTCAACGGAAAAGCGGGTATGAAAGGCGCAAGAACCAGCTCGAATTCACGATGACATTTAACCGGAATACGCCGGAGGCTGCCGGGAGGTTTGCTCTGTTTGCGCAGGGGTGAGGTGGACGCGTGGGTCCGTCCACGCGTGGATTGAGGCTCCCTTCGCCCTGCGGCGACGGCACGCCGTCCGTCGGCGAAGCGGGCGCCGGGACGCGCCCGCCCACCTTGGCCTGTACCGCCAAATCGAATCCTACGTCATCGAGCCTTTACCCTCGCTCACGACGTGGCGCGGGCGCAGAACCGCCCGTCAGCCCCGCGCCACCTCCGCCTCCAGGGCTTCGCGCGTGACGGTGTGACGCGCGCCGCAACGCGGGCAGCGGATCTCGACCGTCTCGCCTGTCCCAAAAAGATCCTCGGGGTCCGCCCGGAACGTCGGCGCCAAGACCTGCAACATGCGCGCCTGATTGCACCCGCAATGCCAGCGATAGATGCGCTTCTCCAACAAGGCCACGGTCTCCGCCTGATCGAGCGTGACGATCTGATCCGCCGTCAAACCGCGCAACCAGGCAAGATCGCAGTCCGGATGCTCGACCGCGAAGGCAAAATGTTCGCCACCCAAGTCAAAGGCACGGGCAAGACGCTGTTCGCTCTGGGCGTAAAACATTTCCAAGGCCACCAAGGGGTCGGCGCCGGTGAAGGGAACGGTGCTGCGCCGTTTCGGCTGACGCGGTACCACGACGTCGGCGTAGAAAAGGTTCTCGGGCAAGACACGGACATTTTCCTCGAACACCCTCCCGGTGACCGCGCCCGTCTCATTATCTCCCGTCAGGAACACGTTCACCAACGGCTCCTGAAAGTTCAGGGTCCACGCCGTGAGCTCGTTCCAAGGCCGGCTGACCTTGTGCAGAACGAAGGCCGCGAGCACGCGTTTGAAGAGCGCGTCATGCGCGGGGTCCGGCTTCATCTGCTGGTCGGCAAGATGCAGGTAATAGTCGACGTAGAGCTCGGTCAATTGCGCCCGCGCGATCAACACGTTGCGATTGCGCACGAAATACGTGTGCACCTCGATGCCGGCATCGGCGGGATTCACGGGATCGGATTCAGCCATGGCTCCACTGAATGCCAGCCAACCGCAATGTCGAATGCGTCGGGGACTTCACCCGGCCGTACCGGGAGACGTGACGCCACCCACCCGCCCCTGTAACCTGCGGCCCGGAGGAGATGTCAGGCTCATTGCCTGCGTCGCCGTAAGGATTCACCCATCGAGGACCGTGGGACTCCGGTGGTTTGTCAGGCCACGGCTGGAGTGGTCGCACCGGGTGGCGCCCCGGAGCGGCGGTGGCTGCCGGCGAGCGGCTACGTCTGCGGCTCGCCTGCGGCCGCAGCCGCTCGCCGGCTGACAAGCACCTGCTTGATGTGCGCCATCGTTTCCTCGTTCAGCTGGTAGCGACGGATCAGCACGATGGCGGCGAGCGCCCCAGCCGCCGGCAGCACCACGTAGGCTAGCTTCATGAACAACAGCGTCTGCGGCGTCTGCGCGCCAGCCTTGGCGGAGAAGCCGATCGCGACGAGAATGTAACCGGAGAACAGGGCCCCGAACGACGATCCCGCCTTCTCCGTCCACGTCACCACCGAGGAAAGCAACGCCTCCCGCCGCGTGCCGTGCTGGTAGTCATCGTAGTCGGCAATATCGCCCACCATCGACATCGACATCAGCGTGATGCCCGTCATCGAGACGCCATTAGCGGCCAGCACGATGAACTGCCACCACGGCTCGCCCTCGCGGTAGAACACCAGCTTGGAGGCGCAGCCGATGATCAGGGCCCACGCCGACCATTGCAGCGTGCGAACCTTGCCGATCCGGGCGGCGAGCCGCGGAAAAACGAAGAGCGACGACAGGATGCCCATCGCATGGAAGGTCGAGCCGAGGAAGCCGAAGGCGAACGCCGCCCTTTTCACGTCCCCCCCAAAGACGTAATACATATTCATGTACAGCGCCAGGATCGCCACCGTCTGATAGCCAAACATGGAGATGAAGCGCGTGGCCATGAGGAGCCGCAGCGGCGGCATCTTTACAGCGGTGACGAAGCTCGGCCAGAATGCCACCTTGGCCTGGGCCGCCGCCACCCGCCGGTAGTGGCGCTCGCGGCACAAAAAGAGCGGCAGGCAGCCGGCGACGAGAAAAAGAAGCGCGCAGCCGCCGGTCACCCACTTCAGCCCGCGCAGCGTGCCGTCGAAGATTGCCATCTGCGTGAGCGGGAAGATCCACTGGCTGCCGATCGAGTAGACGAAGGCGAAGACAGCCATGAACGCGATCAGCCGCGTGCGCTCCTTCGTGTCGTCGGTCGCCTCAATGGCGAGCGCGTTGAGCGGCATCGCGTAGAGGGTGTGAAATGCAAAGAAAACGAGCGAGGCGACCGCGAAGTGGAGGATGACGGCGCGGTCGCCACCGCTTTCCGGCAGCCACCACATCGCCGCGAAGAGCAGCGCGGTGCCGGGCGCGCCGAGCGCCATCAACGGCAGGCGCCGTCCCCAGCGCGAACGGAAGTTGTCAGAAAACTGGCCGAGCAACGGATCGAGCAACGCGTCCCACAGCCGCTGGATGAAGATGACGGTGCCGATCGCGGCCGGATTCACGCCGAGCGTGATGTTGAGGATCGGGCCGGACAAGATGTGCAACGTCCCCGCGGAGCCCTCGAGCAGCACCCGCCCACCGGCGAGGCCAGCCTTTTCCCGCAGGGGCACCACGTCCCGCACCGTCGACGCCAGCGGTTCCTGCACGGCGGCAGGCTTCATCGGACAAAGGTGGCCGCCATGTCGACCACGGGGAGCCACCGCTCCGACTCACTCACGCGGCACCCGGACCTCAAGATCAATGGGTGAACACCGATATGGCCCACGCCCACCACCACCGTGGGAACAGGCCCAAAGGAGGGCGCCGCACGGCTCATGTCGCGTCTTCGGCCTCCCACCCCACGGCCACCGCCACCCAGGGACAATTCCCGGACGCGAGCTCGCAGTAGGTGGCAGCCAAGCCCGCCGGCCGGATAGTCGGTCCCAGCAATGGCATCGGGTCGAGCCGGCCGGCGCGGATGACTTCAAGAGCCCGGTCAAGCAAGAGCTGGCGAGAGAGGGCGGTGGGCGCCTCGGCGTGGTCTGCGAAAACCGTCTCGTGCGCACCTGTGATGCGGGTGCATTTGAGGTGCACCAGCTTGTAGAGATCCAGTGCGTGTTGGCCGCGGGGCGAGCCGAGGAGGATGACCTCGCCGCGGCGCCGCACCCACTCCAGCGCCCGACCCACCAGCGCCGGCACCCCGGTCGCCTCCACCACGCACTCCGGTCCCCGGCCCCCGCCGATGGCACTGACGCGCTCATTCAGGTCGGGACCGGCCGCCAGCGCCTCGGGCACGCCGGTGGCCCGCGCCAGCCGAAGTCGGTCCGGGTTGAGGTCGTGAATCACGATCTGGCGCGCCCCCCGCTCACGGAACGCGACGGCTGCGAGGATGCCGACGATCCCCGCGCCGAGCACCAGAACCGTCTCTGGGACCGGCTCGGTCAAATAGGCGGCGGTCGAGGAGATCTGAAGGAGGCGGGCGAAGAGAATCGCGCGCTCGTCGTCCCCGGGATTCAGCTTGCCATACACGGCGGTGGCGGGGTCGAAGGCGGCCCATGCGGCGTGTTTCCCGAGGAAGAACACCCGGTCGCCAGGCACAAGCGACGCGTCCTGCGCCCGGCTCTCGACCACCTCGCCCACCGCCGCGTAGCCGGGGAAGAACGGGTATTTCGCCCAAGGGACCTCGGGATCGGCGAGCGCCGAATGCGTGCCGGAGAACATCGAGAGCTCGGTGCCTGGGCTGACCAGGGTGAAGCGCGTACGCACTAGCACCTGCCCCGGCCCGGCAACGGGCCGCTCCTGCCGCCGCAGTTCGACCACTGTCTCGTGCGGGATACAGATCAGGCTCACGGTATCGGTGGCTCAGAGAAACACGCTCACGGTGAAGTCGAAGCGGCGCGGTTCGCCGCGATGGAAGGTCGATTCCTGATAATCCTTGTCGGTGAGATTCTTCACGGTGAGCGCGAAACGCCATTGCCGGTTCGCCAGCCGGCGCTCGTAGGCGACGAAGGCGTTGACGAGCGTGTAGTCCGGCAGGAATAGCGTCAGGTTGTCGACGCGGGCGAGCTTCTCGGAGGAGTGGAGGATGCCACCCCCGACGGAAAGGCCTTTGGCCGGGCCCGTAAGCGGGCTGTATTTCGTCCAAAGCGACACCGTACGCTTGGGCGTAGCCGGGAGGGGCGCGCCCACGAGCGCCGGGTTGGCGAGGTTGCGCACGATCTTGGCTTCGAAATCGGCAACCGCCGCATAGATCTGCCAGCCGTCCGCGATTGCCGCGTTGACATCGGCCTCCCAGCCACGGCTGCGCTGCACACCCGCCTCAACGCTGGTGAAGCGGTTGGCGCCGGTTACCGGATCGGGGGTGAATACCGTCTGAAATGCACCCGAATTTTCGAGGTCGAAATAGGACACGGTCGAGGAGATGCGGCCCTCGAGCAGCGTCGTCTTGAAGCCGATGTCCGTGCCCTCGCCGATCACGGGCGGCAGGGGGCCGACCGGCACGTCGTTGACAATGCGGTTGCCCGATTGCGGCACAAACGAATCGCTGGACGAGGCGAAGACGCTGAAGCCGCGCACAATCTTGTAGATCGCGCCGTACTGCAGGCTCGTCTCCTTGGCGGCGAAGCTTGAGCCGGCGACACCAGTGATGAGGTTACGCGCGGTGCCTTCAGCCTCGGACCGTCGCACGCCGCCCAGAACGTTGAGCCGGTCGTCGAGGAAGGTTCCCATGAGCAGGCCGTAAGCGCCGCTTGCGCTCACCTTCTGACCGTTGTCGAAGTTGAGCAACGCGAGGTCGCGGATCGTGCGGACCTGGTTTACGCGGTTCCAAGTGGCGGGATTAGTAAGGTCCCAGTCGGGCAACGTCTGCGCGTTAGGCGCCTGCCGCTGCACTTGGCGCGTTTTGAGGTCCTCATCCTGGTAGCCGGCGACGAACTTTAGCTTCATCGCGTCCCATTCCCACGTGCGGGCCACGTCGAGCTGGTACACGAGCGACTGGGTGTAATTGATCTCTGCCCGCACGCGGCGATATTGGAAAATGCCGGGGCTGGCGATCTGGTTGGGGATGCCGGGAGTCGGCACCAGGCGGCCGTTGGCCTGGCCGGTGACGAAGTGCGTCGAGCTGCGGTCAAGCCATTGGCCGCCGGCGCGGAGGTTCCAGCCGGCGAGATTCAACGTGTAGTTGAGCCAGACGGTATCCAAATAGGTGTAGCGGAAATCGTCGAGCGCGGCGTAGCTGAAGTCCCGCGGCAGCCGCACGAACGGGCCGGAGCCAATGGCTCCGTTGGGCAGCGGGCCGTTGATCGGCACGGTGATGGGCCGGTCCTCCCGGATGCGATAGTATTCATACGATCCCGACAGCACTGAATCGGGGGAGATGCGCCAGGAAAAGGAGGGTGTCACGCCCAGCCGTTTCTCCTTGGCGAGCACCACATGGCGCTCGTTGGTCTGGGCGAGGGCACTGAGACGCACGGCGAACGGCCCGATCTGGCCCGTGTCAGCGTCCAGCTCCGTGCGGAAGAAACGGTCGGTGCCGGCGGTCTGGGTGAGGCGCACCGACCTCTCGCCGGAGGGCACCTTGGTGAGGTAGTTCACGAGTCCGCCCGGGGCGATCTGACCGTAGAGCAGCGAGGATGGGCCCTTCACCACCTCGACGCGGCTCACGTTGTAGGGATCGGCGAAGGCGCCCGCCGCCGACTGAATGCCATTGCGGAAGGGCGTGCTCACAAACCCACGGATCGTGGTTTGGTTGTAGCCGTTGGTGAAGGCGGCGGCCTCCGAACTCACGGCCGGCGAATACCGCGCCACATCGAGAATCGAGGTCGCCCCGATGTCGGTGATGAACTCGGTGGTGAACGCCTGGATCACCAGCGGCAGGTCCTCGATCGGCGTGTCGATGCGGGTCGCGCTGACGGAGTTGGAGGCGCGGTAGCCGCGGTCTTGGATGGCGGAGATCTGGAAGGGCGACAGCTCGACGACCTTGTCGTCGCCCCGTTGAGCGGTCTGAGCTGATGAACGTGTCCCGAGCAGCAGTGGACCCGTGATAAGCAAGCAGCAAACAAGGCGGCACGCGCGCCTGGATGAGGTAATCATAGTTTTGAGGGTTGAGGGGCTGCGTCCGCGCAAACGGCGGAGCACAGGCGGAGCATAGCAAGTTAGCACAGTCACGTCTTTACGTTTTTGCGCCGAATAGTTATATTTTCCCGCCAATGAAACCCGGCAACCTTCTCCTCGGCTTCTTTCGCTTGGACCGTTCGAACCTGCAGCGCCGCGTCTTCGCCGGCATATCCCGGCTTGCCCGCGCGCACCCGGGGCTGCGCGTCGAGCAATGGGCCGAGGCCCAGCTGGCGGTGCCGGGAGCGCTGCAGGGACGACACTTCGACGGCCTGCTGATCGAGGGGGCCCATCCGGTCTACGCCGCGCTGCGCGGCCACCGGGGCCCGGTGATCAACTTCAGCAGCTTTTTGCCGGAGAGCCGCGTGCCGCGCGTCGTCAACGACCAAGAGTGGGCGGGCACGATCGCGGCACGCTACTTCCTCTCGCGCGGGTTCTGTCATTTCGCCTACTGCGGACACCCGTTTCACCATGCCTCTCTGCTGCGGTCGCGCGCCTTTCGCGTGCAGCTGGGGGCCCGCGGCTTTGCCTGCGCGGAATACTCCTTCACCACGGCGTCCGACGAGGACGTTGCCTACAACTCCCGCGCCGAGCGGCGCCACCTCGGGAGCTGGCTCCAGCGGCTGCCCGCACCCACGGCGCTGTATGCGTTCTCCGACCGCGTCGCCTGCGTAGTCCTCGAATGCTGCCAGGACCGCGGCATCGAGGTGCCGGAGCGGATCGCGCTCCTCGGTACGGACAACGACCCTGTGCTCACCACGCAGCTCTCCCCGTCCCTTTCGTCGATCGACCTCGGCTCCGAGGCCACGGGCTTTCGCGCCGCCGAGTTGCTCCTCGCGTGGATACGCACGGGCCGCCGCCCCCCGCCCCTAACCACGCTGCGCAACGCGCACATCTACACCCGAGGCTCCACGGAACGGCACGCCGTCGACCACCCCACCGTGGCGAGCGCGCTTGATTTCATCGCGGAGAACCTCGCCCGCGCTCCCGACGTCGCAGCGGTGGCCAATGCCGCCAATTGCTCCCGGCGTACGCTGGAGCGGCTCTTTCGCCAGGAGCTCGATCGCTCTGTTCACGGGACAGTTCAACGTTTACGGCTCGAGCGCGCCCAGAAGCTTCTTTGCGACACGACTCTCACTCTCAAGGAAATCGCCAGCGCGTGCGGATTCTCGTGCGAGCAGCATCTCTGCACCAGCTTTCGCAAACACCTCGACGCGACACCCGGCAGCCTCCGCGCCCAGTCGGGCGCAACCGCGCGCGTGCGCCGCTCCGCCTAAAGGAGGATTAGCGCGAGTTCCCCAGTTGGCGTGGTGGGCTAAAAAGGTTTCAGAGGATAGGCGTTTTATCACCGTCGAGCAGATCGTAAGCCGAATGGAGGACCCACGAACCCGCCACCGCGCAACTCCTCCCCCACCTTTCGAGTATCAGATTTTGATACTATGCCGACATATCCAAGACGGGGTGCGACTTGGGAACACGCCAGGGCGCTGAAGCCAATGAGCGCTCCTCTCGCGCATGTACGCCTTCGGACTGCGCCGCGACGAGGCGCGGCAGCTCAAGACGAGCGACCTCGACCGCGCACGCGGGAAAGTACAGTTCGGCCTGCACGGTAAGGGCGACAAGGACCGCGTCATCTGTGTTGCCCCCTACCCCTTTGTTGCAATTCAGGGGGGAGACGGCGCATTCCCCCGCCCGCGCAACGTCGCATCGAGACGCTCGAAGTGGGGTTTCACATCGGGCTTCGCATACTTCAAGCCGTGGTCGACCAATGCACGGGCATCGGCGTCGCGCCCAAACTCCGTGGCCAGCGAGGCCGCGAGGAACAGCAGGCGCTGGCGCCCCGGAAACGTGAGCGCACCTTCATATACCACGCGTACGTCGTCGTGCGCCGGCACCGAAGCCGACTTCGCCCAGACGAGCGCGATCTCCTCGTAAACCTCGGGTAGCGGCGGGCGCTGACCTCTGGCGGTGAGCAGCGCCGCGAGCACATGCCGGGTCTGGCCTTCGTCAAAACGAGCCCCCTCGCCAGGCAACAGCGACGCGCGGGCGTTTTCGGCCCGCAGGCGCCCGAGTTCCAGCCAGGCGCGCGGGCGATCGACACCCTCCTTCGCCGCCGCCTCCAGGAAGCGAAGCGCCCGGGCATGCTCGCCGACGTGGCGTTCGTTCAGTCCGAGCGCGGCGAGCAGGCCGGCGTCGTAGTTACCGCGCACATACGGCGCGATGAGGGCGAGTCGCGCCCGCTCGCGATGGCCGGCCATGCGATACATCTCTCCCTTGATCCGTCCCACCTCCGCCTCGGTGGCTTCGCGCAACCCGATCGGCGTCGGCGGGTCGAAGCCCTTCGTGCCTTTCTTCGCTCGAAATTGAGGATGCTTGTAGTACGTGAAACCCGCGTAACTGCGCATGACGAGCGCCATGCGCCGGTAGTCCATGCCAAAGCAATCCTTGAACACAGCCTCCGTGACCGGCTCCCGCACGGCCTGGGCGATGAGCTTCCGGAAGGCGGGCAGAAAGCGCCCGCCCTCGCCGTAGAGACACATGTGGACGAATGCGTAGCACTGCATGGCATACACGCCGCGGGAGAGCCGATCCGGCGCGCGACCGCCAAAAATTTCCCCAAACGGCAGCAATGCGGCCTGGCGGAGCCGGACCGTGAAGTCATCGTCTTTCGTCGCATCGATCCGCCCGATCGCCACGGAGCGCTGCGTGAAATCCATCGACGCGAGCAACTGCACCAAACCCTCTTCGAGCCAATGCGGTGGGTTCGCGGCCGAGCGGCGAATCATGTATCGGAAATACTGCAAATAAAACTGCCGATACGGATCGTTTGCCGTCATGAACTCATACTCTTCGGCGCCCGTGAAGCCCTCAGGCTGCGCGCTGACCTGGCGAACGAAATCGACAACGATTCCGGCGCGTTCGTGATCATTGACGAAGACGCTCGTCGTAAAATCGCGCTGGTGTTCCAGCGAGGCCGGCACAAACGAATCGAACTCGGTGCCGCGATCGCTCAGAATAACCATCGTGGGGGCGCTGTCCTGCACGCGCAGCAGCGCGGGCCAGACGACCTCTACCACCTGCTGCAGCAGTTGGAAATCGTTCACAAAGCGCCGGGTCTCGCGACCGGACAGCGACGAAAGCACCTCGTAACCGGGAATCGCTGCGTAATTCCATGACTCCGGCGGAGGCAGAATCATCGTCTCGGTGACGACAAACTTGGGCAGCTCGACGACGTCATCCATCCTTCCGGTTTCCGTCCGACCCGGGGAAGGCAAAACGGACGGGAGAACGGCCCACGCAACGAGACAGGTGAAGAGTCGCCCGACGGACGGAAGGAAACGCAATGACATAGAGAAGGCGCCTTGCGGGGACGCAATGCCAAGGCGGCAAACCTGCTGCAATTAACCGACGCTTGCCAATGACAAAAGTCGTCTTCGCCGCCGCTGCAAAAGAAAAGCCGGCCTTGGTCGCTATCGACGACGACGCGCGCCTCGCGCCTCGCGCGTCGCGCAATTTCCAAGCCTCACTTACCGCCCGTCACCGTCGGCGACTTCTTCAGCTTGTCGAGCTTGGGCTTGATCACCACTCGGCAGTATCCGGCACTTGGATTCTTTTTGTAGTAATCCTGATGGTAGTCCTCCGCCTCAAAGAATGCTTTGAGCGGAACGAGCTCCGTGACAATCCTGCCGCCCCACGAGGGGTTGGCCTTGGCCTTCGAGGCCTCGGCGGCGACCTTCTGGGCGTCGTTCGCGTAGAGGATGATCGACCGATAGTGCGGTCCCTCATCCGCGCCCTGGCGGTTCAACGTGGTCGGATCATGGATGCCCCAGAAATAGTCGAGCAAGGTCTCGAGCGAAACCTGAGTCGGATCGAAATCGATGCGGATCACCTCGGCATGCCCGGTACGCCCTGTCGTGACCTGCTTGTAAGACGGATTATCCACCTTGCCTCCGGCGAAACCGCTGACCACGGACTTGACGCCCGGAACGAGTTCATAGGCGGCCTCGGTGCACCAGAAACAGCCACCACCCACGACGAGAGATTCGGTTTTCGCAGCAGCAAGGGAGGTCATGGGCAAAAGAAGGAGGGCGCCGAGCCCGGAAAGCAGAGCCAAGGGTTTCATGCGGGTAGGACACAGCCTGCACAGGAATATTCCCTGCGCAACCCTCCCGCCGGCGAGGACGCCCCGCCTGCCGCCCTCAACGCGTCAACTTGCGGTACTTGATGCGATGCGGCTGGTCGGCATCACGGCCCTTGCGCCGACGGAAATCCTCCAGGTACGCGGAATAATTGCCCGAATACCACGTCACCGTGCTGTCGCCCTCAAAGGCGAGGATGTGGGTGGCCACGCGATCAAGGAACCAGCGATCATGCGAAACGACCACCGCACAGCCGGCGAAGTTTTCCAACCCTTCCTCCAAGGCGCGAATCGAGTTCACGTCCAAGTCGTTGGTCGGTTCGTCGAGCAGAATGAGGTTGGCGCCCGCCTTGAGCAGCCGGGCGAGATGAACGCGGTTGCGTTCCCCGCCAGAAAGCACACCCACCTTTTTTTGCTGGTCCGCACCCGTAAAGCCAAACTGGGCGCAGTAAGCGCGGGCGTTGATCTCGCGGTTCGACAGCCGCAGGATCTCTTCGCCTCCACTGATCGCCTCGTAGATCGTCTGGCCATCCGGCAGCGAATCGCGGGACTGATCGACGTGGGCAATCTTGACCGTGGAGCCGACCCGCAGGTCGCCGGCGTCCGGTTTTTCCGCTCCCGTGATCAGGCGGAACATCGTCGTTTTGCCGGCGCCATTCGGTCCGATCACGCCCACAATGCCACCCGGGGGAAGCGAGAAGGTGACGTTCTCAAACAACACGTTGTCCCCGTAACTTTTGGCCACCTTGGCCGCATCGACCACCAGCGTTCCCAGCCGCGGACCGGGCGGGATGAGCAACTCGAACTCGCGCTCCTTTTCGGCCACGTTCTCCTTGAGCATGGACTCGTAGGCGTTGATGCGGGCCTGCGACTTCGCCACGCGGGCCTTGGCCGACTGGCGGATCCATGCGAGTTCACGGGCCATCGCCTTCTGGCGGCGGTCCTCCGTGCGTTGCTCAACCGCTTGTCGCGCCTGCTTTTGCTCCAGCCACGACGAATAGTTCCCCTTCCAAGGAATCCCGTGACCAAAGGAAAGCTCCAGAATCCACTGGGCCACGTTATCCAGAAAGTACCGGTCATGCGTCACGGCGATGACGGTGCCTTCGTAACGCGCCAAATGCTGCTCGAGCCAGTGCACGCTTTCGGCGTCGAGGTGATTGGTCGGTTCGTCGAGCAGCAAGATCGCCGGCTTCTGCAAGAGAAGACGCGCCAAGGCTACCCGCCGCCGTTCGCCGCCGGAAAGCTTGTCGACCGGCTGGTCCGGAGGCGGGCAACGGAGGGCGTCCATCGCCATTTCTACCTGCGGCCCGACATCCCAGGCTCCGAGCGCGTCGATCTTCTCCTGCAACTCGCCTTGACGCGTCATGATCGCGTCTTTGGCAACATCGTCCGCTGCGTCGTTAAGTTCATCCCACGTCGCGTCATAGGCGGCGGTAAGATCGGTGAGATGTTTGACGCCTTCCTCGACACACTGACGAACATTCGCGCCGGACGTCAGGTGCGGCTCCTGTTCCAGAAAGCCCACCGAGTAGCCGGGCTCAAAATGGACCCGCCCATCGATGTCCGTGTCGCGGCCCGCCAGAATGCGGAGGAGTGACGATTTGCCGGACCCATTGAGCCCCAACACGCCAATCTTCGCGCCGAAATAAAAGGAGAGCGAGATGTCACGGAGGATCTCCTTGCGCTCAATCTTCTTCGAGACGCCGATCATGGAGAATATCACTTTGGGCTCTTCAGGTTTGGCCATGCCGCTCACTCAAGCGGGCGCAGAAACGGTCGCAAGCTCGCACCCGCCTCATCGCGCCGGTGCCGCCTGAACGAACACTCTCGCGCATCGATGACACCTCCCTGTAACACCACAATTTAAGGCCGCCTTCTTTCGATTGAGATCGTAAAAACCGAGCCTAACCCCGCATCAGTGCACCGGTCCCGCCCCGAGGACCAAAGCGAAATACTGCCAAAAGGGCCTATTTTTCGGCCCATTTTGCATGATTCTGAGGCAAAATTGGCCGTTTTTACAAACTGGCCAAGAATCTGGGGTTGCAGTCATTCCGGGATTGCTTTTGAACGACCCTCCCGGATTCGCCACTCACTTCCGTCCATCAGCTAACTCAACCAAGGACCACGTTTGGACCTCAAACAAATCAAGCAGATCATAGATCTCATGAAGCGCTCCGATTTGACCGAATTCGCGGTCGAGGAAGAAGGCTTCAAGTTGAAGATCCGGCGGGGTACCAATGGCCAGCCGGTGGTGACCTCCAGCGGCCGATCCTCGAATCCCCCGTTTTCCCCCTCTGCCGATCCAGCCTCTGCTTCCGCCGGAACCACTCCTGCGACGCCGATCACCCTGAATCCCTCCCCGGCAGGCGACGAACCCGGCATCGGCTATATAAAGTCTCCGATGGTCGGCACGTTCTATCGCGCCGGTTCGCCCGAAAGTAAGTCCTTCATCGATCCGGGCGCCACGATCGTCGAAAACAGCGTGGTCTGCATCATCGAAGCGATGAAGATCATGAACGAGATCCAAGCCGAAATCAAAGGCACCGTGATTGAGATCCTCGTCGAAAACGGTCAGCCGGTCGAATACGGCCAGCGGCTCTTCAAGGTCAAACAGGGCTAAGTCCCTCCCCGGGCCGCCTCCTTCGTCTCGCGTCGCCCGCACTCCGTGGGCGTAACCCGGCAACGCCGCGTGGTTTAGTCGTCTTTACTCAAAATGATTCAAAAGATCCTCATCGCCAACCGCGGTGAAATCGCCCTCCGCATCGTTCGCGCTTGCCGCGAACTTGGGATCAAGACCCTCGCGGTCTATTCCGAAGCGGATGTGCAATCCCTCCACGTCCAGCTTGCCGACGAGGCCATTTGCATCGGCGGCCCCAAGAGCGCCGACAGCTACCTCCGGGCCGACCGCATCATCAGCGCCGCCGAGATCGCCGATGTCGACGCCATCCACCCGGGCTACGGCTTCCTTTCCGAGAACGCCAAGTTCGCCGAACAATGCGAATCGTGTAACATCAAGTTCATCGGACCCAAATCGCGCTCGATTAAAATGATGGGCGACAAAGCGATCGCCAAGGACACCGTCCGCAAGGCCGGCGTACCCATCGTGCTTGGCTCCGATGGTCCCGTGGAATCCGAATCCGAGGCCGTAAAGGTCGCGCGTAAGATCGGCTACCCGGTCATCATCAAGGCAGTCGCCGGCGGCGGCGGTCGCGGCATGCGCATTGCCCACAATGACATGTCCTTCGCGAAGGAATATCATGTCGCCCGTAATGAGGCGGAGAAAGCGTTCGGCAACGGCGCGGTGTACATCGAGAAATACATCGAGAAACCCCGGCATATTGAGTTTCAGATCCTCGCCGACAGTCACGGCAAGATCGTCCACCTCGGCGAACGCGACTGTTCGGTTCAACGCCGGCACCAGAAGCTGATCGAGGAAAGCCCCTCCCCCTTCCTGACGCCCTCGCTGCGCAAGACCATGGGCAAGGCCGCCATCAAAGCCGCCTCAGCCGCCGACTACGAGAACGCCGGCACGATCGAGTTCCTCGTCGATGCCAAGGGCAACTTCTACTTCATCGAGATGAACACCCGCATTCAGGTCGAGCATCCCGTCACCGAAGAGGTGACCGGGATCGACCTGATCAAACAGCAGATCCGCGTGGCCAACGGCGAAAAGCTGGAATTCGACCAAGGCGACATCACCTTCACCAAGCACGCCATCGAGTGTCGCATCAACGCAGAGGACCCGGCGCGTAATTTCACCCCTTCGCCTGGCACCATCGGACTCTATTACGCCCCCGGTGGCCACGGTGTACGCGTCGACAGCCACGTTTACAGCGGCTACACCATCCCGCCGTACTACGATTCGATGATCGGTAAGCTGATCTGCTTCGGTTCGACGCGAAAAGTCGCCATCGAACGCTCTTATCGGGCTCTCAGTGAATACCTGATTCGCGGCATCAAGACGACCATTCCCCTTCACAAAGCCATCATGAGCGACCCTCACTTCATCGCGGGCAAAGCCACCACGGCCTACATGGAAGAGTTCATGAATCGGTCACCCGCAGACCTTTTTGTCTGATCGCATCGCGGTGGACGACCGCTCCAGCAACCTACGCTGGGATACCGACGGCCGCGAAACGGCCGGGATTGATCCGGTCCATGCGCAAGGTGAACAACCGAGCCGGCGGCACATTGCGCCAGATGATGCGTCGGCCGACGAGATGCTTTCGCACGACTTCCCGCTCGTAGAGGCTGCGAACCGGGGTCGGATTGACGTACTTGTAGTAGATGATGTGCGCATCAGGTCGCGCCAGAGTCTCCTTCTTTCGCCAGATCGCCGTACTCACGTGAGCGGGCAGCGCCTCGTACGGGATGCTCGAAAAAATGAAATCATACTCCCCCGCTTCGTCATAAGAAAGGACGTCGGCGTGGAAGACTCTCACGTTTCCACCGTGAAACCGCTGGTGCACCAGTCGATAGAAACGCTCGCTCAACTCAACGACGTCGAGCCGGTCGATCGGGCGCATCGCCGCGACGATCTCCTTCGTGAACACGCCCGTGCCCGGCCCTAGTTCGAGAATCCGCACGGGCTCCGCCGGAGTGAGGGACATGTGAGCCGACAACTGCGAGACAGCTGCTTCAACAAGATGCCGCGAACTGGGTGCGACTGCCCCCGTGTTTCGTAACTCCCGCAGGAAATGCACGATATTCCGCACGCTGAGGTCCGTCATAATCGAACCTTTCCCCATGCCGCAACGCAAATTCCAATTCCCTTCGGATCACGAGCGACCTGTTAACCTTCAACCCGAACCATCCGGGGGAGTTTTTCGCGCGGCAGCCTTGCCAGCCCCTCCCCGTCGCGCTAACTCATCCCATCATCATGCAAGCGCCCGAGTTCATCCCGCCCACCCGACTGGACGACCAGCCGGAGTTAGGTGACATCAAGATTAACCACACCGTCATCGCCAGCATCGTCCGCCTCGCGACGATGCAAATCAAGGGCGTCGCCGGCGTCGGCGGCGGCCTGGTTGACGGCATTGGAGAACTGTTCACAAAGCGCGAGTCGGACCACCGGGGCGTCAAGGTCACCGAAGACGAAAACGACACGTACAGCATCGAGGTACGCCTCGTCGTGACGTACGGTTCGGAACTCGGCCGCACCGCCTACGACGTCCAGGTTGCGGTCCGCACCCAGGTCATGGCCATGACGGGCAAGAATGTGGATCGCGTCGACGTGATTATCGAAGGCGTGCGTCTCCCTTCGGGTGCCGGAAACCCTGAAAAGGGTGAAGAACTCTGGCCGGAGAATCCCGCCACCGACTGAGGTTCCGACCTCGCGCCCGGCGTTCCCTCCCCTGCCCCGTGTCTTCGGTAACTGAATACCTGCTCACCTCGCCGGTCCAGACCTTCATCCTCTGGGGTGGACTGGCGCTCTTGGTCATCCTGCTGTTCATCCGGCAGCCGGCGGTGCTCACCCTGGCCTCCGATCCCAAGGGACGGCTCCAGATTTCCCGGCATGCGCTGCATCGCCTCGTGGAGGCCTGCTGCGAACAGTTGCACGGAATCGCCTCCGCCCGCGCCACCATCACGCGGCGCGGCCAGCGCCTCGATACCGTGATCCGCCTGAAGGTGCGGCCCGACGCGAAGCTTGATGCGATCCAAGGCTATCTCAATCAGGAGATCACGGATATCTACCGTCAAAATCTCGGCCTCAAAGGCGAAGTGGGGCCAATCGAGGTCAAGGTGGTCGGCGTGATCGCCGCCAGCAAAGATTTCTGAGCTGACCGGTCACCGCGGCGACTCTCGTCTCAAAAGGTGCGGCTCAGGCTCAGCCGAAACGTCCGCGGTTCGGCAGGATGGAAGTGAACATCTTCGACGCCGTCGGCCGGTTCTCCCGGCAGGCGCGAGGTGTAGAAATAAGCGATGTCGGCATTCTCGCGATCAAGCAGGTTGAGCACCGAACCTTCGACCCTCCACTTTCCGAGATTGAACCCGACCTGCGCGTTCACCGAGACCGAGGACGCATTGCGAACGGAGTTATCCTCGATGAGCGGTTGGCTCCCAAAGTGACGGACGCGCAAACCGGCCGACCAGCCGTCCGCAAAATTGAAGGTCGCCCCGGCCGTCACCACGCGACTGATCGAGTTGGCGATCCGGTCGTCGCCGGGCGAATTCCTGTAACGCGCCCGGGTGAGCGCCAGGTCCGCATCCAGCACCAACCAGGAGCCGACCCGGTAGAAGTTCGCGATCTCCACACCTTGGCGGCGCGTGGCCTCGCTCGCTTCGGTGCCTCCGGCATCACCCACAAACACCAGCTCCGAATCGGAGTCCAAGAGCCACCACGAAATGGTCGTCACCAAGCCCGGCAAAGGCGACGCCCTGACGCCCATTTCGAATCCGAGGGAAGAAACCAACGGATCGACGCGGTCGACCGGGTCGCCGCTGCCAGGATCGACGCGGATCACGGTTCCGCGAGCATCGTTGCTGTGAAACCCGTAGCCGCCGTTGAAATAGACCTCGGTCTTTTTCGCGGGACTGTAAATCACGCTGAGTTTGGGACTCACGGTGCCGGCCTGGCGCTCACCCGAGTTGAGCGGGTTATCGCTCTCCACCTCGAAGGCGTAGAGGTCACCCCGAATGCCGGCCTCTGCCCGCAGTTTTTCTGCGAGACGCAGACGCAGCGCAGCGTGCAGACCCACGCTCGCAGTGGTCACGTCGTCTTGCCTCACCGTGGAAACGCGCTCGCGATTGCTGGAGCGATGAAGGCCGAGGTCGTCAACAAGGTCGGCCTGGACCTGCGCGCCCACGATCACGTGTTCGATCCCTGCACCGGGAGCACCCAGCCACGTACGCTCCATCGAGCCGCCCAACCATCGCCGTCAACGTGAATTCGCCGTCGTTCCGACGCCACGTGTGCCGACCGATAAGGTTGAACCGGCGGAAGTCGTCCTCCAAGAGCCACGGGCCATCATAGTGCTCGGCTTCAAAGCCAAACAAAGTCGAGGCATGTGCGCTCCGCACGGTCGCACCGGCGACGATCCGTTGAAAATTATCCTCGCCGACTTCGAGTCGTACAAAGTCCACGGGGAATTCCTTAAACAACCGGTAGCCCGCACCTCCGGCGGAGGAAAAGTCTCCCACGCCTGCAAAGAACGGGCCTTTCACGTAGTCAGCGCCTTCGACGAGTTCGGGAATCAGGAAGTTGAGATCGGCATAACCCTGACCATGCGCATGGGCGCGCAGATTCACCGGCATGCCTTGAACCGAAACCGAGAAATCCGTCCCGTGATCGAGGTTGAAGCCACGCAAAAAGTACTGGTTGGCTTTGCCGCCGCCCGAATGCTGCGTGATCACCACACCGGGAATCACTTCGAGCAGTTCTCCGCGGCGCAAAAATGGTCGCAGATCGAGCTCCTTGTGGCCGACGGTGCCTTGGGACGATGTCACCGCCTCGCCGATACGATCGGCGGCGCGACCCTCAACCCGAAAGGGAGCCAGCTGCTGGACGGCAGAGGAGGCCCTTGGGCAAAAAGGCTTGGCGCCGTCACGACCGAGCAGAGCCAAAGAACGCAGGACTGAAGACGAAGACGTATATCTGGGGGCAACATTGAACGGATGAGGTGTTTTATGAGATACGCCTCTCAAGCGCTACCGGACTCCAAAAAAATACCAATTTCTGGCCCCTGGGCATCACCCTCGGCCCAAAATGCCCGGAGTGCGGGCGGGAGAAAGCGGACGCCACCCGTCGTTACGCTAGACCGGACGGCGTAATGCCACGTCACTCCACTCGCCCATCACGCGGGTGGAAATCTCCCAGTCCGGGACCGCGGCCGCGAACGTATCACGGACCTGCTCCAACTCGCGCGCCAGAATCCCGCTCAGCACGAGCCAGCCGCCGGGTTCGACGGCGCCCGTGAGCTCCCGTGTAAAACGCATGAGGACATCCGCCTGAATATTGGCGAGCACGAGGCTTGCCCGCTGGCCAGCCAAACCCGTGACCAGATCTCCGGTGGAAAAACGCACCTGTCCACCGAGATCGTTCAATGCCGCATTCTCCTCGGAGATGCGCACCGCTTCCGGATCGTTGTCGAAACCGCACACATCCAAAAACCCGAGTCGCGCCGCCGACAGCGCCAGGATGCCTGAGCCACACCCGGCATCAATGACCGAGCCACCCACACCGTGCTCCGCCGCAAACGCAGCCAGACGTTCACAGCAAAGGCGGGTGGTCTCGTGATTGCCTGTGCCAAACGCCAGCCCGGGATCCAGCCACAACGCGACCTCGCCCGCCGGCAGCGCATACGTGGCCCGTTCCCACACCGGCACCCAGTGCATGCGCCCAGTGCTCCACGCCTTGAAGTGGGCCTTGTAGCTGTCACGCCAGTCCTCATCGGCCAACACCCGAATCGAGCGCTCTGCGATCGGCGCCACCGGAAGCAAGGGTCTAAGTCCAGCCCACTGCGCCTGTCCCTCCGCTTCACTGGCAAAAATGCCCACGATCCACGCACGGTTCACGATGACATCCTGAAGCAGACTCCAGCCGTCCACGCCCCATTCGAGCAACACGTCATCCGTCGCGTCCACCGCTGCCGCAGGAATCTCCGCCTTGAGTTCAACCAATGCCATTCCGCCATGGTGCGTTGGTCCGCAGCGCGTCCGCAACACCCGACTCGCTTCGTGACTCGGCGACGGAGCGCTCGGGTGCCCATTGGCGTCCGGCCCCACGCTTATGGCGTTAACTTCCGGCGCTCACTCAACCCCGTCCAACGCCACGACGGCAACGCCTCGCGCTGGCAACGCGAGCACACGCCCGACGTTCCGCTCGGTGAGCAGATCCACACCGCGCAGCGCTCCGAGTCTTACCTTGGCCGATTCGTCGCGATGATTGAGCACAAAGAGAAATCGCTCGGACCCGCGCTCGCGCAACGTCGCTTCCACGCCGGCGGGCGCCACGAGCACCGGCCGCACTCCGGCCGCTTTGCAAGCATTGTCCAAAACCGCGCTCAATCCGTCGCTCGCGAGCTTCGTCCCCAGATAAAACGCCCTTCCTTGACCGAAGGCGTGGACCGTCACCGCCGCCCGACCGGCGAAAAAATCGGTTGTGAAGGTCGCGAGAGCTTTCGCGCCTTCCAGGTGGATCACGTCGCACCAATGCGAGGCTGCCACCACCCGCCCGCGCGTACCGGAGAAGCGAACGGAGTTGGTCTGACCCTCCCCATACGGCGCCCATTCCTCGACCCATGCGCTCCGGCTCCTTCCCGGACAGCGGCTCCGGATAACTGTCCCACGCCACGAAATCCATTTCCTCCGCCCATCGACGATAATCGAGCGTCTTGAAGAAGCCCATGAGGTTCGTCGTGACCGGCACGCCCGGCGTGATCGCGTTCACGATGTCCTTTTCCCGTCGATACAGTTCTAGGAATGCGTCGCTGAGAAAACGCCGGTAATCGAGTTGTTGCGTGGGATTGCAGTGATACGGCGCGCGCCGCGGCGTGAAGATCTCGCCCCACGCGTAATACACCTGGCTCCAGAACGCCGTGCCCCACGCGTGATTCAGTTTGTCGAGCGTGCCATACCGCTTTCTGAGCCACACACGAAACGCCTTCGTCGTCGCCTCGCCATGACACTCCGGCAGATGGCAGGCGTATTCGTTATTGATGTGCCAGGCAGCCAGTGCCGGATGACCCCGGTAGCGTAGCGCAATCTTCCGCGTCAGGGCCGCTGCGAGGCGGCGGTAAGAGGGACTGCAGGGCGAATAGTGCTGGCGCGATCCCGGATAAAGCGTTGCGCCGTTGGCATCAACGGGCAGCACATCCCGATATTTTTTCGAGACCCAAGGCGGAGGCGACGCGGTCGCCGTGGCGAGGCACACGTAAACACCGTGCTCGGCCAGCAGGTCCATCACGCGATCAAGCCAGCCAAAATGAAAGGCCTTCTCCGAGGACTGCAGTTTCGCCCAACTAAAGATGCCGACGCAGACAAGGTTCACGCCGGCCTCCTGCATCAGCCGCGCGTCATCAAGCCATACCGCTTCCGGCCACTGCTCGGGGTTATAGTCACCGCCGTAGAGGAGAGAAGAAGGCAGCGTGGGCAAGATCATGAAAGTGGGAGGGCGAAACTGAAATCGAGACCAAGTCTGCCTTCCGTCTGGAGGTCATCCTCGTTCTGCTAATGCGGGCGCGTTCTTAAACCTTGGACCGAGGAGAATGCGAACAATTACCCGTCTGAAGAAGGCACGGTCCCCGTTGACCACCAGATCGCCTTCGCCTCGGCGTTGGCAAGACCCTGAATCGTCGTCGCCCGCCGCAGTTCGATCAGGTCATAGGCCAGGACCGTGGCGCGAGGTCATCTCGGGCAAACCGTGCGAGGCGCGTACCGTCAGGTCTAATTGCCCCAATGCATCGTTCTCGTTCTCGTAATCGTAATCGTTCTCTTCCCGGTCCGAGTCGCTCGATAACGAGAAAGATTACGAGAACGGTGGGGCGGGTCGGGTGGGCCGTCTAGGCCGTGAGCACGGCCTTGAGACCAGCGAGAAACCGCTCATTCTGCGCCGCCGTGCCCACCGTCACGCGTATCCACTCCTGCAGCCCGTATGGCTTCACCGGGCGCACGATCACGCCGCGTTTCTGCAACTCGGCAAACACCCGGCCTCCGTCGCCCACCTTGACCAGCAGGAAGTTCGCGGCACTCGGGACCCTCTCCAGACCAAGCGCGCGCAGGCCCGCCTCCAGCTGAGCAAGGCCGGCGCGATTCTCCGTCGCACACCGCGTGGTGAAGGCGTGATCGTCCAACGCCGCGAGGGCGGCCGCCTGGCCGATGGCATTGACGTTGAACGGTTGGCGGACGCGGTTGAGCAATGCCGCCATGGCCGTGCTCGTATAGCCATAGCCCACCCGCAGCGAGGCGAGGCCAAAGATTTTCGAAAACGTTCGCAGGCAAATCACCTTGCGGCCCTCGCGGATCAGGGGACGCAGGTCAGGCGGAGTCTCGAGGTACTCGGCGTACGCCTCGTCGAACACGAAGACCACGTGCTCCGGAAGCGACCGCGCAAAGGCCAGCAACTCCTCCTCGCGGTTGATGGCACCGGTCGGATTGTTCGGACTCGCAACGAAAACGAGTTTCGTGCGCGGCGTGATTGCCGCCGCCATCGCCTTCAGGTCGTGAGCCCAATCGCACAGCGGGACTTCCACCGCGCGCCCACCGAAGAGGAGCGTGACCAGCTTGTAGACAACGAAGGCGGGATTGCCCATCACCACTTCGTCGCCGGGCCGCAGGAAAACGTGGCCCAGCAACTCAAGGATTTCGTTGGAGCCGTTGCCGACGACAAACTGCGTGGCGTCCAATCCGTGCCGGGCCGCCAGCTTTTGCCTCAAGGCGAAGCAACCGCCGTCTGGATACAATTCTCCCTGCTTGAGCGCGCGGACCGCAGCCTCCACCGCCCGCGGCGACGGTCCGTTGGGATTCTCGTTGGACGCCAGCTTGATGATGCTGGCGGGATCGAGCCCGAGTTCGCGCGCCACCTCTTCGATCGGTTTGCCCGGCTCATAGACCGGCTGGGAAAGCACCGTGGGATTGACGAGGGCTTCGAGGTTCATGGAGCGGGCACTCAACACGATTCGACTTCACGGCAAAAGCCTTTAGTGCACAGGCATGTTCCGTCGTGCGCTCTCCGCTGTGGTTGCCTGCTTCGTGTCAGTCGCAATTTGCCGGACGGCACCGGTGTTGGAGCGGGCCGAGGTCGAGGGCGCTCTCGTCGCCGTGGCGCGTCCCGAGGCGTCTTGGAACGGCGGCCTGCTCTTGCTCGCCCACGGCCTGCGTCCCGACCCGGCCCCCTTGTCGGCCGAATTGGATCTGAACGATACCTTCCACCAATCCTTGCTGGCCCAAGGCTGGATGATCGCCACGACCAGCTATCGGCGCAACGGCGTCATCATCGCCGACGCCCTCGCCGATCTCGACAACCTGCGCGCCTGGATCGCCGCCCGCTTCGGGGAGCCGCGTCGGGTCATCGTTGAAGGGCAGTCCATGGGGGGTCTGATCGCCACCCTGCTTGCCGAGCGCGAACCCGGAACCTACGCGGGCGTGGTGGCGATTGGGGCGGCGCTCGATCTGCGGGAACCTTCCTCAGGCATGGGTGTGAATCTTCGGCCGCAGTTGCCGATCATTTTTTTGAGCAACCAGACCGAGCTCGAAGGGCCCCGCCGGTACACCGGAAGCATTCTCGAAATCAATCGCGAGGTGATCCGCCCTGCGGTCTTTCGCGTGTCCCGCGACGGCCATGTCAACGTCAACGTCCGCGAACGGCTCTACGCCTTCCGCGCATTGCTTGCCTGGCTGGACCGCGGTCGCGATGCGCTTCCTCCCGAGTCGCGCGGCGACCAGCTCGAAGCGCGCGTGCGGCCCACGATCAATCTCGGCAAGGACGTAGGCCCCACCCTGACCGACCGCGAAATCCACGACGCCACCCACCCGCCCGAGTCACGCCCTTCCGAAGTGCTGCTCGACGACGACCGCCGCGGCATGGTCGCCACCGTCGTCTCCATCGCACCGATCTACGGCAACATCTTGATCAACGCCCAGCCCGCCGACCTCGAGGCCATCGGACTCAAGCCCGGAGCGTTCTTCCAACTCACCACGGCCTCGCAGACCTTTCGCGTGCTCTACGGCCGCGATTTCAGCAGCGTCGAGCGCGGCCAATGGGTGATGTTTCCCAGCGCCGAAGGATTCTTCTGGCTCGCCCGCAACTTCGCCGACGCCGCGGCGAGCGCCACCCTCACCATCGGCGACGCCGTCCGCGTGCGCCGCTACGAAGCGACCGCACGCTGACTCGTTGTCATCTAATAGATGACATCCGGGTTCAGGTAAGGCGGCTGGGCACGCGTACGACCTGCATGCCGGCGGCACGCGCGGCCTGGATGCCGGGTTCCGCGTCCTCGAACACGAGGCAGGTTTCCGGACTCACCCCCATGCGCTCGGCGGCGAGCAGGAACATGTCGGGCGCGGGCTTGCCGCGGCCGGGCGCCACGTGCGCGGGCGTGATCACGATGTCGAAGTATGACCGCAACCCCGACTTCTCCAGTGACGGATACGCCACCTCCTCCATGCCACCGGTAGCGATGGCCCGCGGGTGCGTTTGCGCGATCTGCTTCAGGAACGAAACCGTTGCATCGATCACCCGAACGTCAGCGAGATACTCCAGATAGATCATCTCCTTTTCGTGCGTCACCGCCACCGGATCGAGCTTGAGGCCGTAGCGTTCACCGAAGAGTTCGGCCACGCGCTCCGAGTGAACCCCGCCCAATGCATAAAAGTAATCCTCATCCAAAGTGCCCGGCATGCCCTGCCGCCGCATCGCGGCATCCCACGCGCGATAATGCACGGGCATGGAATCGATAAGCGTGCCGTCGAGATCGAAGATGAAGCCGGCAAAGTTGCCGGACGGAATGTCAAGTTGCATGAGTCCCGCACCTTCTCCCCGGCCCCCCCGCACTGGCAACCGCAGAATGCGGAGCCCAGCGTTGAATGCACCGGCCAATCCAGGGACCGATGTGGGCCATAAAATGGCCAAATTGCCCCAAAGCGGATCGCAATAATTTCGCGGTCCTTTCGCCTGGCGGCTGGCCTCTTTACCCGTTCGGTCGGTGGTCGATCGCCTCACTCTCTTCGCCAGTGACGCAGAGCGGGTAAGCCCCGGACCTACCGTCCTCGGAGTTGGCCCCCTCCCCTCCGGACACCATCCGCCTCATCCCCTCGACGCGCGCGCACTTTTGAAGGCCGCCACCCCCTTCGAAGCGTCTGTTGGGAAATTTGAGTTTGCCAGCTAAGCGGGCCGCGCGTCACCCTGATCATTCACGTTCTGACCAACTCCTTTATAAAACCAACAGCCATGGCCGAAGAACTCTCAGGTAATGTATTGGTGGGCCAATCCGGTGGCCCCACCTCCGTCATCAATGCCAGCGTGGCCGGCGTCGTCGCCGAAGCCCTCAACCACAGCTGCATCGAAGAGATCTATGGCTGCCTCAATGGCGTCCTGGGCATCCTCCAAGAAGACCTCATCGACCTCGCCGCCGAGTCTCAGCAGACCGTCCGCGGTTTGCGCTTCACGCCGGGCGCCGCCCTCGGCACCTGCCGTTATAAGCTGAAGAAGCCGCAGGACTTCGAACGGGTTCTGGAGGTCTTCAAGGCCCACAACATTCGTTATTTCTTCTACGCCGGCGGCAATGATTCTCAAGACACGGCCGACAAGATCTCCAAGCTCGCCCAACAGCAGGGTTACGACCTCCGGGTCATCGGGATTCCGAAGACCATCGATAACGACCTCGTCGCCACCGATCACTGCCCCGGCTATGGGTCGGTCATCAAATATATCTCGACCACCGTCCGCGAACTCGCCTGCGACAACGAGGCCATGGGCCGGGGCGATCTCGTCTCCATCCTTGAGGTCATGGGCCGCAACGCCGGCTGGATCGCCGCCGGCGCCGCCCTCGCCAAGCGCCGCGATCACCCGCACGATCCGCCACACCTGATCTATCTTCCTGAAGTGGCCTTCTCGGCCGAGAAGTTCGTCGCGGACGTGCAGCGCGTGCTCAAGCGCGAGAAGTACTGCCTCATCGTCGTCGGCGAAGGTCTGGTTGATGCAGACGGCAACTACGTCGCCGCCGCCGAGGCCACCGACGCCTTTGGCCACGCCCAACTCGGCGGAGCCGGCGATTATCTCCGCAGCCTCGTCGAACAGAATCTCCCGGGCGTAAAAGCCCGCGTTGCCAAGCTCGGCATCACCCAGCGCGCCGCCGCACACGCCGGCTCCAAGGCCGACGCCGACGAGGCTTTCCTCGCCGGTCAGGCCGCCGTGAAGGCTGCCATTGCAGGCGAGACCGACAAGATGGTGACGCTCGTCCGCGGCGACGGCGATCACTACACGTGCGAAACCGGCCTCGCGCCCCTCAGCGACATCGCCAACGGCGTGAAGAAGCTGCCCCGCGAGTGGATCAACGAAGACGGCGTGAGCATGAACTTCCAGTTCCTTCGCTACGCCCAGCCTCTCATTCAAGGCGAGACCCAGGTCCCGTTCGATAACGGTCTGCCCCACTTCGCCAAGCTCGACAAAGAGCGCGTGAGCAAGGTTCTGCCGGCCTACGAGATCTAATTCTCGCTCCCCTGATCTGATTCTCAAGGCCGGTCCCGCGACCGGCCTTTTTGCTGACCTCCTCCCGCTCCCCGCCCAACGTCCGCCCCCCTCCTCCCAAAACCATGTCCGCCACGCCCCCTCCCTCGACCATCGGTCTTCATCACGTTGCGCTCAAAACCAAGGAATGGGATCGATCCCTCAGCTTTTACGGTGAGCAGCTCGGTTTCGTCACAACGATCACCTGGACAATGCCAACGGGAAAGCGAGCAGCCATGCTCGACATGGGTGGCGGACACTACCTCGAGGTGTTCGAAGACCCCGCCTACACCCCCGCTCCGGACGGCGCGTTGATCCATCTCGCCCTACGCACCGCCGATGTCGATGCGGCGACCGCCCGCGTCCGCGACGCCGGCATGCGCATCACCGTCGAGCCCAAGGATGTGACCATAGAGACAACCAATGGCCGCGGACCTGTACCGGTGCGGCTGTCCTTCTTCATCGGCCCCAACGGCGAAACATGGGAGTTCTTCCAGAACGACCGTACATGAACCTTAGCCGCCCCCTCCTCGTCAGGCTGGTGCTGTACAGCGTCCTGCTCGTCATGGCACTGATGATCCGTCACCGCCTGCAGAACCGCCCGCCCGCGCCTCCGGCGGCACCCACCACGTTTGAGGTTACCATCGAGGACGGCGCAACGATCGACTTTTCCAAGGGAGGGCCCGAGGTGAGAGCCACCCCCGAGGACAAAGCCGCCCTCGAGGCCGCCGCGAAGGAAATGACCGAAGCGGCCAAGGACACCACCTTCTCCCCGAAGAATTGACGGCCGAGCGCGTGGGTCCTGCGCGCTCGATTCCTGGCCAGACCGCCTCGCTTTTCCGTTCAGCGGGAGTGCACGACGCCGTCGAACACAAACCCCGGGCGCACTGCAGCACGGACAGTCGCGCCGCCGGCGCCCGTGAATTCGACCCCATCCGCTGCGAATTTCGCCGTCGCGACCCGATCGAAGCCCGCCGGTACCGGCACCGCACCTTGCACGTAATAGACGGGAAACGGTTTCTCGCCACCCAGTTCTCGACACGTGGGGATGCCCCGGCGATTGACCGCGTTCTCTCCCGCAGACTCCGCGAGTCCGGCATCGAAATACATGCATCCATCCTCAAGTCCGATGCAGCAATTGCGCCCGTCCCATGGACTGCCATGCCGGCCGTGGTTCTCCATCCAGTACGCCCGTCCCGGCATGACAGCCGCATCCTTGAGGGCGAACCAGAGCCAGCCCTCCTCGTCATTCACGGCCGCCACCCAGTCGGGTTCGCGATTGTCCGCCGGCTCGCTGAAAGTGCCGATGAGATCGGCAAAGCCGCGCCGCGCCGGGAACGACGAGCAATCCGCCACGGGTCGATCGCGGAGATTTGAAGGCACCTTTGCGAGATCCGAGAACTCCGCCCCCAAGGCCAGCGCCTGGTATTCGCGCTGTACCGGACTGCTGAATACATGGGGGCAGGTCAGCCCCAGCTTGAACGGGCGCGCGGTGATCCGCAGGGCGCCCTCCTTCGACGTTCCCGCGAGGATGGCATGGTGTGCGAAGGATGCCGGACCGGCGAAGCCCTCGATGAACGTCCTGCTGTAAACGGCCGAATGTCCGTCCACGAGCTGGAGTTCGCGCCGCACGCGCCCCGCCCGCACCTGCGTGGTGAGCGACACGTTCAACGAACGCACTGCCCCGGCCTGCGTCACTCCATCGAGTGTCCAGCGCGAGCCTGCGGTCTCGCCGTGCGGTGGATGACGCTCGCCGCGGTGGGGCGTGCCATTGCCACCAAAGGGTAGACAGAAGAAATCTCCGCGCAACGGCACCAGCACGGGAGCGGGCAAAACGCGTCCCTCCTCCTGCCACGGGCTGACATAGTACGGCGAGATCGGCCGTCCTCCTTCGCCCGGGAAACGCACGTCTGCCATGTGTCCGCCCAACTGGGTCACCGCGAGTTCCATTCCTCCGTGGCGCAGCATCCAGCAAGGCTGACCATGGAGCGTGCGCACCTCGCCATCGAGAACGGGGGCGGAGGACTGTGGAGGAAGCGAGGACATTGGGGGAGGGAAAGTGACAAGTCACGGGGACAACGGGTCGGCTGCGGGCAGAGTGACGGTGAACGTCGTGCCGCATCCGGGCTCCGACGCGACGTTGACGGAGCCGCCATGTTTCTTGATGACCGAATAGGTCGTGGCAAGACCGAGGCCCGTACCCTTGTCCTTTGTCGTGAAGAACGGCTCCCAAATGCGCGCCAAGACGTCGGCGGGAATGCCACATCCGTTGTCGGCCATGGAGACCACAATCCGCGCGGACTCGTCGGCGGAGGCCGCCCCATTTGCGGCCGTCACCGTCAGGATGCCGCCGACCCCCATCGCCTGCACCGCGTTCACCGCCAGATTGGAGAACACTTGATCCATCTGCACCGGATCCGCCAGCACGTCGGCCAGATCGGAGGCGACGTCGAGACGGAGTTCGACCGGCGAACCGCTGACCGCTCCTTGCGCCGCCGTGGCGATGAGCGAGGCGATCGAAGTCCGGCGCAGTTGAGGCGTGGCGCCGCGGGCAAACGAAAGGAGATTTCTCGAAAGATCCTTTGCCCGCAATCCCGCGGCTTCAATCCCCGCTGCGAATTTCGCCTCTTTCGGCGGGAGCACGGGAGAATCCTTCAATAGCCCGGAATAACCAAGGATGATACCGAGCAAATTGCCGAAATCGTGAGCTACACCGCCGGCGAGCATGCCCAACGACTCCAGCCGCTGCGCCCGCGCGGACCGCTCGCGTTCCTCGGCCAGGGCCCGCTCTGCTGCGCGGCGCTCGGTGATATCGGTAAAAACGCCGAACAGCCGCGCTCAGCCGGTCTCACTTGGCTGCTCGCTTGCGCACGGTCTTTTTTGCCGGAGCGGAGGCTTTGGCTTTCGCTGGAGACTTGGGCTTTGCGACCGCTTTGCGCGGTGCAGGCGCCTTTGCCGGTTTCGCCTTGGTCACACCCAGCATCCCATCGACCGGCAGCTCCTCCGCGTCCTTCCAAAGACGCTCAAGGCGGTAGGCCTCGCGTTTGTCCGGGGTGAATAGGTGGATCATGATCTGGTACGCGTCGACGACCGTCCAGCCGCTGCCGTCGGACGTCTCCATGCCCGCAATCGGCACGCCCGCACCGTCGATGACCTTTTCAAGTTCGACGCGAAGCGCGCGCAGGTGCGGATCGGATGTTCCGGTCGCGAGGACGAGGTAGTCGGTGATTGAGGACTGGGCGCTGACGCGCAGAGCCCGGAGGTCTTCGGCCTTCTTTTCGTCGAGGGCACGCACGATGTTGACGAGCAGTGCGAAGGTGGGATCGGCCGGACTAGCCTTGGTTTTTTTGGCGGGCATGCGGTTTGGTTTCAAAGATACAAACGTTTGTCCTGAATATAGACAATCGCCTTATGCGGAATGAAGTACTCGAGCGACAATCCGAGGCGGATGCGGTCGCGCAGCTCCGTGGAGCTGATCTCGATCAGGTGACCATCGCACCTGTTCAAGCGAAGACCGGGCAGGTCTGGACGCGCCTTCGCAGGGTGGCCGGGACGCTCAAGAAAGATGAATTCGATCAGGCCCGCCAGTTCCTCGATATCCTTCCATCGATGCATTTTGGGCAACTGGTCTCCGCCGATGATCCAAAAAAGCTCGTCGCCCGGGTGCCGGGCTCGAAAGTGCCGCACCGAATCGATGGTGTAGCTCACGCCACCTTTCCGCAATTCGTAGTCGGATATCTCGAACCGCGAATCCCACGCCGTCGCCGCCCGGAGCATGGCCAGCCGATCGTCCGGCCCCGTCTGCACGTCCTGCGGCTTCAGAGGGGCCTGCGACGCGGGGACGAAGACGACGCGGTCCAACCGGTACTGCTCGTACGCATCCTGCGCCGCAATCAGGTGGCCGAAGTGCACGGGATCGAAACTCCCGCCCATGTATCCGATTTTCACTGGCAGACGGTTGGACTTTGCCAGCGGCCCGGCAAGGCCGCTTTTTGCGACCATTAACCCGCCAACGGCATCAGGGCCGAAAGGATGAGCAGTTGCACCAGTCCAACGAGGGAGATCACGGTGAGAATGACAGTCCAGGAGCGAAGCGTCTCTTTTTGGGTCAGACCGCTCATCCGGCTGAAGACCCAGAATCCACTGTCGTTCATCCAGGAAAGGATCGACGCGCCAAAGCCGATCGCGAGGGCGATATAGAGCGGATGGACGCCAAACCCCTGGTCGGTCGCCAGTGAGGCCATGATTCCAACCGACGTGATCATCGCCACGGTCGCAGATCCCTGAGCCACGCGCACGACGGCCGTAATGCTCCAGGCCAGCAGCACGTAATTGATCTCACTGTCCGCAAAAACGGCCTGCACGGCCGGACCAATGCCGGCGAAGCGAATCATCGCACCGTACGCGCCGCCGGCCGCGGTGATCAGCACAATCACCCCGGCCGTCGCGAGCGGGCCGGCCACGAGATCTTCCGTCTGCGTCCAACGCAGCCCGCGTTGGCGAAGATAAACCCCCACCGCGATGACCGCCGCAATCAGCAGGGCGACATTTTTTTGGCCGACCAACAACGCCATGGTCACCACACCTTCCGGCAGGCTGGCGCGAAACGCCGTCGCGATGGTCGCACCGGCAATCAACAACACGGGCAATACCACCGGCGCTATCGCCAGCGCGAGCGACGGCAGCGTCGACTCGTCGCGCGCGGCAATCGCCCTCTCCTCGTCCAGCGACTTTCCGGACACCACCCGCACCTCGACCGGATTGCGCCGATCCAGCCAGCGCGAACACCAAAGGCCCACGAGCGCCGGAATGATGCCGGCAGCGATGCCGCCCAGAATCGCGACACCGAGATCGATGGACAAACGGTCCGCGACCATCAGCGGACCGGGCGTCGGGGGCACCGTGCCGTGCGTGATCACGCCACCCACCGCAATCGCGAGCAGGAGCAGCAGGTAGTTACGCCCGGTGCGCAGGCTGAGAGCGCGCGCCAGCGGGACCATCAGGAAAAACACGGTGTCAAAAAATACCGGCACGCCGAGCACGAAGGCCGACACCATCAACGCGAGCGGCGCGCGTTTCTCGCCGAGCACGCGGATGGAACAGCGCACAATCTTGTCAGCCGAACCGCTCTCCATCAGCGCTGCGCCAATCACCACCGCGAATGCGATGGGGAAGCCGACCCCCGCCATCGCCACCCCGAATTCCGCCGCCACCTTGTCGAGGGCGGCAAGCGCCGTACCCTCCGCCACCCCCGTCATCGTCGCCGCCACCCCCACCGCCGCCGCCGCCAGTACGAGCACGAAAAAGGGGTGGAACTTGAAGACGGCGATGCCGGCCACAATCAGGGCCATGCTGCCGAAAAGAATGATGAAGGGGGCGGAGACGGACTGGACCGCGAAGATCATGGGCGGGATTGGGGTGGCTGGGATGACGGCAGGGCTCGCGTATCATTGACGGTGATACCGCCGTCAACGAGCAGGGTTTGTCCGGTGACATAGCCGGAAGCATCGCTGGCGAGGAAAAGCAGGGGGCCGTCGAGATCCCCATCGCGACCAGGGCGCCGAAGGGGAATCTTGTCGCTGAGGTACGAAACCCACTCGGGGTTATCGTACATGACGGCGTTCTGCGCCGTTTTGAACCAGCCTGGGGCAAGGCAGTTCACCGTCACACCGCGCGGCCCCCAGTCGGCCGCCAGGCTCATGGTCATCTGCTTGATGCCACCACGACTCGACCCGTAGGGCGTGAGGCCGGCATAGCCCGCGACGCACGTCACCGAACCGATGTTGATGATGCGCCCGTAACCGCGTTCCAACATTCCCGGAGCGGCCGCTTGGGCGACGAAGAACGGTCCGCGCAGATTCGTCTCGAGAATGAGATTCCAGTCGTCCCACGTCACCGCGGTCGCCGGTTTGCGCACGTTGCAGCCGGCATTGTTCACCAGAATATCGATCCGCCCGAGCTGCTGAACCGCTTCGGCCACGGCTTGCTTGATGCTGGATTCCGAGCGCACATCGAGGGCAATCGGGAAGCAACGACGGCCCAAGGCCTCGACCTCCGCCTTCACTCCGGCGAGGGAGTCCATCGTGCGGCTCGTCACCGCAACATCGGCGCCGGCTGCTGCAAGCGTCCGGGCGAACTGACGACCAAGCCCGCGGCTCGCTCCCGTAACCAGGACGCAGCGGTCCGACAGGTCGAACATCGAAGACCGCTTCATGGTGTGAGAATGACCTTGAGCAGCCCCCGGCCCTCGCGGGAGGTCAGCTTGTCGAACCACGCCGCGCCTTCAGACAGAGGCGCGATCGCGGTGATCATCGCCGCCGTGTCGATCGCCCCCGACGCGATCAATTTCAACGCTTCCGGATACTCGCCCGCCGATCCACAGGTTCCCAGTACGGAGAGTTCGCGCGTAACGACGGCCTGCTGAGGGAAGGTGACGTCGCGGGTCACGTTGCCCACCAATACCACCGTGCCGCCTGGCCGCAGTCCGGCGATCGCGAGTTGGATGGTCGGGGTGATCCCCACCACTTCGAACGCCACCGTTGCGCCCGCGCCTCCAAAAGCCTTGCGAACGTCGGCCTCCGTTTCCGGCCGGCCGGAGACGACCGCGTCCGTCGCACCCAACGTGCGGGCCAGTTCAAGCCGCGACGCCTCCAGATCGACGGCAACGATGCGGCGCACGCCGGCCGCTCGCAGCGCCTGCACCACGAGAAGGCCGATCATCCCTGTGCCCACCACGAGAGCTTCATCCTCGCGGTTGACTCGTGCGCGCCGCAGCGCGTGCAAGGCGATCGCGAGCGGCTCCACCAACGCTGCCTGCTCGAAGGCCAGCCCCTCGGGCAGGCGATGTAGAATCCGGCTGGGCAAAGCAAGGTACTCCGCGAACGCTCCGTGTTGACGGTATTCGGCGGGCGCGACCCCGACCACCCGGCGGTTCTCACACAAATTGACCTCGCCCTTCTGACACCGCTCGCACTTTCCGCAAAAAACCGTCGAATCGAACGTCACGCGGTCGCCGACCGCCCAATCGCGCACCTCAGCACCGAGGGCAGTGATCTCGCCGGCCGCCTCGTGCCCCATGATCAGGGGCGGACGACGACGCCCGCTCGATCCATCCCACCCGTGGAGGTCGCTCCCGCAGATGCCGCAGGCGCGAATGCGAATCACGACCTCGTCGGGCGCGGGCGTAGGATCGGAAAATTCAGTGTAATCGAGTTGGCTGGGCGCGGAAAGCAGCAGGGCGTGCATGGGAACCGTGAGGAGGGAAGAGACGAGAAGCAGGGGAAACCGGACTCCGAGTCGGCAGCATGGGGAGGATCGGGCCGCTCAGGCAATCGCCGAATCAAGCGGCGCGTTGCCGGGCACGCCGCTGCGGAGAAATAGTCAAGGAAGGGGTCCTCGTGTCAGGCTCCCCTCACCTTAAGCGCTCGCCTCCAACGGTGCATCCAAGCCGAAGCGCGCTGCAGTGTAGCCGCAGGCGTTGACCGCGGTTCTTCACCTGTCAATTCGCAGGACAACTAAGCGCAAGAGAATGAATCAAGAGAAAGATCCCGCCCTTCCACCCTCACCGCAGCCCCACGGGCGGGCCGAGGACTTCGCGGAGGACGATGGCCTGGCGGAGGGATGTCGGGTTGCGCAGGGCAACGACCAGGGGACGCGTTTCCTTGGTCGTCATGCCCGCCGATCGGATCGAGGGGGGCGCTGAGGGAAATGCCGCCGCCGAACGAGCGCGCGTGGCGGCACGCTTCGCCTCCAACGCGTCCAGCTGCTCCTGCAAGGCGCGCTGACGCGCCAGCACCGACTCGTCGAGCGGCGGGGGCGCGACGACCGTTCTCGGGCGCGGGCCTTCGCCCTGCCACTCGGGGACCTCGCGGTACTCCTCGACCGGAGCCGGAACAGGCACGCCGCCGCTGCGTCGCTCGAGGATCTTCCGGCGAATCTCCTCTTGAATGCGGCGCGTGCGCTCGGCCTCCTCCATCGCGTCGGCGTTCGGAGCCACCGGGCCCCGGAATTCAGGTTTGCCGTCACCGTCGTAGTCCGCTTCCTGTCCTTCCTTCTCGCGCTTGCGCTGATTGAGCCAGTAAGCCACCGCGCCGGCGACGACGATGATCAGTTGAAGATGCTCAAGTATCCAGCCCATGGCGACAGATCGAAGGGATGAGATTAACGCGGCCTACTTCTTGCCGTCGTCCGGCTTGGCGATGCTCGTGCGCATGGCCGTGTCGGATTGCACATTTTCCATCTTGTAATAGTCCATCACGCCCAGCCGGCCGGAGCGGAACGCCTCGGCCATCGCGAGCGGCACCTGGGCCTGCGCCTCGACAACCTTCGCCTGCATCTCCTGCACGCGCGCCTTCATCTCCTGCTCCACCGCCACGGCGGCGGCGCGACGAATTTCGGCCTGCGCCTGCGCGATGCTCTTGTTCGCCTCGGCCTGCGCTTCCTGCAGCTTGGCGCCCACGTTCTCTCCGACATCCACGTCAGCGATGTCGATGGAGAGAATTTCGAACGCCGTCCCCACATCGAGGCCGCGCGCGAGGACAACCTTGGAAATGCTGTCGGGCGACTCGAGCACCACCTTGTAGCTCTCCGCCGAACCAATCGTGGACACGATGCCTTCGCCCACACGGGCAATGATGGTGTCCTCCTTGGCGCCGCCCACGAAGCGGTCGAGATTGGTGCGGACCGTCACCCGGGCCTTCACCTTCACCTGAATGCCGTCCTTTGCCACGCCGTCGATCGTCGTGCGACCGGCCTCGGCGTTGGGGCAGTCGATGACTTTCGGATCGACGGAGGTGCGCACCGCCTCGACGACCGACTTGCCCGAACCCTTCGTCGCAAGGTCGATCGCGCAGGCGCGGTTCCAACTCAGTTCGATGCCGGCTTTCTGCGCGGCGATCAGCGCTTGAATGGTCGGGACCACGTTGCCGCCGGCGAGGAAGTGCGCCTCGATGTCGTCGATCGAGATTTCGATGCCGGCCTTCTTCGCCGTGATGCGCGCATCGACCACCAACCCGTAGGGCACCTGACGAAGGCGCATGGCCACGAGCGTCACGATGCCGACATAGGCGCCGGCCAGCCAGGCGCGCAGCCACACGCTGAAGAAGGAAAGCACGATGCCCGCGACCACGAGGACCGCGATGCCCAAGGCGATATAGAGAATGAGCGATAGTTGCATGAGGGATTCAGGTTTTGCTGACGATCAGACGAAAGTTATCCACGCCGACGACCCGGACGGTCGCGCCTTTGGGGACGAAGCCGGAACGAGAGAACGCCTCATAGCGCTTGCCGTCGATGTCAATGTAACCCGACGGCGACAATGGCGTTTGAGTCTCGCCGGTCTGCCCCACGACTGTCAGGGCCTCGGCGACGACCGGCTGGCTCGTCCCCTGCACCGCGGAATCGAGGAAGAGGCGTCGTCCGATCCGTGTGCGCGGCAGCACGCGAAACTCAAAGTAGAGCAGGCCACCGACGAGCGACGAAGCGATCGCTAACGCCGTCCAGCCGCCACCCTGGCCAAATTCGACGAACGAGAGCACCACGCCGACGAGCATGGCCACCGCCCCCAGAATGCCCAGTATCGCTCCCGGCACGAAGACCTCGAACCCAAGCAGAATGAGCCCGATGAGAAAGAGCAGGATGATCGCGTTCATGAGGAAGCCTTTTCCACGACAAGGCCGAACTCCGACTGCCGGCGCACGACGATAATCGTTCCGGGTTCGGCATGACCGAGCGCGAGACGCGCCTCGTAACGCCGCCCGTCGATCTCGATCTGCCCGCTGGGAAAGAGTCCCGTGGCCGCCACGCCCTGGCGCCCCACGAGCGTCGCCGGTCCGGCGTGATCCGCCGCCAGCGGCCCCGACTGCGAGGATCCCGACACCGCCGCCGTCAACACCATGCGATCCCAGAACCACCCGCGCGGAAGGAAACGTGCCAGCGCAACCATCAAGGCCGCCGCCACGAGCAGGCCGAGGCTAAGGTTGGTGATGGGGGCAAGAAAGACGTCACCCGAAAACTCGATCGGCTCGTTGGGCCAAAGATCCGCCATCGACCACACGAGCGAACCCAGCATCAGGACCACGCCCGTCAGCGCCACCACGATGACGCCCGGGAAGAGCAAAAGCTCGACCAGCACGAGCAGCAGACCGACGGCAAACAGCAGGGCCGGCTCATGTCCGGACAGCCCCGCCACGTAGTGGCCAAAGAATACGACCATCAGCAGCACAATGCCGGCGAAGCCGAACACGCCGAAACCGGGCGTCTTGAACTCGATGAAGAGCGCAAACAGGCCGAGTCCCAGAAAGATTGGCGCAAACCCATTGAGGTGCTGCGCGAGCTGCTCAGACCAGGTGACCTCCAGCGTGGTCACGGTATAGCCGCCCGCACCGAATTTCTGGGTCAAAAGCGCCTCTACATCCGCGGCAATGCCGGTCGCGAGCAGCGGTTGCGGGGGGTCACCGTAGGTCTTGCTGGCCTCGCTCGCGGTGAGCGACAGCAGTTCGCCCTTGGGCTTGAGCACCTCGTCGCCGATCTTGAGTTCGTAGTCGGCGTCGATCATCGCCGAGATGACCTGACCGCGATAACCTTTGCCCTCGGAGGCTGCCCGGACGCGGGCGCGAAGGTAGCTGACGATCTTCTGCTTCATCGACGCATCGATCTCGCCTCCACCGGAAAGCACGGGAGCGGCCGCGCCAATCACGCCATCAGGCGAAAACCAGATGTCGTCCGTCACCGCCGAGATGAACGCGCCCGCCGAGATCGCCTCGCTGTTCACAAACGTGATCGTGTGCCCGGGGAAACGGCCCAGCGCTTCCATGATGTCGAAGGTCACATCGAGGGCGCCGCCAGGCGTCTTCATATCGAGCACGACGACGTCGGCCTTCTTCTCAATCGCCTCCTTCAATCCGCGCCGCAGCACGTAGAAAATCGGCTTGGCGATGTCCTGCCGGATGGGAATCACGACCACGTTCGCCGGGCCCGCACCGCGGGGAGCGTCCGATTCGGGCAACGCGTCCGGGACGGCCGCGGGCACAGCAGGTGATTCCGACGACTCCTGGGCGGGGAGCGATCCGGCGAAAAACGAAGCCAACAAAACCAGCAGGACGGGGAACTTGCGCATCGATTGCCTGCACCTTTACGCGCGCCGCGCGCCCGCGCAAGCATCGCGAGGGTCCGTAACGTTATAAATCGACGCAGCCTTTCCAAAAATCCTTTTGCGTGACGGGCTCCGGCCCGCCACGAAAACGGTGATCATGGAGCGCGTCCCGTACCAAGGCCTCACCCTCACCCGCTGGAACGTGGGCTCGTCGACGTTCCTCGCCCTGCCCGAGCATGGCGCGCGGCTCATGCACTGGCATGTCACTCACGGCGACGGCTCCGTGCGCGACGTGATTTACTGGCCCGAGCAGCCCGGACCGCCGGAGGACTTCTTCAAGGTGCGCGGCGGCAACCCCATCCTGTTTCCCTTCAACGCGCGCACCTTCGACAAGGGGGACATCCATTTCTGGCGCGACCCCAACGGCGAACGACGGCCCATGCCCATGCATGGCCTGGCGCGTCAGGGCAACTTCAAGGTCTCGCGTCTCGACGAGCGCGGCTTCGCGGCCACCTTCCAGCCGGGCGACGAGGCGCGCGCCGCCTACCCGTACGACTACGAGTTCACCGTCATCTACCGCTTCGCCCCGCTCGGGCTGATGTGCGAATTCGTGCTCGCCAACCTCGACACGCGGCCGATCCCGTGGAGTGCCGGACACCACTTCTACTTTACCACGCCCTGGACCGAGGGAACCTCGCGCGCCGACTACGCCATCCGCATCCCCGCCACGCGCACCCTGCGCCAGACGCCGACCGGCTCGCTTGTTCCCGGACCCGCGATCGGCCCGGAGGTCCCGCTCAACCTGCCCGACCTCGTGGACACGTTTCACCTCGGGCTGAAGCACAACAAGGTCGTATTCGGCCCGACCGGCGCTCCGGGCGAGGTGGCCGTGCGGCTCGGCGCCGACAAGGTTCCGCCACCCGAGGCGACCTTCGTCACGTGGACGCTCCAGGACGACTCGCCCTTCTATTGCGTCGAACCGTGGATGGGCCCCGCCAACGCCGTCGAACATAAGCTGGGCCTGCATTGGGTGCAGCCAGGTCAGTCGCAAAGCTTTGTCGTCGAGGTGGCGGTGAAATGATGTTCCGCCCGGCGTCGTACGCCGGAGCTTGCCCGCCGCAGGGTTCGTCGCATGGTCTGACCTGACGCGCCTGCCGCCATCGTCCGGCACCCGGCGCCCCCTCCTTCCCATGCCTTTCCTTCCTCTTGCTTTCATCGACGGCATCGGCGGCCCCGAAATGGTGCTGGTCTTCCTGCTCGTCCTTTTGCTGTTTGGAGGGAAGAAGCTGCCCGACTTCGCCCGCGGCCTTGGTAAATCCATGCGCGAATTCAAACGCGCCGCCGCCGGCGTGGAGGACGAAATCAAGCGCGCGATCGACAGCGCCCCGTCGTCGGAACAGCCGCCGCCCAAGCCCGCCCCACGCATCGAGGCGGCCAGACCGCCCGTTGCGCCTGTGGACACGCCCGACGAATACCCGATGGAAGAACCAAGTGAGCCTTCGGCGGAAAAGCCGACTGAGAAGCCCAAGGACAAGTACCCCGAAGATCCCAAGGATATTCTGTCGTGAAGAACATCCTTGAACATCCAACATCGAACGTCCAACGCCTAAGGGTCTGAATTGACCCCGATAAATACCGAATAGGAAGTGTAGCCGCGGGGCTGACCGCGGTTCTGAGGCTCCTCGGTGGTCTGTGATGCTTGGAATCCGGATCGTATCCTGAAATCTGCCCTGTGAGAAAATTCCGCGGGAACTGGTCTTGGTGTCGGACGCTATCTACGGACCGCGGTCAGCGCCCGCGGCTACCACTACAGATTCAATCGGCGGGGGTTGCAAATCCCTCCCTCCGCAGTTGCCACCCTCGCGGCTCCTCACACCCTAATGACTCGTGCCCAGCGACGACGAACCCGTTCCCCTGCCAATCACGGACGAGCTCGACCTGCACACCTTTCGCCCCTCGGACCTCGGCGAACTGATCCCCGCCTACCTGGAGGAATGCCGCGCCAAAGGGATTCTCTCGGTTCGGATCATCCACGGCAAAGGCACGGGCACCCTGCGTACCACCGTGCACGCCCTGCTCGCCCGCCTGCCATGCGTCGCCGCCGTCGAGGCCTGCGACGAGCGTTCCGGGTCGTGGGGGGCGACGCGGGTGAAGCTTAAGCCATGAACAACTTGCTCCGCCTCCTGATCGCCGCCGCGCTGACGGCCTACGCCGGGTGCGCCCAGCCGACGGGCGTTTCCAGCGATCCTGCACCCGTTGTCATTCTTGTGAGTCTCGACGGGTTTCGCTGGGACTACATCGAGCGGTACAACTTGCCCGAACTCGGGAAACTCAGCGCCGAGGGCGTGCGCGCCGAGCGGATGCGTCCTAGTTTTCCCACCAGCACCTTCCCGAATCACTATACGATGGTCACCGGCCTGCGTCCCGGTCACCACGGGATTGTCGGCAACCGGTTCATCGAACCCCAGACCGGCCTGATTTTTAATTACGGCGCGCCGCAACCGCAGGCCGACGCCTTCTGGGGCGGTGAACCGATCTGGGTGACGGCCGAACGCCAGGGAGTGATCAGCGCATGCATGTTCTGGCCGGGCTCGGAGGCCGAGATCCGCGGCATGCGCCCCCGGCATTGGTTTTCTTACCAGCAGGACTTGCCGATCGCGGATCGGGTCAACCAGGTCCTCGCGTGGCTCGCCTTGCCCGAAGCCGAACGACCCCGGGTGATCACGCTCTACTTTCACCACGCCGACACCGCCGGGCACACCTTTGGCGTCGACAGCGATCCGCTGCGCGAAACCGTTGCCCAGCTCGACCACGCGATCAGCGACTTGCGCGCCGGCATCGAGCAGCTCAAGTTGACGGACCGCGTTCATCTCGTGATCGCGGCCGATCATGGCATGACCCCGGTCGACCAGGCCCGCGTACGTGCGCTCGACGATTGGCTCGTACCGGAGAAAGAGGCGAACGTGTCTTTCATCGGGCCGGTCACGGGTCTCTGGCCGGTCCCTCCGCTCACCGTCGACGAGATGATGGCAAAACTTGCCCGCCTGCCGGACGATTTTCGCGTCTACCGCCGCGAGGAACTGCCTGAACGCTGGCAGCTCGCCGAGCAACCACGCATCTCCCCGGTCGTGATCGTGGCGGAACCCGGCGGGAAGCTTGCTTTGCGCTCCTCCCTCGGCCCCAACCGCCGCCTCGAGGCCAGCGCCCACGGCTACGACGACGCAGCCCCCGACATGGCCGCCACCTTCCTTGCGTGGGGCCCCCGCTATCGTCGCGGCGTCGTGCTCGGCGAAATCGACAACGTCGACCTCTACCAGCTGCTCTGCGCCACGATCGGCCTGACCCCCGCCCCCAACGACGGCACCCCCGCCCTCGCCCGCGCCGTGCTCCGGGAGCGGCCGTAAGCCAGATCCGCCCAATCCGTCCGATCTTCCGATCAGAAACCGCCCCACCCGCCCCGCATCACCGCGCGTTTAGGCTTTTCGCCGTCGTCGCTTCGTGGAAACTCGACCTTCGTGAACCCCGTTACCCGCCGCCACTTCCTCGGCTCCGCCGCCATCGGCGCCGCCGCTCTCACTCAAACCAAGTCGTTCGCCGCCGCCGCTCCCCTAAGCCAGGCACGCCGCGTCAAAATCGGCCTCATCGGCACCGGCTGGTGGGGGCTCGTCGTGGCCAAGGCCGGATTTGCCGTCAAAGGCATCGAGATCGTGGCCCTCTGCGACGTCGACAGCGCCCACCTCGAGAAGGCCGCCGTCGAAATCGAGGCCGTCCAGGGCGTCCGCCCTCGCACCTTCAAGAACTACGAGGAACTGCTCGGCGTCGACGGCATGGAGGCCGTCATCATCGGCACGCCCACCCAGTGGCACGCCCTGCAGTTCATCGCCGCAGTAAACCGGGGCCTCGATGTTTATTGCGAGAAACCGCTCGCCGCCGACATCCGCGAGGGCCGTGCCATGGTCAACGCCGCGGAACGCAGCGGACGCATCGTGCAGGTCGGCTTCCAACGCCGGCAGAGCGACGCCTACAAACAGGTGCGCGACTTCCTCGACGGCGGCAAATTCGGACGCGTGGTCCAGGCCGAGGCGCAGATCAACTTCTCCGCCGGCCTCAAGGATCCCACGCCCGTCGCCCCGCCCCCCACCCTCGACTGGGACGCCTGGTGCGGCCCGGCTCCCTTGATCCCGTACAGCGAACAGGTCGGACACCTCAGCTGGCGTCTCGAAAAGACCACTGGCCAGGGCCACCTCTACGATTGGGGCATCCATTTGATCGACGCGACGCGGATGATCCTCGGTGAAACCACGCCCAACGCCATCACCTCGGCCGGAGGCATTTTCAAGCACCACGGCCGTATCACAACGCCGGATACGCTGAACGTGATGTTCGAGTTCGCCCGTTGTCCCGTCACGTGGCGCCACCGCCTCTGGGGCGCGCAGGAGTACACGCCGGAAATCAACAACGGCATCATGTTCTTCTGCGAGAGCGGATCCGTTTTCGTCGCGGACAACCGCTGGATCGAGATCCCCGGCGCCAAAGATTCCCCGCGCGTCGTTCATCAGGTTGAGGGCAACCTCTCCAATCTGCACATGGCCGAGTTCCTCGACTCCGTGCGCACGCGAAAGCCCGCCGGCACCAGCGTCGCCGAAGCGCACATGACGACCTCCACGGTCAAGCTCGCCATGATCGCCTACGAGACGGGCGGGCGCCTGCGTTGGGACGCCGCCAAGGAAGACTTCATCGGCAACCCGACCGCCTCGAAACTGCTCAAACACGAGTACCGCGCGGGCTACAAGCACCCGCACACCGCCTAGGTCGGTCAGGCGGAATCGTCGTCTGATGATCAATCAAGCAGCGGCGACACTCTTGTCGCCGGGTTTGGATACCGGGCGGCGTGCGCACACCCATCCGCCGCAAGACCGTAGACGGTTAAGTGGCTCTATCCACTTTCCTCTCTCTGTTACCTCCGTTTACTCCTGTGAGACCGGATCGCCCAATCCCCATGCGCCTCCTTATAACCTCCGTTTCCCTCGCCCTGCTCACCCTTCCGGTTTTCGGCGCGTCGCGCGCCGAAAACCGTCCGAACGTCGTCGTGATCTTCATCGACGACATGGGCTACGGCGACATCGGGCCGTTCGGGGCGACGACGTACGCCACGCCGCATCTGGACCGCATGGCGCGCGGCGGGCGCACGTTTACGAATTTCCACGTCTCGCAGCCGGTCTGCTCGGCTTCGCGCGCCTCGTTGCTCACCGGCTCCTACAGCAATCGCGTCGGGATCCACGGCGCGCTCGGACCCACGGCCACGCACGGTCTCGATCCCAAGGAGCTCACCCTCCCGCGCATGTTCAAACAGCAGGGCTACGCGACCGGCATGGCGGGCAAGTGGCACCTCGGACACCACCGCGAATTTCTTCCGCTGCGCCACGGCTTCGACGAGTTCCTCGGCATCCCGTACTCCAATGACATGTGGCCGCATCACCCCGAGGCCAGGCCCGGCACGTACCCGCCCCTGCCGCTCTTCGAGGGCGATAAAGTCGTCGAACCCGATGTCAGCCCCGCGCAACAAGCCCAGTTCACCCAGCGCTTCACCGCACGCGCCGTCGATTTCATCGATCGCCATCACGACAAGCCTTTTTTCTTCTACCTCGCCCATCCGCAACCCCACGTGCCGCTTTTCGCCAGCGAGGCGTTTGTCGGGGCCTCCGGCGCCGGACTCTATGGCGATGTGATTCAAGAACTCGACTGGTCCGCCGGCCAGATCCTCGCCGCCTTGGAACGGCACGGCATCGCCGAAAACACCTTGGTCATCTTCACGAGCGACAACGGCCCATGGCTGAGCTACGGCGAGCACGCCGGCTCCTCGGCACCGCACCGCGAGGGCAAGGGCACCGCGTGGGAGGGCGGCACGCGCGTCCCCTGCGTGATGCACTGGCCCGGGACGCTGCCCGGGGGGACGACAAGCGACGCCATGCTGATGACGATCGATTTGCTGCCCACGCTCGCAGGGCTAATCGGCGCGCCCCCACCCGCGTTGCCCATCGATGGCCGCGACGTCTGGCCCTTGCTCAAAGGCGAACCGGGCGCCGTCAACCCGCACACCGCTTACTTCACGTGGTTCGCTCAAAACGAACTCCAATCCGTAACCTCGGCCGATGGGCGTTGGAAACTCGTCCTGCCGCACCGCTACCGGACGCTTGATGGCCGCCCGGGAGGCGCCGGGGGTATCCCCGCGAAGTACGCCCAGAAGCAGATCGAACGTCCGGAGCTGTACAACGTGCGCGACGACCCCGCCGAAGCGAACAACGTCAGCCGTCAGCATCCAGACGTCGTTGCCACCCTGCTCGCCCAAGCCGACGCGGCCCGCCGCGAGCTTGGCGACGCCCTGACATCCGTCACCGGCCGTGGAAATCGGCCCCCAGGACAGAGGGCGGCACCGTGAGGATCGTGCAGCCACGTCCCAATCCGTCGCCGGGCATCCGCCGTTGTGGACGCGGGCGCTGACCGCGTTTCGGGCAATCCCCCCTTAAAACGTGCGCCGCACCCGATCCACGACAGGAGAAAGAGAAAGATTAAGAGAACGAGAACGATCCCCAACCCCTCCGCGCCCTCTGCGACCTCCTGTGAAACCGGATCGTCTTCTGTTGATCGATGGGTATTATCAGACAGGGTTTACAGCCGGACGCCTCATCCCTGAACGTCGCTCTCGTCCGTCTACCCTTCCAGTTGCCCATGCGCCTGCCCCTGTTTGTCCTCGCCGTTTTACTGCCACTTGCGCTTTTCGGCGCCGGGAGCCGCCCCAACGTCCTGTTCATCGCGGTCGACGACATGAACAACGATCTCGGCACCTATGGACACCAACTGGTTAAATCGCCGCACATCGACCGGCTGGCCGGCCGCGGCACGCGTTTCGACCGCGCCTATTGCCAGTTCCCGCTCTGCTCGCCGAGCCGCACGTCGGTCATGACCGGCCTTCGCCCCGACGTCGCGCAGGTCTACGACCTCACCACCCACTTTCGCGACAAGGTCCCGGACGTCGTCACGTTGCCGCAACTCTTCCGCCAGCACGGCTACGTGGCGGCGCGCGTGGGCAAGATTTATCACTACGGCAATCCCGGCCAGATCGGCACCGACGGCCTCGACGATCCCGCGTCATGGGACGAACGGACCAATCCTTACGGTCGCGACAAGGTCGAGGAGCACCTGATCATCAATCACACGCCGCAGCGCGGACTTGGCAGCTCGCTCAGCCTTCTGAGCGCCGAGGGCACCGACGGGGAGCAGACCGACGGCATGGTCGCCACGGACATCATCCGCCTGATGGAGAAGCACCACGACCGGCCCTTCTTCCTCGCCGCCGGCTTCTACCGGCCGCACTGCCCCTACGTGGCGCCAAAGAAATACTTCGACCTGTATCCGCTCGACTCGATCGACCTGCCCAAGGTCACCGAGGCGGACGTCGCCGACCGCCCGCAGCCCGCCCTCACCTCAACCCGGCCATGGCCGTGGTTCGGCGTGACCGAGGAGCAGGCGCGGGAATCCCTCCAAGCCTACTGGGCCGCGATCAGTTTCGTGGACGCCCAGGTCGGACGCCTGCTCGACGCCCTCGATCGTCTCGGCCTCGCCGACAACACCATCGTCGTCTTTTGGAGCGACCACGGCTACCACGTGGGCGACCACGGCCTGTGGAAGAAACAAAGCCTCTACGAGCGTTCCGCCCGCAATCCGCTCATCATCGCCGCCCCGGGACAGGCTTCCCAAGGCCGGGGCTCGCCGCGCACGGTCGAGCTGCTCGACCTCTACGCCACCCTCGCCGATCTCTGCAACCTGCCAAAACCCGCGCACGTCGAGGGACAGAGCCTGCGCCCGCTGCTCGACGACCCCGAGGCCGAATGGAATCGCCCCGCGTTCACCCAGGTGTGGCGGGGCCGTTTCGCCGGCCACAGCATCCGCACCGAAAGCCACCGCTACACGGAGTGGGACAACGGTCGCGCCGGCGCCGAGCTCTACGACTACGACGCTGACCCGAGGGAATCGCGCAACCTGGTCAACGATCCGCTCTACGCAAACGTCGTCGAGTCGCTGCGCGGCCAGCTGCGCACGCATTGGAAGAACGAATACCGCCCCGCCCTGGCGAACCCCGCTGCAAAACACTAGCCGGGACGCCCCCGGATAACCTCTCAATTAAAATTCCCATGCCCCGCCTCCTCTCCACCCTCCTCCTCTCCCTGCTCCCCCTTACGATTATCAGCGCGCTGCGCGCTGAAAATCGTCCGAACATCATTTTTCTCTTCGCGGACGACTGGGGACGCCATGCCGGCATCTATGCCGAGATCGACGGTGAAGGCACCGTGAACGATCTGCTTCGCGGGCGCACGCCGAACATCGACCGCGTCGCCCGCGCGGGCGCGACCTTTCGCCGCGCCTTCGTCTCCGCGCCCTCGTGCACGCCCAGTCGCAGTGCGCTGTTGTCCGGCCAGCATTTCTGGCGCACCGGACGCGGCTCCATCCTGCGCGGCGCCGTCTGGGACGACTCCATCCCGTCGTATCCGCTGATGCTGCGGGACGCCGGCTACCACCTCGGCAAGGCCCACAAGGTCTGGAGCCCCGGCACGCCCGTCGACGCGCCCTACGGGGGCCAGCGCCATCGTTACGAACCGGCCGGCCGCGCCTTCAACACCTTCTCGCAGCACGTCACCCGCCGGGTGGCCGCCGGCGCGTCCGCCGAGTCCGCCAAACAGGAGCTTTACGACGAGGTCGCCGCCAACTTCGAGGCCTTCCTCGCCGCCCGCCCCGCCGGCCAGCCACTCTGCTACTGGTTCGGGCCGACCAACGTGCACCGGAAGTGGATCCGCGGCTCCGGCGCGGCCCTCTGGGGCCTGAACCCCGAAGACCTCAAAGGGAAGATGCCGCCCTTCTTGCCCGACACGCCGGAGGTACGCGAGGATCTCGCGGACTATTTTGGCGAGATCATAGCCTTCGATGCCGCCGTCGGCCTCATCCTGCGACGCCTCGAGGATCTCGGAGAGATCGACAAGACCCTGATTGTGCTCAGCGGTGACCATGGCACGCCCGGCTTTCCCTACGGCAAGTGCAACCTTTACGACTTCGGCTCAGCGGTGCCGCTGCTCGTGAGCGGCCCGGGGGTCGCGCGCGGCGTCGTCATCGACGACCTCGTCAGCCTCACCGACCTCGCCCCCACGTTTCTCGAGTCGGCCGGACTCACGCCCACCGCCAACATGACCGGACGCTCCCTCCAGCCTCTGTTTGCCGCCGGAAAGTCCGGACGCCTAGATCCCGCGCGCGACGCCGTGTTCATCGGACGCGAACGTCACGTGGAAAACGCCCGCGACGCCTACCTGCCCTACCCGCAGCGCGCCATCCGCACGCACGACCACCTTTTCATCATCAATTTCGAGCCCGACCGCTGGCCCATGGGCGAACCGTATCGACTCGATGGTGACAACCCTCCCACCGCCGAGGATCTGACCGAAGAGACCCGCGTCAGCCTGCCCGACGACGACGCGGGCCCGACAAAAGCCTGGCTCGTGCTCAACCGCCACGAGCCGCAATGGCGTTCGTATTACGAACGCGCTTACGGCAAGCGTCCGCGCCTGGAACTCTACGACCTCGCGAAAGACCCGCACCAAATCACCAACGTCGCCGGCCAGCCCGCCTACGCCGCCGTTCAGACCCGGCTGGAACAACGCCTGAAGGAGGAACTCCTCCGCACCGCCGATCCCCGCATGATCGACGACGGCCGCTATTTTGAAACCCCGCCGCTGGCCGGCCCCACCAGCGACGGCGGCAGCCAAACGCCCGAAGAACTCCGTCGCGGTGGTTGAACAGGGCGGAGTGCCGACGCGCTGCCAGACCGAGGTCGAGTTGGTTTGAAGGAGCGACGGCACTTTTAACCGCCTTTGGAGGGCTTGCCGCCGATGGGCGTGCGCGCGCCGTCCGGCATCCCAACCCGGCGACAAGAGTGTCGCCGCTCCTTCAGACCAACTCGACGTCCCGAGGGAGCACCAGCTCGGCCTCCGTCCATCCCGTCCCAGCCGCTGCTTCATTCGACCCTCACGCAGGAGATCAGAGCGGGAGAGCAGATGGTAGAAAAAGCTGGTAGATGGCTACCCTCCTCTCTCCGTTTCCTCTGTTGCCTCCTGTAAAGCACGGCTCGATGTCTGTGATTGATCCCGCGCAATAGACTCCCGGAAGGAGAAAGAGTATGATTAAGAAGTAAGAGAAAAATTCCTAAAACCTCAGCGCTCTCTGCGCCCTCCTGTGAATTAAGATCGTTGTCTGGTCCTTGACCGGTGTAATCAAACGGAGGATACAGGGGCACGCGGAAGGCCGAGCTGGGACTCGGCGCTCCGCCCGGGCGCTCCTGTGCGTTTACGGAAAGACCCCTGAGGGCGCCGGCAACGTCCGCTGGATCTCGGCCAACCGGTAGCCGAAGCCCGGACCGCGAATGCTGCCGAGCGAAAGATGCCCGTCTTTTCGGTAAAACAATCCCGGATGCACCTTCGCCTCGGGCTCCGAGGCCGCGGGATAGAACTGCGTCGCATTGCTTTCCACGCCCATGATCGTGCCCACATGCGCCGCGAGCTGCGCATGCGGCAGCATCGCGAGCATGGGGTTCGTGAGGTCCTGCACCATCAGGGTCATCCCGTGAGCCTTGGCCCAGCAGGCCGCGAGCACGGCGCCAGTCTGCGTCTTGCAGGTCTTGAGCGCCACGCTTGTCCAGCCGAGCTCACGCCCACGGGCGACGTGCTCCCAGTCATGCGCGCTCTCGTCCATGAACAGCGGTTTGCGCGCCCCGATCGCGTGCACGTCGAGCGGGTACTTGTCCAGATCGTACGGGAACGGCTGCTCGACGTAGAGAATGCTGCCGTAGATGCGCGGATGCTCCGCCATCAGGCGATCCAGAAACGTGACCACGTAGTCGACATCCTTAGCCGTGCAGTTGAAGTCCGCCGTTAGCCAGTCGACGCCCAACTCCAGGGCCACGCGGCCGATGTCGACGGTCCGTTGGTAATCCCAGTCGAAATCATCCCCGCGCAACTTGAACTTCAGGCACTTCAACCCGTCGCGCCGGATCCAGTCGGCCAGGAGCACCGGATGTCCGTCCTTCGGTTCCTTTCCGGTCAACTCGTCCGGCCGCACGGCATCGAGGCCGCCCACGAGATGCCAGACCGGCAGGCGTTGCACCGGGGTCTTCGCGAGGAAGTCCCGCGGATAAAGCCCCGCGAAGGACACCGCGGCCCCCGCGGCGGGTGTCAGGTATGTCGCCAGATCGCGATTGAGATGATCCGGCCCGTAGAGCTCGTAGACGGGTCGACCCGCGGCGATACCGAAGGCGTCGTGCAACGCGAGATCGAAGGCTGAGCAGCACACCAAGGCCGCCAGCCAGGGCATCGGCTCCGAAAGGGTCGTGGTCTCGTTGAACTGGCGCCACGCCTCCACCAACGGGCCTTTCTGAAAGGCATGGCCCACCTCAAAGACGTCGCCCATCACATCAAACGCCGCCCAGCATTTCGCCAGCTCGACCGAGAAAGCCAGCAGCGCACGTTCACGCTCCTCGAAGGTGAGCGTGCTCGGCCAGACCCACGTCACCGACAGCGGAGTCTCCGCCCAGCCGTCCGCCTCCCGACCCTGTCGATCACGCACGCGCAGACGCACCCGCGCGCAACGGATGCGGCTGACCGCCTCGCGGCCGAACTTGAGCGGCGTGCGCGTGGAAACCGGGAGGGCGTACAACGTGGCCGCAATCGGACGGATGTCGGTGGGATGACTCATGGTGGCATTACAGGGCAACCGCGAAGGCGGACGCAATCCGTCGGACGGCATTTGTTGTTTAAGATGTTACCCGCGATCGATGTTCCGGTGTATATGAAACAAGATTCGCGCCGTGAAAAACAGCCCGCGGCCATCTGACGGTCACCGAAGTCCAATCGCCAAGTCACCGCGCCAAAACCACCCTGTAGGCCGGGTCCCCTGACCCGGCGTTTCCTCCAAAGGCGGGCAAGCCCGACCCGGCGTCCGACCCAGAGGCGCGCAAACCCCGCCCCACCCGCGTCACCTCCCAACCCTCGCTACACCCGCGGCGCCGCGGCCAGCTCCGCCGCCAGCAAGATCGCCTCGGTCATCGACCGATCGCTCGCCTTGCCCTGCCACGCGAGGTCGAACGCGGTGCCATGGTCAACCGACACACGGAAAAACGGCAAGCCGGCGGTGATGTTCACGCCGTGTTCAAAACCCGCCTGCTTCACCGCCACATGCCCCTGATCGTGATACTGCGCGACGACGACATCGAAGTCGCCGCGCGCGCAGCGGAAAAACACCGTGTCCCCGGGCCACGGTCCGCTGGCGTCAATACCCGTCGCCCGCGCCTCCGCGATCGCGGGCGCAATGTGGTCGATCTCCTCCGTGCCAAAGAGTCCGCCCTCGCCCGCATGCGGGTTCAAGCCCGCCACCGCCACGCGCGGACGCTCAATCCCCATGCGCCGCAAGGTCTCGTGCGCCAGCCGGATCACCGTGGCGACGCGCGCACGGGTCACGCGTCGGATCGCTTCGCTCAGGCTGACATGCGTCGAGGTGTGCACGACGCGCAGCTTCCCGGCCGCGAGCATCATGGTGTAGTCCTTCACCCCCGCCAGTTCCGCCAACAACTCCGTGTGCCCGGGATACGTGAACCCGGCCGAAAACATCGCCGCCTTGTTGAGCGGACCCGTTGCGATCGCTCCCGCCTGACCGGACTGCACCATCGCCACCGCGCGCTTCACGGCGAGCACCGCGGCGCGTCCCGCGGCCGGCGATTCCTTGCCGGGCTCGAAGTCGGACAAAGCCAGCGGGATGTCCTCAATCTCCGCGGCCGACGGCAGACCTAGACGTCGCGACACTTCGGCGAGCACTGCGGCCGAACCGACCACCACGGGCCGGCAGGCCGCCTGCACCTCCGGCCGCGCCAGCGCCTTCAGGATGATCTCGGGTCCGATACCGGCCGGATCGCCCAACGTGATGGCAACTACGGGAAGGTTCATCACAACAATTCCGACAGGCGCTGATAGGCACGCACGAGGGAAAACTCGTCCCCAAAACCGCCTGCCTTCGTGACCACGAGAAAGCCTCCCACACGCAGGACCGGCAGGCCGTCTTCCACTTCGCCCACCACCTCCGCCGACGTTGCCCCGAGGTGCCGGAACGTAGCCCCCGCAATATCGCCACCGGTAAGGATCAATCCGCAGCTCCCCCAGCGGCGCACGGCCTCCGCCGCACGTCGCCCGAGATCGTCCGCCAAGCGCAAGCCCTGCGTCGGATCGAAGGCCGCATCGGGTACGCGCAACACCGCCGCCTCGGCGTCGGCATCCCCACCCAGCGCCTGTTGCAACCGCGCGACTTGTCGCGCCGTGAGCCCGCGCCGACTGCCCGCCGCGACCACGATCCGCCCCGCCGCCAACCTCTCCGGCAACTCTGTCGGTGGACGCGGACGCGCCTCCGGCCCGGCCAGCGCCAGGCCGAGCCCTGACGACCCCACCCACACCACCGATTCGCGGTCCGACGCCATCACCGCCGCCGCCAGATCCTCCACGCTCACCGCTCGCACGCAGTCAGGAATGGATTCGCCAAAATGCCGGCGCAAAAAGCCGTTCAGGTGAGAGTCCCCGTCGAGCCCCACGACCTCGGCGGCAAATTCCGTCTCCGCCAACGGCACGCCGCCCACCCGATACACCCCATCGCCCTCCCATGTGCGTCCACGCGATGGATACGCGGGCGCAAACACGATGTTGCGTCCGGGCTGCGCCGCCTGCATCGCCCGCGTTTCGGCCCCGACCCACCCGCGCAGCGTCGAGTCGATTTTCTTGAACCACACCGCCTGCGTCGGGAGTCGTGCTGCCACGGCGGCCACGATTCCGGCCGCCTCCCGCTCGATCAACGCCCGCGAATGCGTGCAGATCGACACGACCTCCGCACCCTCCGGCCAGGAGGCCTCCGGATCCACCACCACCGCCGCCCGCCTCCCCGCCCGCCAAAACGGCAGCGCCGCATCGGCGGCACCGGTCAAATCGTCGGCAATGATAAACGTCGTATTTTTCACTGGGGACCAGCGCCTATTCACAAGAGGCACCAAGAGTGCGCAGAGGCTGCAATGCCAGGCAAGGCATCTGTGGTTACCTTCAACTGCATACTTACGTCCAAGGGTTTCTCTGCGACCTCGGCGACCTCCTGTGAGAATTTCCGCGAAACGGGTCGGCGTGCTGACGACGGGCGATAAGGACTGAACCACGGTCAGCCGAGAGCCCCGGATAACATGTTCGTATTACGAACATGTAGCCGTCCGGCCTGGCGCCTAATCTCGATGCCTCGCTTACAGGGTGCGCAGGCGCTCAGACGACGCCACGGTGTAACTGCAGAGGTAGGTGCCCGCATAGCCCAACGGTGGCGTGAACGTATCGGCGCTGGCATCACAGCTGCTCCGCCAATCCCAGCAACCGCGCTGGATTCCGTCTCGCCAGCAGATCGATCTGCTCGGGTGTGATGCCCCCCTCGCGGAGTGCGACGATGAAGGCGCGCAACCCTTCCGCCGGAGGCGGATTGGTCTCCTGGCCGAAGTCCGAGGCAATCACGACATGCTCCGCCCCCACCGCTCGAATGAGCGCGATCGCCCGCGCAACCGGCACCGCCACCGGCGGCTGATGCTGCAACCACACCAGCTCCACCCACGCGCCGCGCCGGACCATCTCCCGCAGGTGCTCGTCCGTCGCACCGAGTTGCGGCGACAACGCATGGGTGACCAACACGTGCTTCACCCCGGCCGCGCGCGCCGCATCGATCAGCACCAGCGATTCCTCCGCCGAGGCGTGCCCGGTCGCGATCACGAGGTCGTGCTCCGCCGCCACGCGAAAGACCTCCGCCAGCTCCGGCACCGGCCGGCCGTCAACCACCGCGCTGAACGCCCTCGTCGAAGAGCGCGTCCTCCCGGCCCTCCCGGCCGGGCTGCCTGAGGGCGCAACCATCGCCTTCACCGGCGCCGTCGAGGTTCCCGGCAGCCTCCCGGCCGATCCCGCCGCTCCGCTGCTGGCGTTCACACCGCTGCGGGTGGAAGTGAAGTGATTTGATGGATACGATCGACGACGTCATTCTGACCGCGACCGGGATCACCAGGGAGTTCCCGGGCGTGCGCGCGCTCGACGGCGTTCACCTGCGCGCCTGTCGCGGGCGCCTGCTCGCCTTGCTCGGCGAGAACGGCGCGGGCAAATCCACCTTGATGAACATCCTCGCCGGCGTGCTCCAGCCCGACGCCGGCACACTCGCGCTCGATGGCCGCGACGTGCGCTTCGCGAGTCCGCGCGCCGCCCAGGAACACGGGATCGGGATGATCTTCCAGGAACTCAATCTCATCCCACATCTGTCCGTGGCGGAAAATGTCTTCCTCGGACGCGAACCGCTCACCCGCTCCGGGCTGATCGACTACGGACGCCTGCATGCCGACACCCGCGCCCTGTTGAAACGGGTCGACCTCGACGTCGAACCCGGGACACCGGTCGCACGCCTGCGCGTCGCCCAGCAGCAACTGGTGGCGATCGCCAAGGCCATCTCGACGGAGGTGCGCGTGCTCATTCTCGATGAACCGACGTCGTCGTTGTCCGCGCATGAGGTCGACGTGCTTTTCACCCTGATCGGTGAAATCAAGCGCCGCGGCGTGGCCCTCATCTACATCACCCACAAGATGGAGGAGCTGAACCGCATCGGCGACGACGTCATGATCATGCGCGACGGCCGCCACGTCGGCGAGGGCCCGCTCTCCTCCTACACCCGCGACGACCTCATTCGTCTCATGCCGGGGCGGGAACCGAAGGCGCTTTTCCAGCGAGCCCCCGCGTCCGCCGGGACCGAGGTTTTTCGTGCCGAAAAACTGTCGCTGCGAACGCAGGGGACCGGCCGGAGGCTCTTGTTGGACAACGTGAGCATCGATGTGCGCCGCGGCGAGGTCGTGGGGGCTCTTCGGACTCGTCGGTGCCGGACGGACGGAGTTGCTCGAGTCGATCTTCAGCCTGCACTCGGAGCGTCTCGAAGGCGCCGTGTTTGTCGGCGGCCAACCCGTGCGCTTCGCCTCGCCCGCCGACGCCATCGCGGCAGGTCTCGTGCTCGCGCCCGAAGACCGCAAGCACGACGGCCTCGTGCTCGAGATGAGCGTCGGCGCCAACGCCAGCCTCGCGAGTCTTTCGCGGGTTTTGCGCTTCGGTCTGGTGGACACCGCCCGCGAGACCGCGCACGTGAAACCGTTTCTCGATCGCTTCCGCGTGAAGACGCCGTCGCTCGACCAGCGCATCCGCAAACTCAGTGGCGGCAATCAGCAGAAGGTGCTTTTCCGCCGCTTCCAGTCGCTGCTCGCCCTGGGCCTCATGGTCCTCGTGCTGAGTCTGCTGTCGGATAACTTTCTCACGCCGGACAACGGCTGGAACATCCTTCGCCAGATCTCGGTGAACGCCTGCCTTTCGATTGGCATGACGCTCGTCATCCTCAGCGGCGGCATCGATCTCTCCGTGGGCGCCATCCTCGCCCTGTCCGGTGCCGTCGCCGCCGGCGTGCTCAAGAACGGCGGCCATCTCGGCACCGGCGCCTTCCTTGGCATGCCCATGCCGGTGTGGATCACGCTGATCCTCGCGCTCATTTTCATCGTGGTTACGACGCGCACGCGCTTCGGACGTCACCTCTACGCCGTGGGCGGCAACGAGCGCGCCGCCTTCCTGACCGGACTCGACGTCAATCGCATCAAGATTGCGGTCTATGCCCTCGCCGGGGTGGCCGGTCTGCTCGTCACCGCCCGCCTCGACTCCGCCCAGCCCAACGCCGGCCTCGGCTACGAACTCGACTCCATCGCTGCCGTCGTCATTGGCGGCACCTCTCTCTCCGGCGGCCGCGGCTCCATCACCGGCACCCTCCTCGGCTGTCTCATCATCGGCGTGCTCAACAACGGGCTCTTCCTGCTCAACGTTTCCCCGTTCTGGCAGCAGGTCATCAAGGGCGGCGTCATCCTCCTCGCCGTCGCCACCGACCGCATGAACGCCCGCAACCGCGAATTCTAAGCCTCGGCCGGCTTCGCCGGAAATCCCAAATCCCCCCCTGCCAAATCCCAAATAACAGCGCGCCACAAGCGCCTTCGTCGTTTGGCTTTTGCCCCTCCGCTATCTCCTCAAACCTTATCGTGGTTCACGCATGAAGGTCTAAGCTTAGGATCCCGCGACAATTCCCCCAAATCACGGAAGACCGTACCCCCTTTCCCCGCTATCCTCTACCCTCTACCCTTTCAGCCCGCCAAAGGCGGGTAAACCTTTCCCAAATGCCCTCCCTCACCCTCGGCGTCATCATCGGCAATCGCGACTTCTTCCCGGACAAACTCGTCTCCGAAGCCCGCGCCGACCTCATCGCCTTGTTCGCCGAACTCGGTCTCAAGGCCATCATGCTCACGCCGGAGGACTCCAAACTCGGCGGCGTTGAAACGCACCCCGATGCCCGCCGGTGCGCCGAGCTTTTCCGCAAGCACCGCGACGAAATCGCCGGTGTGCTCGTCTGCCTGCCCAACTTCGGCGACGAGAAGGGCGTGGCCGACACGCTCAAACTCGCCGGTCTCAACGTACCCGTGCTCGTCCAAGGTTACCCCGACGATCTCGATCGTCTCGACGTGATCCGTCGCCGCGACGCCTTCTGCGGCAAGATCTCCGTCTGCAACAACCTTCGCCAGGCCGGCATCCCCTACTCGCTTACCACGAAGCACGTCATCCATCCGAATGACGGGAGCTTCCGCGCCGACCTCGCCCGCTTCATCGCCGTCTGCCGTGTCGTGCGCGGTGTCCGCGGCGCGCGCCTCGGTGCGGTCGGCGCGCGTCCCGGCGCCTTCAATACCGTCCGCTACAGCGAAAAGATCCTCGAGCGCGCCGGCATCAGCGTCACCACCGTCGATCTCTCTGAAATCCTCGGCCAGGCCGCCAAGGTCGCCGAGACCGATCCGCGCATCGTCGCCGAGATCGCCCGCATCAACGCCTACGCCAGCACCGCCGCCGTCCCGCCCGCCAAGCTCATTCAAATGGCGCGCTTGGGCGTGGTGCTGGCCGACTTCGTTTCCGCCCAGCACCTCCATGCCACCGCCATCCAGTGCTGGACCTCCGTCCAGCAGAACCACGGCTGCAACGTCTGCACGAGCATGAGCATGATGAGCGAATCCATGCTGCCGAGCGCGTGCGAGGTCGACGTCACCGGCGTGCTCACGATGTACGCGATGCAGCTTGCCGCCGACTCGCCGAGCGCGCTCGTCGACTGGAACAACAACTACGGCGCCGAGGACGACAAGTGCGTGCTCTTCCATTGCGGCAACTGGGCCAAGTCCTTCCTGCCCGACATCAAGATCAGCACCGCCCCGATCCTCGGCTCGACTCTCGGCGTCGAAAACACCTGGGGCGCCCTCGACGGGCGCACCACCGCCGGCCCGCTGACCTACGGGCGTATCACCACCGACGATACGACGGGCCGTATTCGCATGTACGTCGGCGAAGGTCAGCTCACCAACGACACGTTGAGCACCTTCGGCAACCGCGCCGTCGCCCAGGTGCCCAAGCTCCAGAAGCTGCTCCGTCACATCTGCAACGAGGGTTTTGAACACCACGTCGTCATGAACGGCTCCCACACCGCCGCCGTGCTCGTCGAAGCCTGCGGCCGCTACCTCGGCTGGGAAGTCTATCACCACGAGGCCCCGTCCGAATGAGCTCCGTCACCGATCGCGACCTCGAGCGCCTCGCCTGGCGCCACCGCCGCAGGCTGCTCGAAATCATCAAGCAGGCCGGCGCCGGCCACACCGGCGGCAGCCTGTCGTGCCTCGACATCCTCACCGTGCTCTACCACCGCGTGATGAACGTTTCGCCGGAGACGCGGCTCGACCCCGCCCGCGACCGCTACGTCCAGAGCAAGGGCCACTCCGTCGAGGCGCTCTTCGTCGTGCTCGCCGCGCGCGGCTTCTTCCCCGACGCCGAACTCGACACGCTCTGCCGGTACCGGTCCCACTTCGTCGGCCACCCCACGCGCAAGGTGCCGGGCGTCGAACAAAACACCGGCGCCCTCGGCCACGGTCTTCCCATCTGCGTCGGCGCCGCGATCGGCGGGAAGATGGACGCCGCCGTCTTCCGTGTCTTCACGCTGCTCGGCGACGGAGAACTCGCCGAGGGTTCCAACTGGGAAGCTGCCATGGCCGCGTCCCACTACAAGTTGGACAACCTCACCGCCATTCTCGACTGCAACACGCTGCAGATCACCGGACACACCCGCGACGTCATGAACAGCGAGCCCGTCGCGGATAAATTTGCCGCCTTCGGCTGGGCCGTTCGCTCCGTCAATGGACACAACTTCGCCGAACTAACCGCCGCGTTGCAAAAACCGATCGAGCCCGGCAAGCCCAGCCTCGTCATCGCCCGCACGACCAAGGGCCGCGGCATCAGCTTCATGGAGAACGTCGGCAAGTGGCACCACGGCGTGCCCAACGACGACGAGTACGCCCGCGCGCTCGCCGAGATCGACGCCCAGCTCGCCCGCTTCGAGGAGGTCCCCGCATGAGCGCGCCCGCCCCGTCCATGTACAGCGTCGCCGCGAAGGAAACCGCCACGCGCCTTGGCCTCAAGCTGGGTCGCGCCAACCTCGACGTCTTCGCCGACACCTTGCTCGAGCTCGCCCGCGCAGACCGCCACGTCGTCGCCGTGACGAGCGACTCGCGCGGCTCCGGCAAGCTCAAGCCCTTTGGGGACGCGTTGCCCCAGCAGATCGTCGAAGTCGGCATCGCAGAGCAGAACCTCGTCGGCGTCGCCGCCGGGCTCGCTTCCGTCGGCAAACGCGTCTTCGCCGTTTCGCCGGCCTGCTTCCTCACCGCGCGCTCGCTCGAGCAGATCAAGAACGACGTCGCCTACTCCGACAACCCCGTCGTCCTCGTCGGCATCAGTGCCGGCGTAAGTTACGGAGCCCTCGGCACGACCCACCACTCGCTGCACGACTTCGCCGCCCTGCGCGCAATCAACAACCTCACGATCATCGCGCCGGCCGACAAC